>DASRRV010000086.1:0-4694 GCA_035695545.1 Candidatus Sulfotelmatobacter sp. | reverse complement strand
TTTCAGTTGGTACCTTCAGCAGGAGCGTGTGCTCGCCCCAACGACGGTGGCCAACTATGTATCCCTCATCAAGAAGTTCTTGACGCATCGTTTTGGAACTGGGCCGGCGCACCTTTCCGATCTGACGGCTGCCCAGGTCGTACCGCCTCCAAGCCATCCGCCGCCTCGCCCACCACCTCTAATTCCGGCCGCGTTTCGAGCATGGAGCAGACGCACAGTCGCCACGGCTGGTAATCATCTACTACAAGAATGCGAATGCGGTGATTATGGCCATTGGTAGGGGACGGGGACATAACGGATGCTTTATTCACAGCGGACTGCTGTCTCGTTTCGCAAGGAGCCGCTATGCCCAACGTGAGCACATCGGGATAGATGCTAGAGAAGACACCTAAGTTTGAGGCGCGTACATCATACTTGCGGCGGGTCTTTTTGTCTGCCCGGATTGTTTCTAGTGACTACGTAAAAATCACAGAGAGGGCTGACCTGACGGCCAAGGCATAGCATTTCCGAGATGATCTGCCGCAATTCCGCCAGAATTAATTTGTTCCATTTGCCGGTGGCGGGGCAGGGAGGTTCATGTGCACCCACGGAAAGAGAATTAAGATCACGATCATCACGAGTGCGAGGATCCAGAAGTCACCGTTGTAGTACGAAGAAATCCGCCGTTTCATTCGCGCTATTCTTACAGCAGCATGTCATCTAAACCAGCAGCCCAAACAAGATCGACACCACATGGCGCAGTCTAGTTCCATTGGGATGACCGCTACAATCGACGCTGCAATTAGGCCGCTACACGTTTTGACCGGGCCAGATGAGTGTAATGGGAAGTGGGTGTTGAAAAAGTCACGTCGATTAGCAGGATGAGATTCAGCAGAAGCATGTTAGAAGTTGGGGATGCCATGCTGCGGTGGATTTCGATCTTCGGAGGCCTGCTGATCATGATGGGAAGCCACGCTCGTTCCGAGGCGCTGTTCTACTCCTTCCGCCTGGAAGATCAGGTTCCTGAGAGTCATCTGCTGCGGCTGATCGACCCGCACATCAGTTTCGAGTTTGTGCGGCAGCGGCTGAAAGACAGCTACAGTGAGACGGGGCGGCCCTCGATTGATCCTGAGTTGCGGCTGCGCATGCTTCTGATCGGTTATTTGTACGGCATCACCAGCGAGCGCAAGCTGGTCGGAAACTTGCGCTAAGGCCCGGTTTCAGCAGTTATCATTCGCAAGACAGTTTGATTAGCACGTTCGACTGTCAGACCGAGAAAATGTCTTTAGTCAAAAAGCAGACTCAGTTGAGAGGTCAAAGCGATGCGCCCCCGAACTCGATTTGCAACCTTGCTTCTAATCTCCGCGATGCTTCCCTCCGGGCGGCTCTTCGCGCAGGAAGGGACTGCGAAGAAACCAGCCATGAGCGCTCCATCGGAGCAGACGACAGACGACAGCAACGCTAGGTTCTCGAAAACGCATTGTGAAGTCCCCTCGTGCGTTCAGAAAGTCCTCTATTTTTCAAATGTCTCGCAACCCGTCGATATGCAGGATGTCGTGAACGCGATGCGCGCCATCGCTGAGATTCAACGGGTCCAACTGATCATGGGATCGCAAATCATTATCATCGAAGGTACGGCAGAGCAAGTGGCGATGGCCGAAAAACTGGCCGCTGAGATCGACAAGGACAAAAGGAGATTCGGTGGCCTCGGGTATCGCATCGATCTCAAAATCCAGGAGTCGGAAGGTGACAAGAGGTTGCACTCACGTCTCTATTCTTTCGTGAGTGAGGCACGCCAGACCGCCAGAATGAGTGTTGGAGGACAGGCACCCGCACAGGTTCCAAGTGCGCCTGCGTCCGAAACCAAAGTGCCGCCCGATTCTAGTAACGCCCGTGGTATCGAATGCCGTATTCTCGCCGAGCATGAGCGCACGCTGGAACTGACAGTCGAAACGGCATTTTCAAGTGACACTATGCGTGGAGCGGAAATCGGGGCTGCCCCACTACTGCGAAGCAGAGTACTTGTCACGGTTGAACTCGACAAACCAACGGTCATCAGCCGGATCGACGATTCCCATGGCAACAGCAGCTTCACGATTGAACTGACGGCCACTCGAATCAAAGACAGGTGAAAGGACTCAATTGGTGAAAAATCCCGCGGGTGTTGAAAAAGTCGGTCATTACCAGAGCGCCGGTGGCACGCCCTGCAGCGGACCCGCAGACACGAGTGTAGAAGAAATACCGATCTCATGCCCACCAGCAGTATACCCTTCCACTACGCTTTGAAGATCTCCTCCACCGGTCTGCGAAATATCTTCGCGATCTTGAATGCCAACGGCAGGCTGGGGTCGTATTTCTCGGTCTCGATCGCGTTGACCGTCTGCCGCGAGACCCCAAGTCTTTCCGCGAGATCGGCCTGGGTCCAGTTCACTTGCGCCCGCAGATCACGCACGCGGTTCTTCACTGGTACCTCCGCGAAGCGATCCCGAGACCGAGCCCCCACGCCGAAATCAGCAGTGGCGTTACCCAGATCACATCGGCGTGCGGCAGGCCTGCGTTCTGCAGGAAGCCCCAGGTGAGCGAGATCAGGCACGTCGCCAAAAATGCAAAGGCCACCCCTTCGAACTGGATGCGACGCTGCAATTCGTCGAGCCCGCGGAAGAAGCGGATTGCGGCCCACATCGCGAAGACCGACGGAATCACCGGCAGCACCGCAAAAAGAAAGCGCGCAGGGGAGTGTTCGTGCCCTTTGAGCAGCCAGATCGAGACCGGAACCATGACGGCGTAGGCAGCCATTGAGCTGAGGAATTCTCTTAAGTAGCGTTTTGCATTGGCGTCCATCAAACCCTCCCAAGTCAAGCATGCTTGACATTTAGAATGTAAAGTACGCTTTACACCCTGTCAAGAGGACTTTTCTTAGGCCGGGAATACGGAGACTACAGGAGAGCAAATGCGCTGATGTCGAGTGTCTTGCTAGGAGTGCTGTGGGCATGCTGGCATTTGCCCGTTATCGATTACCTGGGAACCGCTACCCCACACGGTTCCTATTGTTTTCGTTATTTCCTCGCGTTTGCAGCGGCTATGGCGGCCGTACGAGTGTTGATCGGATGGAACTATACAAACACCACAAGCGTGGGACTGGCCCAGTTGATGCATGCCAGCTCTACGGGAGCGCTCGTGGTCCTGAGTCCTCAGCGAGTGACGGCGGCGCAAGAGGCGTTTTGGTATGCGGCCTACGCCGGCACATTGCGGATCGTAGTGATCTTGGTAGTCGCGTTGGACAAGAACGTATCGAGTGCCGAATAGCTTCGACGTTGGGACCAACACCAGTGTGGTGCCGGTCGGCTGTGGAGTCTTACTTCTGGAGTCCGTCCCATGACCAGTGTGGAATGCTGAGGCCCTTAGGCACATCATCGGCGGACTGGTGGTAGCGGGACATCGTTGTGGTGGTCGCCCAAGCGAAGTAATCGTGCAGCACTTGTCGCAAACCATCGTCGTGGGCTAGTCCGATATCGGCCAAAGCCAAGTCGAAGCAGGCAATCGCACGGCGATCCATTTCATCGTGCTCACCATTCCCGCTGTGCATCTTGACGACGGTGGTCTCGTCTCCATCGGCATCGGAATACATGGTCGGCCCACCCAGTGCCTCCGCCCAGTAAGCGGCGAGTCGCTCGACATGTTGGGGGTGGAAGCCGTGACTGAACGCATGAGCGACAACCTCGTCGGACATTACCCGACGATGCCAGGCGTCGGCAAGACGGCGCAGGCCGTCGTTACCACCCGTTGCCTCGAACACGGTTTGCATTCATCTATGTTACCAAGCGGCGGCTTTTTGCGGCTCAGAGATCAATGCATTATGAGAGAGCGGCCTCGTAAATATCGAGTCGAGGACTGTTGGGTGACAGAAGGAAGCTAGGAAAAGCTAGGAAACAATGGCACTGTAGCTTGAGGGCAAGACTCCGTTGGAAGCGAATGATCTCTCCCCCCAGGAGGCAACTGAATGAGTGGCGACATCAAGTATATCGGCATGGACGGGCACAAGGAAGCGATGGTGATCGCGGTGCGGAGTGGCAGTGGCCAGTTGGTGATGGAATCGATCGTGGAAACCAAAGCCAGCAGCATTCTGCAGTTCCTGCAAGGTCTGCGAGGCGAGCTGCATGGGACCTGGGAAGAAGGGGCCTGGGCGAGCTGGCTGTACGATCTGTTGCAACCCCAGGTGCCGCGAGTGCTGGTCTGCGATCCGCGGCGCAATGCCCTATTAAAGCCCGCGCCAACTCCACCAGCTTCGTCCGCAACGCCTCATCCGTTCGCTGCGGCCGGTAACGATACCTCGTCACCGCCATCGTCATCACCCGGCAGGCTCGCCGCTCGCTGAAGGCGTACTCTTGCTGCACCTGCTCGATAGCTGCCTTCAGCGCTACGAGCTCCAGCCGTTTTTTCGGATCACCGACTGCAGCGCTTCCTTGTCCAGACTTAGATCCGCTACCAGCTTCCGCAGCTTCGTGTTCTCGTCTCGCAGTTGCTTGGCTTCCTGCGCCTGGCTCACATCCATCCCACCCTACTTTGCCTTCCAGGCGTAGATCGTGTGCTTCGAAACGCCTGCCTCCCGCGCCACGTCTTCCGCTTTACGTCCCGCTTCTAGTTGCTTCGACACCCCGATGATCTGCGCCTCTGTGTGCCTGCTCCTCGACATACCCGCTTCCCCTTTCCTTCGC
>DASRRV010000085.1:0-66467 GCA_035695545.1 Candidatus Sulfotelmatobacter sp. | reverse complement strand
TGTCGTAGTAGTAAGCCCGCTGGCCATTCGTTGGAACGGGCAGCGCATCTAAATCCCGTTTGGTGAAATTGAATTTTCGTGCTACTGGCGTGCTACCACAGGGATTAACTTTGGTTAATTGTGCTACCTTTTGGTTAATCATGACGTGTCCGCCTCCGCTCAAGCACAAGGACAGAATACGCCCGTAAGTACATGAAAAGCAACAGCTATTTACAACCATTAATTTTTATTAACAATGCGGAGGGTTGGACTGACTAAGCCGTTCGACTGCCTACGAACCAGAAGGTCGGGAGTTCGAATCTCTCAGGGCGCACCATTCTCAAATCCGTCTTTGTAGCGTTTCCGCGTAGCGTTTCCGCGCTTCGCTACGGGACGATTTCGAAGACCATGCCGCCCGTAAAGGCAGACGGCTGTATTGCCGTAGAGATTCCCTGCGTCGAAAATCAGACCACCCACTCGGGAGAAGCTGCTGTCGGTTCCTTTTGCCCGCTCTAGGCAGAAAAATGCCCCGGTTCTCTCAGGGCCGGGGCGAAGGGAGGTGTGGCAATTTCGGGAAGATCGTAGCAGGCACCCGAAGGCGCCACAACTATACGGAAGGCGTATTGCCGTAAAGCCGCCGCGGGTGCGGCGATCAGAGGTTTCATCATCGCAATGAGTCGAATAAAAGTCCTGACACCATGACTCCTGTGAATAAGCCGGCCAGAAGTAGCCTTGCTATTTTCACACTCGCCTCATCCATGATTCCGATAAGACACGATAGGCCGAATGTAATCGATAACGCGAGAGCGATTTTGCGTCTCATGCGGCGCTAGCCCATTGTTCCCTTCCCCTCAGTGATTTCTAGAGAATGCCAGGCTCCCAGGTGTCTAGAGCCTAGGCTGCGATTCCTGTCCTGATCGCCTTCGTGCCTTCGCGGGTTCCGGCGTGTGCTTCTCGGACGGGCGTTCTGCTAATCTGGGGTTGCCCTGTTGTTTCTGTCGTTGTATCCGTTGTTTTCAGTCAACCGATCTGTCAACCGGCCGGAGCATCTCTCCGGGATATCGAGCTAGCGCGCCATGTCGAAGGCAAGTCAGCAGCAGGATGTGTCTGCACTCTCCGCCGCCAAGCAAGGTTTGGTGTATCTCACCCCGAATGATTGGGCCCTGATCGCGGATAAAGCGGCCCGCATGCAATTCAAGGTGGGCGATTCCATCGTCCAAAAGGGGAAGCGAACGCACGGAGTGTACCTGCTGCTGAAAGGTACGGCATCGGTGCAATTGCCAAGCCCGGTCACTTCTCCTGGGATCGGTCCGGGCGAGGTTTGCGGGGAGATCTCGTTTATTGACGAACTGCCGGCCACGACCAATGTTGTCGCCAAGGAAGCGGTTGAGGCCTACTACCTGGATCGTCCAACCCTGCAGTCTTTGTTTGAGTTGTTCCCACACCTGGGATCGCGATTCTATCGTTCGTTGGCATCGTGCCTGTCGCGGCGGCTGCGGGAGTTGATTGGGCCTGGCGAACGCGGGAAGAAGGAATAGGTTGGCGCACCGTCCTCCGGCGTGCCAACTGCGCTCAGAAATCAAATTCCCACTGGGTTTTGTTGAACAGTCCGCCGTAAGACTTCATGGAACCGCGACCCTAGAATGGCCTAACCGACGCGGCTCTCGGGCCGAGTCGGCGCGCGAACGTAGACAAAAATTCACATTGGCTCGATGACGAATCGGGGTAAAATCCCCCGCGTTTGTGCTTAGGAATTTGCAGGTTTCGCCGCCCCCGGCATTCCGCATTTCCGCATTCCGAACCAGGAGACTATTCCATGAGATTCACAAGCATTTGCTTCCTCCGCGGCAGGTCACTCGCGATCATGACCGCCATGCTTCTGGCTGCTGCTAACGCCTTTGCGTCCGGTCCCAGTGAATTTGTGATTTATCAGTTTCCGGACACTTTCGCCGTCGGCGCCACCCCTAACGGAAACCTGATAGCGGACAGGGCGGGCAATCTTTATGGCACAGCGCAGTTCGGCGGCGCCTTCAATCACGGCACAGTTTTTGAGCTAGTCAAGCCCGTGCCTCCAGCGACAGCGTGGGGTGCGGCGGTGCTATTCGACTTCCCCGGCGGAAGCGGGGGCGGATCTCCGTTAGGCGCACTTACGTTTGATAACGCCGGCAATCTCTACGGCATGGGGGGCGTAGTGTTCCGGCTTTCGCCGCCGACCACGGCAGGAAATCCGTGGACGGAGACCGTTCTGCACACGTTTCAAGGCTCTCCTAACGATGGCGACGGCTCAGGCATCAGCGGAGTCGTTTTTGATGCCGCCGGCAATCTCTACGGCGCGACGATGAGCGGAGGCACGGTAATCCCGCATAACATACTCTGTCAGCTCGGCTGCGGCGTCGTGTACGAGCTCTCGCCTACCGACCAGGGGGAATGGACCGAAACTGTGATCCACTATTTCAACGGCGGACAAGGAGCGCGGCCTGCGGGCACGCCCACCTTCGACGCGCATGGCAGGCTTTATGGCCTTACCGAGGCAGGTGGATTACACGGAGACGGAACGGCATATCGGCTCCTCCCGCCGACGACGCAAGGCGGAGCATGGAACTTCAGGGTGATCTATCAGTTCGGCAGCAGCCTCACCGATTCGGTGAATCCTCAATCCAGTCTCACCGTCCACGGCAGCGGAATTCTCTATGGCGCTGCGCAGTTCGGAGGACAAAACGGGGTCGGCACGGTGTTCGCGCTCTCTCCGCCGACAACGACAGGAGGTGCGTGGACGGAGAGTATCCTGCACGACTTCGCCAGCGGAACCGACGGCAACCAACCCACCGGCAACGTGATCTTCGACCACGCTGGAAATCTCTATGGCGCCACCGGGCGCGGGGGAGGAAATGGGAGTGGCTGCAATGGTGGCTGCGGCGTCGTCTACGAGTTAACTCCCGGCACGTCTGTGTGGACAGAGACTGTTCTGCATGCCTTTCCGTCTTCGAGTCGGGATGCCTCGGTTCCTAACGGCGGCTTGCTCCTGGGCAAGAACGGCGTGCTCTACGGTGCCGCAGGCACAGCCGTCCCGACGAAACGGGGCGCGATCTACGGAATCGTCCCCTAGGATTAGCGAGGCTGACGTCGCTTAGTTCTGGCGGCCCCACTTCAGCCCCGCGGTCGCTCCGGCCTACTCGTCTCAGCAAGAAATCATTTCGGCGCTTGTCCGCCCAGTTCCTCGATTGTGCTAGCCTACGAGTTACTTCCCTTGCCCGCGATGGCATGTACCGGCGGGCTTGCATCGCACATCTACACTGCATGATGGAATCCGGCAATCTACGACTGGCCTTGCTGTCGGCCGCGGTGCTTGGGTTCCGGCACGGGCTGGATTACGACCACATCGCAGCGATCACCGACATCAGCAGCGTGCAGGCCAAAGCTCGCGACGCGATGCGTTACGGACTGCTGTATGTCGCGGGCCATGCGACAACCATCGCGGTGTTGGGTTCTCTAGCCGTCGGGTTTCGAGTTTCATTGCCCGCGGCTAGTAATCGTTGGGCGGAACGCCTAGTGGGTATTACGTTGCTAACGCTCGGCATCTATGTCCTGGGCACGTTTTTTCGTCCGTCATCGCATAATCATGGGCCGCGGACCCGCATCACTCTCCTGGTGAATGGGCTGTTAGGGATCTACTGGCGGTTGACGCGGATTTTTGGCGGCACCCGGGTCGAAGCTCCCCAGGTATTCAAAGATGGATACGGCACAACGTCGACGTTTCTCGTGGGAGTGATTCATGGGCTGGGCGCAGAAACTCCTACGCAGCTGTTGCTGTTTCTGATGGCGGCGAATCTGGGAGGGACGGCCGCTGGCCTCTTGGGGTTGGCGATGTTCATCGTGGGTCTGGTGGCGATGAATACGCTGATGTGCGCTTCGGCGGCGGGGTTGTTCACTTCAACTTGGGCGCGGCCAAATGCCATGCGGGCGCTGACCCTGATGACTTCGGCGTACAGCATTGTGGTGGGGACGATCTTCTTGTTTGGTGTGGCGGACAAGCTGCCGTCTTTGACCGGATGATCTCTACCGGATGGGCTGAGGAAAGAAGCCTGAACCGCAGAGATCGCTAAGGAAAACCGCGGAGAACGCCAAGAAATCCCTACAAATTAAGAAGCGCCTCGACTCTTGCGAGTCGAAGCGCCCGAACAGCCCTCCCCCGAAGTCTGCTCACTTTCTAAGCTACCTGTAGTCCTGGTTTTTGAGAATGCCACTTTCGTGCCATAGATGGCACCTTTAGGCCAGACGGTTTGATCCTCGATCCAATTTTGGGGCGAAGTTTGACTGGCACGACAGAAGCAGTTGAAACCCTTCACGGGAGTGGTCATGGGCGCGCCGCGCTGGGCCTGCGTTACCCCGGTAATCTGGCTGGGGGGATTACCGTTGACCCGGGCGGGGCGGCGTTCTTAAATTGCGAGCAGGGGGTAGTATGAAAGATATCCATGAGGTCCTGCGGCAAAAGCAGGCAAAGTACGCGCAACTGGGAAAGCAGATCGAGATGCTCCAGCAGGCAGCGGAAAAGCTGCGAGAAGTAGCCCCGTTGCTGGCGGAGAACGACGACGAAGACAACGCCGTGCTGGCGGAAGTAGATGACGCCTCGGGCTCTGACGACGCGATGGCGGCGAAAGCCGGCGCCAGCTCCGGTTCGGCTGCGTCGAAAGCGGCGCGGCCCACAGCGCCTCGCTGGCCGTAGTCCGGCTCGCACTGGCAATTCGATTGATCTTTGACGTTTGGATCATCGATTTTCAGATCTTTGATCTTCAGATCATCGATCTTTAGATCATCCAGTTTCCGATCTATGACTCTTCAGTCTTTATTGGTTTCGACCGACGATTCCGCCGCGGATGTTTTGGGCAAAGTACTGCCCATACTTGGTATTGCCATGGATCGATCCAGCGATCCTGAAACCACCATGGCGCGGATTCAGCAGCAGAAGTTCGACGCGCTGATCGTGGATTTTGACGATCCTAAGGCGGCGGACGATGTGCTGCAGCAAGCGAAGAAACTCGGCTCGGCACCCCTCAGTGTTGCACTGGTGGCAGACACAGCAAGAGTGCGAGACATCCTTAGCGGTGGAACGCATTTCGTGCTCTACAAGCCGCTTTCCGAAGAAGCGGTGGCAGCGGGATTGCGCGCTGCGGCAGCGCTGTTGAGCCGCGAGCGGCGCCGGGCGATTCGCGTTCCTGTGCAGGCTCCGGTTGAAATCACGTTGCCCGACACGCGGAAGCTTGACGGTATTTTGCTGGACCTTTCCGAAACCGGCATGGACGTGCTCACAGCGGAACCTCAAGTGCCGGGGTCGTTGCTGGGCTTCCATTTTGAATTGCCGGACGGCGCCTTGAAAGTGGAGGCTCACGGACAGGTGGCCTGGGCAAATCCAAACGGGCAGACCGGTGTCCACTTCCTGGATGTTCCGGAAACGGCATTGGAAGATCTGAAAAACTGGCTGAGGGCCGCTGCCAGTACGGCCGCCGGCGCCAATGAGGCGGTTCCGCACTGCAAACTTTCCGACTTGAGCCTGGGTGGGTGTTACGTGGAAACCGACGCACCGTTTCCCGAGCGTGCTCTAGTCGACCTTTGCCTTAAGACGAACGAGCTTGAGGTGCACACCGAAGGCATGGTGCGGGTGGCACATCCCGGACACGGCATGGGCGTGGAGTTCCCTTCCCGCACGCCGGAACAACGGGCGCATGTGGGCAACTTGATCAATTTCTTGCGGAACTGTCCAGCCGCGGCGCCGGAGCTGATTATCTCTCCGCGGGCGCTGGTGGCGGATCTCACGCAGTTTGAGCCCGGGGAGCGACCAAAGGAATCGGCAGACGATCTGGAAGATCCGTTGCTCGAACTGCTGCGCCGTGGAACAGCTTTGCAGCAGGACGAATTTCTTTCGGAACTGCGCCATCAGCGGAACCCCGAAGACGTCGCGTCGGTTTAGCACATCTCTGACCATCACCCCTCGCCACATTGAGAAAAGCCTCTGCCGCCACCAATGAACGGCAGGAATTCCTCTGGACCATCGACTCGTTGAGTACGTCCTTACCCGGCAGGTAGAAGGCGTACAATTCTCCCCGCTTTCAAAACCACGAACGGCCAACGCTGCCAACCTGGATTTGTGAGGTCAAGATGGCCAAGTCCAATTCAGTGCCTCCCACAGGTCAGTACAACGCCAATTACGGAAATTTCCAGACGCAGTTGTACGCCCAGATTCGTAATGAGGCTTTTGGGGAGGACATTGGACAAAACAGTTGGCTCACTGCAGACGAGCAGGAAAGGTTCCTGAAGTGGCTCGACCTTTCTTCGGGGAATACCTTGCTCGACGTTGCTTGCGGTGCAGGAGGCCCGGCGCTGCGGATCGCCGCCACGACTGGTTGTTCGGTAGTTGGCATAGACGTTCACGAACAAGGAATCGCGACCGCGAGGGAGCTCGCAGCCCATCGCGGATTAACCGACCGCGCTGAATTTCAGGTTGTGGATGCTACCCGAACCTTGCCTTTTGCAGACGCCCGGTTCGATGCCATCACTTGCATTGATGCCGTCAATCATTTCCCCGACCGTCCGCGCGTGGTTGCGGAGTGGACGCGCTTGCTGAAGCCGGGTGGACGACTCCTGTTTACTGATCCCATCACCGTGACCGGAGCCCTGACGAATGCGGAAATTGCGGTGCGGAGTTCTTCCAGTTTCTATCTATTCGTTCCGCTTGGCTATGACAAACGAGTCATTGTTCAGTGCGGCCTGCAGACAGTGGTGTGTGAGGATGTAACAGCGAATATGGCTAAGGTCGCCGAAGCACGACACGCCGCCCGCACGACGAGATGCACTGCTTTGCGGGAGATCGAAGGCGACCAGACGTATGAAGAGCAGCAGGAGTTCCTTGCGGTTGCTGCTCGCGTCGCCAGAGAAGGCCGTCTTTCCCGCTTCGTCTATGTTGCGAAGAAGTCGCGTTGAGGACTGAAGACCGCGCGTAGAAGCTGGAGTTACCTCCATTGGACACAATGGGAACTACTGCCGTGACCGAGGTCGAACCGGACGATGTCGGCCTGAGCGCGCGACGGCGCATCGCCTGGCGTCTGCTTCCCTTTGTTTTTCTCCTCTACATAGTCAACTACATCGACCGGGTGAATGTCTCGTTCGCAAACCTCAGGATGAGCGCGGATCTCGGCTTCAGCGATGGCGTCTACGGCCTTGGGGTCGGCATGTTCTACGTTACCTACGTCTTGTTTGAGATCCCTGGGGCAATCATCGTCGAGCGGTGGAGCGCGAGAAAGTGGATTGCGCGCATCATGATCACGTGGGGGCTGGTCACGATTGTGACTGGCTTCGTTCAGACCGCCGGACAATTCTATGTCGCCCGCTTTTTTCTGGGAGCCGCGGAATCCAGCTTTTTCCCCGGCATGATCGTCTATCTGACGCACTGGTTCCGCCGACAGGAGCGGAGCCGGGCTATCGCGTGCTTGTACGCAGCGAATCCCGCCGCAGCGCTGGTCGGCTCTCCACTAGCGGGTTGGCTGCTCGGAGTGCACTGGAGATTGCTCGCGGGTTGGCGCTGGCTGTTTATTCTCGAGGGCATTCCCGCCATCTTTGTTGGAATCGTCACGGTGTTCTATCTGACAGATTGGCCGGCACAGGCGCACTGGCTGCCTCCGGACGAAAGGGAGTGGCTCGTGAACGAATTGCAGGCGGAGTTGCAGGCGAAAAAGAGAATTCGAGACTACACGATCATGGAAGCGTTCTGCGACTTGAAAACTCTCAGGTTGATCGCTGCCTACTTTCTGGCTCTGACGGGAGCGCTTGGAACCATCTACTGGTTGCCCACGTTTGTGAAGCGACTTTCCGGCTCGTCGGACCGGACGGTGACCACGCTCCTGCTGATTCCCGCTCTTTTGGGAGTTGCCGGGATGCTGGGGAATAGTTGGCATTCCGATAAAACGGGCGAGAGACATTGGCATACTTCTCTTCCGCTCATCGCAGCGAGCGGAATGTTCGGCCTGCTGATCCTTGCGCGCCATGACCCGGTTCTTGCGATTTTGTTCCTGCTGCTGGGCAGTGGGTTCCTGTACGCCTACTACCCAACTTTTTGGGCGGTACCGACGATGGTACTGAGTGAATCGGCCGCAGCAGCAACGTTCGGATTGATGAACTCGATCGGGCAACTCGGCGGATTTGCTGGGAACTACACGATTGGATTGCTGAACGTTCGCACGCACTCCCTGGCGGCGAGCTTTGCGTTTATCGCCGTCGTCTACCTTGTGGCCGGAGGGCTGATCCTTAGCCTCAGGGCACGAGAAACGAGCTAGCGCCGGGTGAGCTTCTGTTCTCTTAGACCGGTGGGCCAAAAAGCCTCCCGAGGCAGGTAACTGGCAGAACTTCAAGAAGTATTTAGATGGGAAATCGAACGGGCTAGAGCAACGGCGGGAGCGAGAGGCTTCGGCGGTGGGGAGTTTCCGAAGAGGTCGAAGAACCCGGGCCCCGTCTCTGGTCCGGGCTCTTCAACTCCTCGTGGTCTGTTCCACCCCAATGCGAGTACGGTAACCGATCTCCATTGCGCGATGGTTTCAGCAATATTAAATCTGGGTTAAATCAATCGCGGTTGAACCAATCGAGGTTGAATGTATGCTGTGAACGGTTTTCAGTCCGGAAGAGTTGAAATGGTGGTACCTAGGGGGAATGAGTCTGGGAAAGACTACGGAGTCTGGGGTTCCATCCAGAGGATCTTCGCAAATCAACAGGCCGGTAGCGTCGCTCCTGTGGAGTCCTCTACTGGCGATCGGCGCGGCTGCATTCGCAGTGGAAATTCCATTCTTCTTTCTCGGCACGCCTTCGGGACACGATGTGGAGTTTCATCTCTACTCGTGGCTGGAGGTGCTGGCGCAATGGAAACAAGGGATCTTCTTTCCGCGCTGGGCTTCCCTTGCACATTTCGCGTACGGTGAGCCGCGGTTCTTGTTTTATCCTCCGGCCTCGTGGACGCTCGGAGCCTTGCTGAGCGCGATTGTTCCGTGGACCGTATCGGCCAGCGTCTATATCTGGATCGCGCTAGTGGCGGCGGGCGTCTCGATGTTCGTGCTTATGCGGCGATGGCTGGACCGCCGCAACGCGATTTTCGCCGCTGTGCTTTACGCGGTGAATCCGTATCATCTCGTGATCGTTTATTGGCGCAGTGCGTTCGCGGAATTGCTCGCGAGTTGTCTTGTACCGTTGTTGCTGCTGCTGGTTCTGAAGGCCGCAGAGGAAGGGCGGCGCGCCATTGTTCCACTCGCACTCGTGCTGGCTGCTGCGTGGCTTACAAATGCACCGGCGGCGGTGATGATTCACTACTCGCTGGCGCTGCTCCTTTTGCTTTTCGCGTGGCAGCAGCGATCGGCGCGAATCTTTCTGGTAGGAGCAGCCGCGATCGCGCTCGGAGCTGGTCTGGCGGCGTTCTATTTGCTTCCAGCGATATACGAGCAGAGATGGGTCACGATTGCAGAAGCGGTTTCAGCGGGATCGCGACCGCAGGATAACTTTCTCTTCATCCACACCAGCGACGTGGACCACGATGCGTTTAATCGAATCATTTCCTGGGTCGCGATTTTGGAAATTGTAGCGACGCTGACAGCGGTATGGACGGCGAGTTCGTGGCGGGAGTCGAAGCGGGCTTTATGGTTATGCCTTGTTGGCTGGGCCGCGGCTTGTAGCGTCGTCATGTTTCCAGTGACGGCGTTGCTTTGGAGGATCCTTCCCAAGCTTGCGTTTATGCAGTTCCCCTGGCGCTGGCTCCTTTGCCTGAGCATGATTTTCTCAATGTTTATGACCGTAGGACTGCGGCGGTGCTGGCTGCGGGCCGCGCTTTGTGCGGTCATGGTGCTGGTGATCGCTACAGCGTGGCACCGCATTCAGCCGCCTTGGTGGGATAACGCTGCCGATCTGCGCGAGATGCAGGACAACATGGCGGACGGTTCAGGTTACGAAGGCACCGACGAATACACGCCCGTGGGGGCGGATCCCGCCGCCCTCGACAAGGAGGCGCGGAAGGCCACGGTCAACGGGACGGCGCATTCGGCGATTCGCATTCAGCATTGGGGCGCCGAGTCCAAGAGCCTCACGGCCGAGATGTCAGGGCCGGATCAGTTGGCCATGCGTTTGTTTCCCTATCCGGGGTGGAAAGTAGAAGTAAATGGGCGCGTGGTGCAGGTGGCGGCCCGTGAGGGTACAGGGCAAATGCTGGTGCCGGTTGAGGCGGGGTTGAATCAAGTGCAGATCACCTTTGTTCGAACATGGGATCGGACCGCGGGCGGATGGATTTCAACTCTTGCTGGGCTGGGCGTGGTCCTCTGGGGAACATGGACACGGCGACGGCTTCTTGCGGGCAGACCGTGACAGTGAGGCGTCATTTGGTTAGACCGGGCCGCGGCATGAGATCCCATAACCAGCTTTTGAAACGTTGCGGCTTACGATTTTGCGCTACACTTTGTGGCTCTATTGGAGAAGCCTTTGTGCTGGGGACCGCCCGCTTATGTGCCGTAGCTGTGTTGAGCTGCAGTCTGTGGGCCAGACCCACTCGCAACCTCCATCGGAATCAGGCCTGGCGGAGACAGCAGCGAGGGGACTCGCTCTAGCCGGGTATGATGCCGCGGCGTGGCACGCGTCCGATGCTGTCATGCCCCTCAAGCCCGACAAGAGCACAGTTCAGCGTTATGTGGCGCGGAAAACAAACTCAGGTTGGGTGGTTGCATTGGGGGCGGTTTAATGATGCCGGAACCAGATTCCTGATCACCTATGAAGCGCAGCAGAAGGGCGAGTCCATTGACTATACGGTGATCAAACACGATCCGCCTGTGGAGGCAAGGGGAGCATTCTACGGCGAGTTCAAGCCAACGCGACCGTATAACATTTCCGTCCTGCCTGCAGCAAACGAACAGTGGTACGTCTACGCGATTCCCGGTCAAACGGATGCGGCGGTACTGCCGTACGGTGGCGACGTGCGATACACCATTTCGGCGGACGGAACAAATATCCTCGAAAAGCGGCAAATGCATAAAATCGTCCTCGAAGAACCCCTAGAAAAGATTCCACAATTTAGTTTTCACACCCATTTCTTGAGCGATGTTCCGGAGGATAGCGATGTGTTCTACGCCTCGACTCGAAAGGCTACGGACGGAGAGTGGATCGCTACTACAAAGTAGGTCTACGAGATTCGGACTCCGGTTTCACTCAGGTATTTGGGCACAACGGCAAGGGGCCGTCCGACAGTCGATGAAAAAGCGAGGGCGATGTTGTTGTCGTCGATGAAGAGCCTAGTGGAGGGACCATCTTCGGGGAGTCCTCTCGAGGTGTTCACCTCGTTTTCCGGAGCCCGCTGTACCGACGGGACCCTCTGGGTGAAGTTCACGGCTGTCATGAGGAATGTGGGCGATAGGAAGATCATCCTGTATAGAGAGCCGCTGCGCAATTCACAGGCTCGATTTGGCGCAACCGAGGCAGCGATTCTTGCTGACAAATATGAAAAACGCGTATTTCTCACGTCCGAGAAAGTCGACCTCGCGAACAACGAATCTTTCATCATGCTGAGCCCGGGAATGGCGTATAGCCACGAGCAGGAGTATCCGATTCTGGGTCTTGATCCAAAGGGCAAGGCCGCGGTGCAGTTCTTGTTCTTCACTTGGCCCCTGGGTCAAAAGAGCGAAGTGGACGCGCAAAGGTCGCGGTGGGGGAGTATCGGTGATCTGTACGCGGATTCGATCGTGGCGGCCCCCCCGCCTCTCAAGATTGATCCGAAGGTCTTGCGAGATTGCCCCCCAAAGTGAGCGTGCGTCCCACGTGCTAAGTTGTTGCTTAAGCATCCCGTGAGTCTCTCTCTCCAGACCTATCTTGGAAGGCAGTTGGTGGACTGTGCGGATTGTGGGTATTCTTGTTGTTCCGGCATCGTGCGACGAATCCTCATTGCCACCTCGAATCCGGGCAAGCTGCGTGATTTTGCGGGCGCTGCTGGACCCCATGGAATTGAAATCGGCGGCATCCCTAACTTCGCTTCGCTGCCGACTGTCGTAGAGGATGGATTTACTTTCGAAGACAACGCGCGCAAAAAGTCGGAGGAGTATAGCCGGAATGCGCCGGGCGAGATTGTTGTGGCCGATGACTCTGGCCTCGAAGTCGACGCGCTCAACGGAGCGCCGGGCGTGCATTCCGCCCGATACGCCGCAGATCAGCCGCACTTGGCGAAAGACAATACCGACGACGAGGCGAACAACGCGCGGGTTCTGAGGGAACTGCGAGGCGTTCCGTCCGAGAAGCGCACGGGACGATTCGTGTGTGTGCTGGCAGCGGCTCGCGACGGAAAGACTTTGGCAACCTTTCGGGGTACGGCGGAAGGAATCATTCTGGACGCTCCGCGAGGTACGAATGGGTTCGGCTATGATCCGTTGTTTTACTTCGCGCAGGTTCAGAAGACGTTTGCGGAACTCAGTGCGGAAGAAAAGGCACTTTACAGCCATCGGGGCGCCGCCTTTCGGCTGTTTTTGGAGTGGTGCGACGCGCGATGACATCTCGATCGTTCCGTGCTCCTTCGGCGCTGATCTTCGACATGGATGGTGTTCTGGTCGACTCCGAGCCGCTGCACAAGCGGGCGAAGGAGGAAGCGTTCCGCCAATTTGGAATTGTTTTGCCGGAATCGGTCTATGACAGCTACAAAGGGCGTCCGGACGCGACGATGTTGCCGGAAGTTCTGGGCGAGAGAGGCTGCTCAGCAGAAGTCGTGGCTGATGTTTCTCGATTGAAGCGCGAAATCTTCGAAAGCATCAAACATGAGCTAACGCCGGTTCCGGGAGCTGCCGAATTTGTGCGCTGGGCAGCCTCTCGATACCGGGTCGCGCTGGCGACGTCCGCGACTTCGCGCAATCGTCAGGTGGCTTTAGAAACGGTACAGATCGGGCATCTGTTCGAGGCCATCGTGGATAGCAGCCAGCACGCCCATCCCAAACCGGATCCAGAGGTATTTCAAGTCACGATGCGAATGCTTGGTTTGACAGCACCTGATTGCTGGGTCATCGAGGACTCGGTGAATGGACTCAGAGCGGCGAAGGCCGCGGGATGCGTGGCGGCGGGAATTACGACTACGTTCAACTCGGCGACGCTGTCGGCGGCCGGAGCGGATCTGGTTGTGGGTTCCTTTGGGGAGCTTCGAAGCGAATTGGAGCGATTGTAGGTTCCGCGTACTCGGGAACAGAAATCGAGCAGAAAGACTTTAACCGCAGAGTTCGCGGAGGTTCCGCGAAGATCGTGGGGAGAATCTTCGGCGTCGTGCGATTGTTTCTATGCGGGGCGGACAGGAGTGTCCGCCCCGCACGTTCGGCTACTTCTTCGGACGCGACTCGGGAGGAACCAGGCCGGCCAAGCGGTAATAGCCAACCAACTGGCCATAGTGTTCGCCGGAGTGTTCGATGAAACCATAAGCCATGTCGGAGATGCGCGCCTGCTGATGGGCAAACGGGTCGACGATGAGTTCAGACATTCCCTTGTCGCCCTTCGCTTTAATGGCGGCGGCGCCGTCGGCGAAGGATTTCTTGACGAATGCGACCACGTCGGCTTTGGTTTTGTATTGATCGCGCTTGGGGTCCTCCTCGGCGGGAGGCTTCTGGCCCATGGCGAGGTTGGTGAAGAAATAGTTCGCACCGGCAGCGTGCAGCAATTGTTCGGCAAAGCTGCGCTGAGCGGGCGTGGGCTTGAAGTCGTACTTATCCTCGGGAAAATCCTCTGCCATGGCGATGAGCTTGCGGCCAACGTCGTTCCAGGTGTCGAGCACGACCTTGGACGGAGGGTCGGCTGGTTTGACTGGGGTGTCTTTCTTCATGGTGTCTTGCGCGAGCGACGGTAGGGACAGGGTCGCGGCGAGCATGGCGGCAGCAAACAATGGAAACTTCTTCATAGTTTTCCTCCACGAGTGAGTTAGGCGTTCGCCATTGTACTTGGACTTGCTGTACGAGGAAAGGCGAGCGCGATCAACACCGTTCATCACCGAGGACACTAAGGTTCACGAAGGAACACAAGCTACAGCGTTCCGACAGTGGGGAGAATCTCCAGATTCTCGACGGTGGCATTCGATGGCAGCAACAGGGCGTGGAGTATGGCTTCCGCTACGGATTCGGGAGACATCATCTTCTTGCGGGGAGCTTGGGGCCAGAGAGTCTTCCAGATGTCGGTGTCGGTGGCGCCCGGAAGGAGGCCGATTACGCGGATTCCTTTGGGGCGAAGTTCTTCTCGGAGAGTGTTGGTCAGACCGAGGGCTGCGTGCTTGGATGCGTTGTAAGCGGCGGACCCGGCGAAGACGCGATTGGCGGCGATGGAGAGATTGTTCACGATCGTGCCTCCGCGCTTCATGACGGCGAGAGCGGCCTGGGTGACGAGGAAGGTGCCGTCGAGATTGGTTGCCAGGACGTCTTTCCAGACCGGGTATGGGAGATTCTCTACCGGGAAGTTTGCGTGGGCGACGCCTGCGTTGTTGATCAGGATGTCGAGACGCTTGAAGTGTTGGCGCATGGAACGGAAAAGGGCGTCTACGGAGTCTGGGTCGCGAACGTCGCAGGGGTAGGACAGGAGTCGGATTTTCTTGTTGCTCAGTTCCCTGCTTGTCTTGGCTAACGCTTTTTCGTCTCGGGCGGCGAGGATCAGGTGGCAGCCTTCGCTGGCCAGGGCGCGAGCGGTGGCGAGGCCTATGCCTCGGGTAGCGCCGGTGATCAGTGCGACTTGGGAACGAAGCCGGCGGGGTGAGGCGATCCGAGTCAAGATGAAACGATTCTACATGTCGCCGGGAAGCTCTTTGAGATCGGGCGGCTGGTGTACGATTGATGCGCGTCTGTTTCCAATTCCATGAAACTCTCCGTCATCGCCTCTACGCTTGACGTCCTCCTAGAAAACGGCTCGCCTGACACGGAAATCACTGGCCTCAACGGAATTGAGCACGCGGGGCGTGGAGACCTCACATTCGTATCGAATCCCAAGTATGCCGGCGCCGCACGGACTACCCAGGCTTCGGCTGTAATTGTGTCAGAAGACTTCCCTGCAATTTCGTCGGCGATGTTGCGGGCGAAGGATCCTTATCTGACATTTGCGCAGGCTCTTGAACTCTTCCATGAGCCTCTGCGGTATGCACCCGGGGTGCATCCTACGGCGGTGGTGGATCCGACTGCGAAGATCGGGGCTCAGGCTCACATCGGACCATATGTCGTGATCGGCGAGGATGTTTCGATCGGGGACAATGCGGTGTTGCTGGCGCATGTCGTGATCTATCGCGGAGTACGGATCGGTGACAACTTTTTTGCGCATGCCCACTCGGTGGTGAGGGAGAACTGCCGGGTCGGGAATAACGTCCTCTTGCAGAACGGAGTGGTGATTGGCGCCGATGGGTTTGGTTTCGCGAAGACTGCCGAGGGGCGGTGGCACAAGATTCCGCAGCCGGCGCCGGTTGTCATCGAGGATGATGTGGAGGTGCAGGCGAATTCATGCATCGACCGGGCTAGCGTCGGGGAAACGCGCATTGGTCGCGGGGTGAAGGTCGACAATCTCGTGCAAGTTGGACACGGATCGCAGGTTGGCGAGGACGCACTGCTTTGTGCGCAGGTGGGACTGGCCGGATCTTCGGAAATTGGCAACCGAGTCATTCTTACCGGACAGGTGGGAGTGGTGGGACATTGCAAGGTTGGGGATAACGCCATTGTGACTCCGCAGAGTGGAGTGGCCCATGACATCCCCGCGGGGGCGTTGGTCAGCGGGGCTCCTGCGGTGGATCACAAGTTGTGGTTGAAGTATTCGGCGATTCTGCCTCGGTTACCGGAGTTTATGCGGACGATGCGGGCGAAGATCAAAAACGATAACCACGAAGGACACTAAGGTTCACGAAGGAAAAGCTAGGCGATCGCGCTTTCTCGTTGATGGTCGGCGCCGGCGGTGCGGGCGAAAACCAACAAGCAATGAACACAGACGATCACTGAGGAAGAATTAGGCGAATGCTGCGCCTTGCTGTGGGTTTGTGCTCCCCTCGGCTTGTGAAGCTCCGTGGCGGTACTCTTCTGGCAGACCACTTTCGATTGCTACGCGGACTTTTTCCATCAGGCATTCGCGGCTGCCGAAATCCTTGGGCTCGATTGGCGGATGAAAAATCACAGTCACCAGGCCTGGCTTAATAGCGAATCTCGCCTTGGGCATGGTGTAGTGCGTGCCGAAGATCGTCACCGGAACCACAGGAGCCGCGCACTCAACCGCCAGGTAAAAGGGACCTTTCTTGAAAGGCAGCAACTTGCCATCGAAAGAGCGCTTGCCTTCCACATAGATCGTCATGTTGAGTTTTTGACTGACGACAGCCTTGGCGGCACGCACTGCCTCGATGCCTGCGTCGCGGTTGCCGCGATCTACCGGCACCAGCGATCCCATGCGCATGGCGCGGCCGAGAATCGGGACTTTAAACAATTCTTTTTTCACCATGACCGAGGTGCGATGGGGAATGAGCGGGATTTGAATCGGTGGGTCGAGGTTCGATACGTGGTTGGTCATGAAGATGTAGCTGCGGGAGTGGTCCAGTTGGTCAAGGCCGATGGTCTTGACGCGCACGCCGGTAATCCACACGCCCGCCCATGCTCCCCACATGAAGAGGCGGTAAAGTACGCGGACGTTGCCCATGATGAAGGTGGCAGGAAATCCGATCAGCGCTGCGACGGGGGCGGCCAGCGCCCAGAAGACGAGCATGGCGATCGTCCGAATCATTTTCCGGCTGCCCCAGAATTTGTGGCGGCGGTCTGCGCCTCGCCCTTGAGCCAGGCTGGGCGGCGGGCGCGTTGTTCGGCGGTAATCTGGTCGAGGTCCTTCACGTCATACGAGATTTCCTGACGGGCGCCGACTTTCCATTTCAGCTCACGATCTCCAAAGCGCCGGCTTCGAACCTTGACGGTAAGGGTTTCGCCGACGGTCAAGCGGGCTAATTCCTGACGGGATTCCTGCCCAGCGGGCTTGCCCTGGATTTCGAGAATTGTATCGCCGACTTGCAGTCCGGCGCGTTCGGCATCACTCCCGGGAGTGACTGCTCCCACGGACATAGGTCCGTCAAAGTTACGAGACGCTGCGAATCCCGCGTCGGGCACTGTGTTTGGAACCTGCACCACGCGGAGGCCCACCTGGCGCAGGAAATCGTTCCAGGGAATTTCGTCGGTGCCAGCTACGTATTTTGTGAAGAACCAGTCCAGGTCGGAGTGGCTGACGGCTTCGGCGGCTTCGCGAACGCCGTTGGAATCGTCGAAGAAGCGGTTCTTCTGCGCGTAGTTCACGTTCATCCACTGCAGCACTTCGCGCAGGGAGGCTTGCCCGTGACTGGCTTCACGAACGGCCAGGTCGAGCATGATGCCCAGCAGTTCGCCTTTGTTGTAGTACGAAATGCTGCGCTCGGGACGGCGGTAATATGCGTCGCCCTCCAACCAGGCGTCGAGGCTGGAGGCTTCGGCGGATTGAGTGAGGTGGGAGGGACGGCGTTCGAGTTCGGTAATTTCCGCACCGAGTTGGGTCAGGTATTGTTTTTCGTCGATGAGCCCGGCGCGGAACTGGATGATCTCTTCAGCGGTGCTGGTGACGCCTTCGCTGAACCACAGGGCGCGCGTGTAGTTTTCTTTGGTGTAGTCGACGGGCTCAAGAGTTTGGGGACGGATACGTTTGACGTTCCACAGGTGGAAGAATTCGTGCGAGGTAACAGCCGTCAAAGGATAGAGCGACTGCTTCATCACTTCGGCGTTTAGATCAATGGCCGTGGAGTAGGCGTGCTCCATGCCTCCGCCGGCGGGGCCGCGCGGAAAGTGATAGATGAACGTGTAAGCGTCGAAGGGACGGTCATTCATCCAGGTGGTTGCGGAGACCACGATTTTGTGCAGAGCGGCGACGATTTTTTGCATGTCGTAGTCGGCAGGATCGGCGTCGACGACGACGTGGAAGCGAGCGCCGGCCTCGTCAAAAGTTGATTCCTGAAAGTTGCCGATCTCGATGGGAGAGTCGACCAGGCAGTCATAGGTGGGCGCGTTGAATTCTCCGGCCGCCGATGGTGTGAGTGGAGTCGCTATTTTCCAGCCGTCCGGAACATGGCTGATATGTACGTTTATTGGCGTGTTGCGCGAGTCCACCGGGTACATCAAGATTTGCGCAAAGTTGAAGAAGGCGTGATGTGGGTTGAGTTGCGCACCAAAGGGGCCGGGAGAATCGACGTAAATCTGATACTCGATGACGGCCCCTTCTTCGGCACCCTGAACCTGCCAGCGGCTCTTGTCGAGTTCGCGCACGGCTAGCAATTGTCCTGCTCGATTTTGCCCGCGGACCCAGTTCACATACTGGGCGAAGTTGCGGACTTGATAGAGGGCGTTCCATACGGGAAGCTGAAGCTCTCGTTGGGCGGCGCCCGCAGGCAGAATGATCTGAACTTCGACGAGATGCTGATCGGGTGAGGCGAGCGAGATCGTGTAGGAAACTGGGGCCGACTGGGCAATGGCCAGAGATGAGAGCGCGAGCAATGCGGCGAGGACACCTCGCGCGGTCTGGCGACTTACACTTGGAGCAAAGGTCATTTGTTCTTGGCCAACTGTCGGAGGCGCGCTGGCAGTTTTTCATAAATGCCACCGAAGCCGCCATTAGAAAGAATCGCTACGACATCGCCGGGACGCAGCTCTGGAGCAAGTGTCTGAACGATCTCATCGGCATCGGCTACGAGTCTTGCTCTTCGCCCATGCTGCTTGATCTCAGCGGCCAGGGCGGGTAGCTCGAGGCGCTCGCTCTCGGGAACGGCTTCCGAACGGAATACTCCAGCGACGACTACTTCGTCGGCCATTGCGAGGCTGCGCGCCAGGTCGCCTTGCAGAACGCGGCGGCGCAAGGTGTTCGAACGAGGTTCGAGAATCGCCCACAGGCGCGCGCCACTGTAGCGGGCGCGTAACGCTTTGAGCGTGCCTGCGATCGCCGTGGGATGATGCGCGAAATCGTCGATGATGGTGATGTCATTTACCTGCGCTTTGACTTCAAGGCGACGCTTGACGCTCTTGAAAGTTTTGAGGGCTTCGGCGATGGCTTCTCGCGAAATGCCGCAGGAAGCAGCGAGTGCGGCAGCCGCGGTGGCATTCCAGACGTTGTATTCGCCGGCCAGGGCGAATTCGAAGTCAGCCCACGGCTTGCCTGCGTGCAACACGGTCCAGGAAGTGCGTCCGGGTTCCAAACGCAAGTTCGTGACTCTCCACTGCGCGCGCGGTCCGGTGCCATAGCGCTCCACGGGACAAAACGCTTTGGCCAAAGAGCGCTCCAGGCTTGGGCTCTCCGTGGCGCCACCGGCGGCTCCGTCGAAGGCGATGATTCGTCCGCGGCGTGGAATCAGGTTCACCAGGCGCTTGAACGCCGTTTCCACGGCATCGAGATCTTTGTAGATGTCGGCGTGATCGAACTCGACGGAAGTCAGAATCACTGAGTCGGGAAAGTAGTGTAGGAATTTCGGGCCCTTGTCGAAGAAGGCGGTGTCGTATTCGTCGCCTTCGAGGATGAAATGCTTGCCACGGCCGAGATGAAAACTTGATCCGAAATTTTCGGCGATGCCGCCAATGAAAAACGAGGGTTGGAGGCCGGCGGCGCTGAATATCCAGGCCAGCATGGAGGTGGTAGTTGTTTTGCCGTGGGTTCCAGCTACAACGAGGACGTCTTTTCCGCGGAGGAATTCATCGTGGAGTAATTGCGGCAGCGAACAGAACGGGATGCGCTGGTCGAGCACGTGTTCGAGTTCGACGTTGCCACGCGACATGGCGTTGCCGATTACGACCAGATCGGGCCTTGGTTCCAGATTCTTCGCGTCGAACGGCTGGGCGACCGGGATGCCTAGATCGCGGAGAAAATCTGACATGGGGGGATAGGCCGCGGCATCGGAGCCCGTGACATGATAGCCGCGGTGCTTCAGCATTCCCGCTAGCGACGCCATCGCCGTACCGCAGATTCCGATCAGGTGAATGTGCTTTTTTTCGTTCATTTCAATCGCAGAGCAACAACCAAAAGCGATAACCACTAAGGACACTAAGGTACACGAAGGAAAGCTTCACACTGCTTTGGCATCTTCTTCTTCACTAGGGACTGATGGCTGATTCCAGAATCTTGAGAGTCACTTCGCCTTGCACAGTCAGTTTTGCTCCCACTCCGAATGGCAGTGTTATGTTTCGGGAGGTCACGTGGCCTGAGCGGACGCCGAAGGCTACTGGGACACCGAGGTCACCGACGATTCGCGTGACGACTTCTTCGAGCGTGTAGCCCTGGTTCGCCGTCTGTACGCAGTCGAGCATTTCGCCGAACACGATGCCACGTACTTTGTCGAACATTCCAGCCAGCTTTAACTGCATTAGCATACGGTCGATCTGATAGGGCTTGGCTGCGAGATCCTCCAGAAACAGAATCGTGCCGTCGGTCTTGATTTCGTAGGGCGTGCCCAACGATGCGACGAGAATCGAGAGGCATCCGCCGTACAGAATGCCTTCAGCCTCGCCTTCCTCCAATCCGCTCGCTTCAGGGTTTAATGGCACGTTCCAAGGCGTGGAGTTCGACACAGCGGCTTGCCAGGATGCGAGGTCGACTCCGTCGGCGTGCGCCCAGTCTTTGGCGGCCATTGGACCGTGGAAAGTGACGAAGGCGCAGGCGTCGGTAAAGTGGGTGAGCAGACAACTGATGTCGCTGTAGCCGATAAAGACTTTGGGATTTGCCTTGATCTTGTCGAAATCAAGTTCTTTGAGCAGATAGTTCGCGCCATAGCCTCCGCGGGCGCAGAGGATCGCTCGCACATCGTCGCGGACGAACATTTCTTCCAACTCGCGGGCGCGCCGCCGCGCGGACCCTGCAAAGTACAAATCCTGATCGAGAATGGAGTCCAAATAGAACGGCCTGTACCCGGCGTTGCGGAGCGCCTCGAAGCCAGCTTCCAGATCGGCCTGCTTGATGTTGCTGGCCGACGCGACGATGCCGACGGTGTCGCCGGGGCGAAGCGCTGGAGGCTTGACGCGTTGGGGGTTGGAGGACATGAATGCAAAGATGCTACGACAGCGAAGCTCACCTGCCGGAGGATCAACTCAGAAAGAATTCTCCGCGACATAGCAATTTTGCCGATCCGCGAAGAAAAATGTTTTTGCCTTCCTGGCGTACCGTCTGTGTACCGCCGGGAGCGTGGACCCTGACCGGCGAATCAGACCGCCCAGTTGCGAGCGCCGCAACCGCCGACGCGCAGGAACCTGTGCCCGAAGATTGCGTTTCTCCCACGCCGCGCTCGAAAAAACGAACTCTCGCATCATGTTTACCTTGTGGTTCGACGAGTTCAACGTTCACGCCTTGCGTGAATTGTGGATTGCGCTGTATTTCGGCAGCATACGTCTGCCAATTTGCGGGAAATTCGGAAACGAACACGACATAGTGCGGATTGCCCATGGAAACCGGAATACCACGCACCTCCTGCCCACTCAAAGCCACTGCCAGTTCGGCTTCAACCACGGCTTCGCCCATCTCGATTTCGAATTCATATTCAGAGTCTTTACGCCCGGTCAGGTCCGCGACCTTCTGGCCGGCGCCGGTAAGAATCGAAATTCGCTCCTTGGACTGCTCGGCGCAAATATAGGCGGCTACGCAACGGGTGCCGTTGCCCGAGATCTCTGCCGGCGAGCCGTCGGCATTGATGAGGCGAATCTCCACGTCCACCGAGAAGTGCGGAAACATCCACTCGACGCCGTCGGCGCCCACACCTTCATGACGGTCGCAGATAAGCCTCGTGAAGGCTGCAGGGTCTGGCGGAGCCAGCCCGCCGTCGATCAACAGGAAGTCGTTGCCGCAGGCGCTGGCCTTGACGAAGGGGATGGTGCGGACGCTGGAGTTCACTCGCGCTCCACCCGGCCGAGTGAGGTTGCGCTACCGAGCACCGTCGACGCCTTGAGTTGGCGGAGAAGTTCTTGCTGCTCGCGATTGTGACCTTCGACATCAAACCGCAGGCGAATATGTTGGCCCGTGTTGCCGCTGCTGACGTTTTGCATGAGACGGTGATGACTTTCCAGAATGCGGTTGACCTCGTAGCTGATCGCCTCAACGCTTGCGCCTGTGACTTCGTAGCTGCTGAGAAGCAGCTTGAGGTTGAAAGTCTCCTCGAGGTGTCCAAGAAAAAATAGCGCGATCAGAACCATGCCGGTGGCGAAACTTGCGGTGAGATAGAGCCCTCCGCCGGCGGCCATTCCGACCGATGCGACCACGAAGAGCGTGGCGGCCGAGGTGAGCCCGGTGGTGAGCCCGCGGGTATGCAAAATGGAACCTGCGCCGATAAAGCCGATGCCGGGAATAATCTGGGCAGCGATGCGAGCTGCATCCGAGGGGACGCCCGCCAGTCTTTCGGAGAGGAGCGTAAACATGGCCGCGCCAAAACAGATAAACATGTTTGTGCGCAATCCAGCAGCCCTATGTTTCCACTCGCGTTCGAGACCGATGAGGCCACCGAGAATTGCCGCCAACACGAGGCGCATCAGGGAGATTCCGACAGCACCACTCAGCATTTCCCAGCGCAGCAGATCGACGAAGTGTTGCCAGTTCATTGACGGTTTGCCTGCTCAAAACGTGCTTCAGATGGCCGGATTCTATCACCCGAACCGGGGACCGTTACGTTAACCGCGGTGATTACCGCGCGCGATAGAGGATGGCGCGCGACTGGCCGCTGACGTGGATCTCGACAAGTTCGCGCAGGTGACGGGCCCGCGCGGCCTGCCACACGACGTCGCCTTCGGAAGCAACGGCGTAGTCGGCGTATTGTGCTGGATCGGCTAGAGCGCGCTCCCAGAGACCCTCGGGATCGACAGGCTGCTTCCAGACGCGGTGGTTGCCTTCGTTGATTACGCGGTTCAGGTGGATGCCAGCCTGCTGTACGGCTCCGACGTGATCGCCAAGGTACATGAGCAGAGTGGCGTTTGGCGGCAAGCCTTTCAGCAGACTCGCGAGTTGCGCCTCCAGCAGATTTCGAGTGCGCATGTTGATCTCGGCCTCTTGCAACGACTGCGGCCCGGCGCGCCAGATGGAGGAGTAACTTGCGACGACGAAGGCAAACAGCAGCAACACGCTGGCTGGACGCAGCTTTGGGTTGCGCCAATCGAATCGCATCGCCAGGCACACGAGAATGGCGAGAGCCGTGGCAAAGGCTGGGAGCAATTGCAATCCATAGCGAACGTTGTAGTGCGAGAACGGCCACCACGTGGGGACGAAGATGGGAACTCCACCGTAGGCGACTGACAATGCATAGAACGGGACGGGAATCAGCAGGAAGAGTAACGGCAGCCACAGCACAGTGCGGACTTCTGTCGTCTTTTGGAGGCGGTTCACAAACAAAGTCGCGGCGATGGCCACCAAGACTAACAAGACCCATGCCCGCTGCAGCCATTCGTTCTCAGCGGCGTTGGCCTCAGCGGACTTCAGGAAGTACTGGGCGGCCAAGATTGGATTGCCGCCTCCCGGATGCCCGGGATTGCCAGCGCTTTGTGTCTTGCGCTCGATCGCTTTGGCGGAATAAGGTCCGTTCTCAAATTCAAGGGGATTGCGATAGACGATTGCGTTATAGGCGAGCCAGAGTGCGGGAGCGGCGGCTGCAAGCAGAACGAACTTCGCGGCGGCGGCTCTCGAAGGCCGAAACCCAAAGCGGTCATTGCCCGGTCCTTTAGATGCGAGGATGCTGAAGACCACGACGGTTGCTGCCATTGCGACGGACAGGAACCATCCGTCGTAGCGGGTCAGACAGGCGGCGGCGAGGCAGAGGCCGCACTTGGTTAGGGCCTTGGCATCGCCGCACACGGATTCGCCGAAATAAACGACTGCCCAGATGAAGAAGGCGAGGTACAACCCTTCACCCATGGCAGTCGTCTGCAGGTAGAGCAGGTTGGGATTCGCAGCGTAAACCAGGGCGGCGGCCCAAGCGGCAACTCGCGCTGGGGCGTTGGATTCTGCGTCACGAGTCAGGGCGCCGCGGACCAACTGAAACATTCCTACCACTCCAAAGACGTACGCGAGGAGCGACGGAATCGATCCGCCGGCACCTCTCTGCCACATCTCGTCAGAAATCAAAAAGGGGATCATCAGCAGGTGCGGAAGGGGCAACCAGACGGTACCCAACTGCAGAAGGCCGGGAGTCGTCGAATCGAAGACGCGACGGGCGATGTTCAAGTGAGCAACGGCGTCGCCATAGAGCAGGACTTCTCCACGGCGGAAGTAGAACAGGAAAGCGCAAACCGCGGCGGACGTCGCCAGCAGGGCCAGAAATCTGACTTCGGAGTCCCAGCGGGAGTTGGCTGGCGCGGTCGTGAGTTGCTTGGGCATTTGCGATGTCCGCGAAGCGAGCAGCCCCCTCAGCGGCCGAAGGCGCCCTCGATGAACGGCTTTTGTGGCACGGCCGAAGCCGAGCCCTTCCCGAACCGGTTTTCGAATGACTCCCTGAGACGAGCCTGTCGCTCGGCAGATTATTCGAGATGCGTTAGTTCGCGAAAGATCTGAAAGCGGGCTTCGATTTCTTCGCGGGTGAGCGATTGCAGGCGCTCGGTGCCGAAGCGCTCGACGGCAAACGATCCCATGACGCCACCGTAAAACAGAGCCCGCTTCAGGACTTCACGGCTCAGTTCTTTTTGCGAAGCCAGGTAGCCCATGAATCCTCCGGCGAAGGAGTCGCCCGCGCCCGTGGGATCTTTCACTTCTTCAATCGGCAGGGCCGGGGCGCGAAACGGATGACGGCCGATGCCAAATGCGCCTTCGCGGAAGAAAATTGTTGCACCGTACTCGCCGTGCTTGATGACCAGCGCCTGCGGGCCCATGGCCAGCACCTTATGCGCCGCACGGGGCAGATTGGTTTCGCCCGCGAGCATCTTGGCTTCGGTGTCGTTGATCAGCAACACATTGACGAGCTTCAGAGTTTCTGCGAGTTCTTTGGGCGTGCCTTTGATCCAGTAGTTCATGGTGTCGCAGCCTGTCAGGCGGACGCCATTCATCTTCCGCCGAACGTTAGCTTGTAGCGTGGGCTGGATGTTCGCCAGAAACAGGAACTCCGTGTCTTCGTATTCCGTCGGAATCTGAGGATGGAAGGTCTCGAAGACGTTGAGGTCCGTGAAGTTCGTCTTGGCTTCGTTGAGGTTGTCGGTGTAGGAACCTCCCCAACGGAAGGTCTTGCCCTGGGCGTGTTCGATGCCGCGGGTGTCGATGCCGTGCTGATGAAAGACCTTCTCTTCGTTGGGGCCGAAGTCTTCTCCCACAACGGCCACGACTCGCACCGGCGTGAAGTAGCTCGCCGCGAGCGAAAAGTATGTCGCGGCACCACCAAGAATGTTCTTCACGCTGCCCGAGGGCGAGGTGACGTCATCGAACGCTACTGAACCGACTACGAGAATGCTCATTGTGTATTTGTTCTTCCTTCGGGCGACTGCGTGTCCGGGTTAGAAGAGGCTTGAACCACTAAGGACACTAAGTATCCCGAAGGAGACCTTTCCATGGATAGCGGATTACTTCACATATTTTCCGAGGATCAGCTTCAGCTTCTTCTTTGTCGCTGCGGGGATCTTCTTGTGGTCGGTGAGGATCGCGTGCGCTAATGCAGAGCCGCACTTGCATGAGCGCGCGGGTGGCATCGCAGCAACCGTTTGCCGGACTACTTTCGCGGCGTTCTCGGCGTTCTTGAGGAGCACGGCGACGATTTGATCGACGGTGACGGAATCATGGTGCGGATGCCAGCAGTCGTAGTCGGTCACCATCGCTACGGTGACGTAACACAGCTCGGCCTCACGCGCCAGTTTCGCTTCCTGCAGGTTGGTCATGCCGATCACATCCATGCCGAGGCCGCGGTAGACGTTCGACTCTGCCTTGGTGGAGAATTGTGGGCCCTCCATGCACAGGTAGGTGCCGCCGCTCTTGCCAACTACGCCGGCACTCTTGCACGCAGAAGCGACTACGGTCGCCAGTTCTCCGCAGACGGGATCGGCGAACGCAATGTGGGCTACGACTCCGCCGCCGAAAAACGTGTCCACGCGGTGCCGGGTGCGGTCGAAAAACTGGTCGGGAATTACGAACTCCAGCGGCTTGTGCTCCTCTTTGAGAGATCCGACGGCGGAGATCGAAACAATGCGCTCGACTCCGAGCTGTTTGAAGCCGTGAATGTTGGCGCGGAAGTTCAGTTCGCTGGGCAGGATGCGGTGGCCGCGCCCGTGACGGGCGAGAAACGCTACTTTGCGACCCTCGAGCGTACCGCAGACATAAGGGTCTGAGGGCGCACCGAATGGAGTCTTCACGCGCACTTCTTTCACCCTGGTCAGAGCGGGCATGGAATACAGCCCACTGCCGCCGATGATGCCGATTTCCGCCTGTCCCAATCACCCCTCCCAGAGGCTTACGCGCCTGCAAGCAAACTCGTGATTATACAGGACAGACGCATGATTGCTGGGTATCGGCGGCTGAGGGGCGCTACAATTTGAAGATGCGGTCTTGTACGGCATTCTGCATCTTGTTTCTGCTCTGTGGCTTCACCTTGGCTCAGGACAAACCGGCGTCCCCCGAGCCCAAGTCTGTTTCGGTCCCCGCGGCCATCGATCACAATCGCGTTGTGATTGACGCTGATCTGTCTCTGCCCGATGGATCGACTTCGCGCGTGCATGCCTGGGTTGATAACGGCAATCCTGATCTCGAACTCTCTCGCCGTGTGGCGATGCTGTTGGGCCTCTCAGTGACTTGCGATGACCACGAGTGTTCCTCACCTCCACCGCATGCGATGAATGTGGGAGGGATGACGATCCCGCTCGACGCGGTTAAGGTAGCCAAGATTCCGCTGAAGCCCGTGAACGCGGCGTCGGTGCTCGCTCCGGGAGTTAGTGCTGAGATCAATATTCCGTCCGTGGTGCTGCGCCACTTTGACGTGCTGATTGATTTTCCTGGGCACAAGTTCTCGATTGGCGAGCCGGGCACGATTCAGTTCAGAGGTTCGGGCGGCAAGGTCCAGTTGAACGCGGAGAATGGGCTGATTCAGGTTCCGAGCAAGATCGAAAACAAGAAATACAACCTCGCACTCGATGTCGGCTCCTGCATCAGTTTTTTGTCAGAAGATGTGTTCGACATGCTCGCTACGGCCCATGCCGATTGGCCGCACATGACCGGTGCCGTCGGTTCCGCCAACATGTGGGGACTGGATGAGGAACCGAAGTGGAAACTGATGCGCCTGGACCGCTTGCAGTACGGGCCCCTCTTCCTTGCCAATGTAGCGATGGTGGACTTCCAGAAAGATCGGATGGAGTTCTTTAGCAAGCGCGCGGGTATTGCGACAGCCGGACTGATCGGTTCGAACGTGTTGCTCAATTATCGAGTCGGGCTGGACTATGCGCACTCGACGGTTTATTTCGAGGTCGGACGGACATTTACGTTTCCGGATTTCGATGTGATTGGTCTCGTGCTGCGTCCTGAGGACGATGGGCGCTACGCGGTTCTGGGGGTTGCGGATTTCGAAGGCAAGCCATCGGTGCCTTCGGGGACTGATGGCATTCAGGCGGGCGATTACCTTGTCGCGGTCAACGATATTCCGGTGCGCGGGTCAACCATGGGGCCAGTGTGGGCCATGCTGGGCGGGACGCCGGGGCAGGAGCGCAAACTGACAGTTGAGCGGGGCGGGAGAAACTTCACAGTCGCAGCAAAGGTACAGCACTTCCTCGGAGAGTTGCCCGACGAGAGCGACAAGAAGAAACGATAGGACCCTCTTAATGCGCCGCGGGCTGCGCACCGAATACTTCCTTCTCCAGCGTTGTAGTCGTGGCCGCGTCCAGGCTCTCGCTAACGAAGACTGTGTCGCCCTGTTCTTCGATGACTACGGCGCCTTCATCCGTGGTCCAGGTATGTCGGCCTTTCAGCAGGTCGACCTTCGATTCCCCGCTCTGGGCGGACTTATCGGGGGCTGGATCTCCAGCCTCATCGACCTTCTTGTAGCGCTGTTTGAGAGACTGGGCATAGATCGAGGCAAACTCGGCGGCCTTGTCGGCGTTTGACCAGCGCGAAACGTAGAGTAATCCCAAGGGCGCAGCCGGTGCTGCGGCTGAATTGGGAGCCGGATTAGATTTCACGGCGTAGTAGTATCCACCACGCCACTCTGGATAGAGGCGTTTCGACGACGGCTTGCCGGCGTACTGCTCGATCAGCACCGCGACGTCGAACTCACCCATAGCTCCGATATCGAACTTCTTGTAGTCCTTGAAGTCACGCTTGAAATCGGGCACAAGCATGGGCTCAATCTTCTCGCCAGCGAGATACGTCTCTGGTTGCATGATTTGGCGCGTGGTGTGGGGAGGATTCTGCAGCACTCCGGCAAAGGCCTTCTGCTTGCCTCCGTTCTGCATCAGCTTGACGACGAATTGCAAGCCGTAGCTGTAGGGAAACGTCAGGGACTCCTTCATGAAAATGGGGGCCGAGTTAAAGACCTTTGTGCCGGGCGTACCGGTCAGGGTTTCTTCTTCCATCGCATCGACCAACTCGGGCGACGAGACGACCGTGCGGCCAGTCGGTGCGATGGCGTATTGGAACAGCATGGCCTGGGCCTGACCCTCGATGACGGCTTCGCGCGCATTGTCCATTTCGTCGTTTTCGATGTCGGCGGGAGTGGGATCTTTCTTGATTTCGGCGAGATCCTTTTCACCTCTCTTCATCCATTTCTGCAGGCCGACTGATTGATCCTGGAGCGCGTGTGTTAACTCGTGGGCCATGACCGGTTCTTGCTCTGCCATCGGCACCCACTCGAGCAGGTTTACCGTTTTTGTCTTGGGGTCGTAGTAGCCGGCGACCTCTTCGCGCAGCAGAGCTACCAGGAACGTTTGCAGATCGAAGTCGCGCGGAAGCAACCCAAACTTCTTCAGCACCAGCTCTGAGCGGCGCAGGCGCTGCGTGTCTTCGTCATTGAGATGGCTGGTGAGATAGGAGACGACTTCATCGCGACTGGTCAGCTTACGCTTCACTTCCCTCTTGATGGGCAGCCCCGACTCTTTGCTGTCGAACTGCAGAATCTCGTCGACTGAGTGGAAGAGTTCCTCGGCCTGGCGTGGAGTGATTTTGACTTCGTCTTTCGAGGATTCTTGCGTCGATGGGGATTCCTGAGAGGCGGAGGATTGGGACTGGGCGCTCCCTTGGTCCACAGGCGGCGTGTCTTGGGCGCGAACCGGTTTCTGCACCCAAGCAACAGCCAGTACGACCGCGAAAAACAGCCGAAGAACTCGCGAGGAGTGCCCCTTAACTTTATTCATTGAGATTGAGTTTATACGTTTCCGTATACTTTTCCCTCATGGCAGCAATGAAACCCGTGAATCTGTGGCCGTCGAGCGAGCACGCGCGTGACTATTTGGAACGTGCGGACCAGATCTCCCATCGAACCGAAGGAGAGTCGGCGCTGCTGGAATTCATCTCCCCAAGTACGCGCCGCATTCTCGATCTGGGTACCGGCGACGGACGGTTGCTGGCTTTGGTGAGGGAGCCGTACCCCGATACCGATGCCGTGGCCATCGATTTTTCTCCTGCGATGTTGGAATTGGCGCACAAACGCTTTGATGGCGATGCCAAGGTTACGGTCGCGGAGCACAATCTTGACTCGCCGCTACCGGGTATTGGCAAGTTTGATGCGGTGATCTCCAGTTTCGCCATTCATCATGTCGTGCACGAACGGAAACGCTCGCTTTATGCGGAGATTTTCGACTTGCTCAATCCGGGTGGCGTGTTTTGCAACCTGGAGCATGTGGCTTCGCCTACTCCGCGATTGCACGAAGAGTTCCTGAGGCGAATCGGGTTTACCGTCGAGACTGAGGATCCTTCCAACAAGTTGCTCGACGTCGAGACGCAGCTTCAGTGGCTGAGCGAGATTGGGTTTGCGGATGTGGATTGCCCTTGGAAATGGCGGGAGCTGGCGCTGCTGGTGGGAAGACGGTAGCAAAGTTCCGTTAGACGGCGCGAGCGGTAGAAACTCCCTGACGCGTTCCGGGTGCCTTAGGGCATGCAGCGATGGTGGCGCAATGGCCGGGTTTAGGGAGAGCCACCCGCCAGCTTCCGACTATGGATTAGCCACCTATGACCCATTACTGCACAGACGAATACGATCGCGCAGCCAACGACAAAAAACGTGACCACGATCCAAGAGCTAACCTGTCTCATATCCGGCCTTAATCGCGCATAGCCTATGCCCATATGACCAATGAACAAAATAGAAGCGATCAGTCCGTAGATCCAATAGTTGCCTCGCTTCCATAGGAGCCCAACGAGCGGCCGCGTGAAGTAGTATCCATGTAAGAACAACATGAGCACAACCGGCAGTGATCCTACGGCCAAGGCGTTGAAGTTGGAGGGAGCGAGCAGAAGGCCGAAGAGCAGCCCCAGAAATATTGCCTCTGCAAGTAGCTCCAGCGCGGTAATGCCGAGACGCCTTTCAGCATCGTTTTCACATAGTCTTCGCTTGCGCTCAGGATGACAGGACCGGATGGTTAACTATGGTTAACATGGTTTGCGACCCAGTCTCCGGCTTCTCTCGTGCCTAGCAAGCCGCCGATATCTTGTGTAGTCTTCTTCTGGCGGACGGCTTCGAGCACCGCTGCTTCGATCTTCCCTGCCTCGTTCACCAATCCCAGATGCGCCAACATCATCGCCGCAGTCAGGATCGCACCAAACGGATTGGCGATATTTTTGCCCGCGATCGGCGGAGCGGAACCATGGACTGGCTCGAACATTGAAGTTTTGCCGGGGTGGATGTTGCCGCTGGCGGCCATGCCGAGGCCTCCCTGCAGACCGGCGGCGAGGTCGGTGATGATGTCGCCGAACATGTTGTTGGTGACGATAACGTCGAACTGGCGGGGATCGCGGACCATCTGCATGCAGAGAGCGTCGACGTACATGTGCTGCGCGGTAATCTGGGGATACTCGCCGCTGATTTCTTTGAAGACGCGCTGCCAAAGGCCTCCGGCGTGCGTCATGGCATTGGATTTGTCGCACATCAAAACTTTTCTTCTCGGGGAGCCGTCCACCTTCTTGTGGTCTTCACAGTACTTGAAGGCGCAACGGATGATGCGCTCGACGCCTTTGCACGTGTTGATGTCTTCCTGCGTCGCGATCTCGTCGGGCGTTCCCTGCTTGAAGACCCCGCCGGCATCGGTGTAGACGCCTTCTGTGTTTTCGCGGAGCACGACGAAGTCGACGTCTTTGGGCTCAATTCCCTTCAGCGGACACAATGCGGCATCGAGCAGGCGAACCGGACGCACGTTGGCGTACAGATCCATTTTGAAGCGCATGCCGAGCAGGATTTCTTTGGCGTGGATGTTGGTCTTGACGCGAGGATCTCCGAAGGCCCCGACCAGAATCGCATCGAAATCGCGGGCCAACATGGCGAAGCCGTCGGGCGGCACTGTGACTTGATCGCGAAGGTAGCGGTCGGCGCCCCAGTCGAAGTTGGTCAACTGCACGTTCGCTCCCGTGGCCTGAATGATTTTGACCGCTTGCGGGATGACTTCCTGGCCTATGCCGTCTCCGGGGATGACGGCAATGCGCTTCCTGGCGGGCTTCTGCGTGTCCACGGCAGGAAGTTAACACATACCGCAGGGATTGTGCTTCGTGGCAGGAAAACCCTCAACCACGAAGGACACTAAGTATCACGAAGGAAGCTTTCGCCCACATGGTTCGATTGCGGCTTCGTTATAATCGTAGTTTCAGTATGGGGTTCACTGCACTTCAGGTTAGTGGCGAGGGATTGGGCGCGGCGGGCGTCGGCGAGTATCGCGGCGCGACGACGGCGGCGTGCTTTTCCGATGCTCAGTCCGAGTTTTCTGCGCTACGCGAGAGGTGCGGAGTGTACGACCTCGGATATCGGGCCAAGATTTCGCTCGCTGGCGGCGATCGCGTGCGCTGGCTGAACGGGATGGTGACCAACAACTTCCGCGATCTAGGGGTGGAGCAGGGAGTTTACGCTTTTCTGCTGAATCCGCAGGGGCACATTCTGGGTGATCTTTTCGCGTACAACCGAGGGGAATCCATTACGGTTGATACCGATTGCGGCCAGGTGGAAAAAGTTCTGGCGACGTTCGACCACTACATCATCATGGACGATGTTGAGGTCGCGAACTTTAGTGAGCAACTAACGGCTCTGGGCGTTGCAGGACCCAATGCGCGCACGGTGCTGACGGCATCTGGATTCACGATTCCCGAGATGCGGGCCTTGCAGGTGCAATCGATGACGTGGCGCGGCGCGGAGTGCACGGTGGTGCGAAGTGAGGACGAAGCGCACCCGTCGTATGAAATCTGGCTGGCGCCCGGAAGCGTTCGGCAACTCTGGGACGCCTTGCTTGGGGCTGGGGCTGCGCCCGTTGGTTCTGAAGCTCTGGAACTGCACCGCATCGTCTCGGGCATTCCGCGGTATGGTGTGGACATCCGCGAGCGCGACTTGCCGCAGGAGACCGAGCAGACTCGGGCGTTGAATTTCAATAAAGGCTGCTATGTTGGGCAGGAGATTGTGGAACGCATTCGTTCACGGGGGGCTGTCCATCGGAAGTTCTCCGGGTTCGTGGCCGAGGGGGTGGTGGAGATCGCGGCGGGTACCAAGATTATGGCGGGAGAGAAAGAAGTGGGCGAGATCACGAGCTCGGCCTCTTTGCACCTTCGAGGCGCCGAAAAGACAGTAGCGTTGGGGTACATACGGCGCGAAGTGGGCATGCCTGGCCGCGAGGTGATGATCGGAGCCACGCGGGCAACCGTCGTAGCGTTGCCGGTAGAGAACGCCGTGCTTTTGTCCGAGAGGTCGCTCGAACATCATCGAGCGTAAGAGCTTCTGAGCGTTATCTTCGCTAAGGAACTCCGCGAAGAAGGTTAAGAAAAGCTTGTTTCTTTGTAAGGAAAGAGTCTATGGCTGAAAAAAAATACCAGCAGTCTGAGTTCAAGGTAACTGACCGGCGGCTGTTCACTTCTGACGGCGAACTGCGTGCGGAGGTTGCGGAAGAGCCGGAGCCTCCTAAGCCAGCGCCCGCACCGCCAGTTGAGCAGAGCAAAGCCCCAACGCAGTCTGCGCCGCCAGCGACGGAGAATACCGAAGCCAGCGCGGAGATACCTCCGCTACCCACCGCGGCGGAGCAGCAAGCACAGGTCGACGCGTACCACAAGTCGTCGAAGGAACTCGATTCGCAAGTCGAACTCAGCGGACATTCTGTCAAAGATTTCGAAATGACCTTTGAGCGCTTCATGGCTTCGCTGTATATGACGGCGATGCTGCAGATGGGGTTAATGCGACAGCAGGGTGAGCAGCCGCGTATCGACATTATCGGTGCACGGCAGACCATCGATACGCTGAGCCTCATCTCAGAAAAGACGAAGGGCAATCTCACCACGGCGGAAGAGAATTTCCTGCAAAACAGTCTCTACGAGCTGCGTATGGCCTACGTCGAGGTGACCAACGCGCTGGCGCGCCCGCCACAAGCGGGCCCCGCCGCCGGACCGGGCACCGGAACCCTAGGAAGATGAAAGCGACCTTGACCGTGCTAGGCAGTGGAACGTCGATGGGCGTTCCGACGCTGGGATGCGACTGCGCAGTCTGCCGATCGACCGATCCCCATGACCGGCGCACCCGCCCCTCGATCATGATCGAGTACGGCGGGAACGTCGTGCTTATCGATACCACTCCGGATTTTTACACCCAAGCTATCCGCGAGAAGATAACGCGCGTCGACGCGGTGCTCTACACTCACACGCATGCCGACCACATTCTCGGCATTGACGACCTGCGGCCGCTAAGCTACCGCCACAAGCCGGGCAAATTGCCACTCTACACGCGGCCTGACTCAGCAGCGTTTCTGCGCAAGATGTTCAGCTACATCTTTGACGCCGATTACAAGTTTGGCGGGCTGCCGTTGTTGGAACTGCGTCCGATCGACGGACCCGTGGATGTGCTTGGCGTGCAGTTCGAGCCGGTGATTCTGATTCACGGCGAGACCCAGATTTATGGCTACCGCTTCGGGTCGGCAGCTTACCTGACCGACCACAGCGAGATTCCGGAGTCGTCCCTGCATCAGCTTGAAGACTTGGACATTCTGTTTCTGGATGCACTGCGGCACAAGCCGCACCCGACGCACTCGACGGTGAAAAACTCGATGAGCATTGTGGATCGGCTGAAGCCCAAACGCGCGTTCTTCACTCACATCTGTCACGATCTGGCACACGAGGCCACCAACGCGACGCTGCCACGGCACGTGCGGCTAGCGCATGACGGGATGAAGCTGGAGTTCGAAATCTAACTGCGGGCGTCAGGCACCAGGCTTCGGGCCGAAGACATCGGCCAAATCGACAGGAATGCCGAGGCCTGACGCCCGACGCCTTCCTCAGTTTCTATGCAAGTTTTCCATAAACTCGATGACGTTCCCTCGGACTTTGGGCCAACGCTGGTGAGCGTGGGGAATTTCGATGGAGTCCACCGGGCACACTCGCATGTGTTGCAGGAAATCGTTTCGCTGGCCAGAACGAGTGCCGGCAAAGCTGTAGCGGTTACGTTCGAGCCACATCCGTCGCGGATATTGCGCCCCGAGTCGGGCCTGAAATTGCTCACGCCCTCAGCAGAGAAACTCCGCCTGCTGGAGAGCACAGGGGTCGACGCCGTTCTCGTACTTCCTTTTGGGCGTGATCTTTCGCTGATGACGCCGCGCCAGTTTGCGGAACGAATTCTGAAGAAGAAGCTGCGCGCGCGCGCGGTACACGAAGGCTACAACTTTCGTTTTGGACACCAGGCAGCGGGCGATATGACTCTGCTGGCGGATTTCGGCCGGGAGATGGGATTTGAGGTTAAGGTTTATCCGGAGATGAAGCTCCGAGGCGAGACGGTCTCCAGCAGCCAGATTCGCAGGCTGATCTCCGAAGGACGAGTGAGCAGGGCGCGGCATCTGCTAGCGCGCCCGTTCTGCATTCTGGGGAAGCCCGGGCGCGGGCGCGGCTATGGATCGAAGTACACGGTGCCGACTATTAACCTGGCGCGCTACGAAGAGTTGGTTCCGAAAGACGGGGTTTATGTCACCTGGACGCGTGTAGGCACAGAGCGATTTGATTCCGTCACGAATGTCGGCAATCGTCCGACGTTTGGCGCTGAATTGTTCGCCATCGAGACGCACCTGCTGAACTTCCATCCCATTGAGCTGACGCCCGAGACCGAGGTCGAAATCTGCTTCCTCGAACGACTGCGGGACGAGATCAAGTTTCCGTCAGTGGAGGCGCTGCGCGAGCAGATTGGGCGCGACGTAAAGAAGGCTCGCAGATATTTTCATTTGCTACGGCGGATGGCCACGGGCTGATTGCCCCGGCTCACCAAAGTTTGACAATTTTCCTTTCGGCTTTACAATCCGCCAGACCTACCTTAGATCCCTCATGGCTATCGGCCCTCTAGAACTGATCCGCCAGGCAACACCGGGGCAGCGCAGAACGCTGCTGGCGGCCGCAATGGGATGGGCGCTCGATGCGTTTGACGCCATGCTGTACTCGCTGGTCCTGGCGCGGCTGATGCGCGACCTGGGGATGAGCAAGACGGCTGCGGGGTCCCTAGGGACGTTAACGCTGCTCGCGTCCGGGCTCGGCGGCGTGCTGTTCGGATTTCTTGCGGATCGCATCGGGCGCAAGCAGGCGCTGATGGCGAGCATTCTCACCTACTCGGTGTGCTCCTTCGCGTCGGGATTGGCCACAAGCATCTTCATGCTGGCGGCAGCGAGATTCGTCCTGGGCCTGGGCATGGGCGGCGAGTGGAATACTGGAGCAACACTTGTGGCGGAAAGCTGGCCGAACGAATTCCGGGCGAAGGCCATTTCGATTGTGCAGAGTTCCTGGGCGCTGGGCTTTGCCGCGGCGGCTCTCGTCGCGGGTCCGGTGGCGCGGTACTACGGGTGGAGAGCGGTGTTCTTTGTCGGGATACTGCCGGCGGTCATTACGTTGTGGATTCAGCGTCGCGTGCCGGAATCTGAGATGTGGCGGGATCAGGAATCAGGGCGGGACCGTGGCGTCATAAGCGCTACGGGCGGAGACGTAACTAGTTACGTCTCTACGATGGTCATTTTTCGGGCGCCTTATGTGCGGCATACTTTTGCTCTTCTGCTATTCAATTTTTTCGGGATGTTTGCCTGGTGGGGACTGTTCACGTGGCTCCCTCCGTATTTGTCTTTGCCGGTGGAGCAAGGCGGGCGCGGCTTCGGCGTGATGGGGATGACGACTTTGCTGGTCGTGCTCAATCTTTTTGGCATGTTTCCGGGATATGCCAGCTTCGGCTGGGTGGCCGACCATTTGGGACGAAAAAGAGCGTTTCTGGTTTACACCCTGGTAGCAGCATGTCTGATTCCTCTCTATGCGGCGGCGCGGTCTCCGGTTGTCTTGCTGGTACTCGGGACTCTGGTCGCATTCTTCGGGACAGGAATCTTTTCGGGATCGGGAATCATAGGCAGCGAGATCTTCCCTACTTCTGTGCGAGCGCGCGCTTTGGGCTTTACCTATAACGGAGCGCGCACGATGAGTTCCCTCGCGCCGCTGGTGATCGGACGCGTGGGGCAGGCGAAAGGGTTGAGTTGGGCATTCTACTTGTGCGCGGCGGGCTATTTGCTTGCGGCGCTGATGACGACTCAGCTGCCGGAGACGAAGGGGAAGAAGTTCGAGTGACGAGTCAGATTCTTAGATGCTAGGGTTTCCGACCGCGAGACCATCCGGTTCCGTCATGCTAGGATTTCGGAACACATGCCTTCCGACAAGAGCAGCACTGACAAAATCAATATCGGCTGTGGCCTGTCCGGCATCAGCGGTTGGCGCAACCTCGACAACTCGCCGACCGTTACTCTCTCGCGAATTCCTCTGGTCAATCGCCTATTGCATACGCCGGCCTGGCCTCGCGACGTGCGACGCTATGACGTACGCAAGGGGCTTCCGTTTGCCGACGCAAGCGTGCGGTATATCTATTCTTCGCACACCTTTGAGCACTTTACCGGGTCGGAGTCGCGGGTAATTGCAAAAGAGTGTTTCTGGGTTCTCGCCCCTCAGGGGATTTTGCGCATTGTGGACCCTGACCTTGAGCGGATCGCGCGAGAATATCTGGCCGATCAAAGTCCGCTGGCCGCGCAAAACTGCCTGTCGCGATTAAGCCCGAATCACTCCTTGCAAGACATACTCCATCCGGGATCTCACCATTCGCAGATGCTCGACAGCAAAGCAGTCGTGCACATGATGCGCGAAGCCGGATTCGAACGAGTGGCAGCATCCAGCTACAGAAACAGCGCCATCCCGGAAATTGATGAGATCGAACTCGAGGTGCGGCGCAGCGAGAGCCTCTACGTCGAGGCCTGTCGCTAAGCTCTCTATTCGATGGGATCGACAACGACTGCATCCTGCGACCCGGTCGCCGCGCTACTGCGGGTTTGCACGATTACAATTGCCGAAAGCACTAGCACGATTCCTAAAGTCTGAATCGGGCGTACTCCTTCTCCCAGAAACACCGCGGCCAACACGATGGAGAAGACGGGCTCCAGGCAACTGGCGATGATGGCACGGGTGGGCTCGAGATGCTGCAGACCGCGGAAGTAAAGCGAGAACGGCCCGAGTACCGAGATCAGGGAAAAGATGAAAAGAAATACCCACTGGGCGGGGGCATAGTGCTCGGCCGCTACCTTCCACGGAGGATTCACGAACAGCCAGAAGACCGCCGCCACGCCTAAAGTCCAGACCAGGACGCGCCAGCGATCGTAGCGCGCGAGAATGCGGTGCCCGCCGACGTTATAGAACGCGAAGGAGAACGAAGCCAAGAGGGCCGCGATGAAGCCGTAGGATTCGAAACGGAGCGGAGATCCAGCCTCCGCGCCGAATAGGCCGATGGTCAGCGCGATACCGGTGATGGCGACACCCACCGCCGCCACCTTTTGCAGCGACAACTTCTGTTGTCCGCGGGAAACTACATACAACAGCACCCAGACAGGAGCTGTGTACTGAACGACTATCGCGATCGCGACGCTCGTCTTCTGAATGGCGACATAATAAAAGTAGTTCGATGCCGCGACGCCGAGCATTCCGAGTACGAGGCACCGCAGGAGATCGGGCGTCGGCATTTTAATGCGCGACCATCCGCGCCGGCCGACGAGGATGGGGAGCAGGACCAGAAGCGAGAACGAGACTCGCGTCTGCGAGAGGATGAGCGGTGCGATGGGGTGCAAACCCTCTCCGGCCAACGGTAGTTTTCCCGTAAACACGGCGCGGCCCACGGCTGCAGAGACTCCCCAGAGAAATGCGGCCGACGCAATCAGAAAGTATCCGCGCAGGGGATGAGGCGCGCTTTTGCTGGGCCGGGAGAGATTCAGGATTCAGTCACCGAATCCGATGATGGGGCTGGATCTAGTAACTGGTCAAGACGCACAGGATCAAAGCCGACAACGACTTCCTGGACTTCGTCGGAAACGATGACCAGAGTTGGAGTCTGGGTACTGTCGTGCTCTTCCATCATGATTCGGCGAGCCTCGAGGTCTGTGCTGATATTGTGCTCTTCGAAGGCGAACTCTCTAGCTTCGAGGTAGACCTTCAACAGTTCGCAGGAGAGGCAGCCGGGTTGGGTGAAAAGCACAATCTTTGCGGGCATGAGTTTGCCTATGACTGAGACTTGCCGCGCAACTGAACCACCAGATGCGCCAGAGAAACGCCCAGGCACATTCCCGTGGCAATCAAAAACACAATCTGCATCGCTTTCACGCTCTCCGCATTCGAGGTGTGCAGGAAACCTGCAAAGCTCAAGATGGCAAAGAAAGCGGGAAAGAAAACCAGGCGCTTGTTCACTGCATTCCTCCACGAGTCACATCATCGACATATTCAATTTCAGAAGAGATCTTTGCCGTCTTTTCAAGCATAGCCGAAACCGAGCAGTACTTCTCTTTCGAGAGGCGGACAGCATCTTCCACGGCCTTGCGAGAGACTTTACCACCGACGCGGTAAAACAGTTTGATTTGTATATAGACAGCTGGATATCCCGCTGCGCGCTCCCCCTCGGCGCTAACTTCCAAGTAGGTGAACGGCTCGCGCTTCTTGCGCAGGATGCCGACCACGTCGGAGGCCGTGCATCCGCAGAGCGCGATCAACACGAGTTCCATCGGTGAGCCGGCGGTTTTCTCCGATGCTGTATCCATCACGATGGCATGCCGTGAAGTGGCTTCGCCGATGTAGCGTTCTTTGTCTGTCCAGATGGCTTTGGCAGAGATCATCGTCCGTCCTACCTTCGATTGTCGGTGCTGGGCTCAGGGTGAATTAAGACTCGGAACAACTCCGGCGCGTCCTGTTTGAAGCGTATTTCTAACTCGGTCTGAATATCGTGCACGCGGGCGAGCGACAAATCATCCGACAGCGTGCAATGACATGAGAGGAACAGTCGATCTCGCACGCGTTTAAAGATGAAATCGTGAACATCGAGAATCTCAGGAAACTGGGCGGCGACGGCCTTCAGTCGATGCTCGAGCTCGGCGTCGCCGGCTAACTCTTCGGGCTTTTCGATTGTGGCCGGCTCGCTCTCGATGTGGGTAAGGATATCGGAGATTTCCGGGACGTCACGGCGCATGTCGGCTTCGAGTTCGGTTACCTGGTCGTGAGCGTCTTTGAGGGTCATACGCTCGTCGAGTTCAACGTGCTGTTCGACGTGAAGGCGTCCAGCCAGGTCTTGCACGCTGATGTCGTGCACGTTGAGATTTCGATGTGTAGCTACCGCTCGAATGCGGTCAAAAATATTCTCTGAACGTTGCGCGCGGGGTAGCGGCTGAACCGTCACATCCGCATCGGGAAGCACGCGTTGAACCGCCTCGGTCACGGCGCCAACCAACTGTCCCGATCGCTGAAAAGTTACGGTGCGCGCTAGGCCCACGGCGAGATCGGCGAAGTACCGATTTCCGGCGCGGCGAATGCGCACGCGGTCAACCTCGAGAACGCCTTCGACATGAGAAACTGCATCGTAAATCTGGGAACGCACCCCCGGTGGGGCTGCGTCGAGCAATGCGTCGATGGTGCGTCGGGCCAACCGCCAACTCACGGACACAACGACTCCGGCTACGAAGAGCGCGGCAATGGGATCGGAATCACGCAGCCAGTCGACACGGTAGTAGCGTCCGATGAGAACCAGCGCCAGACCCAGGACCACCACCCCCGCGGACCAGATGTCGGTTGAGAAATGCAGAGCATCGGCTTCGAGCGCCTGGCTGTCATATTTGTTGGCAATCCGGCCGAGTGCGCGCGACCGCCACCAGTCCACTCCCATGGAGAACAGCATCACGGCAAAGGCCGCGATCGACGGCTCGATTTCGATACGGCGGAAGAAAAGACGAAGCACCGCTTCGTAAATGATCCAAATGCAAGTCAGCAGCAGCAGGGCGGTTTCGACGAACGCCGAGAAGTTCTCGACTTTTCCGTGGCCGTATTGATGATCAGCATCCGCGGGTTTATCCGAAACTCCGACAGAGAAAAACGTGAGTAACGATGCGATTAGATCGAGTCCGGAATGGGCAGCTTCCGAGAGGATGCCCAAGCTACCCGTGGTAACCCCGACTACAATCTTCAGCCCAGTGATGACGATGGCAGCCAGGACGGAGTTGCCTGCTGCCGAACGCTTTTCGGCGCGCATCAACTCCGCGGACGAAACGGCTGGGCTTCCTGACATGCAGGAATTATCGCCGTTGAGAGTGCAAAGCGCCAAGCAAATCGCGGGAGGGAACGCCGCTCAGTCGATTGGAAGTCATGCACTACTGGACAAATCATCGTTCGCCAAGAATCGGGGAAGGAACGCGGCTTGTGCTACGATTTGATGTTTAGTATTTTTCAATTTCTGATGGACCAATCCTGGAGGGAAATAGTCTATGCGTAAGAGTTGGCTGCTGTGTGTTTTGTTGGGAGCGATGGCTTGGGGACAAGCCACACCGGGCACGCCTCCCCCGGCGCCAGCCGGAGTCGCTCCGAACGGTGAAGCAAAACCCAAAGATACCTCCGCCTCCGTTCCTGCCGATGCGGTGGTTATCACTGTCAATGGAGTTTGCCCGGCACCGGCTAAGACAGCGACCGCAGCGGGAACTGCGGCGAAGCCTGCGGCAACGCCTGCCGCGAAAACGCCTTCGGCCGACTGTAAAACCACGTGGACCAGGGCCGAGTTTGAAAAGCTGGCTGGCAGTCTCGTTCCCAACCTGACGCCTCAGTTGAGAAAGCAGTTGGCCAACCTGCTGCCGCAGCTCATCGCTTTGTCGACTCAGGCGAAGAAGAAAGGCCTGGACAAGACTACTACCTACGAAGAAAACCTCAAGTTCGCGAAGATGCAGATTCTGGCGAACGAATTGCGGCGCAACATTCAGGAAGAAGCGGCCAAAGTTCCGCCAGCGGACATCGCGGCATACTACAAAGAACATCCTGAAGCTTTCGAGCAATACAACTTGGACCGGTTGTTTGTGCCACGCACGAAGCAACTGGATACCGATGCGAAGGATGATGATGACGACGACAAAGCGGAGAAGTTAACTGAGGAACAACAGAAGGCGAAACAGGCCGAGGAGAAAGCTAAGACCGACGCTGCCGAGCAAGCGATGTCGCAACTCGCCGAGAGTTTGCGAACGCGGGCCGCGGCGGGCGAAGACTTTGTGAAATTGCAGAAGGAAGCGTTTGAGGCCGGTGGCATGAAGATTGAGTCTCCGACCGTCAGTCTCCCCAAGGTGCGTCGCGCCGCCCTTCCGCCAGGACACGCTGCGGTGTTCGATCTGAAGGCGGGCGAGGTTTCCCAGGTGATCAACGACTCGGGCGGGCACTACATTTACAAGTTGAACAGCAAGGACCAGCCCAGTCTCGATCAGGTGAAAGAGGAGATCCATAGCACGTTGCAGAACCAGCGCACGCGGGAGATGATGGACAAGGTGAACGGTTCGTACAAGGTCGAGACGAACGAAGCATATTTCGGTCCGGGCGCGCCCGGTATGGCGCCGCAGCCGCGGATGCCGAATCCCCGAATGGCTCCCAGCCCGATGGCTCCGGCGCCGCAGCAGCAAACTCCACCTCCGGCGGCAAAACCGAACTGATGGCCAAGCCTGTCGTAGTGGTAACCGGTGTTTCGGGCAACCTGGGCTCCAGGCTATTGCCACTGCTGGGGAGTTTTTCGGTCATCGGGGTGGACGTGAGTCCACCCCACACCGACCGCGAATTGCAGTTCGAAAGCATGGACCTCGGCCAGGAGTCGTCCACCCGGGCGCTGTACGAGTTGCTGCGCGACACGCATGCGTACGCCGTCGTGCACCTGGCATTTGTGATCGATCCCGTGCGCACGGGAGTGCTCGACGTCGAGCGCATGTGGCAGATCAATGTCGCAGGAACCGCGCGAGTGATGGAGGCCGCTACTGAAGCAAACCGCACCACCGACGACGGAATCAAACAGTTCATTTTCCCAAGTAGCGTCTCGGCCTACGGACCAGATTTTCCTATGCCTGCCACCGAGGAATCGCCGTTAACCGCACACACGCTGCCTTACGCCATCCACAAAAAGCAAGCGGATGAAGTCGTGCAGCAGCGTTCACCGGCGCTGCGAGGATGCAGTGCTTACATTTTGCGGCCACATATTTTCGCAGGGGCCAGCGTCGAGAACTACCTGATGGGAGCGTTTCGCGGCACTCCCAATGGCAAAGGCGCGCGCGCCGAAAGAATGCGGAGCGAGGGCAAGCGACTGCCATGCATGCTTCCCCGCGGACAGCAATACATCGACAACAAGATCCAGTTCATTCATGTGGACGATATGGCCCGTCTCGTCCAACACATTCTGCAACGTGAACCTGAGCCGCAACGACTTACGGTGTTAAACGTCGCCGGGCGCGGCGAGCCGCTAACGTTCGGACGCTGTATAGAGATAGCGCAGGCCAAACTGGTGCGTGTTCCCGGAAAGTGGGCCATGCGGCAGGTGCTCAAATTCCTTTGGAAGCAGAAGATTTCAGCGATTCCACCCGAGGCAGTTCCCTACATGACCGGGCAATACATCATGAATACCGATCGCCTGCGGCGCTTCCTGGGCCCCGAATACGATCACGTGATGCGGTACTCCGTCGCCGACGCATTCATGGATAGCTTCAAAGCCACTGCAATAAATCCGATGACAAACGCTTCGCTCTAGTTGCGTTGGGAACTGTCGGCTGATCCTCGTTTCTCGGCATTTGCAGGTTTCCCATCACCACCGTACACCTGGGGCTCTCCCAGACTTCCCTTCGGCGGCAAGCGGCGGATGAAGAGCACTAGCTGCCAGATCTCCTCGTCGCGGAAAACGTCTTTCGAAGCCGGCATCCCCGAAGGAAAAATTCCGTTCTGAATAATCCAATGCAACTGGCCATCTGTGTAGGACTGCACAGCCGGCAGATTCAGAGGTGGAACCGGTGGCGCCATCTTCTCGGCGAAGGGCACGCCCGTGTTCTGACCGTCGAGTCCGTGGCAGACCATGCAGTACGCGCCGAAATTCTTCTGGCCCGAATGGATGTTCTCTTCGGTGGCATGGAGTGGGTTTGCGTCAGAACGACCGCCGATCGTGAGGTGCCGCTTCGCGCCTTGCATGAACTTGGTTTCGAGGCTGCCCGGCTGACGAACTTCGCATCCCGTCAAGAGGATCAGGCTCGCCGCCGCGATCACGGCGGCGAGCTTTGTCCCAGCGTGGTGAAGGAGCGCGGGCTGCATTCGCCTACTCCACCACGATCGTCATGTTCATGTTGCCGTGGTTAGCGCCGCAGAAGTGATCGCAGATCGTAGTGAAAGTCCCTGCTGTCTGCGGTGTAATCGTGACTTCGGCGGTCTGGCCCGCGGGAATTTCCTCGTCGAGCTTAAGAGGGCGCAGGAAGAAACCGTGAGTCACGTCTTCGCTGTGGAGCCTGAGTTTTACGGTCTGCCCCTTCTTCAGCGTGACTTTTTCGGGGCTGAACGCGAACCGCTTGGCGGTGATTTCGACAACTGGGATGTCATCGGCGGCGGCGCGTCTGGCGCCCGTCAGCGTCACAAGCGCAAGTAAGCACAAAGAGGTGAAGAATGTAGTTCTCGGCAAATTCGTTCGAGTCATAAATCGTCATCCTTGTATGTGTTTTTGTGTTGATGGAGACCGCTAAATATTTGAATTCTTGAGCAGTTGGTGCACCCCGTTGATGCCGAGGAATTCGCGAGCCGTGAGCTCGACGTCTCCGATAGACAGCGGGGCAGAGCCGGGTTGCGGTTTGCCGTTGAAGCTGACCGTGCGGATGCCGAGATTGTTAAAGGGATGATCCTTGTCGAATGGGATCGGCTTGCGCGGACCAGCAGGGGAGTTCGCGTCGGGAAACGCGAAAATCAACGAGCGTGCAGCGTAGTGGTGAACGTTACCCGTTTCGTGCTCGTCATCCCGGTGAATGTGCCCGTAGAGTACGGTCACGTTGTCGTACGCCGAGAGCACGTTCATCACATCGTCGCCGTCGCTGGTGAACCACTCCCATTCAGGGCGAAGATCAAACAACGGACGATGCGTGAACACAACGATGGGCGCGGTCTTCGAGAACCGAGCCAGATCTTTCTTGAGCCAGGCAATTTGTTCGGCGCCGACTTCCGGTTTGGCGCGCGTGACGTTGTCGAGGGCGACGAAGTGCACGCCGCGGTGGTCGAAGGAGTAATAGGTCTCTCCAAAGAACTCGCGGTAGAGGGCTCCTCCATCGAGTCCGGCATCGTGCTCCCCGGGCACATGGCGGATGACCGGCACATTCATGTGCTTTGAAATTTCCTGAAACTGCTTCATGCGCTGCGAGTGCACGTCTTTGTCTTCGGTGTCGTGCGTGAGATCGCCGGTGAAGAGGACGAGATCAGGCGGCTGCGGCAAGGCGTTGATCATCTCAACGGCGCGCTCGAAGGCTTTGGTTCCGAGCGGGTCGGGAGGCCCATTGAACCCGACGTGCGCATCGCTGAGTTGAACGAAGGAAAAGGGCGAGACCTTTTCGCCGCTGGCTCGGCCGAGGGATGCGAACATGTCTCCCACTTCGCCTTTGGCCGCGGCCGCGGGATACGCGGAGTAAAGCACACCGACACCGAGTGAGGCGCCGGTAATCTTGAGAAAGGATCTTCGATTCGGTTCTTTCATGATCTCTCCTAATTTTTTGCGGTTGCGGTCGTGGTAACTGCCGGGGCGAAAAGTTATTCCCAGGGCTTTGAGAATATTTCTCGCGAAGACTACGCCGCTACGGTCGTATTGACCGGCTCGCGCCGCCGCAGCGGGGCCACTACTTGACTCCGGCTCGTTCTCTTCTTGCTGAGCAATGCATCCAAAGACCATTTGCCCGGACCATTGATCATCAAGAATGCGGACGTAAGCAGTTGCGCATATTCCGATCGAACTTCGTGCAAGACGGCCCACATCCCGATCTTCGGTGGCGCCGCCGGCAGCGGCAGTGGGGACGTGCCGAGGTAGAGCGCTATCTTGGTCGACAGAATCGCGACAACCATCTCAACCATGAACGGAATAGCGATCAGTCTGGTCATCAGGCCGGTAAGCAGCAATAGACCTCCCACGATTTCCAGGCAGGCCACAAAGTCGGCGGTGAAGTGGGGCAGCGGCATTCCAAGTTTTGTGAAGCGGCCAATTCCCTGGTTGGCATAGACGAATTTCAGAATGCCCTCCCAGAAGAAAACGCCACCTGCCATCATGCGGAGATAGATCGTGGAGTTCGGCCCTTCAGGGGGCGGATGTGTCAGCCAGTTCCAAATGCTTTTCATGATTATCCTTTCGCGGAAGATCTCAATTTGGCCAGTAATGGCGGTTGTCTTCCGCGTTCACCTGCGATAACGCGGAAACGCATGATTTATTCCCCCGGAAATATTGTTTTGCTCGAAGGAATAAAACTGGAATTTGGCGGTTTATGCTATGAAGGTGCCGGACCAGCGCCCGCCTGCCGCGAATTTCGAAGATCTGGCTATGCCTCTCTTCGACCAGCTCTACAACTTCGCGCACTGGCTCACGCAGGACACGGCAGAAGCTGAGGATTTGGTGCAGGAGACTTTCGCGAAAGCGCTCCGTGGATTTTCGTCATTTCAGGCTGGCACGAATTTTCGGGCTTGGATGTACCGCATTCTCAGAAATTCATTCTTGAGCTCGCGGACCGGGCTCAAGACGACGGTTGTGTTTGATGAAGAAGATCAGGAGACAGCTCCTTCCACGGAAGGCACAACACCGGAAAGCCTGCTGATCGCGCAGGCCACCCGCGAGACGGTGCAGCGGGCTATGGAGGAACTGCCGGTGCACTTCCGAGAGATTCTGCTGTTGTGCGAGGTCGAAGAAATGTCGTACCAGGAAATCGCGGATACGCTGGCGATTCCGACAGGCACCGTAATGTCGCGGCTGTTTCGCGCCCGGAAGGCATTGCGCGGTTTGCTTGCACCGAAGCTCCAAGGAGGACCGGATGGCGTGTGAGGCGTGGCGCGGGAAAATCGACGCCTACGTGGACGGAGAGCTAGCCTCCGCCGATGCCAGCGCGTTCAGCGCTCATATGCGCGCCTGCACCGCCTGTGCTGGTGACGCATTGGAGCGCGTGCAGATGAAGCGATCTGTGGCCGCAGCTGGTAAGCGCTATGCCCCCAGCGCGGAGTTGAGAGCCAAGATAGCGAAGAGCGTGGCCTCAAAACCGCGTCGAGCGTCGGGTTGGATGTGGAAGATCGTCGCCGTCCCGGCTCTGTCGGTCCTGCTCGCATCGGTCGCGGTGAATTGGTATGTGGGGCGTGAAAGCGCCCGCCGGCAGCATGTTTATAGTGAACTAGCCGACCTGCACGTGGCCGCACTCGCCAGCGCGACGCCTGTGGACGTTATTTCAACCGACCGGCATACGGTAAAACCGTGGTTTCAAGGAAAGATTCCATTCAGCTTTAACTTGCCGGAATTGCAGGGCACTGATTTCACCCTGCTCGGTGGACGCGTGACTTATCTCGCACAAACGCCCGGCGCTCATCTGATCTACCAGGTGCGCAAGCACGAGATCTCCGTGTTCATATTTCAAGATCGCGGAGAGGAGACGGCGAGTCTGCCGTCAGGGCCAGTCCACGCGAGATCATTCAACATGGAGAATTGGACGCAAGGTGGGTTGCGGTACTTCGTGGTTGGGGATATCGGCGCCAACGACATCGAGACTCTGAGCAAGATGCTGCGAGCAGCAACCTAGGTTCGATGCATCGCAGATTCGCCGCTGATCACTTCTTCCCGCGATACAAGCCCGCGATTCCGAATGTGTACGGAGTCGAACTCGCCTCTGCAAAACCGGCATTCTTCATCCGTGCCAGCATTTCTTCCGGTGCGGGAAAACGCTCAACCGAGGCGGGGAGATAGGCATACGGACCGCGAACGCCGGAGATCAAGGTGCCAACGCGAGGCAAGACCTGCTTGAAGTAGATGCGGTAGAGGGCTCCCATCGCGCCCTTAGGCTCACCGAAGTCGAGAATGCCACACTCGCCTCCGGGGCGCAGGACGCGGACGATCTCGCGCAACCCGGCGTCATAGTCCGCCAAGTTGCGGAAGCCGAAAGCCGACGTAACCAGATCAAAGTGCACATCGGGAAATGGAAGGTTTAAGGCGTCGGCCTCGATCCAACCTGGCTTTGATCTATTCTGCGTCCCCGGCGAGGACTTGGCAGTGGCGCGCTGCAGCATGGCGTGAGAGAAGTCTGCACCCAGAATTTGCGGAGAAAGCTTCCCTGCCTGACGACGCAGCGCAAATGTCATGTCGCCGGTTCCGCAACACAAGTCGAGGATCCGTGCATCCGGCCGAGCGAGGATGTGGCGAAAAACACGCGCGGTGCGACGCCACCACATGCGGTCCGCATTGAACGACAGCACATGGTTCAGCAGGTCGTAGCGCGGCGCGATCGAGGTGAACATCTCGCGGACGGCGCGCGCCGCCGAAGATTGATCCCTCGCGCCCTCCGGGGCGGCTCCAATGACTGTGGATTTGCTGGTTTCAGGCACGAGATAGCTCGGCAGGCCGGCCTAACGCTTCTTCTTTTTCGACCGCGGCTTCTTCAGTTGCGCGACTATTTTTTCCACCTGCAGAACGTGGTTCGTATCGTGACCGGCGAACATTCGAGCCAGGCGCGAAATCGTCTCCTTGCCGCGCTCGAGGTGCATGCCGTAGTTGTCCCAGGCCGGTTTCGGAAGGGCTTTCAGCATCGCGAGATTGTTCTCCCGTAGCACGCGGAACACTTCCAACGACTGTTTGGGGTCGCGCTTGCCGTAGTTAAACACCGACGCCCACGCGTCCTGGTCAAAAGGCTGGACAGTACTTCCGTTCGCGCCGAGGATGGAACGCATTCGCCAGCTGGCCACAATCTCCGCGTCGGCCAAATGCGCGACGATTTCGGCGATCGACCACTTTCCGGGCTCGGACTTCCACTTGAGTTGCTTTGGCGTCAGGCGGTGAGTCAGCTTTTTCAGCTTCGTCGCGGTCGAGCGCTGCACTTTGATGGCGTCCTGGCCCTCGACATGGCCTAGAATCCGCTCAATATATTGCGGTGCTGTCTCTTGCATGTTGTTTATCCTCTGCTTCTATTTTTCCCAGACCCATCCGCCGCGCGAAAGGCGGCGCAATTCCTCTACGGCATTGATGACCGCGCTCGTCGGCACATCGCTCGCAACTTCCACCTTCCCAATCTCGCGCGGCAGAATGAAATGCACCACTCCATTTTGAGTTTTCTTGTCGGATTGCAGCCGAGCCAAAATCTTCCGCGGATTGACATTCACCTCAGGTAAGCGTCCAAGGCTTAAAACTGCGTCGGCGACGCGGCCCGCCGTAACGCTATCTGTGCGTCCCACGGTGAGCGCGATGTTCGTAGCGGCAATCATTCCCCACGCGACAGCTTCTCCGTGCAGCAGGCGGCGGTATCCGGTTTCCGCTTCGAGCGCATGGCCGATGGTGTGACCTAGGTTGAGAACGCGACGCAGTCCTTCTTCACGCTCGTCGGCGGAAACGACTTCCGCTTTCAACCGTACAGATTGCGCAATCAACCACTCCAGTTCCACGGGATCACGCTTCAAGATGCGGGCGCGATTCTGCTCGAAGCGCAGGAACAACTCCACGTTGCCGATGATGCCACACTTCAAAGCTTCATAGAGTCCAGCGCGAAACTCGCGATCGGGCAGCGTCTTCAATACGGTGGGATCTATCAGCACGACTCGCGGATGATGAAACGTTCCGATCAGGTTCTTGCCTGCAACGAGATTGACACCCGTCTTGCCGCCGATCGATGCATCCACTTGCGCGAGCACGGTGGTGGGCACCTGCACGAGTTCCACGCCGCGCATATAGAGCGAAGCCAGCAGTCCGCTGACGTCACCTACTACACCACCACCTAGCGCAATGACGACAGCCTTGCGGTCGGCACCGAGGCGGGCCAACTTGTCCGCGAGCCCCTCGACCGTCGCCAGGCGCTTCGAAGGCTCGCCGTCCGCCATAGGGATCACTTGTGGCGTAAATCCGCTGGCTTTCAACGAAGTCACGAGCTTCGCTCCCCAGCGCTTGCGCACCGGAGGGACGGTCACCACAAAAATGCGACTGGCCTGCGGCAGCAGGTCGGCCAGAACGGACCCGGCGCGGTTGAGCAGGCCATTCTCGATCCAAGCCTGATAAGGCCGCGGGGGCACGTGGATGGTCACTTGCGGCATCGGTTCCATAATAGCGTAAGCAATCGAATGACTGCCCGGCCCCTGGGGGTGTACCATTCCTGCGTCTATGAAGGGTCTTCCAGCCGAGACCGACTTTGTGGTAATTGGCGCCGGAGTTGTCGGCCTGCGGGCCGCTCTCGAACTGGCGCCAGCGGGACGCGTGCTCATGCTCGCCAAGAGAGACGTGGTTGACCCTAACGCCCTTGGGACTCAAGCCATCGCCGCCCTCAGCGACGAAGACGAAGTCATTTTGCACTTGCAGGACACACTGACCGCAGGCGAAGGGCTGTGCAACACGTCTGCGGTAAAGTTTCTGATTGAGGAAGGCCCGGCGCGGATGGAGGAGCTACTCGCGTGGGGCAAGGAGACTAACTCCAAAGGAACAAAGCTTGTCTTCGGTCAGGAAGGCGCCCACAGCCGTAGCCGCTGTCTTCACGCCCAAGGGGATTCGACTGGCAGGGAAATCTTGCGAGTGCTGTACACGAAGGCGCATTCGCTGAAGCAAATCTCAATTTCGCCGCTTGCATTTTCCACTCAACTGATCACCGGCGGGGGGCGCATCACAGGCGTTTCGCTGATCGACGACAAGGGAGTTCCCCGGGAGGTCGGATGTTCAGCCGTGCTGTTGGCGACCGGCGGCATGGGCCAGCTGTATCGCAACACGACGAATCCGGAGTCATCTACTGCAGACGGCGTCGCTCTGGCTTTTCGTGCGGGAGCGGAAGTGAGCGACATGGAGTTCGTTCAGTTTCACCCAACGGCCCTTCACATGAAGAAGGTACCGCGTTTTCTCCTGTCGGAAGCCCTCCGGCGTGAGGGCGGATATCTCCGCAACATTGAACTGGATCGCTTTCTGGCAAAGTATCACCCGATGGGCGAACTAGCTCCGCACGATGTGGTAGCGCGCGCCATCATGCACGAGATGGAAGTGAGTCGCGCTAAGGATCCGTTCGTTTATCTCGATCTCACTCACCTCTCCGCTGCCAAGGTGCAAAAGCGCTTCCCGCTTATCTACGAGGCTTGCATGCAGCACAACGTTGACATCACGGAAGACGTTATTCCAGTGCGTCCGGCAGCGCACTACGCGTTGGGCGGCGTGCGGACGGATCTCGACGGCAAAACCAACGTCGCGGGCCTATACGCGGCAGGCGAAACCGCCGCCACCGGCGTTCATGGCGCCAATCGTTTGCCCAGCAATTCCCTGCTGGAAGGTCTGGTGTACGGGGCGCGCGCGGGGAAGGCTATGCGGCAAGAGCTAAAGTCCGCGTCCAAACCAGCTGCGGAACCCAAGGCGGCATACTCAAACGGCCCCGTCGATGCGGGCGCGGAAGAACTCATCGGGCAAATTCAGGATCTGATGTGGAACGAAGTCGGCATCGTTCGGATGCGTACGGGAATGCAAAAGGCAGTCAAGGCCCTGGAAGAGATGGCGCCGCGACTGGCGCATCCCAAGACGCGGCGGGCGTACGAGGCATCCAACCTGCACCTTGCGGGATTGCTCATAGCGCGATCCGCACTGGCCCGCGAAGAGAGCCGCGGGGCTCACTATCGAATCGACTATCCCGACCACGATGACAAGAAGTTTCTGAAGCACTCCGTCGTCAGGGGAGACAAAGTCGTCTTCGTGTAGAAGCCGAAACAAGTTTCTCTTACTTCTTGCTCTTATCCGGAAAGGCCACCGACACCGCTACCGAAATCAGAATTACCCCCGCCACAATTCCCAGAGTCGCAGAAATAGGGATTCGGAAATAGTCCGCCGCGAGCATCTTTGAGCCGACAAGAATCAACACGATCGCTAGCCCGTAATGCAGAAAACGGAAGATCTTCATCAACCCAGAGACGGCGAAGTACATCGAACGCAGGCCGAGAATAGCGAATACATTCGATGTATAGACGATGAACGCGTTCAGGGTCACGGCCAGGACCGCTGGAATGGAATCCACCGCAAAGAAGATGTCGGTCGTCTCCACGACCAGAAGGACAACTAACAGGGGAGTCGCATACAAGCGCGAATTATCCTGCACTTCCCGGACGAAAAAGTTTCCGCCCCGATACTCGCTGGTTACCGGCATAAGGCGACGGAGCATCTTCACAAGCCGATTCTTCGCCGGGTCCTCCCTGCGTCCACCCGTCAAACAAAGCTTGATACCGCTATAAACGAGCAAGCCTCCGAAGATGTAAAGCACCCAATGGAACCGGGAGATCAATCCGACTCCTGCCCCAATGAAGATGCCGCGCATGATCAACGCGCCCAAAACTCCCCAGAAGAGCACACGATGCTGTAGCTGATCAGGAACCGCGAAGTAGGTAAAGATGACGAGAAATACGAACAGGTTATCGACGCTGAGCGAGAGTTCGAGAACGTACCCAGTAACAAACTCCAGCGCAGCCTGGTGCCCCTGCCAGAAGTACAAACCCGCCGCGAAGAGCGCTGCCAGGGCGACATACATCGCGCTCCAACCCAGCGCTTCGCGAAAGTCCACAACATGACCCGGACGGTGGAAGACCCGAAGGTCCAGCACCAGCATTCCTAGCGCGAAGAGGTTGAATAGAATCCAGAAATAAAGCAATCGGAGTCCCGGACAAAGAATTGTTGATTCTTGATTGTTGGTCGTTCAATGACAGCCCGACGCCGATTACGCATCGGCCTTCATTCAACAATCAGAAATTAACAATCAACAATTATTTCTGCCTCCCTCGCGTGCCGTTCACCCACTCGTCCCAAATGCCATCGGCCTTGAGCATCTCGACACTGTTGCTCTCGCGCATCGTCTGTTCGATCTGGTCATGCGTGAGCCGCAGACCGATTTTCGCGTACAAGTCCGCCAAGCCCACACTCAGTGCTGCGGCCTCAGCCACATGCTTTTTCAGTTGGACAAAGTCCACCTTGTCGTATGTGTCGGACACTGCGTGATAGTTCTCGAGGTAGTTCGCCTCCTGTTGATCGGCGACGAATGTCGGGACACCTTCGAGCATGAAATCGAAATGGTCCGTTCCCCATTCCATGTCGGGCTTCAATTCCTTCACATCAAACTGTTCGAGTGGCGCGATCAGTCCCTTCGCCGTCGTCAGAACATCTTTGCGCCCACCCACGGAAAAGCCCGTCGTCTTGCCCGTACCGGCATCGTAGATGACAACGCCTGCCGCCTTGTCGAGTTCATGCCGATGAGTGAAGGCATAGGCGCGCGAGCCAAGCAGTCCCTGTTCTTCACCGGAGAAAAGAATAAAGCGAATGGTGCGCCGTGGCTTTACGCCCGACGCTTTGATGGCGCGCAGCGCATCCACAACCAAAGCGGCATTGCATCCATTGTCCAGCGCTCCGGTGCCCAACTCCCAGGAATCGAGGTGTGCGCCGAGGATCACAAACTCGTCGGGCATTTCACTCCCTTTGATTTCGGCAATAACGTTGGACGCCTTTACGGCACCGCTGAGCTGGTTGGGAATGGAGAGATCCGCCCAAACTAGGTTTCCAGCGGCTAGCAGGCGCGCCATGCGCTCGCCGTCCTCGCGTGCAACGATAACCATCGGCAACCGGTCGATCTCGCCGGCAGCCGAATTCGTGTGCCGGTAAAGGATGTCGTGCTCGCGCGTGGCCATGAAAGCCATGGCTTTGGCCTTCCCTTTTACCGCGCGATCGATGGCTGGTGGGGCATTCGCATATTCGGCGAAGAGGTCCGCCCACGTCTTCAAAACCGTCGTATGTACCAGGAGAATCTTTCCCGAAATGTCGCCGGCTTTCTTGAAGTCAGCCTCGGTGCCTTCGCCAACGTCGACGATCGGGACGTGCTTCACCGGAGCCAGCGCGGGTGCCCATGCCACCGACACAGCACGAACGCGAAAGGGAGAAAGCACTGTGCCGCCACCGACCTTCGTCGGATTGACCTCGTAGGCCGTGGTCGCGGTCATCTCCGTGGCGCCTTCCGACCAATAATTCGGAATGGTGAAGGCCTCAGTGTGAATGCTGTCCGCTCCAGCGGCAGTGAACGCCTGCACGCCCCACTCCACCGCGTGCTGCATGGCGGGTGTGCCGGGAACGCGGCCACCGACCTCGTCCGTCAGACGGTGAAGATTCGTCTCAAGTGGCGAAGGCTGCAGCGCGGCCTGAATCACTTGGTTCGCGGCAGGATCGGCAGGAGGAGTTGCAGCAAGGCAGGAGAAACTGAAAATCCAGGCAAAGAACAGGGTCTTCACAGTTCGCATATGCGGTGCATTAGAAATGAAATTATCCAAAAGCGCAAAAACATGAACCACGAAGGACACGAAGTCTCACGAATGAAGACAACGTTTTCTTCGTGCACTTCCTGCGCTTCGTGGTTAGTGCTCTTATCTCGGCGGCAGCGGATCCATTTTGTCGAGGATGCGCACCGTTTCAAGAATCACGGTGCCCACGATCTCCAGGCTCTTAGGGCTGAGCTTATCAACCGTGTCTTGGGGAGCGTGCCAGAACACATTGTTGTAGCCGTAGTCGAAATCGATCAGGTCGGCACACGGCACTCCTCGTTTCATGAATGGAATGTGGTCATCGTCGACCTTGTTGCTGCGCCCAAAAAAATGAGATTGGTAGCCCAGGCGCGTCGCCGCTTCGAATACTACGTTTTCGAGCCATGGCGTTGAGTTCAGGTCGCGATTGATATTGAGGTCGGCATCGCCAATCATGTCGGCCAGCAGAAACGCTTTGATCTTCTTAAGCGTTCCGTCGGCCTGCCACTTCTCCGCCAGATGCGTGATCCCGTACAGAGCATCATCCATGAAGGGCATTTCGGAATCCGGCTTCATGGCTTCTTCAGCGTCATCCCACACTAACCACACGCTGTAGCCGTCACGCGGCTTTCCCCGCAACTGATTGGCAAGTTCCAGCAGCAACGCACTCGACGAACCGCCATCGTTCGCCCCTACATATTTCGTATTGCGCAGTGGATAGTTCGTGTCGTAGTGGCTGGCTATGACAATGATGCCGTCCTTGGTGCCTGGAAACTTGGCGATGATGTTGTGCACCGCGAACTTGCCTTCAGGCGTATCGGCGGTGAAGGTGTCGTCTTCAACCTGGTCACCCTTCAGGCGAGAAGCTAGATAGTCCTCGACCTTCTTGTGGCTCGCACTCTGCAGGGGGCGTGGGCCGAATTTCACGATGTCCTTCACATACTGTAGGCTGCGCTCGCCGTCGAATGCAGGTGGCGGACCATTGTCGGCTGGAAGATTCAGCACCGGATCGGTACTTTCAGCGGGAGCTGCCGCCGGTCGGCTCTGCACTTGCGCGGTGTCCTTGTCGCGATCGCAAGCTAGAAACGCCAGCGCACACGCCAGCAGAGCCCACCTCAGGTTTTTCGATCCGCTCATTGCGCCTGTTTTTCTCTCCGCGCCCTGCGCTGCTTAGGATGCACTAACCATGCCACACCGATACTGACGCCGTATAACGCGATCATGGGCGCGGCGAAAATGCACATGTTTAGGATGTCAGTTGTCGGCGTGACGATGGCGGCAATAATGAAAATCACGAGGATCGAGTAGCGGAAGTTCTTCCACATGAAGCCGGCGCTGATAATTCCCATCAGCGACAGGAAGAAAACTAGGATCGGCATCTCGAAAATCAGTCCCATGCCGAGAATGATGCTCAGGAAAAGCGAGGTGTATTCGCCGATGGTGATCATCGGCGTGAACTGGTGGCTAAAGCCAATCAGGAAATTGAGTGCTGCCGGATAGACAATCTTATAGCCAAAATATCCGCCGCAGGAAAACAGTGTGATCGTCGAGACCATGAACGGCACGACGTATCTCTTTTCGTTGCGATAGAGGCCGGGGGAAATGAACATCCATACCTGGTACAGCACAAACGGCGACGTGAGAAATAAGCCGACGAGCGCCGCGATCTTCAAGTAAAGGTTGAAGGGCTCTGTCGGATTCAGATAGACGAGTTTTTCCGCCAGCCCGTTGGCCTTGAGCGCGTCCATGATGGGCCGCTGCATGACGTCATAGATCTTTTCTACCTTCCACCAGCAAGCAAAGAATCCTACGGCGACCGCGGCAAGGGAGTAGACAATTCGGCGGCGCAGCTCCTCGAGATGATCGAGGAACCCCATGGTTGGCATGGCTTCCTTTTCAGGCTCGCCGCTTGTCGAAGCGGCAAAGAGTTCAGACATGCGACTCCTGGGAGGGGGACTCGACCTTGTCGGAGGCGGGAATCGCTTCAGTCGCGGATGGCTCGGTTGCACCTGCACCTAAGGCGAAAAGAGGTTCATCTTCCGAAGCCGCCAACGTTGGGTGCACCTCGGGAATGCTGGCTTCGATGGGCTGCGCCGTCAAGGTACGGCTGGTCGTACCCTCCGGAGCTGGGCTGGGTGGAAGAATTGTCGGCTTGTTTTCAACTTCGAGATGAGCGATTTCCTGCTCAATCTGCGCCTTGAATTCGTTGGACGCGCGTTTGAATTCGTTCAGGTACTTGCCCACCTGGCGGGCGATCTCCGGCAACTTCTTCGGCCCGAAGATGATGAGGGCCAAAAAGAACAGGAAAATCGTCTCAGAAAAGCTCATGCGGTTCATCATACTGCCGGAGCCGGAAAAGCGGCAATTGCTTGCGAGACACCGCGCTGACAACTTTCTTCATGAGCGAGGCCAGCATATGATGTTGCGGCTATGCAACTCTGGTTTGCTCGAGGGTGTGAAGTCTCAATCCGTGAACAGCTGGTCACCCAGGTCGTGCTCGGAATTCTGAGCGACGATCTGGCGCCGGGACAGCGGCTGCCCAGCACGCGCGAACTGGCGCGGCGTTTTCACTTGCATCCCAATACGGTCAGCGCGGGATATCGCCAGCTCGAGCGCGACCGTTGGGTCGAGTTCCGCCGCGGCAGCGGTGTCTATATTCGCGCGAGCAAGCCGGAACTGCCTCCGTCGCCCGCGCTCGCGCTCGATCAGATGATTGCGAAACTTTTTCGATCGGCGCAAACGCTGGGTGTGTCGTTGCCTGCACTCCGAGAACGTCTGCGGCAGTGGCTCGAGCTTCAGCCTCCGGACCATTTTCTGCTAATCGAACCGGAAGTGGAGTTGCGCCGAATCCTGGCAGCCGAGATCGCGCGGGCAGTCAGTTTTCCGGTCAAGTCCTGCGGCACAAAGGACTGCCCAAAGACTCCGGAAGGCGGCATCCCAGTAGTCCTGCCGAACCGCGCTTCGACAGTACGTGAGTTGCTTCCACCCGGGACCGAGGTGCTCGCCCTGCAGGTGAGTTCGGTGCCTAGTTCGATTGCCGGATGGTTGCCTGCTCCTTCCGGAACGCTGGTCGGCGTCGCGTCGCGGAGCCCGGACTTCTTGAAGATGGGGCGCGCCGTGCTGCATGCCGCCGGTTTGCATCCCGACAGCCTCGTCTTCCGCGATGCCCGCGAGCCCAACTGGCAGCGCGGTTTGAAGCAGACCGCAGCGGTGGTGTGCGATTCGCTGCTCGCAGCGGATCTTCCAGAGGGCTGCCGGGCGATTCCCTTCTCGCTGGTCTCGGAAGCCTCGATCGCGGGACTTCGCCGTTACGAGGAGTTCATCCGCCAGCCAATCGAAACGTTGTGACACGTCGTCGGCACCAATCTCAGGAGGAACACTTGAAGGAATTGCTCGAACAGACGGCTGCGCGCGCAGCGCGTTATGCAGCGGAAATTGGAAATCGAAGAGTGGCGCCACAAGCTGCAGACGTCGCGCGTCTCGAAGCGCTGGGTGGACCATTGCCCGAGGGCCCGTCTGATCCGGGGCGACTCCTGGCTCTGCTCGATGATGTGGGATCTCCTGCAACCGTTGCGACTACCGGAGGTCGATACTTCGGATTTGTAATCGGAGGGACTCTTCCAGCCGCGCTGGCAGCGAACTGGCTGGCGGGCGTCTGGGACCAGAACGCCGCAATGCAGGTCATGTCGCCGGTGGCTGCGAAGGTCGAGGAAATTGTTCAGGCGTGGATGCTGGAACTGTTCAGCCTGCCTGTGGGGAGCGGGATCGGATCCGTCACTGGCACGACGATGGCGAACTTCTCAGCCTTGGCAGCCGCACGCAGCGCACTCCTCGCACGTTTTGGCTGGAATGTCGAAGAAGGCGGAATGTTTGGGGCTCCTCCGATTCACGTGGTAGTCGGTGCGGAAGTTCATGTTTCATTGCTACGAGCGCTAACCATGCTGGGCCTTGGCCGATCCCGCGTCACCACCGTTGCCGCGGACGATCAGGGCCGGATGCGAGCCGATGCTTTGCCGGAACTCGATGAACACACGGTCGTCTGCACCCAGGCGGGCAATGTGAATACCGGTGCCTTCGATCCCGCGAAAGAGATCTGTGCTCGGGCTCGGAATGCCGGGGCTTGGGTTCATGTGGACGGAGCTTTCGGGCTGTGGGGCGCTGTCTCGCCGCTCTACGCGCCGTTGCTCGAAGGTGTGAGCGAGGCCGATTCGTGGGCAATTGATTGCCATAAGTGGTTGAACGTTCCTTACGATTCGGGAATCGCGGTCGTTCGCGAACCTGAGCACTTGCGCCGAGCGCTCTCTGCCGGGAACGCGGCATATCTAGCTCAAGGCGCCGGACGCGAGCCCTGGCAATACACACCGGAAGCCTCGCGGCGGGCACGCGGCGTTGAATTGTGGGCGGCGATACGGTCGCTGGGACGTAGCGGCTTGCGGGAGATGATCGAGCGAAATTGCCGACAGGCTCGCCTCTTTGCGGAACGCTTGAGATCTGCCGGATTCGCTGTCTTGAATGATGTCGTTCTCAATCAAGTGCTGGTCTCGTTTGGCAGCCCGGAGGAGACTCGCCGCATCATCTCCGAAATCCAGGCTGACGGAACTTGCTGGTGTGGGGGCACGCTGTGGCATGGGCATACGGCAATGCGTATCTCGGTATCCAGTTGGGCAACGACCGATGAGGATGTCGAGCGTAGCGTTGTCGCTATGGTGAGAATCGCCAAGGCGGTCAAAGCGACCTGACTACCTTCATGTGACACTTGAGAAACCGTCCCAGACCCGCTTGTGCCGTTTGCAGATACCCCTTACCGTACACCTAGCACACCTAAGGAGGTGCAGCATGAAGGGACTCATTGCACTTTTTCTAATGTTGCTTCTGGCGTTACCCGCAGCCGCGGTCGACAACGGACAAGTGAAATATCTAGGTGGCACGGCATCTGGGATGAAAACCGGCGTTATCGGCGGCATCGATACCACTTCAGACACCGCACCACTTCAGACACCGCATTGATCTTCGAATCCGCCGGAAGCAAAGTCGCCATTCCCTAATGCTTCCATCGATTCGGTCGAGCACTCCAGCCCAGTGGCGCGGCATCTCGGAGTTCTCCCGCGATTTTCGTCGCGCTGCTTCGAGCGCGCCAGCATCGGCACACCTTCCGCATCACCTACCACGATCAGAATGCCGTATCGCAGGTCGTCGTCTTGGAGGCACCCAAACAGATGCCGCACACGCTCCAGGCAGTCCTAAATGCGCGCGCTCCCCACACTGACAGGTCGTGCCAACCATGCTCCGCTTCCAATTCTTTTTGATGCCCGCCAATCTGACCGGCCAACCAAAACACCGTCCTCGACGGGCGGATACCGGCTCCACCGCTTCCTCTGCCCACAAATCAATTGTTTTCAGGGGGGAAGGAACCCCGGGGCCTCCTGCAGCATCTCATAGGAGGCCCTGTTCCCGGGCAGTTACCATTGGTGACTTTAACCGTCCGGGTCAGTCTAACGGGGTGATATACTGCGTATATTCAGCGCGGTAGCTGGGGTGAAAGCAACCCTCAACCAAGGAAATCTCAAGATGGCTCGTAGTTCACGCCGGTCTCTCTTCCTCGTCGTATTTTTTCTCCTCGCTTGCGGCTTTCTGGGAATTCTGTTCGCCCAGCGCTCAGGCCAGCAGTCGTCCATTACCGGCGACTCTGAGGTCAAGGACAGCCTGAAGCAGTTCACCGATGTGTACTCGATCATCGAGGAGAACTACGCCGAGCCGGTCAATGCTGACAAGGCCATCTATAACGGTGCTATCCCGGGTATGCTGCACGCGCTCGATCCGCACTCCAATTTCTTTGATCCCAAGTCGTACGCGCTCATGCGCGAAGACCAGCGCGGCAAGTACTACGGCGTGGGCATGACCGTCGGTCCCCGCAACAACAAAGTCATCGTCATCTACCCCTTCGTCGGCACGCCAGCGTACAAGGCGGGCATTCATCCCGGCGACGTGATTATCGCCGTAGACGGCAAGTCGACCGAGAACATGAGCACGGGCGATGTCGCCGATTTACTGAAGGGTCCCAAGGGCACGACGGTTCACATCAGCATTGCGCGCGAAGCCGTCGAGAAACCGATGGAGTTCACGCTGATCCGCGACGAGATTCCGCGCTACAGTGTCGACGTCCATTTCATGATCAAGCCGGGCGTGGGATACATGCACGTCAACGGTTTCAACGAGACCACCGAGCATGAAGTTTCCGACGCGCTCGATCAGTTCGGCGATTTGAAAGGACTGATCCTCGACCTGCGCGGCAATCCCGGCGGTCTGCTGAGTGAAGGCGTCGGCGTCGCTGACAAGTTCCTGAAGAAGGGTCAGCTCATCGTTTCGCACCATGGGCGCGCCTCGGCCGAGAAGCGTTACATCGCGCAGCATGGCAACGGCGGCAAGGAATATCCGATCGTTGTGCTGGTAAACCGTCTGACGGCATCGGCGGCAGAGATCGTTTCCGGAGCAATTCAGGACCACGACCGCGGCTTGATCGTGGGTGAAGTAACGTTCGGCAAGGGTCTGGTTCAGACGGTATATCCGTTGTCGGAGAACACCGGTCTGGCCCTGACCACGGCCCACTACTACACGCCGAGCGGACGCCTGATCCAGCGCGACTACAGTAACATCTCTCTCTACGACTACTACTACAACCGCGATCAGGCGGAGAGTCCGAACAATGCCACCCGCGAAGTGAAGCTCACTGATAGCGGACGTACCGTGTACGGCGGAGGCGGCATTACTCCCGACGTGAGCGTTCCTCCGGTGAAGTCCAATCACTTCCAGGACACGCTACTGCAGCATTACGCATTCTTCAACTTTGCCAAGCGCTATGTCGTAAGCCACCATCCGGCGAAGGGCTTTGAAGTGGACGATGCGATCATGCAGGATTTCCGCAAGTCGCTCGACGAAGCCAGCATTGCTTACACGCAGGCCGATCTGCTCGATAACAGCGACTGGATCAAGTCGAACATCAAGGCCGAGATTTTCGTGGATGCTTTTGGACAGGATGAGGGCATGAAGGTTCGTGCCGAGTCTGATCCGGAAGTGGTGAAGGGTCTTGAGTTACTGCCCCAAGCGAAAGCCTTGGCTGACAACGCCAAGAAGATCGTCGCCGAGCACAACGCCCCGCCCCCGTTCAACCGGTAAACGTTCCTGAATTTTCCAAAAGGCCTGGACCAGTTCCGGGCCTTTTGCTTTCCTTAAGTGAACCTTAGCGCCCTTCGAGGTTTAAGGGTTTAGGCATCCACCGCAAAGGCCACCGGCACCCAGGCGTTCATTGACTTCGCCCCCCTGCTATGTGAAAATCCGCGAAAGAGGCCGCTTTTGCGGGGTTATGGCGAGGGCGGCGGGAGCCAACAATCCTTCCCCGCTGGCGATTTCTAAGCCGTCACAAAATGGATCTTTTTCAATATCATAGGCAGAGCGCCGGATGCTCGCTCGCCGAGCGGTCCCAGCCGAGGTTGGATTGAAGCCGGCAATTTTGGCGGGAGCGGTACTTCTTTCGGTGATTGCGGCGTGGACAGACTTTCGCAGCCGCCGCATTCCGAACTGGCTGACCGTACCGGGATTTCTGATCGGTGTAGCAGCGAACCTTTCCCTCGGGGGCGGGAGCGGGCTGAAGACTTCTCTGCTGGGCGCGGGCCTGGGTTTGTTATTGCTGTTTCCGTTTGTCCTGCTGCGCAGCTTGGGCGCGGGCGACTGGAAGCTGGCAGGGGCCTTGGGAGCTTTTACCGGACCGAGTGTTCTGGTGAATGTACTGCTCGGGTCGGTCTTTGTGGCTGGTGTGATGGCGATGGCACTTGTGATCTACAAGGGACGAACGCTGCAAACGATGCGCAATATCGAGCATATCCTGATCTCGCTGGTAACTTTCAGGCTACCGGGATCTCAGGTTACGCTCGACAATCCGGATTCTCTGAAAGTCCCGTACGGCGTAGCGCTGGCGTTGACGGTAGTGCTCTATGGAATTCTCTGGAAAATGCGAGTTGTGGCCTAGCATGATGCTTACTGCGCGACTGACTCTTCGCAGGCTTACCGCCGAAACCCGTGGCACCGAAATCGCGGAAGCAGCCGCCGTCCTGCCCCTGATGTTCATGATGATCCTGGGCATCTTCTGGTTCGGACAAGCGTTCAGCATGTACGGCACAATCACGCGCGCGGCGCAGGATGGCGCTCGCGCTGGCGCCGCCCCCTATTGCACAACCTGCACCACCACAACGCCTTCGCCGGGGCAGAACGCGTTCAATGCGGTGCAATCTGCGATGGTGGTCGCGAAGCTTGATCCCACAAAAGCGCGGTATCCCTTGCCGCTTCCCGCCCTGAACTCGTGTACCGGCGCAGGCCCGGTAGCCTGTGATAGCGCCAGTTCGAACGTTTGTGTCCAAAGCTCAGTTTTGCTATCCAACACCGTCGGCGGGGCCACAGCGGTCTGCGGCATGTCAGTGAGTTTTCAATACCCGTTCCAGTTCAAGCTGCCCTTTACCTCTTTGAATAACCAGCAAGTCTGGCTGACCACGGCAGCCCGCGTTCGCATGGAGAACCAGTGACGAACTGGCATCAGCTTTCGACTTGGCGCACCGCCCAACGGGCTTGGCGCGACGAGCGCGCCGCTCAGATTGTTGAATTCGCCGTGGCACTGCCGTTGCTGGTGCTCTTCGTGGTGGGGATCTTCGATTTCAGCGCGGCCTATACCCTGAAGCAGAAGCTTACTAACCTTGCCCGGGATACAGCTCGCGTGGCAGCCGCCGATCCGGCCAACGATCTGTCCAATCCCCTCCCTGCTTCCATTAGCGACGCCTTCTGGGTCGTCGACAACTATCTGGCGGCCAACAAGATCAATGACTGCGGAATCACCACGAGCGGTGTAACGCCGACGGGACAGATCTGGACCTTCTCCAAGGCGAGCAACGGATGCACGGGAACGGGTCTGGTCGTCACCATTAATCGCGGCTACTACTTCCCCGCAGCCACTACGGTTGTGCCTGCGGACTTGAATTGCACGCCGCAAGCGACGGCCACCAACCAGATCGCCGTCATCTCCACATGCGTTAGCATTCAGTACGCTTACCAGTGGAGGTTTGGACGCGCGATCGCTTTATTAGGTTCCACCATCTCATTGCCAACGACGATCACCGCCACTGCGGTTGCGATGAACGAGAACTGAAGTGACTCTATGAAAGCACCGGCAATTCGCAGATCTCGCGGCCTCTCGCAGGATCGCCAGGAACAAGGCGTCACCCTGGTGCTGGTCGCGGTAGCTATGGTGGCCATCATCGCCATGGCCGCCCTGTCGATCGATGCGGTCACGCTTTATCTGGCAAGAGAAGAAGCGCAGCGTTCCGCGGATGCAGCCGCCCTCGCAGCCGCGAGACTGATTTCGATTTCTGGTATTACGGGGGACCCAACCAACGCCAGTGCGTCTTGGCAAGCAATTTGTGGCCCCGGGGGCAGTCCCGCAAGTCTCGCCGCGACGGCAGTCGCTAGACAGAGCACGGTCGGATCTGTGGCAGCAACCAACGTCAACATATCCTATTCTGCCGGTGGCACCACGTCGCCGAACGACTGCACGGGTCTGCCCTTCGCCAGCGGCGTCAACAACCCTATAGTGACCGTACAAGTACAACGTACGAGCCTGCCAACTTTTTTCTCCCGGATGTGGGGTAGAACCGGAAACTCGGTGAGCGCCACTGCTGCGGCCGAAGTCTTCAATCCCTCCAATTCAGCGAACGTGGGCAACGGCCTTACCGGAAGCATTACCGCTGTCCGGCCGCGGAGCGTGAAACCCTGGATCATCCCAAACCGCGACCCGATACATCCGGGGCCTAACGCCAACGGATTCTATTGTGACAGTCTGGACACCGTTACCGGCCTTTCGACGCTCCCCTGCAACCGCTTGGTGGACCCTGGAACAGGGGCCATCCAGAATCCGGGCATCTCGCTTAGCGGAACCGGCACGAACGGCGTGATCGGCGAGAGATTGTGGCTGGAGCCGGACTGCCAGCACACCGGGGGAATTTGCAGGCTCCGAAATACAACGCCTGCGGCGAATTATTTCGCCACGGCTGTCCAAGCTTTTCTGCAGCCGCCTCCGAGCGTGGAGTACCTGCCAGGCGAGGCTCCAAGTGTGCCTCCCGTGGCGATTCCGGCGTGCGCCTCGGGACGCGCCTACGAAGAAGCCATTGGCGGCTCTGATCAGGCAACCGTTTACCAGTGCGGAGTGCAACATTCTGCCAGTGCAACTCCCAACCAGGTCGACTTGAGTGAGAACCCCAGCATGGGCAGCAACGACACCCTGAATGGCGTCAAGTGCCTCATTCATGAGAGCGATGAGACAGTCCCTCAGCCGGACGGGCAGGACACGCTCAACCTGACGACCTATCCGTTCAAGATCCTTTCCGGGAGCGCCAATCCCAACCTCGGCGGCGGATCGGCTGGAAGCATTCTCAGCGGTAGTAACTCCATCGTATCCGTGCCGATTTACGACTCCGAGGCGGGCGCGATTAATAGTACGGGGATAACCCAGGTCACGATTATTGGGTTCTTGCAGGTCTTTATTAGCCAGGTCGACCAGTATGGAAACGTGCAAGTGGTCATCCTGAATGTCTCCGGATGCAGCAACGGCTTAGGTACGGACCCGGTCGCCGCCTCAGTAACCGGTTCGTCCCCGGTCCCCGTCCGCTTGATCACGCCTCCGTAAATACACCGAGCCCCCGTTCTTCGAATATTCGTTTTGCAATTTCTGGGGAGTCCCGAACCTCGACGATGTCGAGGTGAATTGCGAGGAGAAACTTGCTTTGAGCAGCCAGCCGGGCGGAGAGTTGTAGAGCTAGGCTGGCAAGTTATGGTCGTCGTCAGTTTGGTGCCAAAGTGCCCGATGGGGAGTATGACTTCGGTTGCTGCGAAGAATTGCTTGGTGGCGAGTTGACCTGAAAAAGGTCAAGCTCGACCCCGTCAGAGAGATTGTGTACGTATCGCCAACCGAGCCGAGCCTGGCAATTCCAGTGAACGAGGTGAGTTTGCCATGGCCAAGCGCAACAGTTCAACCTTTGAACGTTTGCAACAGGGAGAGAGGTTAAGCCGACGTGAGCGCAAGCAGATCGAACGGCAGTTTCAAGCCGCGGAGCCGGGATGGGAGATTGTGCATCGGAATGTAGCCGGAATCGATGTCGGGAACGAAAGCCATTTTGTGGCGGTGGATCCAAGGCAAGCAGATCAGCCGGTGCGGGAATTTGGTTCCTGGACAGCCGGGCTGTACCAGATGGTGGACTGGCTGAAAACATGTCAGGTGCAACGGGTGGTGTTGCAGACGACGGGAGTGTACTGGATTCCCGTGCAAGACGTATTGGAAAAGGCCGGCTTTGAGGTAGCGGTGGTGGATGCACGGGGAACCAAAACCTGCCTGGACGGAAAAGCGACGTCCAGGAGTGCCAGTGGATAGGGAAGTTGGATATCTATGGATTGCTGCGGGGCTGTTTCCAGGTGCCCGACAGTATCCGTTCGATTCGTACCATCTGGCGTTTACGGCAACGGTGGGTAGAGGAGACGGGGCGTTCCATCCAACAGATGCAGAAAGCCCTGACCCTGATGAACGTCCAGTTAGCCAATGCCATTACGGATCTCAGTGGGCAGACGGGGATGGCCATCCTGCGAGCGATCGTGGGCGGGGAGCGTAATCCTTGGACTTTGGCCAAGCTACGGGATCCACGCATTCAGGCCAGCGAGGAAGAGATTGCCCATAGTCTGCAAGGAAATTGGCGGGAAGATGTCCTCTTCGAGTTGGAGCAAGTACTGGCTGCCTACGATTTCCAAGTACAACAGATAGAAAAGTGCGAGCAGCAACTAGAAAAATACATGCAGGCCCAGCCCACCCGTCCGGCTGTGGGTCCGGTGTTAGCCCAAGCCGCCCCGGGAGTCGAAGAGGCACCCAAAAAGGACAAGAAAAAAATTCGCCATCGTAAACCGCCGCGAAAAAATAGAGTCAGTTTTGATTTGGACACGGAGTTGGCTCGGGTAAGGGGAGCCGACCTCACCGTCATTGACGGCATCAAGCTTATGACCGTGCAGACGATTTACTCCGAACTGGGACCCGATTGGAGTGCTTTTCCCAGTGAGAACCATTTTGCCTCCTGGCTCATGCTCGCGCCCAAACGAGACGTCAGTGCAGGCAAGGTGATTCGCCACGTTTGGGTCAAGGGACGCAACCGTGTGGCCAATGCCCTGCGCATGGCCGCCGAAAGCCTCACCAACAGCCAAAGCTACTTAGGGGCTCGCTCCCGATCTCTGCGTGGGCGACTGGGAGCCCCGAAAGCCATCAAGGCCATGGCCCGTTATCTGGCATGCTTGGTCTATCGCATGCTCACGAAAGGACAAGATTGGGTTGATCGCGGCGCTGCTTATTACGAGCAACGACGGCAACAACGCCAATTGATCCACTTACAACACAAGGCCAAAGCTCTGGGACTTCAATTGGTTCCTGCCGAGTAATACTCAAGACAACGGCCACACAACGGAGCCAAATAAGAGAGGTTTCCAGAGAG
>DASRRV010000084.1:0-4653 GCA_035695545.1 Candidatus Sulfotelmatobacter sp. | reverse complement strand
CCCCACAGTTACCCAAAGCAAAGTGCGGCGGCGCCCTCGCTCGGCAAGAATCGCCCCCACGGGAATCGTAAACGCAAAGAAGATCATGCCGAGCAGCTGCATCAGCAGAAACGTGTCGCGACTGTAATGCAGTGCTGTTGTGCCCCAGGACAGCGCGAACACAGTCATCAAATAGAAGAGGACGAAGGCGGCGAGTGCTCCCAAGATTCCCACTACCAGGGACCTGGGATATTTTCGAAACACCTCCAGGATCGGCACCTTCACCCGCTCGCGTCGTGTAATGGCTGCGCGGAACGCCGGAGTCTCTGTGATTGTCAGTCGCACGTAAAGACCGACCAGCACAAGAACGGCACTCGCGAGGAACGGAACGCGCCAACCATAAGAGAAAAACTGATCGTTCGTAAGCCATTCCGAGAGCGCCAGAAACACACTGCCGGAAAAAAGGAATCCGATTGGCGCCCCGAGTTGCGGAAACATCCCGTACCATGCGCGCCTGCCCGCCGGCGCATTCTCCACCGCGAGCAACACCGCGCCGCCCCACTCTCCCCCGAGCCCGAGCCCCTGCCCCATGCGGCACAGCGCGAGAAGTAGCGGTGCGGCCACGCCTATGGTCTTGTAGGTCGGAAGGATGCCGATCGACACAGTCGATAAGCCCATCGTCAACAGTGCTGCGACCAAAGTCGCCTTGCGACCAACGCGATCGCCAAAATGCCCGAATAGCGCCGAACCAAACGGTCGCGCGAAAAATGCAATTGCAAATGTCGCAAGCGAAGCAAGCGTAGCCGATGCTGGATCGGACGGGGGGAAGAATAACCGTGGAAAGACAAGCACAGCAGCGGTGGCGTAGATGTAGAAATCAAAAAACTCGATCGTGGTCCCAACGAGACTAGCGAACAGCACCTGCGCAGGCGCGTTGATTGCCAAGTCTCGCCCGGCAGGTGTTTCGCCAATCGCGACGCCGATGTTAGGTGTCTCACTCAAGGATTAGCGAGTTTACCTGTGTCAGCGTGTGGTGAGAACGATGAACTCGAAGAATTCGGTCGCCAGGCTGTATTCCGCGCATCCGCTTTTTGCGAACGCGATTACGATCCTGTCAGGGTAAAGCCACCACTCCCGCCTCTATCAATGCGGCTTGAATGTCTTCCCGGTCTCAAGCAACGTCTTCAGTCGCGAGAGAATACGTGGCCATCCATCGGCGCAGGCGGCGTAAGTCGAATCGTCCTCAGCCCACTCGTCATGCGTCACCGTTACTTGTGTGGCTTCGGCCTCCGGCACCAGTTCGATAGTTGCTCGTGACTCTTTACCATTTCCGCCCATTGCGAAGGTGTACTGAAAGACTTTTGGTGGCTCAAACCGCAAAACCTTTCCGCGAACATACTCCATAGGCTTCCCGTCGGGTCCTGCGCCAACCCATGCGAGCGCGCCGCCAGGCTTAAAGTCCGCCTGAAACTCAGCGCCCGAGAAGATGATCCTGTTTGACTCCCGCGACACAAAGCCTTCCCACACCTTTTCTGGTGTGCCGGCAATGTAGAAGACATACTTAAGTGGAGGTTGATGGGCCATGGCTGCTCCTGACTTTCCGCCTCATCTTATATCCAGCGGCAGAACCTCACAACGTATCAACTCCTTCGCGTGTGCGTTGGTTAGTCGTCTGATCGGGAAAAATAGGTCTCAAAAATGACTAAGGCGGGCATTGTCTGGACGAATCAATACATGTTTATCCGAAGGCACGGGCAACCAGCTACAGGCCGCCGCGAAGGCGGCCCGTAACCAGTCGGTATCAATCTGACGATGCGAGCCTGCGATCGGATTGCCGTCCTACTGGCAAACCGGCCCGGCATCATGTGTGAACGTGTCGTTGTTGGAGAACCATCCATTCACTCCAACGGATGGCGCACCGTAGAACCACGAGAAGAATGCCAGCTCCTGCATGTGGTAGGTGAACTTATTTGCCGGATTGAAAATCGGCGGCGCCAGCGTGCCGCTCAAGGGATCACCTACCTCTAGGTTGTTTTGGCACCCGGGTACCTGTCCTACGTGGCCCCACGCCGGCGTGGGATTATTGCCGAACGGATCGTTCATCCATTCCGCCACTTCGTGCGAGATGCTGTTCACGTCCGGCGTCGGGCTGAAAATTTCGCTGGTATCGAAATCACCGATACCGAAGGTTTGAGGGCCGTTGCTATCGTGGAAACCCAGGATGCAGCACAGAGCATTGGGGTTCAGTATGTCGCCGCAATTTATCCCTGGCGCTCCCGATTCGCACTCGACCACGTTGTGCTCGAGGAAGAACGGGAAAGTTGTCGGGTTCACGCCGGGAGCCAGCTTGGACAGGATCGTAAAGAGGGCCAGCTCATAAACGGCGATATCGACGATCGCGACCGAGCCGCCGGGGCAGCCGCTAAATGCCGCGCTGGGATACGCGATGCCGTTCCCCGCCGGAATGTCGATCACCACGGCCGCCAGCGTCTTCACAGGGCTCAGAATCACGTGATAGACAGGATTGTCGTCGAAATTCACGTTTCCGAAATTCAGAGCCTGAAAGAAGTTGCCGCGCTGGAACGCATCGGTCGTCTGCGTGAAGCCCACGTCCACGCCTCCGAAGTTGAAATCGAACGGCTTGTAAATGGGCGAAAGCTGCGTCAGCGTGAGCGGAACGTCGTTCGGAGGTGTCAGGCACGTGTCGTCCTTCACGGTCGGGTCGAACACGGTTACGCCAGGGGCGGTCACCACGTCTCCATTCACAACGCCGGCAAACACCGATGCGTCCGGATGATTACTGGAATCAGCTGGCTTGAGATCGCGGTGAACCCGAGCGGGTTCGTGAAGGGATTGCGTCCCACGATCTCGCCGGTGTAGCTCTTGCCGTCGCGGGACGACGAGACCGTGTAGGTGAAGGTTTGAAGCTGGCCGTTGTTGTTGGCCGAGTTGGCATTCACACCGGCCTTGGCTCGACCGCTTTCCAATGCGGCCTTAAGCGATGCTCCGGCTGCAGTACTCTCGTCTTTCGTCGGGGCCTTGAACGGATTCAATTTCGGAAGCTGTGCAGATTGCTGCGCGAGACCCGCCGGAGCAGATAGCACCAGCACGGTCGCGGCGCATACAAATGAAACAATTGTCCTTCGATGCATGTGTTTCCTCCCTTTCTTAAGTGCGAACATTCCGAGATGATTGTTCCATGCGTGCGGTGAACGGCCGCAGCCATACCTGCATTGCTCCGAATGCCCTGCCGGTACTGATAGACACCTCTCTCAGTCAAGCGGGACAGACTCTGACCCTGTGGAAAATTCCAAGTTGGACTTTTTAATCGACAGGAGAAAGAAGCTTCTCCTGGAAGACGCTGGTGAGTGAGTATTGCGATTCAGAAATACTCGTCAAGAGGATTAATGCCCGGCAAGAATTCCGCCGCCAGGTTTTAGGAATCCCAGGACTTCCTCGCTTTCATTCCCCGTTTTCGACCGTGACCCTCATGGCACAGCGAAGTCGGCGCCGGACGGTCAGCAAGGACCGAAGAGATGTTTGGTGGACGGCACTGGGACTATGAAGTGAATGGGCCGAGCTGGTCGAGTGGATTTGAAACCGACGGACGTAAGAACCCGAGAGTAATCAACCAAACGTTCTCCGACCGGCTCTCCGAGGCGAAGCCGTTCTAATAGGCTCCATAAGAATTACTTATCCACCACTTGCTATTGGGAAAGCTTTGGGCTAGCCTCCCACCTGCGTTTGTCCCCGCGTTCCCGTCCGGTTCAATGGAGCCTGTTCTTGCGACTGTGAAAGTTTTCCGTAGGAAGCAGTCTGAGCAAGCGTGGTTGGAATTCTCTTCGTCGAAAAAGGAGATTCAATGAAAGAACTGGTCAAGACACTATGTGTGGTTTTCGTATTGGTCTTTGCAACAGCAATCAACGCGTTCGCGCAAGAACCAGATCAAGTTTCCTCTGGCTTTCTGTCAAACGCCGGCGACAAGTCCGGCGCGGTTGCGCCTCGCGGCCACCGGAATGGGCAAGGGCACGCGAACGGTACCCCAACATCGACTCGGTGATCAACTTCAACGATCACTTTAATACGGACGGCTTGGATCAATTCGGCAACCCACAACATATTTGGTATTACAACATGGTGGGAACAGCGCCTCAGCACAAAGGTACTACCACCTTCAACGCTCCGATCGTTCCAGTTACAATCGATCTGCGCAACGCCGACGGATCGCCAAGATTCGTCAACGGACAGCGACTTATCTCCCGCCCAGACGCGTTTATCATGCCAGTGCTGAATTCGCCGATCTTCCAAGACTTCACCTATTCGAGCAGCGGCGTTCCTACTCAATATACGGATGCGGTCCAGAGAGCGGAGTTTTTTGACAGGGCGAAGCCAGACTGGCACACACTGCTAAATCCGAGCGTGAAGACCGGAAGGACCATGGTGCTCATCCAAGGCACGTACCGATTTGCCCTGAACGGCGACGGGACGTGCTGTCTTTTCGTGCTTGTGGACATCAACACTTTCCAAAATGAATTGTTCCCTCCGACGTTCCCGGTTGACAACAGCACACCAGTGGGAGCTGCAGAGCTGGCGGGAGATATCACCACTCAGGACATCTCGACATTTCTCTTCCCCAATACTTATTTGTATTTCAATGGTGATCCCAGCCAGTGC
>DASRRV010000083.1:0-3944 GCA_035695545.1 Candidatus Sulfotelmatobacter sp. | reverse complement strand
ACTCATCATTTTTTTGGAAAGGGCAACTGGATCTGGTGCATCCCGATGCGTTCGCCGGAAAACCAGCCGCTCATCAGCATTGGCATCACCTACCGCAAGGACGTCTACCCGCACGGCGAGGTGCGTACGATGGAGCAGTTTCTGGAGTGCGTCGGGCGCGAGCACCCGGTCGTCGTCGAACTGGCGCGAAGCGGTGTGATAGTGGACACGAATTTCTACGGATCCTACATGTGGGAATGCCGCCAACGCTATTCACCGGATCGCTGGTACATCATCGGCGATGCGGGCGATACGGTTGACCCGTTGTACAGCTTCGGGCTGGCTTTGTCGTCGCTGCAGATCCGGCAAATCGCGGCGATCATCCAAAGGGAATTGAACGGCAGCGACACCAAAGACTTCACAAAGGATCTCGATACGGCGCGTGTCAACGATTTTGAGACAGGTGCTCACGAAATTTAGTGAGTTTTCGTTTTCCACTAAGAAATTTCGCGCCAGGACCGTCTAGAAACGACGATCGCCGACTCGGTCGACCCACAGCATCCTCGGTTTTGTTCCCTTCAAGCGTGTACTGCGTTCGCTGCTGTTTCATCTGCCGTCTCCCAGAAGCAACGGTTCCGGAGTGGGAACCGGCTTGTTGATCCAGACGGCGGTGGGAAGGGCCGGTGGTTTCGGAGCGCTTCCTACGAAGCGTTCCGGGTGAAGTTGAAAGGCGACATCGAGCACGGCCTGGCGTTGCCGCACGACGCTTTCTGCTTGGCCGTAGTGCACCATCGCTGGCGCGAGCAGACCCAAGCCGGAGTGGCGATGTTCTTCGTTATACCAGCGAAAAAATCCCTGACAGAAAGCCCGACTGTCTTGGATGCAGCCGAAGCGGTCCGGGAACTCCGGCCGATACTTCATAGTCCGAAACTGGCTTTCCGAAAACGGATTGTCGTCGGAGACGTGCGGGCGACTATGCGTTTTCGTGACGCCCAGATCCGCCAGCAACAAGGCCACGGGTTTGGATCTCATCGAAGTGCCACGATCCGCGTGCAACGTGAGCTGGCCAGGCTGGATGCACTGTTTCTGGCAGCTTTCCTCGATCAACCGCTTGGCCAGTTCGGCGCTTTCGCGCATCGCCACCATCCAACCGGTGACGTAACGGCTGAAAACATCGAGGAGGACGTAGAGGTAGAAGTAGGTCCACTTCACCGGGCCGAGCAGTTTGGTTATATCCCAGCTCCAAAGTTGATTGGGAGCCGTGGCCATGAGCTCCGGCTTCTGGTAGGGAGGATGAGTCAGTTGATCGCGGCGCTCGCGGCTCTCGCCGCGCTGTTCGAGCAAGCGATACATGGTGCGAATGGAGCAGTGATACTCTCCTTCATCGAGCAAGGTCGCATAAACCGCGGCTGGCGAGCGGTCCTGAAAACGTTCTTCGTGAAGACGAGCCAAGACGGCGTCACGTTCGGCGAGATGCAGTGCACGTGCCGGTGCAGGCCGCGATCGGGCCACCGCGGGCGGGGAAATCTTACGGCGATCCCGGTAGTAAGAGGCGCGAGGCATAACCAGAGCCTGGCAAGCCGCGCTGGTGCCCACGTGTACCGCGAGTTCGGTGACCGCAGGCATCAGGATTTCTCGTCTGGGTCCGGCTCCGGAATCGGATGACCCAACAGCGCAGCCACTTTTTTTTGAACGTCGATGATGATATGAGCCTTACGCAGATCCTCGGTCAACCGTGCATTTTGCCGGCGGAGCTTTTGGACTTCTTCCTCCTGCGGGTTGCGCTTGGACTTGGGCCCGCGTTTCTGCGGGGTCAGAGCCTCAAGGATTCCATTGGCCCGTTCGCGCCGCCAATAGGTCAGCAAGGACGAGTACAGACCTTCGCGCCGAAGAAGAGCGCCGAGGCCGCCTCGTGTTGCCGCAGCGACTTCCGCTTCTTCCAGGATGCGTTGTTTATATTCGGCGGTGTAGGTCCGCCGCTTTGGTTTAGCCACGACCTCAGGATCTGGCCGTGAAGCCGACGCCGAGCTGGCGTCCGCTTTGCTTGGCGCTGCACTGCGCTGCGGCTCACTCCGTTCGCCTTCGCTCCGTTCCGCGCCAAGCAAACCCCCAGGGGAAAGAACAACACCAAGAGAATTCATATCTGCCTTTTTCTTTCTCGCCCTGCTCATTAATTAAGGGTACTAAACCTGTCTCAGGAATGTTGGCACGGAGGGTCTCGTCCGACTCCGGGTTGTGGCTTCAATCGCTCTCAATGCTTCAAAGTTCTACTAGCGGTTGCAAGCGAGAATCACTTCTACGAGTTCTCAACAATTCATCCAGGTGGCAGCGAACGATAGTTTGTGAGTGGCCGACTATCCGGGACCCACTAGGCCCTGGCACAGGACGTTAGAGACCCCATCATGTAAGATCTTGCAGACCCAAGCGCGCTACCTACGCAGGGTAGCGTGGCTAGTTTTTACATACAATTGCTGACTGGCAGACTCATCACGGAATAGGCGACCGGGCTCAATGGTTTCATGAACATATGACCGTTGCACATCCAAAGAGAAAGGTGATGCTATTGAATTTTGTGCTCCGCGTGTCTTCGTTGTTCTTTTCATTCTGCGCAATCCTATCCGCACAGAGCAACGGCCGATTCACTTCTCTCCTGCCGACTGGTCTTCGACTCGACCCCATTGGTGAAGTCATGGCGCTTGGTAGCATGCCGATCAACTTCGTGCTCGCGCCTGAAAAGGACAGGGCCGTCGTTGTGTTGAGTGGCTGGCGCGAGCAAGGCATTCAAATCGTCGATTTGAAGACATGGAAGGTTACGCAAACTTTGCTGCAGGACGGCGCATTTTATGGCGCCGCATTCTCACCTGACGGCCATGAACTTTACGTGTCTGGCGGCAACACAGATCTTGTGTTTGTCTACTCGTGGAACGGCGGTGGCGCGCTACTACAAAGAAAGTTCGGACTGGAGAAACGCAAGACTGCAGATGGAACCGGCCTCAGTTATCCCGCGGGCATCACCGTCTCGGCGAATGGGATGTTTCTCTACGTCGCCGAGGATGTTGCGGACCGGCTTGCGGTCCTAAATGCGGTGACCGGTGAGGTTGTCCAGCGGTTCTCTACCGACCACTATCCATACAGCGTGATGCGAACGGCCGACGAGCATGTGTTCGTTTCGGCCTGGGGCGGCAGCACCGTTTCCGAATTTCATACTCTTGGGGACGGAACGCTCGCTTATGTCGGCCGCATAGAAGTCGGTCGACACCCATCAGCATTGTCCGTCTACGGAACAAACCTCTTCGTCGCCCTTGCCGGAAGCGACCGCGTGGCTATCGTCGACACAAGCAGGCGTAAGGTCACACGCTACCTCCATGATCCCGCCCCCGGTGCGCCCGCCGAAGGCAGCACACCAAATGGGATCATGGTGGACGGAAACGGAACGCGCCTGTTTGTGGCTGAAGCCGATAACAATGCGATTGCCATCTTCGATGTGCCTACTGGAAAAGTACTTGGCCGCATTCCTACCGACTGGTACCCCACGGCGCTTGGCGAAACTCACAAAGAGCTTTTTGTTATCTCGGGCAAAGGTCACGGAACGCATAGCAATCCCGACGGGCCCGTTCCGCTGACAAACTGGCCCGACGGCAATCCGACTGCGTACACCCTCGGGCAGTTAAGCGGCACTCTTCGAAAGCTTCCGGTCCAGATCAGTGCATCGCAACTTGCCGATTTCACGCGTCGCGTTGGAGCCGCTAACAATTGGCAACTCCCACGCTCGTCGAAACACTATCCTCCCTTCCACCACGTCATCTACATCATCAAAGAGAACCGCACCTACGACCAGGTGCTCGGTGACTTGAAGGAAGGAGATGGTGATTCGAGCCTCGTCTATTTCGGTGAGCCTCTCACGCCAAATCATCACGCGCTGGCAAGGCGCTTCGGCCTGTTCGATCGCTTCTTCGTCAACGCTG
>DASRRV010000082.1:0-5239 GCA_035695545.1 Candidatus Sulfotelmatobacter sp. | reverse complement strand
GCTGCCCTGGTGAGATTTCGCCAGGCCGTACGCCATGTCTTCTGCGGACGTGTTCCGTCGATGTGTGAATGTTCGCAAGCCGGGAAGACATAAAACTCCGGTCCCGCGATCCCTAGTTCGTTTGCGCGCTCAAGCAGAATCCGGAATCCAAGCATTGCATCGCGATTCAGCGGGATCCGCCGTTTGCCCGCTTCACTCTTACTGTCGGGAATGGCCATGAATCCGTCGAACATATTTATGTCCGCCCAATGAAGCCCTTTTAAATCCGCTCCTCTGGCTGTTGTGTTTGCCGTAATCAACGCCGCGGCATAGGCAACCATCCAATTCGGATTGCTGCCCGCAATTTGAAAGAGGCGCTTCTTCTGTTCTGGCTGCAATACTCGAGCCACTGGCTTGTTGTCGCGCGAGAGGCGGAAACCCTTGCCCTTAACGTCAATAGGTATGGACTGGCTTTTCTCGAGGGCGATCGCGCGGAATCTGAGGAAACGACTGCCTACGAGCTGGCAAATTCGGACGAAGAAGCTGTCGATAAGGTAGCGGAATCCTGGGTTCAAATTGCCAGTCGTACACCGATCGCGCTTATAGGCAGCCGCCATCGCGTGTTCCGCTCCAGGAGAAATAATCGCATCAAGACAGTGCGTGAACCGCGCATTCTTGCGTCACGATCGTCACAACTGTCACATTTGGATCATGGACGTGACGCCTGTGACGGTTGTGACGCCCATCTGGTCTCGTGGAGCGTCTCGTCAGCCTGCACGTAGTCTGTCCCCACCGCATTCCTGGAGGAAACTTGGGACCGCTGGATCGCACCTTCAGGTGGTCGCGACAAACCCTTAGAGCGGAACAGGGGAAGCCCGCGAAGGTGTATCCTTTTCCGTATGGTTTCGTCAGTCTTGTGACCCGGACATGTCGAACAGCGTCCATTCCACCGGCATCTGTACCTGAACGTTCAACGGCACATCGATTCCCTTCTCAGCACACAACCGCCTGAACTGCTCGATCGTTTCCGGCGCAAACCCCGCGTAGTGGTTATTCGCGTATACGTACTGTGACACTCCGCGCTTCTGAATCTTCTGGCAGAAATCCACCCACGACTGTAACTCTCTCGTCCGATCGACGACGGTCTTGTTCCATACCGTCGTGATCTTCTCAATTTCTTTGCGGTCGCCCAACCAGCGTATGTAGGTGAAATCTGCGGTGATCGGATCCATCTTTTCAAATAGCTCCGGCGGTGCAGGCATCCATGACCGATCTTGTAGGACGCGTGCGACATTCTGTTCTCGAAGCAAATCCACAAATCGTGGCTTCAGCCAATGCTTGTTCCGGATCTCGACGGCGTATTTGTGTTTTCCGAGACGTTCGAGTCCTTTCAGAAACGTTTGAGGCGAGATAAAAACTGCACCGGAGTATCGAATACGCTTTCGTTGAAAAATGGAAACTGAAACACGATCGGTCCGAGCTTCTCGCCCAGAAAGCTCACAGTCTCGACGAACTTCTCACAATCCCAATCACAACCGATTAGAACTTTCTCGTGCGTGATGACCTGTGGAGCTTTCAGAGAAAATACAAATCCCGCTGGCGTCTTTCTTGCCCAATTCTCAACGGTTTCGATCATGGGGATCGCGTAGAACGTCGAGTCAACCTCAACGGTATCGAAACGCGTGGAGTAAAAGCCGAGGTAATCGGCCTGCTTCATGCGCGGGGGATAGAATGCACCCTGCCAGCCTGCGGCCGTAAAGGAAGAAGTGCCGAGACGGATTTCAGCGGTCATGCGGAAATGCTATGTTGCCGAAGATGGAGAACGCAAGGGGTTGCGACTGAGCAGGACCGAATCGTCTCACTCTGAGATAGCTGGTGAACATCCATGCCAATATACTTTGCTTGGTTCACAACGGCGCTCCTTTCGGTAGGTGGTGATGCGAGCAATCAAAACCTACCGCAAAGTGGGCGCCTTTTATATTGCGTGATAAGCGGATTTATCAACATCTATCCGGCTGGTTTAAGCGGGGATATTTCCCCGCTACTGAAATTGCGCCAGCAGTTCCGTTGCAGTGGCCGTCGCAAAGCAGCACAAGGTCGGACTGGCCACGGACGCGGCAATCGCGCTCGCTGTCCTGGCAGCAGCGGCGTATGGGGTCGTTGTTAAATGTTTCTTCCCGCAACGGGCCTTCTGTGCCTGCAATTCCACTATGAAAATTTCGCTGTGCTCAGCCTTAGGCTGCTGGAGAGAAAGGTTCACTGCTTCGATCTGGTAATTAGAACGATGTCGCTGCTCGCTGTGCCACGGGCTACCGCCGTCCTGCCGTCGGTGGATATTGCATAACTAAAGATTATCTGCGGATCGTCGAAGTGCGTAACTTGCTTGAGTTCTGCGCCGCTCAGGTCTTCACTCCAGAGATTCTCTACACCATTCTTGATATCAATCTTAATCAAATGCCGGCCGTCAGGTGCAAGTTGAGAAGGTACTCTCCCGCTCCCATGCATTATTGGCGAAAACCAAGGCGTGATTCTGACAGGCGCTCCGCCGCCTACCGGGATCAGTTCCAGGCGCTCTCTAAATGGATCGTGCAGCTCGGTTCCTCCAGCGACAAGCGTTCCATCTGGCGAGAAACCGGCTGCGTAGCGGTACTGGTCGCCGAGTCGTTTCATTTCCCCACCCTCAAAGGGGATTCTCTCGAGACCATTATTGGAACCAGTATAAAAAATCCACTTACCATCGGGCGAGACCAATGGATTGGTCCCGAAATCCGGACTGACCCGCTTCATCGCGCTCCCGTCGAGATCCATTTTCCAAATTGCATAGTCGCCGTCACGCTCGGACGCGAAGACAACCGTACGGCCGTCAGCCGTTACGATTGGCTCCCCGTTGTCGTGGCGATCCAATGTTAGCTGAGTGGCGTGCCCGCCATCCGCGTCCATCGTCCAGAGGCTCCAATTCTCACTCCCTCTCGATGAGTAAATGACTCGGCCGCCGGGTGTCCAACACAGCCCGACGCCTCCGTCTTGAGTACCTGCTCCCGCGCTGATCTGCTTCCACTCTTTTGCGCGTGCTGGCGTTTGCACCCAGATCCCGCCGAGCGTCGTGGTCTGCACGGTCACCATTGACCCGTAATCGGCCGTAACGCTGACGCCTGTGTAAGAATTTGTATCGTTGGTTGCCCGTCGCACCCCCCAGTCGGGGTAGGATACAATCCAGATTTGGTTTGTGTCGCTCGATTCGGCTCTACCTTCCAACACCAGGTCTTCTCCCTCGCGATCCCAAGCCACATAGTCGATTTCCTCCCAATCGCGGGAGCAGATCGCTCTTTCAGGTCCTCCATTCACCGATATTTCCATTAAACGTTGACGCGAACGTTGGCCGGTGCTCCCAATAATATTGGGGAAGACCACCAACTTGTTTCCGTCAGGCGACCAGGCCGGTCCTCCAACTTCGTAATAGGCGCTTCCGAAACTCTCGGGCCAACGCCGACTGGCGACCTCGTGCTCGTTTGATCCATCCGTATCGGCAACAATGAGATGGGACGCTTTTTCCTGCTCATAGCGCAGGAAGGCCATGTGCTTGTGATCGGGCGAAAACGTAACAGCGCTATCCACGTCCCTAATGAGTTTTTGAGGATCTCCCCCGAGTGTCGGTACCCGATAGAGGAGCGCAACGCTTTCGCCCTTCAGCGTGCTGAGGTAATAGACGTAATCACCATCTCGGGAAAACGTCGGGCCGTTAATCCAGGTATTCGTGGGAGTGACAATCTGCAATTCACGACCGGTTGCGACCTGCCGAATGAATAGTCCCTGTTTTCCGTCGGAATCTTCGGTCGTGTGAGCAACATATTTTCCGTCCGGAGAGATCACCGCTAATCGCGCCCTGCCGGTCCCCGTGATCTTCGTAATATGCATCGATTCATACGGTGCTTCCTCTCTTCCAGGCGAACTCGACTTCTTCCGGACGCCATGGCCAATGAACAGGAGGGCGCCAATCGCCGCAAGTACACCCATCGCGGCAGCCGCTTTCCCCGACCGCCATCGAGTCACCGCCACTGGCTCTTGAACTGGGATTCGACTCGCTGATCCGCCGCTGGAATCCCTTAGCAGCCGCTTTAGATCGCTGCGAATGTCAGAGGCGTGTTGATAACGGACCTCCCGGTCCTTTTCGAGGGCTTTGTTTATGATCTCTTCGAGTTTCGGAGGCAACTCTGGATTCAAGCGAACCGGGGCCACCGGCGTTCGATTCAAAATGGAATCAAAGATTACTCCCGAAGTGTCTCCGCGAAATGGCAATCCGCCCGTGGCCATCTCATAGAGCACAACGCCGAACGAAAACAAGTCCGTGCGCGGATCAAGTTCCTTGCCTCGCACCTGTTCCGGCGACATATAGGCAACCGTTCCCACTGCGGCGCCAGGGCTAGTCAACATTTCTTCGGCAGTGTCGGTTGGCAGAGACGACGCACCGACGCCTTCAGTAACGCGAAGGGATGGGGTCAGTTTTGCGAGTCCGAAATCGAGAATTTTGGCATGGCCGCGCTTAGTGACAAAGATATTAGCGGGCTTTATGTCCCGATGAATAATTCCCTCGCCGTGGGCCGAATCGAGCCCGTCCGCAACCTCGATGCTCAGATCGAGGATGGCTTCCAATTCCAATGGGCGTCCACCGATAAGATGCTTCAATGTGGAACCATCCAGGAATTCCATGACCAGGAATACGCGGCCTGCTTCCTCCCCAATTTCATAGATCGTGCAGATGTTGGGATGATTAAGTGCGGAAGAGGCCCGCGCTTCCCGACGAAATCGTTCGAGGACTTGCGAATCCTGTGCCACATCGTCGGGAAGGAATTTGAGGGCGACGAAGCGGCCGAGTTCGGTATCTTCGGCTTTGTACACGACACCCATTCCCCCACCACCGAGTTTTTCAATAATGCGATAGTGGGAGATCACGCGGCCGAGAATGGATGAGGAATCAGTCACTGCGCGTGCATCTTACCCCTGCTCCCAGATAACTGTCGATAACAGGCGTGGCTGTTGAAAAACTCGCTCCCGAGAAATCAGCAAAAATTAAAACGCGCCAGGAAGCTCTACAAACGATTTTCTTCGACCACCTAGACATTTTCTATCCCGGGATTTCGACCTGTTTAAGAAAAAAGGGAGTTTTTCAACAGTCACGCCTGTTGTCGACAGTTAATTCTTGAATGCTGTTTCTGGACCACAATCCACTTGTCCGGTAATCCAACTAACCAGGCACTAGTCG
>DASRRV010000081.1:0-26470 GCA_035695545.1 Candidatus Sulfotelmatobacter sp. | reverse complement strand
TCCTATTTAGTTAGGCAGTCTGGAAAGACTTTTCCGGTTTGCAGGAATGGATCGCGGCCGCAGGTGATTACGCGGAACTACACGTGGGCAGTCGGAGTCACCTATTGCGCGAGAGCATGAACTCCCTCGAGGAGAAACTCGACCCCGGGCAGTTTCTGCGTATTCATCGTTCCCGCATCGTGCGTACAGGGTGCATTCGGGAGCTTCGTCACATGGATAACCGTGAATATCTTGTGAAGCTCTCGGACGGTTCGGAACACCGCTCCAGCCGAACTTTTGCAGATCGACTGGACCACTGGCTGTTATCGGCAAAACGGTGAGGCCCGAAGACCTTCGAAGAGTCTGTCCGACTAGTCGGCGGTGTTTGGGCCCCGATGACTAGGGCCGCGGTGCAGTGTCAGATCCGCACTCCCGCGCTCGCGTTGACAACTTTTACTCTTGTGTTGGAACTAGGGTGGTGCGGCCGGCCGATACCGCGCCTCCAAGCAGTACCAGCGATGAACTCGTCGATTGCGTGACGGCAGGATTCCTGCGAACTCGCGGCGGCGAGGGGCTGCCCTTAGGGCGCGAACGCCGTTTCTGGACCGCGAGACAAAGCGCTTGAGGGGCTTACCTCCGCATTGCCGCATCAAGGGGAGCCGAAAACGTTGACACTCGATCTCTCCGTTGGCTACCTTGAGCTATTCCGGTATGGTTACCCGTAAAGCGCGATGGCTTCACGCCGAGAGTTCCTAAGGAAGACCGCCGTTGTCACTGCTGCTGTAGCAACAGCAGGCGCGACAGCTCTTCCTCCTGGCGTTTTGTCGCTCGCCTGCGCCAACACCGAGACCATCAGTCTTTGCGGCAAGTGGAGATTTCAGATCGACCCACGCAATGCCGGCGTGCAGGGATCTTGGTTTGCGGCAAACCATTCCGCAGCCGACTGGCATGATGTTGCGGTACCCCATACCTGGCAAATCGATCCTTCCCGAGCGGATTATCGCGGAATTGCGTGGTACCGGCGCGAATTCGACGCCCGTTCTGCTTGGCACGAGGCGGCGGTGCGGGTCGAGTTCGAAGCGGTCTTCCACACGGCGACCGTGTGGGTGAACGGCCAATTGGTTGGGGAACATGTGCGCAAGGGCTACACCACTTTCGCACTTGACATCACTTCGATGCTCCGCTGGGGTCAAGCCAACACCGTCGTGGTGCGAGTGGACAGCGATTTCAACGACCAGATGCTGCCCCGAGGCCGTTCGAGCGATTGGGCGCACGATGGGGGCATCTTTCGTCCCGTGCAGTTGCTGGTGACTCCCAAGACCTTCATTGAACGCGCTGATGTCGACGCGGTGCCGGATCTCAATACGGGGAAAGCAGCGCTGACCATTTCTGCTTACTGCACGAATACGAGCGCCAGACAGTGGAGGGGAACCGCCTCGTTTCGGATCGTGGACGGTGAAGCCGGACCCACGGTTCTGACGAATTCCGACCCAGCCAGTTTTTCGATCCAAGGCGGAGCCAGCCAAACGTTGACCCTTAAGGGCTCCCTGGCAAAGGCAAGGCTCTGGCATTTCGACTCTCCGAATCTGTACCGGCTTGAGCTCTCCATTACAAACGGGAACGAAGGTCACCAACTTGAAACAACTTTTGGGGTGCGGAGCTTCGAAGTCAAGGACGGCCATTTCCACCTAAACGGAGAGCTCGTCCGATTGATGGGAGTCGAGCGCATGGCCGGTAGCAATCCGGAGTTTGGCATGGCCGAACCCGCCGCGTGGATCGAACATGATCACCGCGACTTGAAGCACCTGAATTGCGTCTTCACTCGCGTTCATTGGCCCCAGGACAAGCGTGTTTTGGACTACTGCGACCGCCACGGCATTCTCATGCAAACTGAAGTTCCTGCGTGGGGATACGATACGTTCCAGGGAATGGTTTCGCAGCCTGATCCCGCGATCGTGGAAAACGGATTGGAACAGCTGCGCGAGATGATCGCGCGCGATCGGAGTCATCCGTCCGTCGTGGTCTGGGGACTGTGCAATGAGATCAGCGGCCAGAACCCGCCCGCCTATCAGTTTGCCAAACGCATGTTGGAAGAGGCCAAACGACTCGATCCTAGGCGTTTGTGTTCTTATGCTTCGAACTCACTGGGCAGCACCCCGGAGCGCGATGTGGCCGGCTTAATGGACTTCATCGAGACCAACGAGTATTTCGGAACCTGGGCGCCCGGTACCGCGGAAGACGCCGCCAGACATCTCGACCGACTCCACGCCGCCTTCCCCGGCAAGCCGATCGTAGTATCGGAGTACGGTTATTGCGCCTGCACAGCCGATCGACCGGAAGGCGACGAACACAGAATCGAAGTCTTGCGGACGCACGACGCTGCTATTCGTTCGAAGGACTTCGTCGGCGGTGCAATTTTTTTCTGCTACAACGACTATCGCACCCAGGCCGGGGACCGGGGCGTGGGACCTCTGCAGCAGCGGGTGCACGGTGTAGTCGATGTCAACGCTGCGCCGAAGCCGTCATATGCAATTCTCCGTCAGGAATCGAGTCCCCTGGAATCGCTCACCATCGAAAACCAATTGAACACATTTCATCTGCTGCTGAAAGCGCGCAGTACTCTGCCCGCGTACACGCTCCGAGGCTATAAGCTGCGCGGTGTGTTTTATGGGCAGGGCAACATTCCGGTTGAGTTACAGGAGGTGGAAGTGCCCGAGCTTGCTCCTGGGAAGGATGTGAAGTTGGATTTGACATTCAAACAGTCGGAAGCGCCGGTGCGTGTGCAATTTGAAGTGTTGCGGCCGACGGGATTCTCGGCATGTTCCTCGGACTGGACGCCTTGATTTGGACGTGTTGCGGAGCGCCCGAATGAAACGTTTCGAGTTGCCATCAGCACCTGCCAGCCAAACTGGCCGACTAAAGCTCGGTGCCAACCGATCGTGATCCCGACGTACCATCCCCTACCTCCTGACAAGAACCCCGATGTTCCTCGAAAAGAGGGTTTATCAAGGGAGCAGCGGGCGTTTACCCGTTACCCTGTGTCGACCCGATTTCCACCGAAGCGGGTGAGCATTCGTGGCAGGCAGTTCAACATCGAGCCAGGAATTTGCACGCGTCATGGTCCTGCCAGGTATCGGCGGTCGCATCCATGTTGGTGGCGACAAGACGAACGGCTACGACTTCTTCTACTGGCAGAATGTGATCAAGCCATTGGTTGGGCTGGCCCCCGCCCCGGATTTCAGGGGAGTGGAGTTTAACTGGCCCCAGCACCACCGTCCGGCAACGTTCATGAGGACGCCGGAATCAGCAGCCTTGGCTAGCTGTCCTAGTCCTTAGAGGGCAGTGCATAATGAGTTGAGAATTGGTGAAAGATGCGCCAAATTGCTGAATTGATCGCGGTCCTCTCCTGCAGCTTGTTCACGGGAGCCGCCGTCTATGTCAGTCTTGTCGAACATCCGGCCAGAATGCAGTGCGGAGTGGAAATCGCCGCTACTGTGTTTCGGCCCAGCTATCGCCGAGCGACTATCATGCAGGCGACCTCCGCAGCTTTGTGCTTACTGTCGTCCATAACCGCGTGGATCGCAGGGTCGACATTCTGGTGGGTCGTTGCTGGAGCCCTTCTGGGCTCGGTCATGCCATTCACTCTGATCGCGATTCTGCCGACCAACAAGCAGTTGTTGAGCCCGACACCGGACAGGCGGTCAGTACAAACAGAGCGGCTACTTGCGCGTTGGGGTGCATTGCATGCCGTGAGAAGCATCATCAGTGCTATGGCACTCTTGCTGTTCTTGTATCTCTTAATTTCCACCAATTCTCACTGAGAATGCGATGTTTACGGACGCTTCCCCGCGCAAGGCGAACCGTACAGGATTCCTTGAAAGTGATCGGCCTCAGGGGAACTCCACAGTCCTTTCGGACCTGCGGATTTTAGGTTCAACCGATCTATTTCCTAAACAACTCATTTTCCAGGCTTTGCAGAGAATTGCGGACAGCCGAGTTTGTAGAGGCCAGACCACGCAGAATTCGTGACCCTGAGTTTCGCTCTCACGAGCCCGTTCGTGCTTACCTCGGCACCATCCGTGCCACAAGTGACCCAATCACGCCGGGCGCATGTTCCGCGGCAGAACCTCCAACGTAGAAGAGCGCTCGAACGCATTCGGCCCGACAATAGTCATCTCCCAGCGATCATTCGTCTGAGAGCCGATGATCGAAACCCGCCAATTCCCAGGCCGGCCCGCCAGAATATGCTCGATGATCGCGCGCACCTCGGCCTGGATAGCCGGATCTCCGATGTGGTGCATCTCCACGAACACTGCCAAGCGCCAGAGTTTACCGCGAGCGGCGCTTGAAATCTTCTGTCGAACAGGAATACCGTGGACTCTGATAGGCGGAGGTGGACTATGGCCTATGTCATCGCCGAACCCTGCATCGGGACCAAAGACACTGCCTGCGTCGATGCCTGCCCCGTAGATTGCATCCATCCCAAGAAGAACACGACGTACGACGACGGCCGGCCGACATTCGACAACGTTCCCCAGCTCTACATTGATCCCGTCGAATGCATCGATTGCGGAGCCTGTGTGCCGGTCTGCCCAGTGTCCGCGATCTTTGCGCTGGACGACCTGCCCGAAAAGTGGAAGCAGTACACGGAGCTGAACGAAAGCTACGTGAAGGCTGGCAAGTTCACGCCTGAAGAGTTTGCCAAGCATCAAGGGAAGTAGCCTTGTCTCGGCCCGGAGTCGTTTCGGGCGCAGTAAAATCGAGTGTTCCGCAGCGGTTTTCTAGGAGGCTAAGCTCATGGGGACGCCCAAGCCGCGGCAGGTTTCCTACCCGGAAGCGACCCTCATCGGCACGTCGGTTGCGATCAAGGGTGAAGTCTCGTGCGACGAAGAACTTTACCTAGATGGCCAGGTTGAAGGCACCCTCGACCCTAAAGGGCACGGCCTGACCATCGGGCCGAACGGACGTGTTAAAGCCGACATCATTGCCCGCACCGTCATTGCCCGCACCGTGGTTGTGCAGGGTAAGCTGGAAGGCAATATTCAAGCGAGCGACCGGGTTGACCTAAAGGGGTCGGCCACTGTCGTTGGCCACATCGTGACCAAACGCATCTCCATTGATGAAGGTGCGTGCCTCAAAGGAAGTGTCTGCATCCAGAACGAGGCGCCCAAGAAAGCATTGGTGGCATAAACGGAGGCGAATGCATTTCCTCATGCCGCCGCATTCCCCAAAACTCTTCTGAATGCCTGAAGCGTATACAAGACCTCATCTAATTCTTCTCTTTCCGCTTCAACGTCACCGCCGGTCTTTCGGAAAAGTTCACGCGCGCGAGCGATAATCGCGTCTTCCGCGTCGGAAATTTCCGTTGGGAGTGCGCGCCTGTTTGTTTCGAAAACCGCTATCCGGTACTTAGTTTTCCATTCGCTTGAACTCACCATGACTCACCACCCATCCGAAAAGCAATAGCGGCAGAGTGACCTGTGCACACTCTTCCATGGACCCGCTTCTGCCGCCAATCCTGAATCGGTTGTCTTGATAGGCGACCGAAATGGGCGGCGGAAGTAAACGATGTGCCAAAGATTTTGCTCCCATCGAACCCAATTTGTCGGTGAGCCTCGACACGTCTCCCTGTGATAACAATCACATCTGGAGAACTTTATGCTGCCGCCCTCGTGCGCGATTCAGGTAACATTTCGGCCTATGCCAAATCCGGTCGTCCTCCGAGGTGCTACTCGCAAACGCGGAAATCCCAACTGGGGGCGTCCCGTTCCGCCGGCTTTTCCTACCGAGTTCGAGCTGCAGGTCAGGCGACTGCGACTGACGAAGGAGATGTACTAGGACTTGGGCATTGATTGGCATGGCGGCCCTGTGAACCTGGCCGAGTTGGAACATCTGAACGTTGCGCGGGATGACGTGACCCATCATGTAGCCGCCTAAATCTGGGCGGAAGGATTCGTGTGGGGATGAACTCGCTACACCCCTGACTATGGTGGACGAGTTCTGCGCCTGGCTGGAACGCGATTCGACTTCGTTATCCCGCAAACGTACAGGGCATCATCTCTGCTGAGCCGTTACGAAGCTAGGTAGGCCGGTTTCCATTCTGCGGTACTCAAAATCCGTGGCCCAGGCATCACGGAAAATCCGAGACCCCTCGCCGCAAAAATCCGTGACCTAGTCAGGCTCGCGAATCGCCACCGGCGGTGGCCTCGATTGCGCCGCGCCGGCAACCGAGACTATGCTGTTCACTTGTGGGCAGGGTGAGGACGGCACAAGGGTTTTCACCGTTTCCTCTGTTCGGGTCCAGCCGAAGCGCAACGGTGTCAGGCTAGACCACGTCTCGCCCTGCCCCTAAGAGTTCGCTTTCAAAAATTCCCCACGGGTTCCCAGCGTGCCCGCCGCGGCCTCAGCCAATAGAGAACACCCGCCAGCGCCAAGCGCACAAGCGCGCGGCCCCAGATCAGATACGCCGGATAGAGCCTTCGCACGTCGAGCGTGTACAGAGAAACGAGCGGCGTGAGCGCGAGGATGCAGAGACCCACCATGAGCGCGTCAATGATTGCCACGTTTCGCTCCGGGTCGCGGGAGGCGAAAAACAGCATCACGCTGACCATGAGCACAATCCCACCCATCTCCTTCAGTGCGGCTAAAAGCAAGGTAGAGATTTCCGACTCGGGGGGCCGCATGAACATGCGTATGATGAGCGGCTGGTTGCTGAAGATCATGAACATGCCCCCGATGGCAAGGAGCAACGACAGAAAACCCAGCACGACCCGCAATGCGCGATACGGTGGTCCGGGCATAGTGGCTTCCTCCCGATTCAAGCGATTGTACGTCCGAGAACAATCCGTGGAACGGAATTTCGGCGGAACTATCCCTCTTGTACTCGTTCGTGCCCGGGTCTTGAATTTCTCCAATCACTCCTTCCGCGCGGAGGTCGATCATGCCGCACTACGAATTTTTCTGTCACGCCTGCCAGAAATCTTTTCGAGGTTCGAACTCTGCCTCGCGATTCTCGGTCCGACCCATGCATCTCTTCGGTCGCATCTAAGATCAAGTGTTGTCGAAAACAGCTTGACACCGCCGACATTGTCAGAGAGGCGATTTTTCGACAAGTTAGGAAGTGCGCATGAGCTGCGAAGGGAATCTTGGAAGTTAATTTGGTTTTGCGATCCTTGGCGGTAACAGAAGATGCAGCGTTATCCATTGCCCCAGAAACATCTGATTCCGGGCAAACGCAGCGCGCTTTTCTTTACTATTTGAATTCATGAAGTTGCAAGACCCTCCACTCGCGGGGTCTTTGGTACTTCCACTATGTAGACAGATCCGTGGCCCGTAATCGAGATCAGGGCTCACCGATCAGAATGAAGCTGGCCCAGAAGACTGGGTTGTCTGGTAGAGTGAGCGGCCCGCGCCGGGTTGCGACCTTCACCTTTCCGGCGCGCAGTTGACGCAGGACCGAAAGCTGGGCGGCTCGCAACGCTTGTGCCTTGTCTTGCCCTCGTCCAATGTTTTTGTAGAAGTTGCTGACAAGCTGCGTGGTCGGCTCGTCAGCTACGTCCCACAGCGTAGCTACGATGGAGCGAGTTCCAGCGTACATAAAAGCGCGCGTCAATCCGAGCACTCCATCACCCGTCACTTTGCCCATTCCACTTCGACAAGCGCTCAGAAACACCAGATCCGCGTTTAGGCGCAGACCGTAGATGTCCCCCGCCGTGAGCTTGCCATCGGCTAGCGCCAGAAACGACGCAAAAGGTCGCGAGTCATCGACAATGCCGTGCGTCGCAAGATGAATCACCGAACTCCTGGCGACCCCAGTCTTGATTGCTTGTTCTTGGGCTTGCTCGCCAGCCAGCACCGTGACCTGAGTCGATGGCAAGGTGCGCACCACATCCGCGACTTCTTTGCGTGATCCCGGCAAAGGCGGAAGTCCCAACTTCGTCATTCCCGCAGGGTCTGCCACAAAAAGGTAGTGAGGTGTCCGGGTGGCTGTTTGCGCGGCGTGAGTACTCGTGTACCACAATACCGACATGGAGGGCACGTAATCCAGAACATAGCGTTGCAGAAGATAGCGTCCGCGTGCGTCCTGTAGCCCGCCGAATGACAATGAGAAAAGCGGCCCATTGGGAACGATCGTCAGGCGGCTCTCCTGCTGGGTGGGCAAAAAACTCTCGATGGGGGCTATAAGGAGCTTGTATAGTTCCCGCCACTGGTTCTTCTGGCCGGCATTTACTTCAAGGTCCTTTTCTCCTCTTGCCGGGAATTTCGCGTCGTCCCTCTGGGACGCTCCGTTTCGTGACGCGCTCGCCACAACGGCGGGAGAATTCGAAGACTGTTCCGCTCCGCCGATCGGCCACACGCTGCGCACCAATTCGGTCAGACGATCCCGTTGCACATTGATCTGCGCCGAATGAACTCCATTCGTCGGGTCCAGCACCCAGACAAAAGTTGATTCCTTTGCCACCCAATACGAGAGGATGGTTGAATGGAGCCTGCTCGCCTGCTCCTGCATTTGCGCGAAGGAAATGCTCTCAGTAGAGACCACGCTGGCAAGTTGTGGTTCGGCTGCGCTCGACCTATCGGACCCCGATGGCTTGCCTGCACGCGCGGTGAGTGGGGTTGTGGCAGAACCATCCCCCTGCCCTGTCGCCGGGCCAACCCCTTCCCCCGCCGCCTTGGCAGTTTCAATCTTTTCCGCAGAGCGGACCGGCTTTTCACTGGCCTGCACCACGACTTCATGACTGGCCAGCAGGTCGAGGAATGCCCGCGAACGGGCTTGCTCTGCGGTCTCGAGAGCCTGCGCGGGTTGATGCACCTTTTCGAGGAGCCTGACCGATAAATTGAAGGCCGTCTGATTCCTCTCGCCGAATCCCCGCTTCATGAAATCACTGGGGACCAGGTGCGCTCGCAGTTCTTCAATTACCTTCAACGCCTCACGCACATCGGCCAGTGCCTCGTCATCTTGCCCCAACTTCTCTTCCGCCTCGGCCTTCAACATGAGGGGCTGTGACACGAACTGCGCATTCTTGCGCGCACGGGCCTCCTCCACTGACTTGGCAGCCGCCTGCTTCGCCGGTTCATAGTCATTAAGCTTCGTATAGGCCAGGGCGAGAGTGGCGTAGCGGAATTGTGCGCCGTAGGGAAATGGGTCTGGAGTTTGCCGGTTTACTTCTTCCAGGATCGCGATCGCCTCCTTTTCCTGACCCAGGTCAGCGTAAGTCTCAGCGATATTCTGTCGGAGTGTTTCGGTATTTCGTGGCAACCCTATCTGTTTCGATAACTCAAATGCCTTCTCGAAGACGGCGAGGGCGTCACGATACTTTTCCTGATCGCCATAGCACGCACCCATCGCGTTCAGGAGTTCAATACGCAGGTCTTTGTCACCTACTTCGTCGGCAAGCTTCAGGGCGCTATCATAAGTTGCCAAGGCGTCTTCCAAGTGCCCGTGCGCCCTTTGGAGACGCCCCTCACTCAGAAGCACACCGACACGGTAGATCCGATTGCCGGGCCCCTGGAGCAAAGCCTCGGCCTGTTTGTAATTCTGCTCAGCCGCATCTGCATCGCCTTCATGGAATAGCCACTGTCCAATCTCATGGAGGGCTTGTCCCTGGCGTCTCGTGTCCCCAGTCTTCTGAGCAAGTTCCAAGGCTTTAGAACTCAGCTTAACGCGTTCCCCATAGGAATCAACGACACGTGCAAGAACCAGCAGCGTTCGAGCCATTCCGGTTTCTGCGCCTGCTGCCTCAAACTCCTTTAACGCCTGGTTCAGCCATTTTCGCGCGGTTGCCTGATCCGTCAAAGCAGCCGCCTCTTCTCCCAAGTCCAGATGAGCCTCGGCCAACCCCAGAGCATTGTGAAGTGAATCGAACTGTGCCATGGCAGATTCAGCTTCGACGCGGGCTTCCGCGTACTTGGCTTGTCGAAATCGAACCGCGCTCAGACCGACGTGACCCTCCGCTTCGCTATAAGTGTCTCCGGCATTCGATGCCTTCTGAATGATCGACCGAAAAGCATCCTCCGCCGCCGCTGACTTTGCGGAATCAAGCAGCACCCAGGCGGCAGAGATTTCCTCGGCATACGGAGATCCAGCCCAGCGTGGTGCCTGATGGTGGACTGGTTGATCGGATGGGCTCGCCGGTTCACTGCCGGCTTGCTGTGCCGGGCAAAACTCAGGCATAAGTGCAATGGAACAAGCCAGGAATGCACCCAGCGTCGATGGCACTATCTGTTGCCTACTCGTGATGCGTGCAAGTTTTCGGAAGATGGAACGAAGCAAGCTCAATCGGGGTACTGAAATCATCGCCATACCTCTTTACGCTAGCGAGGTGCTGTCCCCTTAAGAGCTTCGCAAGCACGAGCAGAGTAAGAATTCGCTGCTTGACAAAGCTCCTGCAACTCTACGGCAGCCAAGTCGCGGTGACCGCTGCGTTGCTGTGCGACTGCGAGATACCATGTTGCCTGAGAACGCTCCCCCGGTTTGCCCTGCTTCGCCGATTGGAGTTCCCCAACCGCTTCCTGGAAATGGTTTAGAAACAGCAGGCAAATTCCGTTATAGAACTTGACCGTAGAATTTTTGGGATATCCTTTTTCTATGTCCTTGAGCTTGGCGGAGGCCCCCAAGTAATCGTTCTTTTCGTATCGAGCCAGTGCATCGTCGAATAGCTCATCAAAAGTGTGCTTTCCGGCTCCGGTCCCGCGGAAAACGAGTTCGGAAGTCGCCGGGGGTGGAATCGGCGGTTTGTCCAGTGGCAGAACCAGCAAGGTTAGTTCGGGTACGGTCGGCCGAATCGTAGCAAAAGACTTTTGATCCCCCTCTTTCTTATGAACCACAACAAATGTGATTGCGCCTAAGAGGGCGACGATCGCAATAGCAGAAACTGGCTGCAAGACCAGACTTCTTAACCAATACCAATTGCCCCCGCTGCGTGAGTTTGCAAACGCCGGGGCGAGGCGGGCACGCATGCGCGCGCTTTCGTGTGCGGTCAGATCGACTTGTTGGGTCTCGAAAGTTTCCGCTAATAGTCGGCATGACGCGCACTGCTTGAGGTGATTGGCAAGGCGCGCGCGCAATCCTTCGGGCAGAGACTCGCCCGTCATGGCAAAGACAAGTTGCGCATCCGGGCAGCCCGCGTGTCGTTTCCGTGCCTGCCGCAGAGCATCCTGGTTCATCGCAAGGAACTCCCGCTCCGCTTCGTCCAGTTCGGGCCATCGTTCCATCATCGCGCCCCCGCGATCTTACCCGCGCTGAAAGTCTGACGCAACAGTCGTAAAGCATACTGCAGGTGCCCTTTGATCTGGAGCTCGCTAAGGCCAGTGCGTTCGGCGATCTCAGTCCGCGTGAGCTCATGTACATAGCGTAGAATCAAGCACTGCCGGTGCACCGGCGTAAGGGACTTGTTGGCGTCGAGCATGGCAGCGAACGGAAGCTCCTGCCCGGACTCGATCTCCGAACCTACCTCGCTTCTCTCGTACCGCTGCGCAACCTCTTCGTGACGCCAATAGTCCACGGCCTTGTTCTTGGCTACCGCGAAGAGCCAGGAGGGCAGTTGCTCATCCTGGATCTCTTCGATCTTTTGATAGAGCGTCAAGAACACCTCACTCGCCAAGTCTTCTGCGACGTCCCGCCGCCCCGCCTGGTGAATACAATAGCGGAACAAGACGTTTGCGTACTTTTCGTAGAGACGTTCAAACCTGCTCATTGAGAATACGTCCGATAGGGTCAGTTTGGAACAATCTACAGCAATTGAAAGCAGGCGTGAATCTGATTGCTGCTCTCGCTAGCTCAACCTGCACACGCGAAGCAAGACTTTGGCCCGGAGCCCACACTTCATCATCCGGACACGATTCCGCCGAATTGAAGCCCCAAGGGGATTGTGAACTGGAGCGTCTTATCGTTTCTCGGTCCCGTTGTTGCCAGCTTGCGCCCTCCCTGAATCAAACGCCAACGGCCGAAATTTTACCTGAGCCGTTTTATTCCGCCCCAGGCCTCCTGAACGTATTACGAACAGAAGCCGCAAGGTTCTTTCCAAACAAACTTTCAGGAGGATGATATGAAATCTCTCAATGAGCAGTACCGGGTTCGTGCAAGACTCAACCATTCCTATCTGACCCAGCCCAACGTTGATCACCGGGCACGATCGTACAAGTCGATCACGGGACTCTTCAATAAAGGAGCGCGAGTCGCGGCCTTGGCTGTACTGGCGATCGTCTATTTCGCTGCCCATGCAAAAGCGCAGTCCGGAATCACGGTCGCCTCGTTGGCCGGCCCATGGCAGATAGCGCTGGTCGGCAACACGGGATGCGGTCAGACCTCCATGCTGTTCTCGGGAACTCTGAACACCTCGGGTACCGCTACCGGAACGGTCACTTCCGCTAGTGGTTGCGGGCCGAGTAGCAGTACCCAAACCTTCACCATTAATTCGCTGAACTCCCAAGGCTCCGGTACTGCAGGCCTCAGCTGCGGGTCCGGCTGCGGATGGAGCTTCAACATAGAGGTAGCCGCCAACGAACAGTCGTTCAACCTCGTGGATGTTAGCAATGGCGGCTCCAATGTGCTGGCTGGAGCTGGCGTCGCGAAGGTGGTGAGCGGTCCCGCCATAACCTTGGCCAAATTGGCCGGGCCCTGGCAGATCGCCCTGGCTGGAAACAGCGGGTGCGGTCGGACCTCGATGCTGTTCACGGGGACTTTGAATGCCAGCGGTACGGCTACGGGCACGCTGAAGGGGGCCAGCGGATGCGGCACCAGCAGCAGTACGCAGACCTTCACGATTAATTCGTTGAATGCCCAGGGTTCTGGCACTGCAGGCCTCAGTTGCGGGTCCGGCTGCGGATGGAACTTCAACATCCAAGTAGCCGCCAATGCGCAGATGTTCAATTTGGTGGATGTCAGCAACGGCAGCTCTAATCTCTTCGCTGGTACCGCTATTGCCAAGGTTGGTCCAGTTACACTCGCTTCTTTGGCCGGCCCCTGGCAGATTGCCTTGGTCGGAAACACGGGATGCGGCGCGTCTTCCATGCTGTTCACTGGGACTCTGAATGCCAGCGGTACGGCTACGGGCACGCTGAAGGGGGCCAGCGGATGCGGCACCAGCAGCAGTACTCAGACCTTCACGATTAATTCATTGAACTCTAATGGCTCCGGCGTGGCAGGTCTCAGTTGCGGATCCGGCTGCGGATGGAACTTCAACATCCAGGTGGCCCCCAATGCGCAGACGTTCAATTTGGTGGATGTCAGCAACGGCAGCAACAACGTGTTAGCCGGCTACGCCATCTCTCAAAACCCACCCATTGTTCAGGGGAACCATGACATCAACTTTGATGTGACACCGACCGGTGCTGCCATCGCCAACAACACTGTTATAAACAACACCTACAGTGCCTGGAATGTAACCTTCCAGTCGGAGCCTTGCCCATCGAATGTACCGAACTGCACCGCCACAACCAGCAGCGCCTTCGCGGTCGCCGATACGGTGTTTGCCAACTCGCAACCGAATGTGGTCAGTACGCTGGGGGGCACCTCCCTCCTGGAGATGCAATGGGGGGCAGTACAAGCCAACTTCACCGGTGGCGCTCAGAGCGCAAGCATTTCAGTCCTGGAACAGTGCATCGGTCAGGACCTTGCATGCTTGGGCGGCGTCCCAGCCAACGAGCGGGCCTTCCTTGCAGCCTATGATTCCAGCGGCAATCAACTTGCGTACATGTATGCCACTGGATCATTCAACACCCGCCAGACTCTGACCGTAAACGCTCCAAGCGGCAAGCGGATTGCCTTTGTGCAATTCACAGTTCCCTACGATTCCGCCAATCAAGGAACCAACCAGCTTGCAGGCGCGTTCGACGATCTAGCGGTTACTTTCTGATGTTGGGATCGCAGTGCCGCCTGACGGGGGAAAGGCGGTACCATGGGGACGAAACGCGCATTCCACGTTTCGTCCCCTTTTCTTTTCCCGGCCCGACCTTGCTTCGGTCACGCATCGTTGGCGTTACGTCGTGGTGCCTCAGCGGTAAGGCTGGATTCGGCTCTTTTCCGCGACGCATTGCGAGACCTCAAGCCTAGTTTCCTTTTTTAGGAATCCTTGGGGGAAGCTATGACCACGAAAAAACACAATTTTGATCGACCGCTTGCCGATGACGCCGGGAATATCCACGCTGCTATGTGCTCCCGATGCGGGAAGACTATTGAACTTGATGGCGGCGATATACCGGACGCGACAAAGAAGGAAGGGTGTGAGCCAGAAGATTTCAGCCAATCCGACGCTCGGCCAATCTAACTATCGCGTGGTGAGCTGCGTGAATGGTCGGTGTAACATCCCCATTTCACCAACTACTAACGTAAAAACGGGTTTCTCCCATTGGCAGTGGCTCGCTAAGGTGCGATTCGGTGCTATCGTTGCGGGGAGGAGATAGAGATGGCATTTCCTAACGATGATGTCACAGTCCAGCAGGGTGACCGTACAATACAGCTGATTGACTGGTTGGTGGGAAGATTGGAAGAGTGTCTAGGCGAGGTTCTACCTCTTCAAACTGATGATCTTTTGAAAGACCATGCGAAGGATGCTGGTAACAGCATGGCATCAGCAATCGAGCAACTTAAGCGTGCACGCGCTAAAAAAGAGCAGCAACCCGAGTAACTGTTGCAAAATCGCCATTACAGTGCGCCAGGCTAAACCGGCATGGAGCAGAGGAGGAGGAAGCCTCACGAGAAAGGACTAGCGATCCACTCGGCCCCGAGTTTAGAGCTGGGCATCGCGAGGTGCACGGCGAAGCGTAAACAGGGGAATATGCGGGGTGGGTATGGAGCTCCGAAAAGATGCAATCTGGGCGCCGGCGCTCTGGTAATGGCGGTAGGCAACATGAGTGGGAGCGATCGCGAGTTCCCGCTCAGCCTGGCGTAGTCGAAGACCCCACAGCAAGCCTAGAAACTGCATGCACGAGAACCGGGAGACCTCGAAGACACCGGCAGTCCACAGCGACAGCAAGTCGGCGGGCGAAGGCTTAGGCCGCACGGCCCGCATGTACGTCTCCGAGGAGTCGGACCGCGGCGTAATACCGAGGAATCATTCGAACCAAGACGGGTTCCCGTCGGCGGAGGAGGAGGAGGGAAGGCTGCGGATCAAGGAGAACACTTTCCCCTTCGACACGTACCCGACACGGAGCGGCACTGCGCGTGTCCCACGGATGGGCGAGTGTGCGGACAGGCGCAATGCTCGTTATTCATCCGCGATAAGAGCCGCATGCGCTAATGAGCGCTCGTGCGGATCTGTGCGGGGGGCGATCAGCGATGGTCGTCCCTACCGCGACCTCATTCACATCGGAACGGGGGGCTCCGCCGCGCTTCAGCGCCACACGATGACGGTGAAGTGCGCGGGCGCATGGCCGCTATTGGTCTGACGGTGCTTGATGCCGGCCGGTATGTATTCGACCTCGCCGCTCTTGCGCGTGCGGACGACGGTGCCTTTACCCTCCACTTCGTCAGTCAGCTCGTAGTCCGACACCGCGACCAACATGTGGTCGGTAGCATGGGCGTGCTTAGTGGTGATGGCTCCAGGCGCGATGTTTACGTCCGCCACGCAGACCTTAACCGTGCAGAAGAGGTTCTTCTCATCCACGCAAGCCGTCGTGCTCCCCGGATTGCAGTAATGCGAGCCGCCACCGACCTGTTTCATCTTGCCCTGCGGATCAACAAACTCGACGATCACGACCCGAAACGGGCTTACAGCTTCGTTCTGGCTGGCGTGCGCGTAGCCCGCGTTGATAAACCGCACTTCGCCAACAGCCATCTGATCTGCTGCAGGCTCATGCCCAAAGATGGTGTTTTGCGTGCGGCCACCGTTCACGAACACCTCCAGCATGTCCCGGTCGTGCTGGTGCATCTGTGTCGCCTCGTGCGGCGCCAGCTCCAACAAGCTCACCGTCACGCGGTGGTTGCGTAGGATCTCCTTGCGCTGCGGCACTTCACCAACCGGGATCGGAGCAGACACCTGACCCGCGCATGGGGCACAAAGCAACAAGAGAGAGGCGGCTAATCGCATAGGCAGCAATTCTAGCCGAATCGTCGTCGGCCCTCTAGAATCGAGCCCCTCGGGACTACGACAGATTACGCTCACAACCGATTGGAGTGTCACTGGAGAGTTGGACAAAGCGGCGCAGACGCTTCAGGAGGAGATTGCGAGCTACCCTCGGTCATGCAGCGCACATGGCGACTTGGCCAACGTCAACGCCATGCAGGGGCAGTATGAACAAGCCGCAGAGAACGTGCGGCAATGCCTGCCGGGTATAGAGGATCCTGTCTTCGCGTACGGCAATCTCGCAGGAAGAACTGACGGCGAGCAGTCCTTTTCCTGGTTCAGTTTGACTAGCAGCCGCGTTCCCGGCTCGCGTAGAGCGACAAGCACGCCAAAATTGTGATGCTAAGCGTCTGCGATTCTGGAGCCGGCTTCGTCGTGCTCCCACGCCTCTGCAGGATCATTCTCAGGGGCCGGTCGGATGTCCGGATTCTGCATGATCACGCGCGCACAGGTGTTCCATCTCAGAATGGCATCGTCGTTTCCAGGTGTCGCAAAATTCATGGCCTTCTCATAGTGATCCATTGCTTCTCGCAACGCGTGATATGCGGATGCCCCAGCTCCGGTGCGACCATGGCGAATGCGCGCATTTCCCAAACGCTCCCAGATGATGCCCTGATAGTAGGCTCGTTCGTAGTCGCCCTTGATTTCTGAAAGAGCCTCTTGTGCGGCTTTCACATGCACATCAGAATCGAATTGGTCGGTTCGCGCGAGTAAAAGCGAAATCAGCGCCTGCTGGTGGTTGGGCAGGACGGCCAGAATATCGAGGCAAATGCTCTCCGCCAGGCTGGGTTCGTTTAATAGTCTGTAGCGTTCTACCTTTGCCAGCGCTTCTGGAATACTCTGCTCGGAAATGGATTTCAGTTCGAAGTGCATAACGTCTCCTATCGTTTCGAATTCCTGAATGCCCGGAACAGTTTCGACAGCGGATCGAAGAAGCGATCCACGACGCGCTCCTTGAGCGGGATGATCGCGTTGTCGGTGATAGTGATGTTTTCAGGGCAAACTTTGGTACAGCACTTGGTGATGTTGCAAAGACCTATGCCGAAATGTGTTCTCAGATCTTGAACGCGATCTCCTACATCCAGCGGATGCATCTCCAGCGCGGCCGCATACACCAGAAACCGCGGGCCGATGAATTGTTCGTGCATGTGATGATCGCGCAAGACGTGACAGACATCCTGACATAGATAGCACTCGATGCACTTTCGAAACTCCTGCACGCGATCGACGTCCTCTTGGGCAATCCGCCACGTGCCATCGGGTGCATCGGGAGGCCTTGGCTGGAACTTTGGGATGAGCTTTTTGACCTTGTAATTCCACGATACGTCCGTGACCAGGTCCCTCATGTGCGGAAATGCTTTCATGGGTTCGACAGTTACAGGCCTATCCAGCGGAAGCGTGTTCAGCCGCGTCATGCACATCAATTTCGGCATGCCATTGATTTCGGCCGAGCACGAGCCACATTTTCCCGCCTTGCAGTTCCAGCGGACCGCAAGATCGCCGGCCTGTTCCGCTTGTATTTGATGCACGGCGTCGAGGACCACCATGCCCGCCGAGACCTCTGTTGGGTAGTCTTCGAACTTCCCCTGGCCTTTTCCCCCGCGCCATATCCGAAACGTGGCCGTCGCCATTTACTTCATCTCCTGGATGATTTGCCGCAGATCCTCTCGCATCGGGGGGATGGGCTCGCGCGTGAGTTGCATTTCTCCACCGGCGCTTTTTCGCACCACGATGTTGAAGCCGTCATACTGCTTGTCCTTGGTGGGAAAATCATCACGAAAATGCGCCCCGCGGCTCTCTTTCCGTTCCAACGCGGCACGAGTAACAATCTCCGATACGGTCAGCAGGCTGAACAAGTCAAGTGCCGTGTGCCAGCCGGAATTGTATTCTCGGTTTCCATCCACGCTGACCCCTTCGCTAGCACCTTTCAACTCTCGTATGCGCTCGAGCGCTTGCAGCATCTCCTGTTCCTGACGTACGATCCCCACCAATTCCTGCATCACGTCCTGCAGTGTACGTTGTACGGCGTACGGATTGTCGGACCCCTTGCTCTCGAAGGCCTGCAGCGCCCATTGTTCCGCGGATCCGAGTTCATCCGTATTCACGGCGCCCAGCGAGTTCGCTTTTGCGTAGGCCGCGGCGTACTCGCCGGCCCGCTTGCCGAAGACTAATAAATCGGAAAGAGAATTCCCGCCGAGCCGGTTAGCGCCATGCAGACCTGCCGCACACTCTCCCGCCGCAAACAGGCCTGAAACGTCCGACATTTGGGAATCAGCGTCCACCCTGACACCTCCCATCATGTAGTGAGTCGTGGGCCCTACTTCCATCGGTTCGTTAGTGATGTCAATGTCAGCAAGCTGCTTGAACTGGTGATACATGCTGGGCAGCTTCTTCTTTATATGCTCCGCCGAGTGCGGAATTCTCTCCTTGATCCACGCAATATCGAGGAACACTCCGCCATGAGGACTGCCCCGCCCTTCTCGCACTTCCTGCCGGATGCAGCGAGCCACGTGGTCGCGTGTCAGCAACTCGGGCGGGCGTTTCGCGTTCTTATCTCCCTGCGTGTACTGCCAGCCTTCTTCTTCCGTCTCGGCAGTCTGGTTGACGTAGAGTGGGGGAATATCTTTGAACATGAACCTCTCGCCATTCCGATTGCGCAGCACTCCTCCTTCGCCGCGCACTCCCTCCGTGACCAGAATTCCGCGCACGCTTGGCGGCCAAATCATTCCCGTAGGGTGGAACTGCACAAATTCCATGTCCATCAGCGCCGCGCCGGCATGGTAGGCGAGAGAATGGCCATCGCCTGTATATTCCCAACTGTTACTGGTGATCTTGTAAGCCCTTCCAATTCCTCCCGTGGCCAGCACAACGGCTTTGGCTCGGAACAGGTGAAATCGGCCGCGTTCGCGATCGTATCCAAACGCTCCCGTGATGCTATTGCCGTCCTTCAGCAGTGTAACGACTGTGTGCTCCATGAAAACGTCGAGACCAAGATGGATGCCATGGTCTTGAAGAGTGCGGATCATCTCCAGGCCGGTGCGGTCACCCACATGCGCGAGCCGAGGATAGCGGTGGCCGCCGAAATTCCGCTGTAGAATTCGGCCGTCGCTAGTGCGATCAAACAGCGCGCCCCAAGCCTCCAGTTCGCGCACGCGCGCCGGAGATTCCTTGGCATGTAGCTCTGCCATCCGCCAGTCATTCAGGTATTGACCGCCGCGCATGGTATCGGCAAAGTGAACGCGCCAGCTGTCCCGGTCGTCCACATTTCCCATTGCCGCGGCCACGCCACCCTCGGCCATGACGGTGTGTGCTTTGCCGAGCAGGGATTTCGAAATGACCGCAACCTTTACCCCAGCGGCTGAGGCCTCGATGGCAGCCCTCAAACCGGCGCCTCCGGCTCCAACGATCAGAACGTCGTGTTCATGCGTGATGTACTCGCCCACTAGACGATCCTCCAATCCGTCCAGATACCCATCGAACACATCCGCACGTACAAATCGGAGAACGCTACCGAGAAGAGACTGCACCAGGCAAAAAGCATGTGACGCCGGTTCAGGCAACTCACGCAATCGTAAACTCGCTTGCGGGCTGGTGCCCCCGCGAACCGATCACGAAAACCGCAGACCAGATGACGAAAGGAGTGGCATCCCAAGGTGTAGGAGGTTAACAGTACGAGGTTCGCCAACAAGAGGAGAGTGCCGATACCGATGCCAGGGTGGCCGTCGAACCAGAACGCCTCCCACACGTCCCGCCCTAGAATTACGAGAAACACCAGGGCCAGATAAAGAAAATACCGGTGGACGTTTTGCAGAATCAAGGGAAACGATCGTTCGCCGAGATACGTTTTCCGCGGCTCACCTACAGTGCATGAAGGCGGGTCCGCCCAAAAAGCCTTGTAATACGCCCCTCGGTAGTAGTAGCACGTCACCCGAAATCCGCCCGGCGCCCAGAGAATGAGCATCGCCCCTGTAACCCAAACAGGCATCCACTTTGGATTTAAACCAAACCAACCCTCATGGGCAGGGCCAAACAATTCGGGCGAATAAAACGGTGAGAGATATGGCCCAAACCTGAAATGCCGCCCCTGCAGAGCAGCCCACGTGGAGTAAACGATGAAGGCCGACAAACCAAGAAACACAACCAGTGGCTGCACCCACCAATTGTCAGCTCGCTGCGTCTGTCCGAAACCCCCGCGCGACAACGGGACGTCAATCTGGGACATTGAGGCTCCTCGCGCGTCCGTGCGGACATTGCATCCGCTATCAGCCGCTCGCCTGACTGCTATTGAATTCGGGCGGTAGCCATGATACAGCGAAATCACTGTCATGGTTGCGGAAACGATGCCTCAAAATAGATGGTGAGCAACAATGAATCCGAAAGCATGGACGCGGTACGCGCCCGAACTCCAGTGCGAGCGCGCTATGGTACAGTTTTTGAGACCGCCAGGGTGAAGACTGGCCGTCTGGCTGGTTGGAACAATGAGTTCAGGACGTGAGATTCGCAGCTACGACTATGTGAACCGTCCCTACGAGCGCGTGCGCTATGCGTTGAGGCAAGACGCACTCACGGTGTTTCAGTCGGCTACGAAAGCGGCTGCTTCCCGGGCACAATCAATCGCCGCTGAACTGCACGTCGATTTTGGCGGTATTGGAGTGAAGACCGACATCAATATATGCGTGAAAGATGTTGAGGAAAAGATCGTTGATGCCACTTCAAGTCCCACCATGCGGTTGCGCCTAGAATGGGAGGCCACGACCCTGCCGAGGTTGTTTCCGCTCATGAGGGGCGAGCTTTCTGTGTACCCGTTGACCGCCACTGAAACCCAGCTGGATTTCTCCGGAGTTTACGAACCACCTTTCGGTGCCGTGGGAAAAACCATGAACGCGATCGTCGGCTACCGCATCGCGGAGGTATCGGTGCATCGCTTCGTTAGCGATGTGGCAGGATATCTTCGGCAGGCCCTTGACGAGTGACTTCGCAATAACGCGAACTGCGAATGTCAAGGAAAAGGCTTCGGCACACGGCAGCTCTGGGCCATCTCACGAAAGTGGGCGAGGACTGAGGTTGAAGGCGGTGCTTGTGGCGAAGGGCAGACCACTCCTGGTGGAGTTCATCGGCACGGCGTATAACGCGTTCCCTCAATTCTCCGAAGCATTTGCGATAGCTGGTGAAGCGTTTGCGGTGGCTGGCACGGCGGGCGGCATACTGAGAGACGTGGCGCGGCGATTTGCTTGGAGCTGGCGAAGGATAATCCTAGCGTCGATTTTAAGTAAACTGAAAAAATCGAGGTGGCGTTGCTTGGAAAGAAGCCACGCCAACCTGTGACTAATTGAGACGTCGGCGATGCTCCTGCCGCCTCCGCGGACGCGATACCGTTGAAATTGGTGATGCCGTTCTGATCCGAAAGCTAAAGTTGCGACCTGACGGTCAATGTCGCGACGATTTCTCTGATGATTCTAATCCGAGGCGGGCAAGTGCTCGCTTAGCAGCGTGATAGCCACACATTCCGTGCACGCCAGCGCCCGGCGGAGTCGATGACGAGCATAAGAAGATATGGCGAGCCGAAGTCGCATACAATCTCCACGTCGGCCGAAACAGTAACTGGCGAAAGTCGATGGCCCCTCCTGCTATGTCGCCTCCCACGAGGTTCGAATTCATGCGTTCTAGACTTACAGGCGACAGGATCTGGCGAGCCAAAACAATTTCGCGAAATCCCGGAGCAAAACGCTCAATCTGACTTTCGAGTCGAGGCAACATGTCGAAGGTCGAGCCATTTGGAACATGGCAATAGGCCCATGCGGTGTGTTTGCCCGCTGGCGCGCGCGAACCATCGAATAGACTAGGCTGAGCGAGCAAAACGAATGGACGCTCGGAGTGTTTGCCTGTCCGTACGGCCTTTTCCGATGCCGCGATTTCGTCAAAGGTGCCGCCCAGATGCAGCGTAGCAGCACGCGAACACTCCGGCGCCTTCCAAGGAATCGGCGCGCTGAGAGCGTAGTCGACTTTGAAGACACCCGGGCCGTATCTATATTTGCTTAATTGATGCTTGTACCTGTCAGATAGCTGCTGACCGGCTATCGCGAGAAGTTGTTTTGGAGTCAGGTCGCAAAGTACTAAGTCATATCCTGAGAGCTCATCGAGCGACTTAACCCGTGCAGAAGTCTTTACCTGTCCGCCCAACTTGGCAAGGCAACCGCAAAGAGCGTTCGTTATCGATTGCGATCCTCCACGCGCGACCGGCCAGCCCACAATGTGCGCTGGCGCGGCCATGAGCATCGCGAATGCGCCGGTTAAGGCCTCATCCATAGAACGGAACGAGTGCCCTGCCAGACCCGCGAACAACGCTCGGGTTCGATCGCTGTTGAACCGACTCGCCACAACTTTTGCGGGGAGCACTGCGTTCATTCCGAAGCGGGCCAGAAGCCAGGGATGCCTGGGAATCTTTAAGACCGGGCCCAGCACTTCTGGGGCAAGTTCGTTCCAATGCTTCACCAGGGGCTCAATGAGGTTGCGCCAAAGACGGCCATCCGCCCCAAGCTTTGCCTCCGCGGCTTCGAGGTCCTGCTCCAATGTAACCGCCGTGCCATCGTCGAGAGGATGAGCCAGTGGCGTCGGCGAACACACCCATTCCAAACCGTAATCGTGGAGAGGTAGCATGGAAAAAAAAGGTGAACCTGCGCCCAACGGATATACCGCCGCTCCGAAATCGTGGACGAACCCTGGCAGGGTCAGTTCCATACTTCGCGTCGCGCCACCCGGAATGCGTTCGGCTTCGAATACTTCGACCTGCAGTCCCGCCAGCGCCAGAACGATGGCAGCTGAAAGCCCGTTCGACCCGGATCCTATAACACACGCTTTGAGGCCGCTTCGCATAAGTCTCGATTTACTTGCGGACGTGAGCCAACAAGCTGCCGACTTTACTGCCTCGGGAGCACGTCATCCCATTCGAGAGCCCTGATTTCGCCGTTCGGAGTTTTTTCCACGGTCGGCGCGTACAGGCCCAGCATTTCCCTCTTCCACCACATCCCTGTCTTGCGCTTCTCTTCCATCGAAGTAAACCAATATTGCCAGAGAACTGTCCGGATTTCGCGCGGCGGCGCCTGCGGGAACGGATTGTCCGCGAACAGCTGCAGTACATCCTTGTCGTTCGAGAGTAGGCGGACAATCGTATTCGGCACGATGGGATATTCGCGCCACGATCCCAGCGAGGCAAACCACAAATTCCAATCGAATCGCGGCTGATACGGAGCATAGATCCGCGGCGCCTGGTTCAGCTCCTGAGGTTTATAACGAAAGTGGTAAGTTCTCCAGTTTTTGCCGTCGTCAGAACCTTGAAATTCAATTTCGTACCTCCCCCGTGTCATGACAGCAAACAGCCCATAACGGTTGGCAATTCGGAATGGCTCTAGCGCCACAATAGGTAAGCTTGGCAGACGATAGCTTGCCAGCATCAATGCCGTTGTGGCATAAAAAATCCACGAAAGCAGGACCGCACTTACGGCCAATCCCATCGCACTCCAAATTCGGCCGACCTTCTCCCACCTCTTCGGTTTATGAGATGCAACGTTATTGGACGTTGAGACCGTACCTGTGTTTGCCCATCTGGCTAGAGCAACTTTTTGAAGAAATCGGTCATCGAGCAAGAGCACTCCCAGCGCAAGGACCAGGTAGTTCAAGAAGGTGTAATTCGCTGTCAGGATCACTCCAATTTCCCACGGAGTCACAATGAAGAAACACACAATGCGCCAGCGACGCGGCAGGAGGAACATCCACACCACTCCAAGTTCCATCGCCAACGTGGCGTACACCGTGCCTGCGTGAAACCAATGCGGGAGGTGCTGTAGGTACCAGCCGATCCAGGTTGGAAGTGGACCGTTCTGGTAATACTCATCCATGGCGGTGAAGTTGCGCCACTGGGCATCGCCGCTGAGGATCTTCGCCATCCCCGATTCGAAATAGATTCGAAACCACTCCCATAGCAACAGGAAATGACTGGCGCGGGACGCAGGATGCGTGAGGCCTAAACCAGGCCGCAGTCCGGAAGGTGCCAAAAACAACGAGATGAATCCAGCTTCCAACAGCATTCCATCCGATTGATAACTGGAAAACTCCTGGGCAGCGCTGATGAACGACAGAAAGCAAACGAAGCAGATTGCCAGCGTGCCGCGCGGCCACAGGTTTAGGAGCAACAGCACGGACGCGATCATTCCTACCCAGCACAGCGCACCTAGCATCCCCGATCCACTCGACCACCACAGTACTGTCGGCGCGTACCAAACTCCCCGCCAATGTCCGATCGTGTGGGCAACAGCCTCAAGATAAGGTCCGGCGGGCAGAATTCCCTCCTGGCCGATCAGACCACGTATTTGAAATATCAGTGAGAAGAACGCGGAAAAGTAGATTCCGCCGAGAAAACGCAGAAATAGCCAACACGCGATTTGCCGTTTGGGCTCCCCTTCCCTCGGAGCAAACAGCCACCGCAAAACCGGCAACGGAGACCCGCCCATAATGCTGCCATTATAGGGAGTGAGGTTGATCAGCCAACTCAATTTGAAAACCATCGGTTGGTACTGAGCGGTTTCTACTCGTTTGCGGCATGCGGCTTATTCAATTTCTCTAAATCGTCCATGCCCATTCGGATTTGCCAACACGGCTGAGAACACATCGAATTTGGAGGTGAGCTCCCAGCAGCCAAGTCAGCATTGTCCAGCTCTCAGAAATCCTCGGTCGCGAAATGCAATGAAGCCTGGGCAAAAATCGATCTCGCTATAACTTTTGGACCCAGTCGACCAAACTGAGCTTCAATACCGCCCAATCGCATCAACATTCCTCCGTTAGGCCCATTTCTCATCGGAATCTGGGGGGCGACGGGACTCGAACCGCGCCCTCCTGCGTGACAGGCAGGCGTTCGACCCAACTGAATTGAACGTCACCAACAGCAAATGATCGTGCCCCTTTTGCTTTAGTTTTTCCCGTCATCTCATTATTTATGCAGGTGATTAGAAAACTAGAGCGCAAAATCGACGTAAAGCCGCGCTCTGCGACGATCTCCACCGTCACAACTCATTCACAAATTAATTAAGATGAACGCCAAAACGGTGAGCCATCAAGGCCTATCCAAGTCATTGATCGCGGCAGGACCTCGTGTCAAGCCGACGCAGCTCTTCCCTGTGGCGGTTCCTCAGTCGGCATCACCTCCAGGTCAGTCAATTCTTGCTGCCGGTGCGTCCAAAAGTATGCCAAGAGCACCGTCAGCATCAGTAAACCGAGCACAACCATCACAATGGCGAAGTGCTCCAAGGTACGCAAAGGCGCCAATGCCTCTCGTTCATCCTGGCTCACCAGGATGAGCCACTCCAATTTGGGGTAGCTGCGCTTGAGTCCAGTATCAGCGAATCCGACAATGCGCCGCCCATGCCTCGTCGCCACCGTGACATACCCATTCTGTCGGCCCTCCAACGTGCCCAGAGCGTCGCGCATAGCGGTGAACTCCTCCGACCTCAATCTCAATTCTGGGATCACATTCGGTGCGCTGACAATTGTCCCGCTCCCCTTGACCACCAGAGTCCGCCCCGTGTGACCCAATTCCTGTTCGTCGAAAAGGGAAAAAAGATCGGAAACATCCACCAGCGCACTGACGGCCCCGACAAACCGACCGGAACTCTCTTCAATTACCGGCACAGCAATATCAGCGTAGCTGGATTGGGTACGCTCGTCAGAACGCACATCAGTCACATTGACCGCACCTTCACCGCCGGCATACACGGCTCGCCAATGTTCTTTGTCGGCCTCCACGTAATGCAAGGGCTTTTCCGTAGCTGCAACGACGGCGCCGTTTTCGTCCGCAACGATGATTTTCAACAACCGTGGGTTGATCTTGCGTTTGTACTGCAACCAGCGAGAAGCACGCGACGACATCATTTCCTTCACCAAGGGATCGGTATTGGGAGTGTCCCATTGTCCCTCGATCTTCTGGATGCGAGCCATGCCCGCATCTTCGCTTATTCCTCCGTAAGAGCGATTGGCCGCTATGACTGCGTCCACAACCGTTGGATCTGCGGCGACCGCGCTGATATCAGTGATGCGATCTCGAATGAACCTCGAAGCAACCAGGGCGTCAGTCTGCGCAATCGTATTGAACAGGATCCCCATCGTCTGTTGAAGACTACTGTCTGCGTTGGAAGTCAGATAAAGTCCGACAACGCTGAGTGGAACAATCACGACGATCAGCGAGGTCAGCAGTTTTTGTAAGGAGATCTGGATATCGAACGGCATGGAGTCCCCCTTTCCAGGGCGACTGATTCCAGTGGCGTCAGGTTCGGCTCATGTTGGAAGAGGAGGCTTCCACACGGGCATTGAGCGGCAGGCCAGACGAATATACCGACATACTACCCCCGCGCCGACCTTAGCAGCAACGCCGTTGTACG
>DASRRV010000080.1:0-3421 GCA_035695545.1 Candidatus Sulfotelmatobacter sp. | reverse complement strand
CGCCCAGCATCCATCGATTCTCCGTGGCAGCAAGGCCGAGTCCTTGTCATCCGGAGGCATGATGACGCCGAATCGCTCAAATGTTCTGAAATCCCTGGTCAGAGCCAGTGATACTCCGGGGCCACCGCGTGAATACGACGTGTACGTAACCGCGTACTGCTGCAGCTCCGGCACGAACGTGATGCGAGGGTCTTCGATTCCCCAGATTTCCTCCGGATACTCCTTCGGACTGGGCATCAATGTCGGTTCGCTGTCAATTTGCCATCCATCCACGCCGTTTAGCGAGCGAGCCGCGCACAGATGGGACAAGCCCCGGCGATCTTCCACACGGCACAGCAACAGGGTCGATCCATCCGCCAGCCGTGTAGCACCCGCATTGAACACACTATTGATCGGATATGGCCAGTGTTTGCCCGTCAAGATTGGATTAGCGGGATGGCGATGAAGTAATGGCTCTTGGCGAGTGCTCAGAAGACTCATAGGCTTTTGTGCGAAGGTAGTCATGATGGGATTCCGTGATTCTCCGATTCCGACAATGAGCGCATCTCAAGCAAGGCCATGAGAAACGACAGGGTTGACTCTGCTCCCTGGTTCTGGTTGACGCGGTCGGGATGCAGACCGTCTCGGCAACCTCCGGTTGCTGAGTCGTACAGAGGAAGCTGCAGATCGTTGTCGCCAAGGAACCAGTTGAAGGCCGACCAAGCCTGGCTGCGCCAACGATCATCTCGGGTTACACGGTAGGCTTCTAAACAGGCGGAAACGGCGCCCGCGGCCTCAATCGGCTGTTGGTCGAAGCGGGCCTTTTCACCGCCCTGTTGATAGAAACCCTGTGATCCGATCGGGACAAATTGGCCGTTGGCTTCGCAACGCTGCACTTCCAGTAGCCAGTCCAGAGCTTCGAGACCTGCGGAAACCATTCGCCTATCGGAGCCCGCTGAACCCGCGACCAGCATGGCCTGTGGCAGTCTCGCGTTCCCGTATGCGAGAACGTTCTCGAACCATTTCCAATCCGGAGTGCGGATCGACTCGTACATTTCGAGCAATCGTCGAGTCAGAGCTGCCCGCACTTTCTGCGCGTCCCGATCTCCGGGATACGAACCCAGATATTCCTGAATTCCAAGTATGGTGTAGGCCCAGGCGCGAGGGCTGCTGAACCCCATCGCTGCGGGCAGTGAGTACTCGAACAGGCGGCCGGCTGCACCTCTCAACCCGTGATCCTTGGACCGCCCTAGGACCGTCCCGAGTCCCCACAGCGCGCGACCGTGTGAGTCTTCAGATCCTTCAGCCGCGCTCCATCGGCGGTCATAGCCAAGAAAATTGCGGAACCGATTCTTCGCCGGATCGAAGGCATGCTCCAGGAACGCCAAGTATCGGAATGCGGACGCGGGAGTAGTCGAAGAGGGTTTGCCACCCTCCTGCTTACCCGATAGTTCCAGTTGCACCGCGAGAATAAGTGCCCGAGCATTGTCGTCGGTGGTATATCCCTCTCGGTAGTTCGGAATCGTGAAGATCGCGTGCTGCAGCATTCCAGTATCGTCGGTCAGTTGTTTGATGTGCTGCAGGTTCAGTGCGGGCAGCTTATTAAGCGGCTTATCGATCGTACGCGACGAGAACTGTACATGCGGAATCTCCATGCGTTCACTGCGAACCCGCGCAAAGCTCCCCATGTAGCCTTGCGCGACTCGTTTCCAGACCATTTCACGCGCGTACTGGTAGGCCCGTTTGCGCATGGCATGTCTTATGGCCGGCGTGTCCAGGAGTTCGATTGTCTTTTGCGCGATGGCCCCCGGATTTTGAAATGGGACGAGAGCTCCACGCTTGTCGTCCAATAGCTCGATCGCATGCCAATATGGAGTCGAGATGATCGCTTTGCCCGCTCCCAACGCATACGCGAGCGTCCCCGACACAACTTGCTCCTCATGGCGGTAAGGAGTGATGTAAATGTCTGCCGCGCCAATAAATTCAACCATCTCTTCGGGGCTGACAAAGCGGTTGTGGAAGATCACGGTCGATTCGACGCCGACGTCCTTCGCCAGAGCCTGCAAGTGCTCCCGATACTTATCACCTTCGCGTCGCAAAATGTGAGGGTGGGTCGCGCCCGCCACGATATACACAACATTCTTATGTTTCGCCAAGATGTCGGGCAGCGCCTGGATTACGTTTTCAATCCCCTTGTTCGGCGAGAGCAGGCCAAACGTAAGCAATACAGCTTTTCCTTCCACACTAAAGCGGTCCTTGAAAAAATTGGGGTCCAAGAACGGCAGGTCGGGAACGCCGTGAGGAACCATGTCGATTTTGCTGCCAGGCACCTTGAAGATTTCCTGTAGGAACTGTGACGAGAGTTCGCTCATTACAACGAGTCGGTCGGACAAGTCGGCGATCTGTTCCATAACCAGGTGTTGGTCAGGATTCGGTTCGCGGAGAACCGTGTGCAGGGTCGTCACCACGGGCATCTTCAGGCCACGTAGTAGATGCAGGATATGGCTGCCGGCTGGCCCGCCGAAGATTCCATACTCGTGTTGCAGGCAGACCATGTCGATATTGTTGAAATTGAGGAATTCAGCGGCGGCTTGATACGAACTCAGGTCATCCTGTGCCAGCGACCACCGAACCCGCGCCGGATAGTCATATCCCGATTCCGTATCGTTCACGGGCAGCGCCAACAATCGCGCGCTCCCGTACTCGGCGGAGATAGCCCCACACAGGTCGGCCGTGAAAGTAGCAATTCCACATTGGCGCGGAAGATAGTTGCCAATGACGGCGATCCGGCTCGGCAGGCCCGCGCGCAATTGCGGCCGAGCGGGTGTCGGGGGCCCTTGACGGGACGGTGCAGCACGCCTATTGAGGAGTTCGAGGGTTCCGGTCGAGGGTATTGTCTCTATTACTGACATCCATATCCTGAATTGCTCGTCGCTAGGGGTGTAGAAGGGAAGGTTGCTTCCAGCACGAGCACCAGCTCCCCAGGAATTAAAATTGAAGGGAGCAACGCCTCATTCGAGTAGTCTCCCAAAATTAGTATGAGTCTGTTGATCGAGGAAGACTGGTCAAAATTGACCATTATGGCTTTTCAAGAATATGCAGGGCAGATATCGTCGGTATGGGCAACATTCCTCAACCCAGCGCCTCAGGCAATATCTGTCAGCCCTCCAACTGGTCCCGATGACCGGCAAACCGGAACTTATTCGCTGTCCAGAAGTCTCGCTCTGGGAAGTTTGAACCTCACGGGACCCATCATTTGGAAACATTGTCTCAGGCGTGTTCACTCCTGTGCTCGCGAAATACTCGAAGTCGTTCTCGCTGATCGACTGCATCTCGGTGGGTGTCGATCGAATGCAGCGCAACTTTGAGCCCATGCGCAAGCAGGTGGAAACGTGGCAACGAAGTGAACTCACCGACGTCACAGCCAAGGTTGCGATTTACG
>DASRRV010000079.1:0-4298 GCA_035695545.1 Candidatus Sulfotelmatobacter sp. | reverse complement strand
GCCTTGAAGAAATTTGAAGACCTTGCTCCAAGACTGAGAGCGGATCGGGCAGCAGCGACACTGCTGGCTTACGCGGGCACGGGTAGGAAGGATCAGACTATCGGTCTCCTGCGAAAAGCCTACGCGGAGCATTCCAGTCTTGTGACGAACCTAAAGGTAGACCCCCTGTACGATCAGCTGCGCGAAGATCCCCGCTTCCAGGACTTGCTACAACGCGTCGGGTTAGCAAAATAGGGGGCGAGTGGCAGCCGCCCCAGCTGAAAAACTTCTCCTCAATCGATCCCGTGAATTCTCATACTCACCAGCTGATCGATGCTGAGGTCGTGGATTCCGCGACCGCGCATTTCGGCGATGTATTCCGGAGTGACGTTGTGGATGCGCATGGCGATCAGTTGATCGGGATCGGGATGCGCGAATCCGAGTCCTTGCACCTTCTCGATGAACTCCGGCGAAACGCCGTGAATGCGAAACGCAATGAGCTTCTCGAGATCGATGTGATCGTAGCCGCGCTGCTTGAGCTGCGCCATCCATTCCGGCGTCGCGCCGTGGATTCTCATGGCAATCAAGGTGTCTTCGTCGGGCTTGTAACCCGCATCGTGCAGGCTGCGCACCATCTGCGGAGTCACGCCGTGAATGCGGAACGCGACGAGTTTGTTGCTGTCGGAAATCTGCAGGCCTTCGGCTCGCAGAGCCTGAATGAACGCAGAGTCCACGCGGAAGATGCGGAAAGCGATCAGCTTGTCGGCATCGAGATCGCTGAGATGCTCGTTCTTCATCTGCTTGGCGAATTCCAGGCTTACATCCTGTATCGCCATGCCGAACTGCTTCTCTTCGTCTACGGAGAATCCGATCGCGCTCATTCCGCGGGCATAGTTCGCGTCCGGCTGAAAGTGGAACAGTCCCGCGCCTTCTCCGTTATTCAGGAATCCCTCGCAATCGATCTTGCCCGCGTCGCGCGTGATGGTGAAGTGAACGTCCTGACGTCCTGCCTTCGAGAAGTCAACACCCTGGAACGAACTCGCAGGCCAGTCCGATTGATGGTTCGATTGTCCGCCGTGATGATGTTCGATCAACGAGAACTCGACCTTGCCCGCTTCGTCGGACTTGCTGATCGTCCAGTCGCCGGTGCGGGTTTCGGCACCATGAATCTTGAGTGCGACCGCAAGGACACACAATGCAAAGACCAGAAAGGCTAGAGTGCGACGCATTCTCATAAGTTTCTCCTATCGAAGGTCAAATCAAAATCGATGAGCGTAGCGGTGCGAGCGGCCGGCTTCGCCTCGCTGGACAGCCGAGGCCGGCTGTCGCTACATGATTCGAGCTAGATGTCGGACTTGGAATCCAGGATTCCCAGCTGCCGGAGCTGAATCAGCTTCTGCAGCGTCAGGTCTTTGAAGCCATGCTTGCGGGCCTGCTCGATGAACTCCGGCGTAACGTCCTGCACCTTGGCTCCGATGATCTCGTTGATGTTCAGCTTGAATCCTGCCGCCTGCAGCCCCTTGATATATTCCGGCGTGACGTCTTGCACGCGCATGGCAATCAGGTCGTTGGTAGAGGGATTGAGCCCGAGAGCGCGTATGTCCCGAACATATTCCGGGGTCACATCCTGCACCCTCATGGCGATGGCATTGTCCGCGGTCGGCTCAATTCCCTGCTCGTGCAGACCCTTCAGGTACGACGGACTAACACCCTGGACCTTCAGCGCGATGACTTGATCGGCATTCACCGTGAGGCCTGCGGCGCGGAGTTCGCGAACGTAGTCGGGAGTGACTCCTTGTACCTTTAGAGCGATGAGCCGGTCGATGTCGGGTTGAAGGCCCGCTTCCTTCAGCCCGCGGTAGTACTCGGCGTCTGCGCCTTGCACTTTGAGCGCGATGATCTGGTTCACATCAGGATTCAGACCCGATGCGTGCAGCCCGCGAACGTACTCCGGAGTGATTCCCTGCACGCGCATGGCAATCAGGTTGTTCGCGTCAGGGGTGAGCCCCTGTTCACGGATCTCGCGAACATAGTCGGGAGTGACACCCTGAATCTTCATCGCGATCAGTTCGTCGAGCGAGAGATCACCAAGGCCGGTGGCCTTCATCGAATCGATGTACGAGGAGGAAGAGGAGGAGGAAGCGGCAGGCGCTGGTTTAGCGCTCTGCGCGGCGGAAGGCTTTGATGTGGGCGCCGGTTTCGCACTGGGCTGTTGCGCGGAGGTTGGCGCCGCCTGGGAGGTTGCCTGCCCGTTAAAGATGGCGTGAGCAGAAGATGGATGGGCCATCCCGACGAGCGCGTTTCCCGCAGCGAGCGCGGCGGTCAGGCACAGAATGCTTCCGGTCAATCCGATGCCGCGCATTCCGGCTCCAAGCGTCTTCAAGCCGAGGACGCGAAGGATGCGCTCGGTGAGCGGACCGCGGTTCGCAGCCATCGCGAAGACCGGAGCGCTACGCCATTCCTCCATCAGGGTGAGTGCGCGCGCATATTCGACGGGATTGCCGCAGAGGTTGACTGCCATCTCGTCGCAGCAGTGCTCGCGTTCGGCTCGGACCTTCTTATTCAGCCACCAGACCGCGGGATGGTAAAAGAGCAAGCTCTCGACGCAGATCTGGAACACATTCACGAAGGGATCGAAACGCTTGATGTGCGCCAACTCATGCGCGATCACCGACTCAAGCTGCCCTTCCGAAAGACCGGTTAGCGCGGTCACCGGCAGAAATACGATGGGGCGAAACCATCCGATTACCGCTGGCGCTTGCAGCCACTCGCATTCGAAATAGGAGATCGCGCGATCGAGGCCAATTTTGTCTTGCAAGGTGTAGCAGATCTCGAGCATGCGCGGGCCGACTACGCTCGACTGCTTGCGCCACTCACGCTCCAACAGAAAGAATCCTCCGGCGGAGCGAAGGCTGAAGAAAGCAACACCGAGCAGCCAGGCCTCAACCATCCATGGAAGTAACTCGCGCGACGGAGCGATGGGGGAGGATTGTGTCGAGCCACTCGCCGCGGCTCTGTCCCTCGCTGTTGGCCATGCTACCGCGGCGAGCGGCGACGACTTCGCAGTGTCTGCCACACTGGAATGTCCTTGCAAATAGAAGAAGAATGTCGCCAGAGGAGCCAGGAACATCAACGCCAGCGCTCCGACCCCAAGCAGATAGCGCGTGGAAGCGCGGCCGCAAAGAGCCATCGCGACCGCTGCTAAAGCCGCCAGAGCAGTTCCCTGCCACAGAAAGTGCAACAGCGCCCAACCCAACGACTGCATTGCGCCCGGGGAAACCCAATTCACGAGACTGCTGGTCATGGCTGCGGCGGATGCGTTCATGGTTGCGGTCATCGGCGCGATCATGGTTGCGATCATCGGCGGTTCCTTTCGTATTCATCCAGCAGGTGGCGCAGTTCTTCAATCTCTTCTGGCGACGACCTGCGACCGGCAAGCGCGTGCATCATGAGCTGGCTCGCGGAGCCCTCGAAGACGCGCTGCAACATGTCTCCGGCGAGTTGCCGTTTGGTCTGTTCGGCAGGCAGGCATGATTCATAGACGTGCGCGCGTTGTGTTTCGTTTCGGCGAACTGTACCTTTTGTGGTCATAATCTGGAGGAGCTTCAGCACAGTCGTGTAGCCAAGGGACTTTTTCTCGCTGAGAGCTTCGTGCACTTCGCGTACGGTCGAAGGCCCGCGGGTCCAGAGAACGCGGAGGATTTCGAGTTCCGAAGCGGTCGGTTTCTGCGGCGGCTGTCTCATGAGAGAGGAACATACTACGAAGGCGTTCGTAGTGTCAACGAAAAACTTCGTAGGTTGAGAAAAAATTGCAATCTATTTCTGTTATTGCACCTCGGCTTCTGTCTGCTACCTGGTGTTGCCAACCGGGGAATACAAACAACTTCAATACTTTAGGATATCTTTGGATTCGGTCGCATGGTGCAATTCGGTCAACAGCTTCTAACCGCAAAGTTCGCAAAGAACGGCCGCAAAGATCGCTAAGAAAATCGGGTCAACGCGAAAATAACAATGCGAGAGGATACGACATGAAGATTGGAAGAGTGGCAAGCGTGGTATTTACTATTTGCGTTTTCGCCAGCCTGCTGGCCGTGGGTAGCGATGCCGGCAAATCTGTGACCGTGAGCGGATACGTGCTGGATTCCGCGTGCGCGTTCACCAAGGGTCTGCAAAAGCCCATCAGCGCCCAGTGCGCGCAGGCCTGTGCGAAGGCAGGGTCTCCGCTGGTGATTCTGTCGGACAACGGGACGATCTATTGGCCGATCGCCGACACGACGCCCTCGTCGAGCCAGAATGACAAGCTGATGCCGTTCGCGGGG
>DASRRV010000078.1:0-16230 GCA_035695545.1 Candidatus Sulfotelmatobacter sp. | reverse complement strand
GGTCCTTTAGCTGCAAGTGATTAACGTTTGCGTCAGTTACACGGGAGCGGCCCGGTCAGAGAATTTCCTGACTGCTCGCTAGCCGCCCATGCGGACCAGGCCAACTTAATCGGAGCCGAGAGGCGAAACATAAGCGAAAGCGTTAGTAAAAAGGGAACATTTCGCGGACCGTTCGAAATCGGAAAATAGTCGAGCGGTGACTTGACGCCTGGCGCGCAGTCTTTAATCGAACTCTTCTCCGTTTCGACAAGGCGTCGCTCAATGAGAAAACTGTCTCCTTTCACGAAACTTCGAATATCTCTGTCCGCCTTGTTCGGAGGCATTGGAGGAAGATTACGAAGGGAAACATCCTTGACGCCGCGCCTCATCGGCGCGGATCAACGTGTGGAGCACTACGAGATAGTGGGCAACGTTCCCGTGCGAACGATGGCCGAAAGCCTGTGAGAAACGAAGCACGTGGAATTCCTGACCCAAACGCTGGACAAAGAAAAGGAAACGGACGAAAAACTCACAGCTTTGGGGAGGAAATCAACAGCGCTGCCAGCGCCCAGTGGGCCTTACGACCGGGCTTTTCTTCTGATATGGATTTGATATGGATTCTTAATATCCTCAACCGCGGCGGAGTATTGTTGTGCGACATTACTGTTAGTCCGCACCAGTTTCGAGAACCTCAAGCTTGCCTGATTTACTGAGAGTTTCTACGACGACGCGCGATCCTAGACGCCTGACAGCAAAATCGATTCGCGCATCTGTCACTCGCAGATTGTGCACGCGAATTTCGTCTACGTCAGAGGGCAATTGCGGCCGGACGAAAGAAACTAGTCCGGCTGGGGCATTGATAGAGAGTCCAAAATACGCTTGAAGTAGCATGTAGATGGATCCTGCAGCCCATGCCTGTGGCGAACAGGCCACTGGGTAAAGCGTAGGCCCGCCCGCCTCGAGCCGACGGTGAAAACCACAAAACAGCTCTGGGAGACGATATAGTTCGACGGTTGAACTGGCTGCGTGGAGCCCGTCGCCAATTTGCGCAACCTTGTCCCTAAACCCGTAATAAGACAGTCCCAAGCTGATGATCGCATTGTCGTGCGGCCAAACCGACCCATTGTGATAAGACATGGGATTGTAACGCGGCTCCCCCGCTGCGATGGTCCGCACGCCCCAACCGCCAAACGATTGTTCATTCAATAGCGTATCGGCGACGCTCGCGGCGTGATCCCTATCGGCAATGCGGCAGAACAACGCATGCCCGGCATTCGATGCTCGCACTCGGCACTGTTCCTTGTTACCATCCAAGGCGAGTGCATAGGAACCAATTTCTTCGCACCAGAATCCTTTAGAAAATTGGACCTGCAGCTTGTCGGCGCTTGCGTCTAGTTCATAAGCCAAGTTCGTGTCATGGAGCAGGCGCGCGAGCGATGCCGCGCCGCGCTTGGCGGCGTATACGTAAGCCTGCACCTCACACAATGCGATCGGAGCTTCGGCCAGCCGGCCATCGGCATAGAACACCGAATCCTGAGAGTCTTTCCACCCCTGCTGGGTTAGCCCTTTGTCAGACATTCGTTGATATTCGACAAAGCCGTCTCCGTCGCAATCGCCGAAGGTACCAATCCAATTCAAGGCGCGTTTGATATTGGGCCAAATTTCATTAATCAAATGTGCATCTGCGGTTCGCTGATAATATTCAGCCGCTAGCAGGACGAACAAGGGCGTGGAGTCGACGCTGCCATAATAACGACCGAATGGAACCTCTTTCGTCGCCGCCATTTCCCCACGTCGCATTTCGTGCAGGATTTTTCCTGGTTCAGCGTCTTGTTCAGGAATTATTTCCGAAGCCTGGGTTCGGGCCAGATATCTCAACACGCTTTCCGCAATGCCCGGCTGACACCAGAGGCACTCAAGAGCGGTAATTATCCCGTCACGACCAAAGACCGTGCTAAACCAAGGCACGCCGGCGTACGGATAAAGACCTTCAGGATTTCCGTCCGTCAGCATCCGAAGATCCGCAACCGAACGCTTCAACCACAAATCGAACGTTTCACTGGAGCTTGTAACTTGGCATTCACCGTCGTGATGCTCGCTGCGTGTCTGCTGTGTGTTGGAGAGAGCTGTCTCATAGGAAACGAAAGAAGGTTCGAAATCACCACGCTCACATGAAACGGAACAAAATACTGAAGTCTCGGCATTGGGATCGAGTGAAATCCGGTACGTCGCCTCATGCTCAGCCAACGAGGCCGGTTCAGGACGGAACTCGACGCGGGTGCGTCGTGCAATCCGGTCTAACCCTCGATATTCGAGAACTACCGCATTGCCTTCCACATAGTCGGGAAGACGCTGCCCCTTCTGCTTGCGCTTTGTGCCGCGAACTTCGAAAATGTCGGCAAAGTCGGCATCGAATTGGCACGATAGGGCGACCCGAATTGGCTCCAGCCCGTAGTTACGGAGACGTATGTGCTCATACCGGCAAGCTTGCGCAAGGAATTGCGATCGAAAAATGTGGATGGTCCCCCTGGGAAGCGGGCCTCGGGTAGAACCGACCTCGGGGCTGTCTGCGTTGCTGACATCGACGGACAGAAAGGCGTTGTCTTCTCGAACTGTTGAGCTTAGGAGTAGCGGTTGAAGCCCGTTCAAACGCACCGTGAACCGGGACAAGTGTCGGCATTCAGCATGAAAAAGCCCAAACTTTGACGCACCGAGGTCTTCGATATCGCCGAAACGATTGGCAACGAGAAAAGTATCTCCGGACTTGAGTACGCGAGTCCGATCATCCGCCAAGGCGGAAGACGCTCGAACGTAGTATTCATCGGCGACCCGGACGATGTCCGACAAACGGCGTACCTTTCTAAAAGGTTAGGGGCGTCTCAAGCTCGGGTGCGGTGAGCAATGCGGACGCCGTTTGATCTGGCGCTTCGCGCGCCTGCAAAATCGAGTGGTACAAGCTAATGTACTCCCGCGCCATACGCGACGCAGTAAAGCGGGCCTCAAATCCACGCCGAACGGTAACGCGATCCATGGCCAAAAGGTCCTGCATCGAACCCATAGCTTCACTCATGTTGTTGGCGATGATGCCTGTGACACCCGGACTCAACACCTCGGGAACCGATCCGCGACGAAACCCCAAGGTCGGAGTACCACATGCCATAGCTTCAATCATGGCAAGACCGAAGGGTTCAGGCCAGTCCACCGGAAAAAGGAGAGCAGATGCATTTCCAAGAAAATCGGTTTTTTGGTCCTCCCCAATTTCGCCGATGTACTCGATGCCAGGCAGTTTAAGTAATTGCTTAATCTCTGTTTCGAAGTAGTCGCGGTCTGCACGATCTACCTTTGCGGCGATCTTGAGCGGAAGCCCAGCTTTCAACGAAATCTCGATCGCACGGTCGACGCGCTTCTCGGGACAGATTCTGCCGAGAAACGCGAGGTATTTCCCGCTGCCGTCCCCAAATTTCAAACTGTTCTCCGGAAGTCCGTGATAGACGTTCCCGACCCAGTTGGCCAAAGAAAGCGGCTCGCGTTGCGACTTCGAAATCGAAATGACAGGCATTTCGGGAAAACGACGATAAAGTGGTGGAAGATCAGGCAGGTCAAGCCTCCCATGAAGGGTCGTTACCTGCGGAAGCTGGTACGCTCGCGAAATGGGAAAATGGAAATAATCGATATGAAAATGAACAATGTCGAATTCCCCGCGCTGCGCCTGTTCAAGCACTCTGTCGAGCATCACGAAATGATGAGCGATCTGATCCACACATCCCGGATTCAGTCTCAACGACGTTGGGCAGCATGGCACAAGTCGCGCATTGGTAACGGAATCACCACTGGCAAACAAAGTGACTTCGTGGCCGAGTTCCACGAGTGCCTCTGTGAGATAAGAGACCACCCGCTCCGTGCCACCATAAAGCATGGGAGGCACGCTTTCATAAAGTGGCGAGACTTGGGCTATGCGCAGGCGCTTGCTTGGCATTGTAATCATGTTGGAATTGAAGATAGACTCCCGTGCATCCCCGCGCCTATCAGGAAAAATGCGGATAAGCACCTGAAGTAGTTGGTAGGAAAAGCCTAGCATGAACGTCGATTGCAGCGCATACATTGCCCGGATCTGCTGCAAACCGAAAATAATCATCCCCGATTTTTGTGACTACCAGTGCTGACACGTTTGCCATACGCACACCCCTCGTTAAACCGCATTCCCATCGTTATCAGTTGATCGCCGTCTAGGCTCCGGCAAGGGTGTTCCCTTGATCAACAACCTCGTTGCACTCTCCCTCATGTGCTCAATCGTTCCACGCAAAAGTTGCGATAGCTCTTGCAGAGGGGGTTCCAGATCACCTTTAGCTGTCACTACCCTCGCACAAAGTTCGCGTATTCGATCCTCGACTCTGCGTTGAGGGCGAGCCATTGGCGATGTAAGCATTACACGAAACATGGCATTGTAGGATGCTGGACAAACCGTAGGTAGCTCTACAGTATTTACCGGACAAGCACCTCTTCATTCTCGTTGAGTTGAATGGAAACAAGCAGTTAGCTCTCCGTGTTTTCAGAGGAAACGTCATCCTAAATAGGGGTGGCGTGCGTGCAAGAATAATTCTGTGACATTGCTGAATGAGTACGAAACACCGAATGGTGACAGTCTTGTGCGCGCGACTTGTCGAGGAGAAGAACCCTTTTCTTTTCAAGGAACTCTTAATTGAGTTGGACGCGTTGTTGGAAAAGTTGACCAATCAACAAGCAAAGCGTTCGGGGTTTGAAGGCGAGAACATGGCAACCTGAATCAATCCCAATTGCCCAATTGACATACGTTGACGCGTATCTATGGGAATGACGCATTTGGATAAACCGGAGTGCCGGATCTATTCACGAATAGCAGAGGCTTGCACTCGGCAATTCGGAAGTCAACTGTTGCTAACAAGGCGTGGCTGTTGAAAAAGTCACTGATGGGAGCGATCTAGTGCGAGCTGGCGTGGGTGGCCGAGTTGCTTTTCTTGTTTAGGGAGTGACTGCTGTTCGAATGATTCATCGGTACTATGCCGCAGTGGGACTCCTCGCAGACGTGCACGCGGGTGGTGTGGCTCTTGCCTTCACCCGCCGTCCTGCGGCTGACTTCTGCCACAGGCACCTCCGAGGTCTCCCGGTTCTCGTGCAGGAAGTTTCTAGGCGTGCCCTGGGGTCTTCGACCACGCCGGACTGTGCAGGAACTCGCGTTATCGCTCCCACCCAGGTTGCCTTCCGCGCATTTTTACCGCGTCGCCGTCCGGGTTGTATGTTTTGTAGGGTCGAGGTCTGGCGCCGTGTCCCTTAGGTCTCGCCTACCTGGGGCTCCCCGTTTCCTCTGGGAGTGGACTTACTAGCGAAACCGTAAACCGGTTTCCAGACCCCGCCACCTCGAACGTAGAGGGCGGATTTCCCGCGCTACGCTCTCCTGTGGGCTTCGCGTCTCTCGGCCTATACGCCATCAGGGACAGGAGCAGCTTTCGCGAGTGTGGATCGTCTCTGGGCTACGAGCTTGTTCCCATTCAACCCCAGGCCGCATAACTAAACGTTCAGCATCCGGGGAGTTCCTTAGGAGCCACGAGATTTTTCGCCAACGATCCGACCAAACTTGGTCTAACCCTTCGGGTATCATCGTCTTCCATGCAAGACAGACATTATGAGGACATTCTTGCGAAACAGCTTGCGATGAATCGCCAGACGTGGGCTGCCTTACAGAAACACGGTGTAACGACTGAGAGCACGCTCCGCTTGGACTTTTCCTACAACGCAGCGAGTCGGAAAACTGCCGAAAGTTTGTGCGCTCTGCCTCGAGAGCAGATAGATTGCCGTTCGCGGCAACCCGCCATCTCCTTAGAACTCCAACTCAGAACTCCAACCGCAACGCGAACTGCATAAAGCGAGGCGTGGTAAGTGTTCCAACATATCTGCCGAACTGTGACGGATCATAGGAAAGCGAGGGTTGCGCGCCGCGCACGTCGTAGCGCGCCGAGTTGGTGGCGTTAAATGTTTGCCAGCTGAATTCCACTTTCCGGTGCTCACCCAGCGAGAAATCTTTGGTTACCCCCGTGTCGATATTGAACATGCCGTCGCCGATGACATTGTTGCGAACGCCCGATTCGCCCGGCCACTCGGGACGGAACGCTGCCTCCGCCGCCACCGGATCAGCGAAGATATCGGGGCCGCTCACCCCATTCACGACGACGTTCTTGGGATTCGATGCTTTTGGGGGCGGCCCGTTCGGCATGGCATCGCCCTCAATGTTCCAGTTGGTGGCCCAGGTGAAGCCGTTGTCAATGGTGATTGGGAAACCGCTGGTCCACCGGAAAACGCCGGAGACGTGCCAGCCGCCCACTAATGCATTGAGCAACGGGCCGCCGCCTCCCACCAGCCGCTGCCCTTTGCCGAACGGCAGTTGATAGATGAGGTTGGCATTCACCTGGTGGAAGGCATTGAAATCGGAGAGCGCCCGCAAAGCTAACGGATCCCAGGAATTGATGACAATACCGCCGCCGTTCAGGTCGTTGCCGGTTCCACCAGTTCCTTCATATGGACCGATTCTGGCCGCGGCCGAGGCTTCATCGAGCGATTTCGAAAATGTGTAGTTGAATTGCCCCTGCAGGTTTGCTCCCCAGCGCGCATTGTAGGTCACCTGCAGCGCATTGTAGTCAGAGGTGCCGATATTGCGCCACGCAAAAAGGGAACTGAACTGGTCGTGGTAGAAGGCATACGGGCCGAATTTGCTGTTCGGGAGCGCGGCAGTAAATTGATTGATGCTGTTGGGCAAATCCAGATATTTCAAAGTTAAGGTTTCGTTATGCGGGAAGCAAGTCCACATTTCATACACATTCTGAGTGGCCGTCGGATTCGCGGGAAGGTTGCCGGGTGCACAATTGACCCCATTCTGTACGACTAGGTTCTGGGTGCCGGCGCCGGCCCATCCCGGAAAGGTATTCTCGAAAAATGGGACGGGTGACACGCTATTGACGTCCGTGCCGAACCCAGTTGACGAACTGGAGTTGGGAACAGCAGCCAGCTTCGACAACACCGTCGCAGCCGCGAAATATCGCGTATTGCTTGTAGGATCGTTCAAGTTTGTAGGCATGCCCATATCCACCTGCATGGGCAACCGCCGGGCGATGCTGCCCACATAGGCAACCTGGAGCGAGGATCGAGCTGTGATCTGGCGCTGGAGCGAGAAATTGAAGGTGTGCGTGTATGGCGTCTTCACGGACTGGTCAAGTCCCCAGTTGATCGCAAAGGCGGTGTTGCTCGGAGTGTTCGGAAAACCACTCGCCGGCGGGGGGCCGAACAAGCAGCCCGGATCATTCAAGTTCGCACATGGCGGGGGGAGGCAGGACTGGCCACCAGACCCCGGAATGAGACAGGTAAAGCGCGGAGCGTTCCCGGCCGTCACCGACCCAGCAGAGTTTCCGAGACGTGTGGAGAGCCCGAAAGAGCCGTTCTGGTCAAAGCTGTTTACGACGGCAACACCAAAATGGTCGTACATAATGGCGTAACCGCCACGGACGGTGAACTGGTCTTTCTTTCCCAGAATCTTCGAAACCCAACCGTCGCCGGTGTCAGGCGCCCAAGCCACTGCAATTCGCGGCGAAAAATCCTTGTGGTCCCAGTTCCACATACCCGGGCCATGATTGATGGGTCCGCCCAGGACGAATCCAATTTCCCCGGCATTATTGGCAGGTTGGCCGGCCGTGGCTAACTGCCCGCTCTTATTGAACCAGTCAGCGACGTTTTGATTGGTGCAGGCGCCGCTGGAGTTCTCTATGCAAGGTGCGACTTGGTACCCGTTGGTTTCGTAAGGCGGAGTTTCCAGCACCCACCGCAGGCCATAGGTGACAGTCAAGCGGCGGTTAATTCGCCAGCTGTCCTGGCCAAAGAACTCGTAGTCATTGATGGCGTAACGACGATTGATCGCCTGGCCCTGGGGCAGCGCGCTCCCGTTGCGCGCAAAATTATAGATGCCATCACCCTCCGATAAGATACCCATGACGATCCCAATCGCGTTGTCGTAGTTGGGACCGAAGTTGCTATCCACCTTCGGATAGAAAGTGCTAGTGCTCGGATTTATGTTGTTGTGCGGATCGAGCGGGCTGTTGGTGTTGGCGATTCCCCCGGTGTTGAGATAGACCACATTGGTCTGAACGTCCGAGAACGAGTTGTTGTAGCTGAGGTGGTTGTTGCGAATAATAAAAACATCGGTACCGAATTGAAGAGTGTGATTCCCCCGCGTCCAGGTCAAACTGTCGCTTAACTGGTTCGCTGGCACAAAAGCAGTCGTAGGACGAGTGAAGGGAACCAGGCTGTCAATCCCACTCAGAAAAACTCCCGGATACACAGACGTGCCGCCGTACTGCTGCCCTTGGCGAGTGAAGCCCCAGTGAAAATCATTGATCAGCCTGGGGGTAAGGATGGAAGTGAGTCCGACGGTTACGCCTTTGCTGTCGTCCAGTAAGTTCGTAGCGGATGGCTGGCCGGGAAACCATTGCGGCCCCGGCTCCTTGAAGTTTTGCATCTCTCCGCGTGCGAACAAGGTCTCTGACCCATTCGCCGTGATGTGGTAATCGAGACGGGTAATGTAGGTGTTGAATTTACGGTCAACATTCGGCGAGAAGCGGAATCCCAGCGTATTCGAACCATCCCCGGCTGTACTTTCATTGGCCCCTGGATACTGGTTGAGAAGGCTTAGGACATTCTGATTGACGCCGATTCCCTCGGGATCGATCTGTAGGATCTGGGTCGGCCCCAGCGCATAATAGCCTGGCGTGACGCCGCTCACCCCATTGACAGTACCGCCAGGACAATCAATTGTGTCCGGGCTGCCATCCGGATTCGTTTGGCATAGGTACACGAGATTTCCCGCGGCCAGAGTCGGGCTCGGGACGGTCCGCAATGTGCTGCTGCCCTCGGCGTCGCGCCGTCCTTCGTAGTTGGCGAAGAAGAAGAGACGGTTCTTCAGGATCGGACCGCCGGCCGTCACCCCGAATACGTTGCGCAGCAACTTCGGCGCCGTGTTGGATTGCCCACTGGTTAACTGGGAATTCTTCAAGAACGGATCGTTGGCGCTGAAGATCGTGTTGCGGTGGTACTCGTAGGCCGAGCCGTGAAAGGCGTTGGTGCCGCTCTTGGTGACCAGCGCCACCTGTCCTCCGCTTGAATATCCGGTATCGGCATTGGAGTTTGAGGTGGTGACCCGGAATTCCTCGACCGAGTCGGGCGGAGCATTCAGCACACTCGTAAACGCGTACCCGTTGTTCTGATCGTTGACCCCGATGCCGTCCAGCGTCACGTTCGACTGGTCGCTGCGCACACCGTTGACCGCGCCGCTGCGTGTGTCCGTGTCCTGATTGACTTGCGTCCCCAGGAACGCTACCCCGGGTTGTAGGCTCAACAAATAAGTCACGTTCCGGTCGGCAATCGGCAATTCCGAGATTTGCGCGTTCTCGATAACGTTGCCGAGCGAGGCATCGGTGCGATTGATAAGCGACGCCTCGCCTTCTACGTTTACTTCGGTCGTCCCACCTGCGATCCGAAACTTGATGTTGATTGTAGAGGTCGTCTTGACTACAAGAGTGACATTCGTCGCCACAAAGGCTGCAAACCCTGGACCTGAGGCCTCCAGCTTATAATTGCCGGGAGGCACTTCCACAAACTGGTACAGTCCCGACGCGTTGCTGGTCGTCTGGCGCTGGAATCCGGTGGCAGCCTCGGTCAACGTGATGTTCGCACCGGCGACCGTTGCGCCCGAAGGGTCCGTGACGCTGCCGTTCAGTTGGCTGGTGGCTTGCGCTGTCGCCCACTGCGCCAAGAGAGCCAATGCTGCTAACACAAAAATCGCGAGCCTTCCCCTCTTCGCACATCGAATGCCAAACTCGTACCACCGCTCGTGCTTGCTGCTTGCCTGCTGATGGACTCTTGTCATGGCCGTAGTCTCCCAGGAAGAAGGCAGCGGTGGGCGACCACACGTGAGAAACACGTGTATCTCTCCCCGCGTTCCTTGGTCTTTTTTTCAATCTTCCCTGTGCTTATTTCGTGGGTGAAGGAAAGCCACCCCGCTCAGAGTGGCGGCATTATAGCCGAACACTAGAGCAATGATCATGCACAAAAATGAACGAGAAAATGATCCCTGTGTAGCAATCTTCTGTCTAGCCGATGGCCCGATTCGTTTCAATACGATTCGTGCATCATGCTGAGCACAGAAGTGAGTTTCGCGATTAGCGAAATTCACCTTGGAGTCGAAGCGTCCCATATGGCTGACGGCCTTAAAGGCAAGCTTTTGTAGTCTTTTGATGACCTAAGAACATGACTGTTGAGAACAGGCGTGGCTGTTGAAAAAGTCCATTTGCCTCAAAACAGCCGAAATTTGGTTGTTTCGGGGCCTGCTCAGCGTTTACTCACGTTATGGCCTGCACGCTCGCCGAGTCGCCTCGCGACCCTCTCCATCGAAAACTCCGACAGCTTCGTTGCCTCCGCCGCCGCTTCGATTGCTACCGGGTGGAGCAAACCAGTTCCCGGGCGGGAGTTGCACCCACTGAAGTCCAGCGCCTTTCACGGCGCACTGTTTCACCAACTACAAGAGCGGAATAGACCCGGTGATCTTGTCGACCGCCCTATCCTCGGCTGGGCCGATGGCAAGCGCAGTGACCGTACCCGCTGCTAACTCAGTACGTCCTGCATCAGTAGGGCAAGAGCAGCCGACAGATAGCGGTGATGAAGAAACTCGTAGACGCTGGCATCTGCTGCCATGAAATACGTTGCGTTTCAGTTCGGCGGGTTTTGATTCCGCTTCATGGATCAGGATTTCGAGCATCTCTGCGCCCACACCCTTGCCGATGTAGGCCCGCAGTTGCACAGTGGGCTTCCTGATTCGATTGAGAATGCTCCGTGGCGGAGCCATCAGGAGCAGCTTAGTCGGAAAATAGCACGATTGCACAATTCGTGACACAACGATTTTATGATTACTACACCTTGAGACCGGCTGTTATCACAGTTGGGGATGTCCTCCAAACCAGACCAATGAAGCATTCCGGCCTACTTCTGATCAATCTTTGCAAAGAACTTCCGAATATCGGCAACCAAGAGATCGGGCTGCTCCAGAGCCGCGAAGTGTCCGCCCTTCGGCATGCCAGTTTTTTGTACTATGTTGTATGTTTGAGTAATCCACCTAAACGGCGGGACAGCCACCTCCTTCGGAAAATCCGCATAGCCCACAGGGGTCTCCAAGTGTGGCGTCGGCACCATTTCGTCTATGGTGAGCCGGTTCTCACGATAAATTCGCATGGCAGAACCGATCGTGCCGGTCACCCAATAGAGCGTAATATCGGTTAAAAATGTGTCGCGATCCACAGCCGTAAGAAAATCGCCGTTGTTGTCCGTGAGCAGTTGAAATTTTCCAATCATCCAGGCGAGCCACCCCACTGGGGAGTCAGTAAGGGCGTAGGCAAGAGTCTGCGGTTCACTGGCCTGGAGGAAAAAGAAGCTGCTCTCTTCCCGGTCAAAGTAGGAATACCGTTTCCGCTCAGCATCGCTCATTTTCGCAGCGGCTTCCTGGTTCGGCGGTGGCATGTAAATCAGGTTCAGATGCAACCCGATCACGTGCGTGGGTGCCTGGTAAGCCATGTCTTGAGCTATTGTCGAACCCCAGTCACCACCCTGTATGCCGTACTTGGAATAGCCCAAACGATCCATCAAAATAACTAAAGCCTTCGCGATACGCTGTGGGCCCCAGCCACGGGTTGTGGTGGGTCCGGAATATCCAAAGCCAGGAAGCGAAGGAATGATAACGTCAAATGCCGGGCTACTGTTGTCCTTGGGATGGGTGAGCGGCGCAATGAGCTTCTCAAACTCCACAATCGAGCCGGGCCATCCGTGAATCAGCATCAACGGTATGGCGTCGGGGCGAGGAGAGCACTGATGAATAAAATAGATCTGCTGTCCATCAATTTCCGTTGTGAACTGGTCAAGCTGATTGATCTTTGCTTCTTGCGCACGCCAGTCGTAGCCGTTTTGCCAATAGTCCGCGAGTTCCCGAACCTTCTTGATGTCGGCGCCGTACTCCCATGTCGTGCCCGGAAGTTGATCGGGCCAGTTGGCTTCCGCCAAACGGCGGCGAAGATCAATTAGAACACGGTCGGGAACATGCATTTTGAACGGTCGGATTGGGGCAGGTTCCGGCTTCGCCGGCGGTTGCGTTTGTCCCAGTGCAATTGCGCAGGGTAAAAGCCACGCGGTCAGCAGAAGATCCCCGCACTGCCAGACTGTCCGTTTTGCTTTCTCGAGTCCCGTCTTCATCAGGCTCCTGCGTCACTCAACGATTCCGAGGCTGCACTCAAAATGGCCCTCTTTACATCTGATGATCCGGAGCTCCATCCGACCACACGCCGGTGGGAACGACAAAATTGTCCATCGGTTCCGGGTCACCTAGGAACTGTGGAGTTAGAAATATCGGAGAGTTCGGGAATTTAAACGAGACATGGTTTGAGTCGTCTATCGGATTTGCGCCCCATACTGCACCATCCATGAGCGGCGTATAAAACATCAGATGGGCCATGTTGTGCCCACCACCATCATTAAGATTTGCATCTTTCGACATCATGTAGCACATCGCCCCCGCCTCGAGAGCGGGCAATTCTTTTTTTCCCAACGCGGTCTTAATACTTTCCTTGATCTCAGCTTTCGATTTTCCCGCCAAGACTAATTTTGTCCTGAAGTAGGTGTACGGCACGACCGTACGCGCGGCCGGGATTGAAGCACTCCGCGCCGCGAGTCTTGGGGCTCCAAAACTCTGGGCTGTTGAATGAATTCATCCAACCGCGCTCTACAATGCAGATAAAGCCGTTCTTGCCTTCGACCGCCGTTTCGTAGCCATTTTTCTCTAGGATCACAACCGTGGCATCGCGGGAAATGGATGGCGGGGCCGCGCTTCGCGCCAAGGCGATCTCGGCATCTCGATCCATCAGATACTGTTCAATCGAAGCGATGCTCGGATACGGATTCTTGACGTCCTGTGCCTGGGCGTTCCGGGCTGTACTCAGGGAAAGAGCCAGCGCCAAGACCCACAATGCCATCATCACAACTCTCTCTCGTTTCATCGGGTTCTGTCCTGGAATCCTTGTGATGCTGATTTTGTGATGTCGAACTAATATCCAGCTCCAAATCCTGATCGTCGAGCACCGTTGATCGGCTCACACTTCCTTTCCCTCCCTGCGACTCGACGTAAGTTCTTCGTGTGCCTCCGCATAACACTGAGTAATCATCGTTGTAACGAGGCATGGCGTAGGATGAGTTGAGCCACAGCATCGGGCTGTTCATCCGCGACGTAATGTACGCTGTTCTCGATGACTTCGATCTCAACGTTTGCGCACCCATGCGCCCGCAATGCATCGGCGAAGCTTGGCATGAGCTTCTGAAAAGGCGAGCTTTTGCCCGGAGCTAGTATCAAGGGCACGCTGATGCCACTTTGTTGTGCCGCGTTGAATTTCTCATCCGCCGGAAAGGCCCGATAGATCTCCAACGCCGCACGCAAATGTTCAGGAGCGGCATATGCCCGGGCATAGCGCGCGACATCCGCATCGCTGAAAGTGTCGGAATCGAGAAAATAGCGCAAATAAATGCCTTCGCGACCGGCAAGGAGTTGCTCCGGCAGGCCCGGCGTCTGCTGAAAATTGAAATGCCAAGTGATGCGATTAGCTTTAACCGCATCCCACGGCCCAAGGCCTGGCAGCGGTGCGTCAAGCATCATCACCCCGCGGCTCGTCTCCGGATAACGACGGGCGAAGGCATACGCAACCATACCACCGATATCGTGCCCGACCACGTAAACGTGCTCCAAATGCAGATATTCCGCCAGTTGGTGAACGTCTTCTGCCATATTCGCAGCATCGTAGCCACCAGCCGTCGCAGCCGAGCCGCCGATGCCGCGCAGGTCAACTGCCACGACTGTGAATTGCTTCGCCAACTGCGGCATGATGCGGTGATATGCGTACCAGTCTTCGGGAAAACCGTGCAGCAAGATGATGGCGGGCCCAGCCCCGCCACGCACGTAGTGGAGTGTTGTTCCGTTCACTTGTGCGGTATCGGAGACGAATCCACTTCCTAACGCCTCCAGCGCCGGATCGGCCATCCGCTTGGGCGACGACCGGCCATGAATGGCAAGGCATGCAGCCACTACAAAAACCGCCAATGGCTTCCAGGTCCTTGGTCCATGATTCTTCGCGATCGTGAAGCCGCTTTTCCGGCGTGGGATTCTGGAGCATTGCGCCGCATTGCTTGTCATCGTGAATTCTCACTCGTGGGCGTAATTGTGAGGCCGGTCTCCATATCGCACGAATGAATTTCGTCAAGAAAAAAGATGCCGAGGTTATCGTTCAAGCTCCTATTTGGCTATAGCCGGAGAGCGGGGTTTCGAGGTGTATTAAGGTCTCTCTTCAGTTGCTGGCAATTCTGGGTCACACGGACGTTCGCGTGACCCAGAATGCCTCGCACAACCTCCGGCCTCGCGTCTTCGCGCAACATGCGGCTGGGGAGGGTAGTGCGAAAGCTCCGAAAATGCCCCTTATCGCTGGAGTTGGCGGGGGACGAATCCCGGCGAAGAGTGGTGGCAAGCATTCGCGGACATGGAACGCGGGTGTGTACGTGCGAAATCTGCCATCGAGACGTCTATGCGTCCCTCTACGGGGGTCAAAAGAATGGCGTGGATCGTGCCCTCATCCGGCCCGCTCATGACCGTTGCCATGCCCGAGATTTGTCCGCGCTGATTGATATTGCTGGCTGCGATGATGAAGAGGTTGGAATCCGCGGGAATGAGCATATTCAGGTCGGTCAACACATTGTCCTGCCAGATGAAGCCATGGGACCAGCCCGTGGAGTTGAAGGTGCTTCCCACCAAATGGCCCCGGTTGTTGATGCCGGTGGCAAAGGCGGCACCATCTCCCGGCAGAATGCCGAGGCTTGTGGGTGCGCCGCGTGCGCCGTTCAGCCAAACAGTGGGAAAGATGGTTGTGCCGTCCGGGCTCGTGACATACCCAACAGCTTGGCCGTGGTCATTAATGGCGTAGGCGTCATTTCCAGTGCGTCCGAGGCCTGGAAGCTCGACGGCAGTGTCGTTCTCCCACAATACCGCGTGGGTCGCTATGTTGGAGCAGGTTCCCGAGGAGCCTACGGCCTGGCCCCGATCGTTGATGCCTTGTACGAAGCCGTCTGGGTCGCCAATCAGGGTAGGAAGAGGTCGGGCTTCGCCTCTTTCCCATAATACCGGCGAGATAATCTTTCCAGGCTTGCTCGGCGGGCATCCGGAGTCCGGGACCGTCGTTTCCGAAATGCCTACTAATTGTCCGCCGTTATTGATAGCGCTGGCCTGCCCGTTATTTCCGCCCAGCGTCGGGAGAGCCATTATGTGGCCGTCTCGCCAAAGAAACGGACGACACGTAAGTTTTGTGCCAAAGGCGCAAAAGTCTTCACCGTCTGGATCTGGAACAGATGTTTCGGCCAGACCGACAGCTTCCCCACGATCATTGATCCCGCCATAGTTGGTCCAACTGTTCTTTCCTCCAAGCGTGCCGAGGTCGATGTTGAATCCGTGGACGCTTATTACCGCGCGGCCACTTACGATGGTCGTGGAGGTCGAAGTGATGGGCGGGGTTAGAACCCCATCCATGTTCTCTGCCCAGCCCTGATTATTGAGTCCCATGACCATGTTGAAGTTGTCGGTGCTCTTGATAAAACCCAAATCGGCAATTTTGTAGCTCGTTTGAGCGAACGCACTGCTGAAGCAAGCCAGAGCAATCGTCGTGACCCACAGTGTCCGGAAATTCCGCATATCTCCTCTTTGCCTCCTGTAAAGTGTGGAGCCGAGATGACTGGCGATTTACGTCAGGTACCACTCGGCGTTCTGATTGGCCTCATCGTGTTCATTCAAGTTCAGCTACCGCATTACCATCCATTGCGGCGATTAGCATCGACTGCGGACCGCATTCGGAGCCTAGCTCAATAAAGTTGATAAGCAAGACCAAATCTGCTGGGCGATTGAGAAATGCGATGAGCCGAGGGTTTCGTGCGTCAGACCGTGGATTGCCGATTCACAGCGTAGGCTAAAATGCTATTCATGAATCGGGAGAATGTCCTGAACTTGCGGTCGTTCTGGCAAGTCCAGATCATTGGATGGTGCTGCTATTATCTTTTCCACCTTCTGGAATCCATTCATTCGTTCTTTACTAAGCGTGTGTTCTTCGT
>DASRRV010000077.1:0-3655 GCA_035695545.1 Candidatus Sulfotelmatobacter sp. | reverse complement strand
GACGTAGTTCAGCAGATGCAGACTGCGCCGCAAGTTATCCAGCTCCCACAGCGCCTTCTTCGTTCGATTCTTTCTCGGATACGAGCTGAGCTTGGCGATGATGACGCTCTGTCGGGTCACCTTCAGGGCCAACGAGGCGAGGATGTGCTGGATATTATCCTCTTCGGCGAGGATGAGCTTGGTGTTCGCCTTGCTGGCCGGCTTGAACAAAGACTCCTTGTCGTACTGGCTTGGGTGCTTGAAGCCGTACAGCGTTCCCATTTTGCCGCGGATGTCTTTGTAGCGCGGCGCGAATTGGTAACCGAAGAACGCCAGGATCGCGAAATTGACTTCGTTGGTGCCGTGCGTGTCGGTCGAATGGATGCTCGGTTGGATGTCGGTGGTATTGTTGTACAGCAGATCGAACACGTAATGGCTCTCGTGCTCGTTGGCGCCGATGATGCGGGCATTGAGCGGCACGTGGTTGGCCACGTGGGTGTAGTTGACGATGCCCTTCTTCAACCCAAAATATTTGGGCGAATGGCGTGATTGGATCGTGTGGATCTGGGTTTCGAATTTCTGCCCGTCGCTCGATGAATGAATCATTTCGTCGATATCGTAGTGGCGAAAGATGGGCAGTTTCGCTATCGCGTTGCTGACTCGATCGTTCGCCTCATGCACCGTTTCCGGCCTGAGGAAGTGATTCGCGGCAGCGTACAACGTCTGGTAACTCAGATCGGAGATCGCGCCCATCTTGCCTAGGCCGACATTGGTGCCGTAGGCGATCAGGCAGGCGACGACCGTCTGCCGATCCAGGGTCGTCTTCACGTAGCGGCTTAAGATAGGAGTGAAGGCGTCCAAGCAGTGGCAGCGTCGGTCGACGAACTGCAGCAGCTGCGCAATGTGGATCTGGGGCAGGCCGTCGAAGAGCGGATCATTCACCGTGTCTTCGCCGCTGGGATATGGCAGGGTCCAGAGCGTCTCGCCGTTCTTCTGTTTCAGCTTGATCTGCGTGTTTTCGCCGGACAGGATGCGCCGATTCACCGTCTCGTAGCGGGCTTCCAGCTCGGTTTCAAGCTCCTGCAGCATTTGCGCCATGGGCTGAGCCAGTGCCGGCACGTCGGCGTCGCGCAGTATCCTCTCCTTGTGCTGCTGCCATTGGGGCTGTGGAATCAGGTCCTCGTCGAAACTACGGAAGCGCAGCGAGTCACTGACATAAATATCGCCCGCTTCGAGACGGTTGCGCAGCATGCGGTACACCAGAAATTCGTACTTGTCGGGGTGGATGCGCCGGAGTCCGTCCGCATCCTTCTCGTAGAGATACGGCTTCGCGCTTTGTGGAATGAACGCCTTGGGGATCTGCTCGAAGCGACAGCGAGCCAGGCTTCGACCCTCGTCGAAGCAGGCTTTCAGGAAATCGATCGCCTCCAGCAGATCGGCGTCCTGGCTCTGACCGGCGAGCGGCAGGTGCCGCAGCAACGGCCGCAAGTGCGTCTTGAACATGGGTGCGAGGTTGGCTACGAACTCCCATTCGAGAGCGGTGACATCGATGGAGTGGGCGCCGATGAAGTCCGCTGCGCGCCTGATTTTGTCGCGTTCCAAGATGGAAAATGCCCGCCGCTTGATCTCGCCGAACGAGACCGAATCAGCAATGCTGTCGTCGAGAAATAGATCGAGGATCTGCCCAATATGCTGGACGTTTTTGCTGCCCTCCATGCGGTCGGAGAGAAGGCGCTCCTGGAGGCAGACCTTGGCGGCCGAGAGCACCTTGCGCACCTGGTAGATCAGCGCATTGATCAGGTTGTCGTTGATCCTCTGATAGCGTTGCAGAAGAAAGCACAACAGGTAGAGGCGTGCCATGCTCTGCGTAAGTTGCTGCAGCTTCTGCACGGTGTAGTAATCGACCAGCGCCGCGTAATAGGCGATGCTGTCGTTGGAAATTCCCAGCTCGGGCAACAGCGCCATCGCGGTTCGATACAAAGGCTCCAGCGACCGGCAGAGAGCCATCTCGCGCCGCATCTCGCTCCGCGAGAAATCCTTCGGATCCTGTTTCAGCGGTGTGACGCGATATCCCCCGGCGCGCTCGAGATAGAGCCTATCCAGCGCCTTGCGTGTGGCCTCATCAAGGCGGGTATCCAGCAGGCTTGTCAGCCGGCCGCGCTCTTTGCCAAGCGCGCGGCTGACAACGTCCTGTAAAAAGCTGTAGCCCGGGGCGACCACTCTGTGGGTTTCCAGGTATTGCACCAGAGCCTGGAAAACGTAGATCGGTTTGGCCGAGATTCGGACCACCTGATCGGCTTTCGCACCCAGTGCTGCACGCTCGGCACCGGCGCAAGCGTGATAGTCGTACAGTTCCAGCAGTTTGCGCTGTTGCGCATGGCGGGTCTGTTTGACGATTGTCGATTTCAACGCCGCGTCATGGTACTGCGGGTAGTGCTGTTGCAGGACGTGCTTCACGTCGTCCGCGACCTCGTCGATCTCGAACGAGAAAAACAACGTCTTTGCCTTGAAATAGCCCGCCTGCAGAATGAACAACACCCGACTTGCCAGGCTGTAGTGGCCATCGGCCACCGCACGTTCCTCCGGCGTGAGGGCGAAATAGTGGACGCGCTCATCGTGCGTGAACCGGGGACGGCCGTAGAGCTCTTCGATCTCGGCGTCTTCGAGAATCGTTATACGGTCCTTGTATCGAGTGGCCATGGTTGGAGTCTATTTCTCCGGGGCCACGGCACCCACCTGTTTGTACACCGTGCCGACGCTGACCCCGAAGCGGCGCGCCACGTCCTTGACGCGAACTTCGGGGGTCTTTGAGCAGCCGCACGGATCTGCTGCTTGTCGCGGACGCTGAGCTTTTCCGCCCTGGCGCCGACGCGGCCGCGTGCTCGCGCCGCCTTCAATCCCGCCAGCGTGCGTTTGCGGATGACATTGCCCTCGAACTCGGCCTTTTGCAGTTCCCCGCAAAACGCTGATATGCGGAGCCCTCGGTTATGCAGAGTCGTGTATGGAATCAGGGGCAGAACGGTCCACCAGCGCCGAGAATCAAACCGACCCACTCCCGGGTTTTAACACAAATTGACCTTTCGCGGTTTTAGTCAAAAACACCCGAGTAGCCCTCGGAGCCTTAGCGGGCCAATGGTTACTTAAGATCGTACCCCAGCTGTGGTTTGAGCGGCTGCTTCTTGCATCCGCTGCCCTCGCCGCCCTTCGCTTAATCTGGCATTGAGTCGGCTAGTTCGCGGCATCTGACACCCCTAACCTAAAGTCTCGAGATCAGGAGTTCTCGCGCAGGAACGTAAGCGTCAGAGCATCACAGCTAGGCGGCGCCGCGCTTTAATGCCAGCAAAGATTGCCTCAGAGCCTACCCACGCCCTTCTGCAGGGGTGGAGTCAGCGTGGAGCACATCTTCTCCTGCAGATACGAACCCGTGTGCTCGACGAAGAGTGGGAGAACACCTTCCGGCGAGGTGTGGGAGCGGCCCGGCGTGTGCCGCAAAAGCTTCGGCAATTCGAGTCGATCCGTGAGCTGCAGCACGCGATCGCTGGCGGCGTTGATGTTATCCACCGAGAAGTTACCAATTGACGGCATTCTCCAGCTCCGATTCGCTGATGGGGTGGGAAATCCGCGCCATCTTGCGAATCCCGATGGTACAGCCGATGCCGATGACGCCGGCATACAC
>DASRRV010000076.1:0-2595 GCA_035695545.1 Candidatus Sulfotelmatobacter sp. | reverse complement strand
CTGCGGTGGAAAGCCCTTGGTTTTTCCGACTCTGCCGAGCGTCTTTCATGATCCCGCCCGTGTAGACAAGGCGGTCGCCGAGCATCAGGCGACGCTGGCTCGAAAAGGTTCTTGCCGAGGAACACGAACGCGGAACGGGACACGCGGACCGAATCCAGTTGCCGGACTAGCGCCGAAACTAACGCTCCGAGACAAGCCCAACATTTCTAACTTCGGCGAGTGCAAGCGGTGAGAAAGCGCGTGAACATCGGCTCCGAACTCGTTCACCGTTTTCACCAGTTCGCGCGCGCGCTCGCTGGTTTTCGGTTGAGAACTGCCGAGCGCATCAAGGATCGTATGCAATTCCCCGGCTAGGAGAGCCACCCGCTGACTAAAATCATCGTGGAGTTCACGAGCGATGCGACTTCGTTCCTCTTCATGGGCTTTAATGAGACGTCCGCTAAGCTCCAAATGTTCATGCTCAATCTGCTTGCGTTGAGTGATATCGAAGACCACTCCCACCATACGAATGAGCTTGCCGTCGTCTTCGTTCTTCTGAAGCGGGGCGTTCTTTCATAATGCGTTGTCCGCTGATGGGGGGTGAGTGTAACGGCCCATTTCACTCATAGACCCGCCTTTTAGGACAGGGCAAGGGATGTCCGGGCCACGTTGGTCTCCGAAGGCGATACTTGGGATTACAGGCGCTGATCCCGCGCACCCGGTCAAAGTGAAGGTTCCTGGTTGACCCCGAGATACCGGATTCCCTGTATTCAGTGCAACGTGGAGGAAGGAATAGGCTGTTTCAAAATGCCAGGATCGTTTCGTCTTCGGAGATGCCATGAATGGAAGCACCCTTCGTGTCCTCGTGGTGGATGACAACGAGAGCATCCGTCGCGGGATTTGCCAGCTTCTCCATTCCCAAGCCGACATAAAAGTCGTCTGCGAGGCTGCGAACGGAGCGGATGCCGTCTGCAAGGCAAGGGAGTACCTACCCGATGTTGTGCTCCTCGATGTCACTATGCCTAACATGAATGGTTTAGAGGCGGCCCAAGTTCTCAAGCAAGAATTTCCCTCGATCCAGATCATCATCGTCAGTCAACACGATTCGCGGGGGTTTAAGTGGGCCGCGTTGGCGGCTGGCGTAAGTGGATACGTGGTGAAAAGCAATGCTGCCCGAGACCTGATTCCAGAACTGCGAAGAATCCAGCAGTGAGGCTCTTGGGAATTTCGGTCAGTCCAAGACCAGCGGGAGGGCGGCCTTTTTCATAGAAAGCGATTACACCTTTTGACGGTTGGTCATTGAGTTCTGCGGCAATATTTCGTCAATACCGAGGATGACCCTCCGCCGTTCTCTGCGAACCCAGCCATGCCTCAGCCTCAGCAGCCCCGCGAAACACCTGGATCGCCGCGAAAAAACGCTCCCCAGTGACTGCGAACGCTCGCATCATGCCGAACATGGCGTCACGCTTCGCAACAATGGCACATACTCCGAATTGAACTTTCATGCGGTTGGCGGCAATTTCCGCGCCGACCGCGGCGAGCTGGTCGGTTCCAGGCACCGCGTCCGCATCACTGACGTCGAGCAGAACGTCCAACTGCCCAACACAGGCTGGATCGTCCTTGAGCGTTCTAAAATGACCAATCACATCCGCCAATGTCAGGGGGCTGGTACAGGTTGTCTGGATTAGCTTTCTGGAGGTGTCGACGATGTAGGTCACAGGCATTCAGCCAACTCCAAAGAGCACCAAGATAACCGAAATCGCTCGTCTCTTGTGTGCCCGTCGTAAAGCGACCCGCTTCAAAAAGTTCCCGTTATAAGGCGGTTAGACTCAAAACTATATGGCAATATCGCACCACCAATGCGGGTAAAATGCCCGCGCGATACATTTCACCTACAGCCGACCAACGAGATACATAATGCCGGAGCGACTCCAGGACGGAACTTGGCGGGACCGTCAGTGTTGGCAGGAATCGTCGTCGCCGCCCTGATGACCGGCTTTGAGGTGGCAAAACAAACTCTAGTTCCGCATATTTCAATCTGGCAGTCACACGCATCCACCATCGGATTCACGATCGTGGTCAGTACGGTAGCCAGCTACTTTCTCATGAGAAGGCTGGCCTCGCTAAATGGGGAGCGAGAAGCGGCACAATCAGCTATCAAAGGCATTCTTCCGACTTGCGCGTACTGCAAACGCATTCGTGACAAGAAAGGCAATTGGCTCCAGTTTGAACTCTACATCCGCGACCGGTCCGAAGCTGAATTCAGCCACTGTATCTGCCCCGATTGCGCACAAGCGCAATTCGGAAAGAAGTGAACCCACCGTTTTCAGCCAGCTGTTGTAATCAGGCCGTGGGTGTTGAAAAAGTCCAATTTCTTCAAAACAGCCAAAACTTGGGGGATGGGAGTCTAGGAAAACCGAGAAAGTCATTTCTAGGGTTTCCTATCGCAAAGTTTTTTCGCGCATTTTCTGTTGGGTGAGTTTTTCAACAGCGTAGGGCCCGGCCGGTGGTCGGGGCAAAGCGGAAAGGAACTTGTCTTGGCCGCCCCATTTCTGCATCCTGAGATGGAGCGACAGGCAATGGAAGTAGGCCGTAGTGTCAGGGGTGGGTTTTCGG
>DASRRV010000075.1:0-15547 GCA_035695545.1 Candidatus Sulfotelmatobacter sp. | reverse complement strand
TCAATTCAATCCTAATGTTGACTATGGCGAGGATGCGTGGCTTTCGCGCCATCGCTTCGTTTTTTATGGGCTTTACGACTTGCCCGTAGGACGAGGCAGGAAATTCGGGAATTCGTTTTCCCGTTGGGCTGATGCGGTCATTGGCGGCTGGCAGACGAGCTTTCAGATGTTCGCCAAGAGCGGCACGGGCTTCACGCCGTTTTACACCTGCAACACCGACTGCTTTAACAGTAACAATGCAGTATTCCCAGGAAACACTGCGGTGGGGTCGCTTGATGCCGTCGGGGACTTTAGCGGCTCCTGCTGCCGGCCTCTGGTCATAGGCGACTTCAAGAAGCGTGGTCCAAATCAATTGCCGGACCAACTCTTCAATCCGGACGCATTTGCTCCTCCGACGGTCGGCGCCGATTTCTTTGACAATCCACAGGTGGCCAAGCGCAACATTTTGTGGGGGCCCGGCGCCTGGGGAGTGAATTTGGGTCTGCACAAAGACTTTAAGTTCGGAGAGCGTGTGATCGCCAACCTGGGGGCCGACATTAACAATCTTTTCAATCATCCCTTGCGAATGCCAAATTCAGATTTCGGCGGCGGAGGCGGTTCCTTCGCCTGGCTGGGTGACCTCACGGTCCACGTTGATCCAAACAACCCGGTTTCCAACGGTACAAACTCCGTAGCGTATCCGCTGCTGCCGTTCGATCCGGCTGAGACTTTAGCGAACGCGAATCCGGATTTCGGAAGAGCATTCTCTACTTTCTCCCAAGAGGGTGTGGACAGCCGCCGCACAGTACGCCTGCGGCTTAGGATCACCTTCTAGAACAACCGCTGCGAGAAAGCGGCCGCCACGTCGCATAGCTGAATTTGACGGGCGGCCGATTCCCGATCTCACCGTGGATAGACCACTGGTCGACGAGGGAGCGGGACTATCTCACGCGGCAGCGTCAGGCAGGAGCGAATGAAACTCCGAATCTTTATCTTTCCCGCAATTTTGGTCGTTGTGTGCTTGACCGCTTCCTTTGCGCAGCGGCCCGGAGACTTCCATATCCTCGGGCCGGGCGGCGGCGGTGCCATGTTTAATCCCACCATCAGCCCGCATGATCCCAACACCGTGTTGATCTCGTGCGACATGACAGGCTCTTACATCACACACGATGGGGGACACACCTGGCGCATGTTCAACCTGCGGGGTGTGGTGGACTTCTTCGTTTTCGACCCGCTGGACCCGAAGACGATGTATGCGCACGCCACGGGTTTATGGCGCAGCACGGATGGTGGTGAAAAATGGAATCTGGTTTATCCGAGCCCTTCTGCCGTCAAGGGCGTCACGATGAATTCGGATCATTCTGACGAATACATTCTTGCCGACCCCGATCCGTTGAAGGCGATCGCAGCGCTGGCGGTTGATCCATCCAGTTCACACGTTCTTTATGCTGCTGCCGGAACGAAGGAGAGTCCAGCGCTCTTTGTTTCTCGCGACGACGGAAGGAGTTGGCAAAAACAAGCGAGCTTGCCCGATGTTCCGCGGCGGCTGTGGGTAGATCCCCATTCTCCAGCGGATGCAAGGACCTTGCTTCTTGCAAGTGCCCACACGATCGCCGTGAGTAGCTCAAGCGGAGTCCGAAATCTTCCGCTTCCCGCGGCGGTGAGTGACATTTCGCTGGGTTTCGGTTCTTCATCGCAACCCACGATTTATGCCACCTCCGACCAGGGAATTCTCATTTCTAAAGATGGAGGAGAGAATTGGAGCAATAGCGCCCTGCCCGGCGTGGGCGCGAAAGTGCGTGCGATCGCGACGAGCCTGCAGCATTCGCAGACCGCGTATGTTTCTTACGATCACCTGACGCTCGATGGCAAGGTCTGGATGGGCGTGGCCAAAACGACCCACGCTGGCGCTGATTGGTCGTTTGTGTGGAAAGAATCCGACGTCGCGGCAGCGAATGTGCACGATGACTGGATCACCGGGCGCTTCGGGCCAGACTGGGCTGAAAATCCCCTGAACCTTACCGTTGCTCAGCAGGACGCCAACATCGCTTACAGTACTGACCTCGGCAGGACCATGCGGACGGACGATGGTGGCCTTACGTGGGTGGCGCAGTATTCGCACAAAGAAGACGGTGAGTGGACCAGCACGGGTCTCGATGTCACCAATAGTTACGGAATTCACTTTGATCCGTTTGACCCGAAGCGCCAGTTCATTACCTACACCGATATCGGACTCTTCCGCAGTGAAGATGGCGGAGTCTCCTGGGTCAGTTCGACAGATGGAGTACCCCGTGACTGGAGGAATACTACCTATTGGATCGTCTTCGATCCCAAGGTGCGCGGACGAATGTGGAGCGTGAACAGCTGGACTCACGATCTTCCGCGTCCGAAGATGTGGCGACACAACTCCGTGTTGACTTACAAAGGCGGCGTTTGTCGCAGCGATGATGGCGGCAAGAGCTGGACTCAATCGAACAAAGGGATGGACGAGACGGGCGCCACGCATATTCTGCTCGATCCCACCAGCCCGGTGGACGCGCGCGTTTTGTATGTAGCGGGTTTTGGCCGAGGAGTTTACAAGAGTTCGGACGGCGGGCGAACCTGGGCTCTGAAGAACAATGGAATCACGCAAGAACAGCCGTTTGCGTGGCGACTAGCGCGAGCTTCTAATGGCACGCTTTATGTCGTGATCGCTCGACGGTCAGAAGATGGAAGCATTGGCACCGCGGGGGATGGTGCCCTGTATCGGTCGACCGACGGCGCCGAGCACTGGCAGCCCGTTCCACTGCCGGAGGGATCGAATGGACCGAACGGCCTTGCAATCGATCCTCAGTACCCAGACCGTCTCTACCTCGCAGCCTGGGCTAAAGCAACGGGAGATCATGGAGACGGTGGGGGGATTTTTCTCTCGGAAAACGGCGGGAAGAGTTGGAAGCAGGTACTGGAAAAGGATCGCCACATTTACGACGTCACCATTGATCCGCAAGACCCCAAGGTGCTCTATGCGGCTGGCTTTGAATCGTCGGCCTGGCGTTCGGCGGACCGCGGGCTGACCTGGACTCGGATTCCCGGATTCAACTTCAAGTGGGGACAACGCGTGATTCCTGATCCGTTGCACCATGACGAGATTTACATCACAACATTTGGCGGGAGCGTGTGGCATGGTGCGGTCAACGGGAAACCAGCGCCCGTGGACATCGCCACGCCGGTTCTCGATCCAGGACGGTAGCGGGAGGATATGGAGTGATCAATCGACGTCAATGGCTGTATGGAATGGGTCTGGTCGCGGGATCCGGAACAACCATTGGCCGAGCCGGCGCTGTGGCTGTCCAGAACCAAGCCAAGCCCACTCCGTTGGAGCTTTCTCAGTATGCACCGAAGAGTATGCTCCAGGTGCACGAGTCCCACGTCGAGCGGTCGAAATTTCCACTCATCGACTTCCATACCCACATCTCCGGCTCTACAAAGTCAGAAAAGGGAGTCGAGCTCGCGCCGGATCGCGAGTATCTCGGAACTCCCCAGGAATTGCTTGCAGTGATGGATCGTAAGAACATTCGGGCCATGGTTAACCTGACCGGTGGCTATGATAAAGGTCTTGCCGAAGCGGTCGCGAAGTACGATCGCGCGCATCCCGGTCGCTTTTATACCTTCACCGAGCCCTCGTATTCCCGTTTCAAAGAAGCAGATTACCCAAGGCTGCAGGCACGGGCCATCGAGCAGGCGCATCGCGACGGGGCCCGGGGCTTGAAGATTCTCAAAACGTTAGGGCTATATCTTCGCGAGAACATCACCTCAGGTTCGCTGGTGAAGATTGACGATGCTCGTTTCGACCCGATGTGGGACGCCTGCGGACAATTGAATCTGCCGGTCGCGATTCACATTTCTGACCCGATAGCATTTTTTACACCTACCGATCGCTTTAACGAACGTTACGAAGAGTTAAACAATCATCCCGACTGGTCGTTCTACGGAGGAGACTTTCCCAGCAATGCGGAGTTGATCTCGGCACGCAATCGTGTGATCGCTCGGCATCCTAACACTCAGTTCGTGACGTTGCACTTTGGCAATTTTTCCGAAAATCTGCAAAACGTTGCTGAGAACCTGGACCGTTTCCCCAATATGTCGGTGGATATGGCGGCCCGCATCGGTGAACTCGGGAGGCAGCCGGTAACCGCGAGGAAGTTCTTCGATAAGTATCAGGACCGAATCCTGTTCGCGACCGACGCCACGCCACACGGTGACGAGTATCCCCAACAGGTTTTCAACGACCAACTGTACGAAATCTACTACCGGTTTCTGGAGACGGAGGACGAATACTTCGACTACGCTCCGGCGAAAATTCCGCCGCAAGGTCGCTGGAAGATTTATGGGATTGGATTGCCCGAGACCATCCTCAAAAAGGTGTATTACGAAAATGCTGCACGCATATTGCGAATCTGAATGCGACGTTACCTCCATCTCGTCGCGGTTTTGATTATGGCAACCCTGTCGCGGGCACAAGTACGCGTCTGGGAAGGGACGCTCACGCTGCCAACATATGAAGAGGGAATGCCCGACCCAAATCCTCCCTTCGACCAGTTCACCAACAGCAAGTTCAACTATCCATACGTCTTGCGCGAGAATCTGACCAGTCGTCGCGTGAATCACGATTGGCGCGCCATCTATCTTGAGAACGAATATCTGAAGTGCTCGGTGCTGCCAGACATTGGCGGGCATCTCTACACCTGCACTGACAAGATCTCGGGCCAGTCGATGTTTTATGCCAACCCGTCGATCAAGAAAGCGGCTGTTGGCTACCGCGGTGCTTGGGCAGCCTTCGGCATCGAGTTCAACTTTCCCGTTTCGCACAATTGGGTCAGCATGTCGCCCGTCGATTTTACGTTCCACAAGAATGCCGATGGCAGCGCTTCCGCGATTGTCGGCAACGTTGACCGGGTTTACGGAATGGAATGGATGGTCGAGCTGGTACTCCGGCCAAAGTCAACATTGCTGGAAGAGCGGGTGACACTCAGCAACCGCAGCGATGTGCGGCACCGCTTCTACTGGTGGAACAACGCAGGAGCGCGAGTTTCAGATGACTCCCAAATCGTCTACCCAATGCGCTTCGCTGCGAGCCACGGCTTCACTGAAGTCACGCGCTGGCCCATCGATGAAGACGGCCACGACCTGAGTATCATCCGCAATCACGTTCACGGTCCAGTATCCCTCTTTGTGCACGGAAGTCGCGAGAATTTCATGGGTGTTTGGCATCCCGCGACGAAAACCGGCACCGTACATTTCGCGGAGTATGAAGAACTTCCCGCCAAGAAGATATGGTCGTGGGGAGTGGACGAAGAGGGCCTCGACTGGCGCAAAGCGCTCTCGGACGATAACAGCGGATACATCGAAATCCAGGCTGGCTTGTTTCGCAATCAGGAAACGTACGCATTTCTGGACCCTCGACAGACGATTCGCTTCTCCGAGTACTGGATGCCTGTGCGTGAGATTGGCGGCATTTCTCGCGCCAACCTTGCAGGGGTGGTAAGCCTTGCTCGCCACGGCGATGCCTTGATTGCCGGATTCAACGCAAATCGTCCATTTAGTCAAGCCACAGTCTCAATCATGACTGGCGCCAAGCCGCTATTCGGCGAAAAGCTTGATCTTGTGCCTGAACGCGCGTGGACACACGCGATTCCGCTCTCGAACGCGGAGGCTAAATACACCATCGAGATTCGAGACGCGCAGGGTGCAATGCTGATCCGTCAGACGGAAGGAGAATACGACTGGACCCCAGAGTCTGAGATTCACATCGGTCCGCAGCCTTCCTATCGCATGCCCGATCCGGATCAAAGAACTTGCGATGATTGGATCGAGTTGGGAACAGATCTTGAGTTGAACGGAAAGAATCTACAGGCCCTCGATACTTACAACCAAACCCTACGGAGGTTCCCCGACAGCTTTGCCGGCCTAAAGTCGGCGGGACGCCTGCTTGCGAGCCTGCTGCGATTTGAAGAGTCGAAGACACTTCTGGAACGGGCTCATGCCCGCAACACTTCTGACCCGGAAATCTCGTACTACCTTGGCATCGCATATGAGGGTGTTGGCGAAACGCGAAAAGCCCGGACGGCCTACGAGGCGGCTCAGCGATTTGGCCCCCTTCGTTCCGCCGCTGCTCTGCGGCTCGGAGAGTTGCTGGCGCGAGAGGGAGATTTGAGTGGAGCCGAGCGTCATCTCGATGACGCCGTTCGCGCCACTCCAGGCGACGCACGTGCGCTCGAGGAGTTTGTAGCGATTAAGAGCGCAGCAGGCAAAGTGCAGGAAGCCAAGACGATCGCCCAGCAAGGAATGGCGCTTTTCCCCTTAAGCTATCTTCTTAGGGAAGAACTCGGCAGTCCTGACCTCAAACAGCTCGCCAATGACGCAACTCGGGTGCTCAACCTTGCCACTCAGTATCTGCGCCTCGGACTCAACCAGCAGGCCCTGACGGTACTCTCACGAAACTACCCGCCGGTCCAGACTGATCAGATGGAGTTGGGCGCGTTGCCGCCCGGCAAGAATCCGATGATCGCGTATTTCCGTGGCTTTTGCCACGAGCGTCTCGGGCAGTCCGGATTGGCTGACTACAAGACCGCTTCTGGACTCTCGACCTCGTACGTCTTCCCCAGCACCGCCGAAGAACTCGCAGTTCTGAATGCGGCCGTGCATGCCGATCCCGAAGACGCTACGGGACACTATTTGCTCGGGACGTTGTATTTTTCCCGCGGGCTAACGGAGCCGGCGCTGGAAGAATGGACGCGGTCTCGCACGTTGAATCCGGGAATTCCCGTCCTCAATGCGAGTCTGGGACAGGCGCTGCTTCACGAGAAACACGACGCCGAGGGCGCACTGTCAGCATTTCACGACGGACTGCGCAGCGATTCTGCCAACGTCACCGTATACATGGGGGCCGACCAGGCGCTTAGCCTCTTAGCGAAACCCGCCACCGAGAGAGTGCAGGTTCTTGAGAAATACCCGAACCTTGCCGATGCAACCTCTGGCTTGATCTTCGAACTGATCCTCAACCTGGCGGAGGCTCGGGATTTTCAAAGGGCGGAAACTTTATTCCACAATCGGTTCTTTCCGCGCGAGGAAGGCGGCACTAACGTCCGCCAGGTTTGGGTCGAAGTCGAGTTACAGAAAGTACTCGCACTGGCCAACGACGGCCATTGCGCAGATGCTCTCACTCTTGCTAGCCACTTGGGTACGGCAGTTCCTGATTTGCCATTTACACGCGACGGGCTGGAACCTTTTTTGCAGTCCGCGCGAACGAACTATTTATTGGGCACTGCTTACGCCATTTGCGACAGGTCCGAAGATGCCAGACTGAGATTCCAAGCTGCCTCTAAGGCCTCCGCTGCCGACCAGATGCTCTGGGCTTGGCGGGCAGCGCAGAAGCTGCCCGGTTTTGATGAGAAACCTTGGCGAGAGCAGTTGCAGTCTGCCCTTGCACAAGCAGTGAATCGGAGCGAGAGCAGCAGTTACACCAGTTGGTGGGACTACACCGCCGGAGCGCTCGAAGACGCGCTCGGCCGTCCGCAAGAAGCAGACCGGAGATTTCAGAAAGCACTGTTGCTCCCGGACCGTATGTTGGCGTACCACTTTACGCGATTGGCTCGCGCGCGGGCAGAACAACAGGTTCGGTGAGAGAAGTCAACAAGTGGAACGCGATCACCATATCGCATAAGTACAGCAACAAGTTTGACAGGAAATACCAGTCAAGAAACGACGAGGATAATCGAACAGGTGTTGCAATCTAATGTAAGAATTCTTGCAGACAAGTATTCTCTGGGCCAGGCTGCAGCCGATCACGCCGCACGTTCACTGAGACAGACGATCAGCGATCAGGGAAGCGCACGCATCGTAGCCGCCACGGGAGCTTCGCAGTTTGAATTCCTGGATGCATTGACCGGCGAGCCCGGAATTGATTGGGCTCGTGTCGAGGTTTTTCACCTGGACGAATATGTTGGCCTACCGGCGACCCATCCAGCTAGTTTTCGCAAGTATCTGTTCGAGCGCTTGATTCACAAAGCGGGAATTGTCCACTATCACCTTTTGGACGGTGACGGTGATCCGCACGGGGCGGTTACAACCGTTGGGCGCGAACTGCAGTCGAAGCCGGTGGATGTTCTCTTTGCCGGAATCGGTGAGAACGGGCATCTTGCCTTTAACGATCCACCTGCGGATTTTCACGTCGACGACCCATATCTTATTGTTGATCTCGATGAGGCGTGCCGGCAGCAACAGGTGAATGAGGGGTGGTTCGCGGAACTAGCAGAGGTACCCAAGAAAGCGATTTCTATGTCCGTGCGGCAAATCCTGCGAGCTAGAGAAATCATTGTTGCTGTGCCGGATGCGCGCAAGGCCCAAGCCGTGAAAGCCTGCCTGGAAGGTGAGATTAGTCCCGCGATCCCGGCCTCGATTTTGCGCCGCCATGCCAACGCCACTATTTATCTAGATACGGATTCCGCTGCGCTCTTAAGTTCGGGAGTCTCCACCGCACGCTAACCAACTCTGCATCCGATCGAGTCGCGTCCGAGTTGGCCGTCGTGCGGCTGCTATCGGCCCGCTACTGAATGTAGGCTCCTCCTGGTAGCAAAAGTTGTATGGGCCAAAGTTCCCGCTTCTGGATTACGACATCGGACCACTTCGTTACTTGAGCCCCGGGCTGGGGAAGCACTTGAATCGCGGGGAGGGTTCGCGCAATCGCGTCTGCCAGTGTGAATCCCTCTTCATCGCTGGCCACGAAAAACTCTCCGGCATGTAGGTTTATTCGCGAGAACCGGAGCGCGATCTCGGCATCATCGATCATCTGCAGGAAATACGGTCTCCCGGTCAAGAGCGAGTTGTATACATAATCTGCCAGTACGCTCGACAGAGGATTTACATAGGCGTGATCGAAATCGAGTTGTGCCAAGGAGGGATCGTCTTCTGACACCGCCTTGTAGGGCATGCGTGTTTCGCCCAGCCCGCGAAAATCAGATGTTACGATGTCGAACCCGGCATCGAGATACTTCACGATCTCGCCCCAATCGTTCGCTCCTGCTTTGCCGTTCTTGCTGAACCAGAGCAGCCAGCGACGGCTCTGGTTCGCTGCCCGGTGGATGTGCAGCAGGGGCATCACAAGGTTGCCATTATGATGCAAGACGTAACGATCGATGGAGACATCCTCGAACGGAGAGCTACCAGCACTTTCCCACGCAATCTCGCGTTCGGCTGGAGCTATGCTGTCGTATTTACGAACCTCCCAAGCTGCGATCTCAGGATAGCCATTACCGTGGTAGAGCTGCTGCAGAGATTGGGTTGGCCTTGTCCGGTGCTCCTTGTAGTAGTCGCGGATGACATCCATGAGCGATCTTGCATCTTCGAAGTCCAGCATTACCTGCCCGGTGCGGGTGCACTGCACCGTGTTTTCCTCTAACTCCTTGACTGGAGCTAGCACACGCCGATCGGGCAGTCGGTTGAAGTGATCCAAGAACTCGAACGCCGCTTCCTGGTTTTCATCCGAATACTGGTGCCCGTTATAACTCTCAGCCATTGCAATGCGATCTGAGTGATTGAAGCGGACGTACAGCTTCGCGACTTCCCGATAACTCTTGCGCGCGCCTTCGATAGGAAAGAAGTCGAGGGTCGCCGCGGCCACGAAGACGGGCCGTGGATACATCAGAAGTAAGAGCCCGGCATTGTCGACACCGTTCGAGACCATGCCATACAAGTCTTGTTCCGGATCGCTGTCCGGATCTTGGAATATCCGGTTGTGAACTCGCATCGGCAAAGCCGTGATATAGCAGGATACCGCCGCTGCCTTGATTCTTGGCTCGAGCGCGGCGATGTGCATCGCCTGAAAACCGCCTCCGCTGGTACCGGTGATGTTGATGCGATCGGGATCGACTTCGGGTCGTGTCAGAAGGTAGTCGAAAGCGCGCAGCCCATCCCAAATTTCCCAGCGCGCCAAGTTTGTGCCGGCGAGATAAGCCAGATTGCCCATCACCGCGTGTTCCGCGCATATCCGGTTATAACGACTCTTCCCGGCTTTTGCGTCCCAGAACTGGCTGCGCTCGCCCTGACCCACGGGATCCCAACTGATAACGACATACCCACGCTGCACCAGTCGTTGGCAAAGAGCCTGATAGTGTGTCTTGCCGTTCTCCGCGTGCCCCGCCGGCACAAGAATGGCGGGATGGCGATTCTTTGCTCCACCGACTTGATCGTTATTGGGGTCGCCCGGTACATATAGAAGGGCGCTTACGTAGATGCCTGGGAGGCTTTCGAAAATCAATTTTTCAATTTGAAAGCCGCCCATTGCAATGCGTCCGATGATTCGCGGATGTAGCGGAGTTCTTTCCTGGGGCAGACCGCCCATCATGGTCAGAACCTTCTGGCGCAACTCATTCTGTAAACGCAAAAGGTCCGCTTCGGTCTTTACCGCAGCCCACACCTTCAGCCTGTTCTCATCCTGGCGCCAGGCCAGCTCGGTTTGATACTGAAGGTAGGGCGTGATCTGCGGACCAACTGAACGCGGAGGTAGAACGGAAAACGTCTCCGGCGGCGGCGCTGATCGGTTCTGCGCTGCTGTCGCAGCGACAGCAAGCGTAACGAAGAGAAGTAATTTGCCTAGCTGATTCCCGGGACGTCGAGGGCACGCATTGGCAACGGAACTCACAGGGCGTTTTCGTGAAGGCGAACGGAAGGCATCAGTGCATGCCCGGATGAAATATGCCGCACGCTCTCGCGGCGGATCAGTTCGGTTGGCATCACGAGTTGCTGTGGGGCCAGATCCGGTTCGTGAATCCGCCGCAGCACAAACTCGGCCAAGTGACCCCCCAGCTCTTTGGGGAACTCGCGCACGGTCGTAAGGCCTGGATGCAGCACTTCGCCGATAGTGTCATTGAAGCCTGCGACGCTGATGTCATCGGGAATTTGGATTCCGGATTCCTGCAACGCCTGATAGGCGCCGGAAGCCGCTTGGTCCGTGCCGACGAAGAGGGCGGTTGGTTTCTCTCCGCTGGCCAGCAGGGTCTTTACTGCCAGGTATCCGAGTTCGCGATCTTCGGAACTGATCTCACTGAAACGCGCTTCAAGATCGGCTTCTTTCATGGCTTTGCGATAGCCCGTGGCACAGCGTGCGAACCAGGGGAGGCGCTGATTGCCGATATACCATATATTTCGGTGACCCTGAGCAATGAGGTGGCGAGTAATGTCGGTGGAGCCCCGAACGTCATCGGTGAAAACGCAGTCGTATTGATTCGGTCTCCAATCGCCGACAATATTGTTTCCTACGAGCGAGAACGGGATCCGCCTTTCTGCAAGGGCCGCCAAAATGCTCACAGAATGTGTGCCGGTGAGGATGACTCCGCTGGGGCGGTTCGATCGCATCAGCGCTTCGGGAAGGCGCAAGGTTCCTAAGGGCGCATTCAGGTCACAACGAAAACTTATGAAGTGCAAATCCCACCCATGCTGGGCACAGTATAGCTCCGCCCCGAGCAGCACTTTCGATTGGAACTCGTTGACCGTATCGCGGTTTCCCAGCACGAACGTGATCGTGCGATTTGCTTTCCCGGCCGCCAAGGTAACGCCAAGTTTTCGAGCAGCGGCAAGAACCGTTGCCTGCACAGAGGGGGCGATCTGGGAATTTCCGTTCGCGATACGCGAAACCGTGGACACACTTACTTTTGCGAGGCGGGCGACGTCGGCATAGCGCTGCGTTTCCCTCGAGTCGGACTGCGAGCCCGGACCTGGGTCCAGCTTGCGCACGGCCCCCCCGTGAGATCGCACTGCCATACCCTGCGAACACAGCCCATCCAGGTCGCCCCGAGCCGTGACTGCCGAGACGTCAAATCGCCCGACTAGTTCGCGAACGGTAATCTGTCCCTTTTGCTCGATAAGTTCGAGGATTTTACGTCGGCGCTGCTCCGCCAAGAGTCGCGAGTGTCCGCTTGTCGTCATTGCGTCAATGGCCCTCGTGAGGAGCGTGATTTCTTCGAATCAGCATTGCCATATTTTATACACCTCAGACAAGGAAAATAAAAGAAAGTCGTCGGATAGAACAGGCCTTTAGTGAGAATGACCATAAAAGCGGCCACCAACGCGGGTTGGAGCACTCCATCGCATTCGATAATTACTCTTCAAATTTCCAGAGAGATTCCATTCTTTCGAGTACTTGTGTTTACTTGCGCCAGAGTGTAAAAGAGAAACCACCGCGATATCGGGATGGCATCAGCCGCGCAGCCCGCACTCGCAGGAGCAGGCCAGAATTAATGAAGCGTCGTGACTTCATGGCGGGCATGGGGGCCTCAGTTCTTCTCGCCCTTTCGCGGAGCAACTCACAGGTGCCCGTTCAGCGTCCGCGGATGTTGATCTCCGTTACGGACGCTTTCACCGGAATCGATCTGCTCAGGACTCGGCAGGCGCGCGGGATGCGTCCCTCCGAAGATATGGAGGGATGGGCCCTGTCCTGGCAACTAACCCGCCAAGACACCTTCGCCGAAAAAGCCCTGACTGAAATGCGCAAGGCGCACGTTGCAAAAGGGGGAAAAGCTTCGCGGTCATGGCTAGACTATGCCCGCTGGTCGCTGGCCTTCGATTGGCTCTCGGAATATCCGGGCTTCGAGCCTGCTTTGCAGAAACGGATCGCGGACGAGTTGATGGAGGGAGCCTCAGCCATGTTGGCGACGCCCGACTTCGCCGATCCGGGCAACTACTCCTATCACAACTATGCAGTGCGCTATCTCTGTTTGCCCTCGTTCGTTTCCGCCGCACTGGACGGATATGCGGGTTGCGACAATCGTTGCAACTCCTGGCGCGCGCAGGTGGCGAAGTGCCTGACCAACGTTCTTGAGACCACGAATTTCGTTTCTCCCGAGGGCAGCTATCACGAGTCCATGGACTATATGCGGATCACGTGGGCCAGCCTGACCTTGCTCGCCGAATTGCAGCGCACGACGACAGGAGTAGACCCGGCGCACCACTACTCCGTATTTCGCAACATTGGAAACACCTACCTGTATAAATTGTTGCCGGATGGCACGCCTTCGCGGGAAGGTGACAACGAATATCCTGTTCTGGATTCGCGCGACACTTCTGTACTGGGTTACGCGATCAATCGATTCAAAGACCCTTACAGCGCATGGCTGCTGCGCGAGAGCGGTTTCTTCCCGAAGCAATGGACCCTTCCGGTTCTCGAATTTCTTTGGGATGATCCGGAAGTTATGCCGCGTGATCCTTCGCTTGCCAGCGAGTCTGAATTGCCCCGACAACGCTACTTTCCCGGAGTAGGCCATCTGGTAATGCGTGACGGTTGGAAGCCCGACTCGACGTGGATCGAGTTCGATTGCGGCCCCTATCTGGCCAAACATCAGCATCTCTCTCAGAACCAGATCACCATCTACCACGGCGGCTATTTGGCGATCGATAGTGGCGCGGACTACACCGATACGGAGAGCCCGCACTATCTCAACTACTACCGTCGCACCGTTGCTCACAATTCCGTACTGGTTTACGATCCGGCGGAAAAATTCTTCTGGTCGCAAAATCTCCTTCCCGCTGCCAACGATGGTGGGCAACGCATGGACTCCTCCCGCTTCTGGAACACCATTCGCAGCCCTGAAGATTTTGAGCGCACCCGAGATCTGTGGAATCTGGCTTCCATGCGTATGGTGGACTACGCTCCCGGTCAGTACCAATATGCAATGGGAGATGCAACCAACGCTTATTCGCGTGAAAAATTGAGACGATTCACCCGGGAACTCCTCTATGTGCCGGGCCTGCTCTTCGTCTTTGATCGAGTGGTCAGCCCGCGCGCCTCATTCAGAAAAGCATGGCTGCTGCATGGAGTAAATCAACCAAGCGTTGATCAGGATCCTGGAAACGGAACGCCAGAGGCGAAGGACGTCAAGAATGGTTCAACCTTCCGCTTCCGAGAGGGCTCGGGAGAGCTGCTGGTGCATTCTCTTCTGCCACGCGAGCGGGTCGTCACCCGTCGCGGAGGTCCTGGCTATGATTTCTATACGCCCGGCGATGACCATGGCGGCCCTTGGGGATCGGGCGAAAACTGGCCCCTCGACCCACCCGAAGGCGGCCCATTGCCGAACGATCCGAAACTCCATCACATGTGGAAGATGTTCTGGGGCGACGACTTTTCGAAACTGCTGCCTTCGAACCGCAAGAATGTGGTGCCGGGTGCGTGGCGCATAGAAGTCTCGCCGGCGCTTCCTGCCGAGGAAGATTTCTTCCTTCACGTCTTCGAGATCGGGAATGTCGGTACCACAGGAAGGAAGCGCACAGAGTTGATAGACGGAGTGAATTTTCTAGGTGCTGCCTCCGAGAGCGGTCCCCTCGTCCTGTTCAGCGCATCAGATTCTGCTGCCGAAGCAGGAGAAGCAACACTGCCGGACCTGAACTGCGCTTCCCTGATTGCGTCCGGACTATCGCCCGACACGGTCTACGAACTCAGTTTCACCGGTCCAAACGTTTCCTCTTCGCCGGCTGCGACCTTGCCCGGCGTGCAGGCCGACATGGTCCGCCTGCGAAGCAACGGCCATGGAGTACTCCTACTGGAAAAGTCAAATCTGAGGAATCTGCGCCTTCGCATTGCACGAGTTTGAAATCCCAACTTCGGAGTGAGCCCGCCGTCCGGTTCCCCACCTCGTACTAAGGCGATGACGAAGCAGGTTTCGTTATCGTGCGCAACGCTCGGCAGAAGAGATTCCTTCACACAGCCGATAACCGCTCACTTCCATTGGCCCGTGCCTTCGACGACGGTGATGTAGCGATCAATGGGAAGATTTGTAAAGCGCTCGGTGCCTCCCGCCAAAGGCCACCGGACTTTTAACCAGTCAATTTTCTTGCGGTTCCCGATTCCCAGGACCACGCGGGGATCATGGGACGAGAGATAGCCGCCTCCGCCCACTTTCATTCTGCTGCGCTTCAGGTCTCCGGCCTGATAGGTAAGGCGGGCGCCGACTGCATCGGGATTGCCTTTCTTGCCGACCAGTCGCACCCCAAGCCAGTGCTTCTGTGCTCCGATATTGTTGCGAAGAAGAACCGGCGGGCCATCGTTGACAGAAACCAACACATCGACCGCGCCATCATTATTAAAGTCCCCAAGGGCCAAGCCGCGCCCGGAAAACGATTTTGAAAATACCGGTCCACTCTCTTTGCTGACATCCAGGTAGCTTGTCCCGGTGTTGCGGAAGAGCAGGAGTGGTTCCCGATATTTGAACATGCTGTAGATTTCTTCAATAAGATCGTCGGGAGAGCCGTTGGCAGTCCGCGTGGGTTGAAGGGCGATGGCGACGCACTGTTTCACAACAATGGCGATGGGACGTTTACGGATGTTTCCAAAAGCGCCGGTGTCGACGACCCCAACGGCTACTACGGACTGGGTGTGACGTGGGTCGATTTCAACAACACCGGCAAGGTGGACATATTTGTTAACAATGACGCCACACCGAATTACCTCTACAAAAACGAGGGCAAGGGCAAGTTCACAGAAATTGGCTTGGAGTCCGGCACGGCGGTGAGTCAAGATGGGGCCGAGCAAGCCTGCATGGGC
>DASRRV010000074.1:0-14477 GCA_035695545.1 Candidatus Sulfotelmatobacter sp. | reverse complement strand
GGAGACTGTCAGCGCGGCGGAGACCGCGCCATACGCCTTCTTGTTCAACGGATCGATCTTTTTCTTTGCCATAGCACTCCTTTCGTTGCGCAGGACATTCTAACGAAAACAAAAGAATGGCGCATCTGGCTAATGCAAGGGTGGCTAATGCAAGGGATGATCAGGGCAGCACCGCTGGCGGCACTACATCGTGCACCTGAACACCGGTTGAGAGCAATTTCGTCGACTATTTCCTGCACAGCAATTTCCACCGACTTTGCGCGTAAATCCACGCGCGCCAGCCGACAGCGCTGGCCGCGCGCGGATCGTCAAGGACGGTGTAGCCGTCGAGACCGCAGACCATGCAGGCTGAAGCGACGTTCCGTGTGGAAGGCCTTGAGCGCCGACGCCAATAATCGTCGCGACTTGTCAGAGTCCTCCCTAGGTATCGGGCCAGGAAGTCCGACCGGAATTGTTTTAACGGATCGATGATCGATGGACTTCGAGGTTTAGGGACTCCGAAGACTCGTATAAATGGTACATCGTTGGCGGGATTTGCCTGTTATTGGCGCAGACATCATTGATCGTCGGACTTTTGTGGCATCGGGCAACCCGCAGAAAAGCTGAAGCAGCGCTATGAGAGAGAGTGGGGCGCTTTCCCCTGGTGGGCCGTGAAGGTGCAGGTTTCGATTCCCTCGTGGCAGGGCTCTTGAACTTACGCAGCCAACGTCGCTAGCGCTTCCGCCAGCACGAGCGTTGCTTGGGCAATGTCCTCAGGTGAAGCGTATTCGTCCGGCCGGTGGCTGTAACCCTTGCGACAGGGAACAAATAACATTGCCACCGGCGCGATGCGGGACATGAAAAGCGAGTCATGGTAAGCACGACTCGTCATCGTCAGGAAGCTGAACCCGTGCTTTTCGCACGCCTGGCCCAGCGCTGTAACGATCGCGGGGACAGACTCGGCGGGTGCGTCGGCATTCAACAATTCCGAATGAATAGCGACATTCCGCTTGGCGGAGGTCGCCCGGCACGATTCTTCCAGCGCTGTAATCACGCAATCGCGACGCTCAAGGTCGGTATCACGAACGTCGACCATCAGGCGTACTCTCGCCGGAATGCTGTTCACCGCTCCCGGAAAGACATCGCAGATTCCGACGGTCGCAACCGTGTCAATCGCTCCGCTGGTTCGCGCCGCTTGCTCGATTGCCAGGATTAACTCCGCGGCGGCGCACAACGCGTCATGCCGATCTGGCATAAGGACCCCGCCAGCATGTCCGCCAGAACCCCCGACTGTTACGCGCAAGCTTGCCGGCGCGGCGATCCTCTCCACCACGCCTAACCGCTTCCCTTCACGCTCCAGGATGGGCCCCTGCTCGATGTGTAATTCCACGAATGCGTTGTAATAGCCGGTAGGCAGTTTTACCTGCTCCAATTCCCCTGCGAATCCCGCCTTGCGTCGAACCTCGTCGACGGAGTTGCCGTCGTTATCGGTCAGCTTGCGGGCGGCATCAGCTGACAGAGTGCCTGAGAGTAACCGACTGCCTAGGCATCCGATGCCGAAGCGCGTCGGTTCTTCGGATATAAAGATCAACAAGTCAATCGAGTGCTTGGGCTGAAATCCAGCTTGTTGTAACGCACGAATCGCTTCGAGACCACCCAGCACACCCACGACACCGTCATACTTGCCGGCGTTGGGAATCGCGTCGATGTGCGATCCCGTTCCTACAGCCGGCGCTTGCGGGTCAGCTCCCACCCAGCGCGCGAATGTGTTGCCGATCGGGTCCTCTCGTATCGCGAGCCCTGCATCTTCGCAGCGCCTCTTTACCCACTCTCGCGCCTTACGCTCTGTGGGGCTGAACACGATGCGTGTGACCGCTGGGGGCTCCGCATCGGAGAAGGCTGCCAGCGCCTCGATTTCCGATATCAAGCGCTCTTGGTCAATCGTGAGCTTCATCGTGCGCCGGTGAGCGGATGCCGGTTCCAGTCCTTGTAGATAAGATATTTAGCAGGCACTTTCCCGATCGCGCCAAACCACTGCAGACACCAAGGGCCCATCCAGATAAAATCGCCTGCGGTCACGGGATACCACGAGTCGCCAAGCCGGTAGATTCCTCCGCCTTCAAGCATGATCAGCCCGTGTTCCATCACGTGCATCTCCACCATGCTGAGTGCGGCTCCGGGCTGGTAAATCATGGTATTTACAGCGAAATCGAAACTGAACTCGTCCGGCAGCAAGCACTTTACCTGCAAGTCAGGATCGTGGTTGAGCGCATGCGACGCAACCGCATCTTCACTGGAGACGATAGCCCGGGGTGGAATGACTGATTTCAGTGCCTGGTAAGGTTTCTCAATCACAGCCACACGACTGGCCTTGTCGGCGCTGACTCGGTGCGAAGAAGCTTCGGGAAAATACGCGTATCCACGTGAAGCCAATTCGCTTCGCTTTCCCTCAAGTTCAACAGTTACTGCGCCCTCGATTACGTAGAGGAAGCGCTGGGCGGTTGTGCTTCCAAGTTCGCCGCCGTTCTCGAACTCGGCGGTGTACTCGGTGAATGCTGCACCCAAGGCTGGACCCACATGCACGACTGCCGTACAAGCCTTCATGCCCGGAAGCGGTGTGCGTACAAAAGTATCCGATGTCAACAGCAAGTGGTTGCGATACTGCGAACTTCGCGTTTGTCCAAGATTCGTCAGGCTCGAATTATGCACGGCACGTCCTTGTGTGAAGTACAGTGGATGCAGCCAGCTGATCGAGCAAGTGCAGACCGCATTCGATCGCCTTGGCGACGTCTTCAATGGCAACTGACTCCGCCGGGTGGTGGCTGATGCCCCCCGGCGATCGCAGAAAAATCGTTGCCGCCGGCACTCTCTCCGCCAGAATCATGGCGTCATGTCCCGCGCCACTCACCATCCGGTGAGGTGCGCAACCAGTCTTGCGGATCGCTTCTTCGATCTCGGAGCTCAAGGATGGAGCCATCGCGACCGCCTTCTGGTCGACCAGCGTGCTCCAACTCACTGTTAGCCCGCGCCGATGCGCGATCTTCTGGGCTTGATGAGTCAAATCTTCCACCGCGCGCGTTCGAACATCATCTGCGCGGTGACGCAGATCCAGACTTACCCGTACTTTTTCAGCGATCACGTTGACTGCGCCCGGCTTAGTTTCTACCAAGCCCACAGTTGCGACCAACCCGCGAGCACTCTTCGCGGTTCGCTCGACGAGCGTGATCCACTCGGCCGCGCCCGCCATAGCGTCGAAACGAAGATCCATTGGCGTAGTCCCCGCATGGTTGGCATGCCCTACGAAGTTAAACTCCAACCGGCTCTGGCCGGCAATCGCTTCAACGACCGCCAACGGCAAACCTAACTTCTCAAGGACAGGCCCCTGCTCGATATGAAACTCTAAATACCCGCAGACTTCGTCGTGCAAGGAGGCTTGCGCAATCTCGCCGGGGTTCAATCCGAACTCCTCGATCGCTTTGCGCACCGACACACCAAACGAATCTCGCGATTCCAACAAACTCTCATCTAGCCGACCTACAAGAGCCCTGCTACCAATGAACGGCGCCCCAAACCTAACGCCCTCTTCTTCCGAGAAACCCACAACTTCGATCGCGTATGGGAGACTGCGCCCACCCAGTCCCTCTAGCAGAGCAACGGCGAGCACTACACCGAGACTGCCATCGTAAGCGCCGGCATTTGGAACCGTGTCGAGATGAGAACCGATCAGCAGGCGTGGTGCGCTGGCTTTCGCTGCAGGGTACACTGCCCGCAAATTCCCGGCCGCGTCCACTCGAGTCTTAATCCCCAGTGGTTCCAACCATCCTGCTATTTCCCTATGAACATCGCGCATCGGCGGTGATAAGAATGTTCGTCGCAGGCTGTCGGATTCTTCGGAGAAGGACGCGAGCCTCCCGCACCGAGACATTACAACTTCCGCGAGATTTGCAATGTCCTTCGTCTTGTAGGATTCCAATCTAAGCCTCGCGGATTATCTTCGCGGCAATCCAGCCCACCAGCACCAGCACAATCAAAACTGGCCAACCAAAGCGGCTCCCGTAGGTCGCGACGGGATAGTGACTGCTTAGCATGAGAAAGACAACCGGTACGGCCATGAACGTATTGTGCTTCGAGCGCAGTTTGGCCTGTGCGCCGAGTGATGAGTCAAACGTATCGCCGGCCGCGGCTGCCGCGATCATCTTGCGTTGCGCAGGCAGAATGCGGAACCAGACATTGGCGGTCATGATGGTACCGAAGATTGCTCCCACGTGGATGTACGCGGCGCGTCCGCTGAAAACCTGCATCAGACCCCACGAGACCACCGCTGTCATCGCCAACGCAAACCCGGCAAATGCCTCCGGAGACCGTCCGAGTGGCGACCGGACGGCCACGTCGTAGATTAGCCAACTCGCTGCCAGAGTTCCCAATCCGATCGCGATCCCTGCTGGTTTCGAAATGTCGGCAACATCCGGGTCGATCAGTCCAGCGCCAAGGTAATAGACGAGCACCAGCAGCACCATACCCGCTAGCCACGTCATCAGCGCCTCCCATCGGAACCAGCGCACCTGCTCAGCGCTAACGCCGAGTTGCTTCTTTTTTTCAACGCTGTAAAAACCTCCGCTGTGGACCATCCACACCGACGACGCTGTTCCGGTCGCAGCGGCCTGCTTCTCGAGTTGGCCGAATTGTCCGTCGAGCCATGTGAAGTAATATGTCTGGCCGATCCACATGATGCCCGCGAAAACGTGAAACCAGCGCACGCCGAGGTTCAGCCATTCTCGAATCGAAAAAGCCACCCTTCAGCTCCCCCGGTAGGTCGTATATCCGTTCGCGTTCAACAATAGCGGAATGTGAAACTGGGATTCGCCATCGCGTACCTGGAATGTCACCTCTACCACCGGATACAGCGCGTCGACCTTCAGCCCGCCGAAGTAACTCGCCGCATCGAAAACCAAGCGATAGAGCCCCGACGACAGCTCATTCTCGGGCAGCAACTGCCCACATCGGCCGTCCTGGTCGGTGCGCGCCGAGTTCAACAGGCACCACGTCCCCGACCCGTCTTGCTTTTCCAGCCGAACCGGCACATCGCTTGCCGGCTTGCCGCGAGACAAGTCCAGAATGTGGGTCGAAATTCTTTTCATTGCGAAAGCCATTTGTTCAGACGGATATTTGTGATCTTCCGCTGCTCTACAGCGGCCTCGCGTAATTCCGTGGCCTCGTCATTTTGCAGGCGTCGACGCAGAATGTCCAACATCTCAGGCGCAGATTTGCCGGTCGCACACACGATGAATACTTGGCCAAATCGCCGTTCGTATTCGCGATTGGCCTCGGCCAACGCCAATTGGAGCAACTCTCCTGCGGCTGCCACACTCTGCTGCTCGTGCGTCGACCACGCCGCTGACCGTGACGATGCAGCTTGAGGCGCTGTCCGCTCGCCAATCCGGGGATGCTTGGAAAACGCCTCCGCCCAATCTTCTGTGCTCAAGCGATTCCAAATCTCGTCCGAGAGCATCACCAGAGAAACCTCATCGGCGATAGGTCTACGCGCTACCAACTGCCGCGCCCAAACCGCGGAGCCGCAGCACGACCGGATCTCGTCTATAGCCGCCTCCTCCGAAAGCTGGTTCCAGCGCGTCAGTGTTTTGCTCACGCGTTCGGTCCATCAGAACTTACTGTGTGCAGGAACTCCGAGACGAGATTCCCGACCACTGCCGCCCGATACGCCGCGCTCGATCGAATATCGTCAATCGGGCGAATCTCACTCATTGCCGTCTTGCATGCCTGCGCCGCGAGCGCAGCGCAAATCGCCTTCCCTCTTACGGCCCGCTCGGTCTCTCTCAGGCGCAACGGGACCGGAGCCACGCAGCCGGCGGCGATGCGAACATCGTCTAGCACTCCGTCGACAATGTGGCCCAACGCCGCGACACAAACTTTCGAAATCGCCTGCGCGTTCCGCGCACCCACCTTCCGCGAATATGAAGCGTATCTTGCAAATCGTCGTTCCAGGCACACCGCCCGGATGAGCTCATCGGGGGCAAGGAGAGTCTTCTTGTAGCCGGTGTGAAAGTCGACATACCGTACGCGCCGTTCCCCACGTGCTGACACCAGCATCAGGTCCGCTTCGTACGCGAGCAATGCCGGCAGAGAATCCGCAGCAGGAGAAGCGTTCACGATATTTCCGCCAATCGTCCCGCGATTCTGGTTCGCGATTCCACCGGTCCAGCGCGCCGCGCTGGCCAGCAGAGGGAATTCGCGATCCACTATTTCGTGTCCGCGCAAATCGGTGTAAGTGCTGCCCGCCCCGACACTGATCTCATTCTCGGAAACATCAATTCGCCGCAGTTCCGGAAGATTCCACAGGCTCACCAGCCTTCGCTCCGCCAACTTCCCGGACGCATATTGCACCATCACGTCGGTGCCGCCAGCAACGGGCAACCATGCTCCAGGCCGTTCCGCAAGCAGCGCCACGACCGCCGATAAACTCCCGGGCGCCACCAGTTCGTACTCGGCCGGATCTGCTCTCATTGTTTTTCTCTCGCACGAAGGGCCGCTTCGGAGACCGCCTCACAAATCTGCGCATAGCCTGTGCAACGGCAAAGATTGCCCGAGAGACCTTCTTTGATCTCTTCGCGGGTAGGTCGTGCCTTCTTGCTCAACAAATGACAGGCCGCCATGATAATCCCCGGCGTGCAGATTCCGCACTGCGCGCCGCCGCAGTCCAGGAATGCTTGCTGCAACGTGTGGAGATGCGATCCCCGTGCCAGCCCTTCGATCGTAACAATTTTCGATCCTTGAGCCTGCAAGATCGGCACCAGGCAGCTATTTACAAGAGATCCATCCACCAGCACGGCACATGATCCGCACTCGCCTTCACCACATCCCTCTTTGGCGCCGGTCAATCCAAGTTGCTGTCGCAAGACATCCAGCAACCTTTCCATTGGGTACACGTGGACCGTCCTCGGCTCGTCATTTACGGTCAGGGAAAATGCGCGGCGCGGCTGCAGGTTGCTCATCGAATTCCCTGCGAGGAAAGGACACCGCTCTCTCGAGATCTCGCGGTCACCGCTTCGAAGATATCTTCTGGAAGCAGAGGGATCGAATCGATGGCCAATCCGAGGGCGTCCTCAACTGCATTCACGATCGCGGGAGCCGGGCCGTCCATGGGCAACTCTCCGATTCCCTTCGCGCCAAACGCACCGTGCTCATTGCCCAGTTCCTCAAAGTACACACGAATGTCCGGCAAATCGGCCGTTGTGGGCATGATGTAGTTCGTCATCTGTCCGTTTTGCATCCGTCCATTTTGCCAGATGACTTTTTCGTACAACGCGTAGCCGATCCCCTGCGCGACCCCACCGGTAATCTGCCCTCGCGCCAGCACCGGATGCAGAACCTTGCCAACCTCCTGGAGCGCGACGAAATCGTCCACCGTCACGCTGTAACTTGTCAGGTCCACCGTAACCTCTGCGATGTACACAGCCCATGCATATGCTGCATAGGCTTCGCCGCGATATTTCTCGTCATCCCAGAAGATTCCCGGCGGCGGCTCGTACTTTGCCCAGGACTTGAGCTCTCCATGCTCGGCTACGTACTTCGCGCAGGCAGGAGAAAAATCGTCCGCCGAATAGTCTTCCCGGAGAAATCCGCCCGCGATCAGCGTCTGCAGAACTCCGAGCGCCGCCGACTGAACCAGCTTCCCGACCACCATCACCGTACGCGAAGCGACCGTAGGGCCGCTATTCGGTACTTCAACCGTGTCGGGTTGCGCAATCTCAACCTGATCGTATGGCAGACCCAGCGTTTCCGCCGTAATCTGGCAGAGTACAGTCTTTGTCCCCTGCCCGAATTCGGTACTCGACACCAGCACCCGCACGCGGCCATCGGCGCAACCCTCCACTCCTACAACGGAAGCCAAGTAGCGCTCCCCTGAACCCGTAAATCCGGCACCGTGAAGAAACGCGGCGATCCCAATGCCCTTCTTCTGTGTCGCTGCCTCATTCTGCTTCCGGAAGCGCTCCTTCTTTGCGCGATAGTCCGTGAGAGTGAGACCGCGCTCCAGAAGTTGATCGAGATCAATTGGCTCACGGATCGTCTGTTCCGTAGTGGTGGTCTGTCCCGTCCTCAGGAAATTGCGACGGCGGACTTCCACTGGCGAAATTCCTACGGTGGAGGCAATACGATCCATGTGCCGTTCCATCGCAAACAATGACTGCGGAGCTCCGAATCCCCGAAACGCCCCATGGGGCGGGGCGTTGGTGGCAACAGCCTTGGCGCGAATCCGGATTGTGGGCCAGTAGTAGGGACCTCCCGCGTGAATGGTCCCCCGCGATAACACCACCGACGACAACGTGGAATATGCTCCACCGTCCACCACGAACTCGATGTCGCCGCCCAGAATCTTGCCGTCCCGGTCGACTGCCGTACGGTGCCGCGTCCGCGAAGGATGGCGCTTCGTGGTTGCCGTCATATCCTCCATGCGGTCATACACGATCTTCACCGGTTTTTTTGCCTTCATCGCCAGAAGCGCGGCGTGCCCGGCGATCATCGACGGGTATTCCTCTTTCCCTCCGAACGCTCCTCCGGTCTCAGTCTGCACAACTCGAACCTTATCCTCCGGCAAGCCGCACAGCTTCATCAGGGCCTTGTGCACATAGTATGGACACTGCAGCGACCCCCACACGGTGATCCCGCGCTCGCGGTCGAAACTCGCAATCACACCGTTGTTTTCGATGTAGAGCTGTTCCTGCGCACCGGTCGTATATTCACCTTCGACAATGTAGGCGGCCTTGGCCCAAACTCTGTCGACATCACCTTTCTCGACAAGAAAGCGTTTGAACACGTTGTCGGTTCCCCAGATGATTTCGGCCGGGCATTCGCTCTCTTCAATCGTGAACAACGCCGGGAGTGGCTCGTAGTCAATCGTGACTGCCTCCACAGCCTTCCGAAGAACGTGCCGATTCGCATGCGCCAGGAGGAGGATGGGCTCTTCGGGATGATTGACGATGGCATCGGCCAGACACGGTTGGTCGTCGACGATCAGGGCGACGCAGTTCTTTCCTGGGATATCTTTCGCGGAAACAATGACAAACTCATCCCACGCGATGCCTGATCCAAAAGTAATCGTGCTGACTTTTCCGCGCGGAATGCTGCTGCGCACGGTCGCGCCGTAGAGCATCCCCGGCAAAGTCATGTCGTCGACGTATTGCGCACGCCCGGTGACCTTGTCCCGCCCTTCCTTCCGCGGCACGGCCATGCCGATGATTTTTTCTGTCTTCACGAGATCGCATTCCAGACATCAGAACTTCTAAGCGCAGTCATTGCTGGAACTCCTCCCCAACAGGTTCACCGGGAAAATCTCCGTCGCGAAATGCCAACTTGCCGCGCAAATAGGTTCTCGTCACCAGCCCGCGCACTCTTTCGCCGAGGTACGGGGATACCGCGTGGCGATGGTGAAGCCGATCCCCTGTCACGGTAAACTCCGCCTCTGGATCGAATACAACGAAATCCGCATCGCAACCCGCTGCGATCTGTCCCTTGCGAGCGCCGCATCCTGCGAGTTTCGCCGGTTGTGCCGCCATCCACTGCGCAATGTCGGTCAGTGCAAACCCACGACTTCGCGCTTCCGTCCACATCAGAGGGAGCGCTAACGACAAGCTTGCAATGCCACCCCAAGCATTGCGGAAATCTCCTTCCTCCAACCGCTTCATAGCAGGCGGACATGGCGAATGGTCTGTTACGACCAAATCGATCACCCCATCCTTCAAACCTTGCCAAAGCAGTTCGCGATTCGCCCTGCTTCGGATGGGCGGAGCGCATTTGCATTGCGTCGCTCCGTCCGCAATCTCCTCAGCCTCTAGATGCAAATAGTGCGGGCAGGTCTCCACGGTGACTGGTAATCCCTCGACACGCGCCTCGCGTAGTATTTCCAGCGCAAGTCCCGTCGCGAGATGTACAACGTGCAGCCGAAATCGATATTCGCGACATAAGGACAGCATCAACCGGATCGCCGCCACCTCCGCCTCGTCCGGCCGCGATTGCATATAGGTGTCGTAACGAGTCCAATCCGCATCCCGCAAGCGCTCGGTCGCGGCATCGATCGGACCTAGCAGCTCCGCATGCACCAGAAGCGGCAGCCCCGTTCCCGCTACTCGAGGAAGTGCCGCACGCAGGTCCCGCTCACAGACCATCGAGAATTCGTCGATCCCCGGAGGTACGAGGAAACACTTGAAGCCCAACACCCCCGCCTTGGCGAGCCCGTCAATTTCTTCCTGATTGTCCTGAACAACCCCGCCCCAGGCAGCCCAGTCGACTCGGCACTGTCCCTGTGCCGCTCGCCTCTTTGTTTCGAGAGCAGAAACGTTCGTGATTGACGGTACGCAGTTCAACGGCATGTCCACTAACATTGTGTACCCACCCGCCGCCGCTGCCCGCGTCGCGGTGCGAAAGCCCTCCCATTCCGTGCGCCCGGGCTCATTGATATGTACATGCGAGTCCACCAAGCCGGGCAGAATGGCCGCATCTCCGAAATCGTCGCGAGTCGCGTCAGCCGGCACTTCACCAGGCGCGACGACTCCGCGGACTTGGTCCCCTTCTACCAGCACCGCGCCCGGCCGAACTCCTTGCGGCGTCACGATCCGGCGCGAACAAAAGGCCTGCAGCCCCACACTCGACTCCCGCAACCGCGAACTGAAAGAGGATAAAGACTATCCGGAAGCGCCGCGCTTTTCAATCGGACTTCCAGCAAACGACCCGTTGCGAGCCATTCGCAGAACGGCCTTATCATTTTCGCGATTCCGGCTTATACTCCCTTCTCGGCAACGCGGCTGCGAACGAGTCCATGACAACTGATTTGCGCGCGAATTTGCGGTTGCTGACACCAGCGCAGCGTTGATAGTAACGCAAAGTGGTTACGCATCGACCGAGCCAAAACACATGGACAACTCTTTCATGGCCCTCGCTATTCAACTCTCCATCGACAACGTCCTGTCGGGCAACGGTGGCCCCTTCGGCGCGGTCATTGTCAAGAACGGTGGAATCGTCGCCGAGGGCGTGAATCGCGTCACCGCGATCAACGACCCAACAGCGCACGCTGAAGTGGTCGCCATTCGGCAAGCCTGCGCAAAGCTCGGCGCTTTCGAGCTCAAGGATTGCGAAATTTATACCTCGTGCGAGCCATGTCCCATGTGCCTTGGCGCGATTTACTGGGCGCGCATGGCACGAATCTATTTCGGAAACTTGGCGGCGGACGCTTCGAAGATCGGATTCGACGATTCTTTCATCTACCACGAATTCGAAAGATCTTTTCCGGAGCGCTCGATTCCCATGGTTCAGATAATGCGCGAAGAGGCGCTGGCGGGGTTCAGCGCCTGGCAACGCAAGCCAAACAAAATTCCGTACTAACCGTCGCTTCGCAGCCCGGCACTTCATTCCACTCGAGGACTCACGATTAATCGACCGCTATTTCCATCTCTCCCAAAACCAGACCACCGTGCGTCAGGAATTCCTTGGCGGACTCACCACATTTGTGACGATGGCCTCTCAGGCGAAGATCAAGCGATCACAAACCGAAGGCCTCGAGGAGTCAATCGCAAAACATCCCGAATGGCCATCCGCTTAGTCAACGGCGGAATGTCACCCGGTACCGGTGGAAGCTGATCGAGTTCTGCCGCACAGAAAAGAAGACGACATAACGATATATGGAGAAGTCGGGACGATCTGCTGATCTTGTGACCGAAGCCCCCCTTGGGTCTCAAACAAAGTGACAACTGTTACAAATCCTCGTATCACTCAATGACCAGGGGTAAGAACCCATAAAGACCTGTTTACGTCAGGTACCTTCGCCACCGTCTCCCGAGTACACCGGATTCGCCTAAAATTTAAAAAGGATGTTCTGGGTGACTCGGCCTCAGTTCTCGGAAAAAGCTGAGGCGTTCTTATTTGGTGCCTCTACTTCAACGGCATAGGGGGGAGTTTCGTTTGCACCCATGCAAAGAGAATCAGCACCGCTATCATCACAAGTGCAGCGATCCATAAAGCACGGTCGTAGCGCAAAGGAAGTCGCCGTTTCATTCACCATATTCTGGCAGCAAGACATTTCAGACAGCATTCCCGGACCGGGAGTTTGCGAATCGCGATTACACTCAAAACAAGTCTCAATGAAGTCGCGACATGAAAAATGTCATCCAGCGGCAGCTTCGGGGTGAGGATAGAAGGACTTAACAGCCTCCTCAGTAGAGTCGTAGACCTCAAATAGCCGATCCACTCTTGTGTCCGCCAACAGGCGCCGCGCTCTGGGCGATACGGCAGCAAATTTGATTTCAGCTCCATAGTGACGCGCAGAGATGAATGATGCGACCAGTGTTCCCAATCCGCTGCTGTCAATGTACTCAATCCAAACGAGATTCAGGACGATTCGCTGTGTTTCCTTCAGCAAGCTGAGAACTACCCGCCTTAGGTCATCCGCTTCTTCCCCAAAGACAATCCGGCCACGGCACCGAACTACCGCAATGTCATCAGTTCTGGAGACGTCCAGTTTTAGAGCCATGGCTACCTCCGGTCCGCCGTCACGCGCAGCATCTCGCGACGACAACACTGCTCTAAGTATAAGTCCAAACTCGTCGCGCGGATTGCGATTGCAAAATCGCTATGTCACTCACCAGTGGAGACAGTGAACGCTACTGGTCCGTGAACGACAACTGACTTTCTCTATTTGCTTAAGAAGTCCTACTGAAGCACGCTCGCCACGTTGGAGAAGGCATTGTTGGCATTGGAGCCAATGAGCCGAACCGTGCCCACCACCAACACCAAGATGACAGCCAACATCACCGCATATTCGGCAATGTCCTGCCCCTCGTCTCCACTCCCCAGTCTGCGTAGTAGCGCTGTCATGTGCATCTCCCGTGAATTCTCTCAAGCAATATCTGCTGGCCTCATATCCTGCGCCGATCTGCAAACGACTTTCTAACGCCTTGCGTGGCCTGTCTTCGCGTCCTTTTCCTCTTCGGTAAGAATCGTCTTTTTGAGCCGGCCATTGATCTTGCTCAAAACCCAAAAGATCGACACAAGAAGAATTGCGATTACGAACAGCAAGAGTTGGGCAGACATTCTCGAGCCTTTGCGGGTCAGAGATTTAGCAGAAACTCCCTAATCCCACACGAAATGGGCGCGGGATGTCAATGACCAAAGCGGATCCCGATCCGCGCCATGAAACATCTGATGGGAAGGCTGATCGCTCACTTCACGGCCTTGGCCAAAAGCTTAACCAGGTACAGGAAGGTCTGCCGTCACGAAAGAGTGGACACCCATCCTAATCAGAGCCACCAACGTAGCGTTCGGTGGTGAAAAATCGCTATCTTTACGGTGAACTTCTACACCCAGGCTACGTCCACCATTCCCGTCGGTGCCGTTACAAGAGAGATCGTAGTCGTTACTCCTGGCGGCTCTGCAAGTATACCAGCGCCATGACCGACAGCGGTCTCCGATAATCGTTTCATAATCGGCGTTGAGTGCCGGATGCCCTCCGCCGACTATGATACGGAGTTTGAAATTTCAGTAATCACTGAACAATAGGCAGTTAGTGGGTTCGTTTCGCAAGAACTCAGAGCCAGATCGGACGCGAAGCCCCTGCCAATGCGCAACGCGGCGGCATGGCCGCAGGTTGCCTGATGACCTACAGGTACACTCAGATCAGCCAATATTTGACCTGTCCCCGGCGTTATCGCCATCGCTATCTCGACGGATGGAAGGAAAGAGACACTCGGGCGGCGATGCTCTTCGGGCGCGCCTTCGAACTGGCTTGGGGTGCCTATTTTCGCCGGGAAGATCCCGGGGACGTCCTCTTTCACGAATGGTCCGCCTGCAACGAACAGGACCTCCACTTCTCGCTCAATGACACCTGGGGCCGCATGCTTGAGCAAGGGATCATGCTCCTCACCCGCTTCTGCCAGAACGACAGAATGCGCGTCAGTCAGCCACGTCGCAACTTGCAGATCAAGTTCACTCGGTCAATCGGAAACAACGACTTCGTTGCGTACGTCGATGGGATCGGCAAACTCGATGGAGCGAGGTGCCTGCTGGAGTGGAAGACATCTTCGAGCCGGTATCCCGACGAGCCCGAGGGATTATTGGCTCTCGATCCCCAACTGGTCTGCTATTCGTGGATGACGGGTATTGCCGAGGTCGCTCAGAGCGTGTTCGTTCGCAAAAGGCTGGTAGACATTCAATACTTGCGAACCACCATCACCGATGCGCAGCGCCATGAATTCGGCGAGTTAGTGCAAAGCACAATCCACAGAATCGAATCCGCGGATTTTCTGCCTCACAGCGGCATTCGCTTCCCTCAGAATCCTTGTAGCAGCTGCCCCTACGTCGGCCTTTGTCTCGGACGGCAGGATCTCGCCGAGGGTGCTCTCGTGCGGCGCCCAGGAGCAGAAGACTTTGGTTGGCTTGACGAGCTTAATTACTAGGAACCCGCCCATGCCGCCGAAGTTCAATCGCCGACGCGC
>DASRRV010000073.1:0-3343 GCA_035695545.1 Candidatus Sulfotelmatobacter sp. | reverse complement strand
GTTTGATTTGCAAAAGAAAATGTATCGGAAGATCCCTATTAACGAGCAGGTCGAAGTGCTATCCATGATTGGAGACTTCGCTCTATATCAAGGCAAGCCTGCGCTACACACGCACATGACGGTAGGACATCGTGACGGCAGGACTAGCGGCGGACACGTCATTGAGGCGGTTGTGTCCCCTACACTGGAGGTCTTTGTCACCGTGGAGCCGGTTCCGCTGCAGAGACAGCACGATCCTGAGAGCGGCCTCACACTCATCGATCCGCACAGCCAATGAATATCCGGTTTTACGCCGCATCCGCGCTTGTAGCTGCAGGCGTCCTATGCGCGGCCCAGACGAAATCGCCCAGATTTGAGGTAGATCCTGCGTGGCCCAAGCCGCTGCCTAACAACTGGGTGCTTGGTCAGGTGAGCGGCGTTTGTTCGTTGCGCAGGACCACGTTTTCATCGTGAACCGCCGTGATATCACCGACAAGGAAGCTGAAATAGCGAAACAAGCGCCTCCGTTCTTGGAATTTGATCCTGCCGGAAATCTGGTGAGCAGCTTCGGCGACTGGGAAGTGGTGCCTAACATCACCCACGGCTGCCATGACGCCATCCTCTTCTAGGGATTAAGGAAGAATTCAAATTTTCCCCGATGTCCCTTGGGGCTTCAGGATTACTTTGATGTAGCCCTCTTGGCGCGCGTCGAATTTTGCGAACGCGTTAGGGGCCTCGTCGAGAGAAAGGCGATGGCTGACGACCTGGCTGGGTTTGGCTGCGCCGGTAATGATCATGTCACGGAGCTTGCTGTTCCAGCGCTTGTCATCGTCGCGGCCCATCGAGATGCGAACATTGTTGTTGAAGATCTTGGACCAGGGCACTGTAAGTTTGCCTTCCTTGAGCGATGGCTCGATGCCGTTTGGATCTTTGAGCGGCCAGACCCCGATGATTGCCATTCGCCCAGCCGGATTAATTAGTTCAGCGATGGCTTCGGTGACCCAGAGCGGGTCCTCCCGCGAGTAATCGGTTTTAGAGCGGGCCTGGAAACCTATGCAGTCTATGGCGCAGGTGACGCCGCCGAGCGGCTTCTCCTGCCGGAACGCTGGACCAGAGCGCCACTTCGATTGCTGCTCCCTGATCTGCTCGACAGGGTCGCCGTGGAGAAAATTGATGGGGATGGCGCCGAGCTCGCCCGCCTTTTCGAGGCGTTCAGCGATCGCGTCGACGACGTAGACGCGCGCCGCTCCGCGAAGGCGAGCGGAGTACGCGGCAAGCAGCCCGACCGAGCCTGCGCCGAAGATGGCGACCGTGTCGCTGGGGGCGATTTCGATGATGGCAACGGCGTGGTAGCCGGTGGTGAAGGCGTCGGCGAGCAGGACGAAGTCGTCTTCCAAATTGTCGCCGGGCTCGCCTGGGAGCTTGAGGCAGTTGGCATCAGCGAACGGCACGCGGAGCAGCTCCGTCTGGGCGCCCTGGTACCCGCCCTTGTTGGGATAGCCGTAGGCTGCCCCCGCGGCCCCGGGGTTGGTGGTGAGGCAGGCGGAGGAGTGGCCTTCCACGCACATCGCGCAGAAGCCACAGCAGATGTGCGTGGGGACGACGACGCGGTCTCCTTTCTTGACGTTCTTGACAGTAGAGCCGACTTCTTCGACGACACCGAGAGGCTCATGGCCGATGACTCCGCCTTCGATGCCGCGCATGCGGCCTTCATAAAAGTGGAGATCAGTGCCGCAGATCGCAGTGGAAGTGATCCGCAGCAGCACGTCGGTAGTGTCCTGCATTTCAGCGTCAGGAACTTCGCGCACCGAAATCTTGCGTGTCTCTTCGAGGACGACGGCTTTCATAGACAACTCCTATCACCACGAACTTTTCAGCTCGACCGAAGATGCGTTGAAACGTCGGGCGACGTAATCGAGGGAGTTCCTAACAACTCCAAGAATAATTGTCGAACTTTATTTTCGGTGGCACAGCCGAGGGTCGGCTACTGACGACTGTCAGTTTTTTTCGCGAGTTCATGCTCGCGACGGTAATGAGTGCCTGAAGCTGCGTTGCTGTTTTGTCGTGTGCGTCCGAACAGAAAAAAGCCTAAAGACAACGCTTATCCGAAAAAAGTTACGACCATTGGCGATGCAATTCGCCAACGGCGACTGGAATTGAGACCGCGCCAAAGGACCTGGTGAAAATCATCGGATACGATAAGACGAGCGTCCTGAATTGGGAAAAAAGGCATAAGGCCGCCACCACAAACGCATAAGGTCGACGAAGAGCTAGGCGAACTTCGCTACTGGTCAGGCGAAGGATTTTTTTCCGGCTCCTGTGAACGCGCGTCTCAACTTCCTCTTTCGGGAGAGGTGACGAAACCGCGATCTTGCCCGGTCGTCTTCAAATCCTCGCCCGACTACTTTGCTCCCGCTTGGGAGCCTGACGAGATGGCTGACGATGTAACTAAGGGGGCCGCGACATGAACGACTTCTCCGCTAACGAGCGAATCAGGCGGGTTGTTGACTATCTTGTCGGATGGAGCGACACCGCTTGTGACCTCGATACTGGTCCCGAAATCGCGGCCGACTTTGATGTCGCGCAATTCGACGGTGTTTTCCGGCTTCAGAACGCCGACCTGTAAACCCTGTGCGCGGAACAGCAACGCTGTATCGGGAACCGTGAGAATTGTGCCTAGTACGGACGGCGGCAATCGTACTTCGGCGTAGCTACCGGCCTGAATTTCATTGTTCGGATTGGCCATGTGCAGCTCGACGAGCAGTGTCCGTGAGTTGGTTGCGATAGCGTTGGAAGTCGTCGCTACCTTGGCTTGCATGGTTCTGTTCACTGGCGCTGGAAAGACTACGTCAATAGACTGACCAACTTTAACGTCAGCAGAGTTCCCTTGTGGGAGCGAGAAGTAAATGCGCAGAGGATCGATCTGTTGGATATGGAATATCTCGTTGTTAACATTGTTCGCGACGATCAGGTCGCCCACGTTAGTGTGCCGGTTTGTGATTACGCCAGGGAACGGCGCTGTGATGCGCTTGAAGGCGACTTCTTGTTGCAAAACGCTGAGATTCTCCTCAAAGGCATGCTGATTCGCCGCTGTAGTATTTTGATTCGCCGCTGTGTTGTCAGCGTCCAGTTCCGACACCACACCTTCCTTCCATAACTTCTGCCATTTGTCGTTCGTGATCTTGGCTATAGCGGCGCTCGACTTCGCCTGCACAGCCTGATTGCTGGCCTGTTCCATTTGATGGTCGAGATCTGGCGTGTCGATCTCCGCCAGTAACTGACCTTGTTTAACAAAGGCTCCTATATCTACATACCAGGTTTTGAGATAGCCGTTAACTCGCGAAAAGATACTCGCTTCCTGCCA
>DASRRV010000072.1:0-72305 GCA_035695545.1 Candidatus Sulfotelmatobacter sp. | reverse complement strand
TCTCACCCCCGGTGAGCCTGCGTAGCGGTGGCGTGGTTCCGTAACTGTTGAAACATCCCCATTACGCTCATCATCCCGCCAAAAGGCGAAGGAAAAGCGCACGCTTGTGATAAGGCCTGCTTACGTCAGTTGTTGCGGACTGCGATAGTGTTAGGTGGAGTTTCAGACGCCGAGTTTCATCACTATTTTCATCTTGTCGGTCTTGTTCGCCTTATTCGAGATCATGACATCTCCTACGACAGATTGAAACCCGTTCATGGTCACTTTGAATTTGTAGGTTCCTTCGGGAACTCCGCCGAGCTTGAATGTGCCTTTGCGGTTTGTCTTGGTACCTCTTATTTGTCCCGCCCCATCTCGTGTTTCCACCACAACGCCTTCCATCTCTGCTCCACTTGGGTCGAGCACAACGCCCTCCACAGCGCGAACCGTAAATGGTTTATCTGGCTCGTCAATGATGTGTTCCGTTGGCGACATCGTAAATCCCTTGAGCCAGCCTGTCTCGAACCGCTCTTGCGCAGGGCAGAGTGCTGCTAATGTTATTGCCAAAGCCGCTGTTGTGAATGCATGTCGTAAGCCCATGATGTGCCCAATGTTAACTCATCCGACCAAGAGCGAAAATTCGTAGTTGGCGATAAAATCGCCATTTCACTCATCATCCTTGCCATCGGGGCATTTTGAGTGTAGCGGCCTGATTACATAAACTCACAGGCCCGCGTCCTACCGCTCGGTTCACACATCCGACAACTCCGTTCACTTCCTTAGAGTTCCGACCGATTCGGCCCACGAGCCACGGACAAAGCGCGACATTCCGCCCTGTCGTACAATGCCGCTTGAACCAAGACTAAGACATTGGGATAATCCCCACCATAGTAGGGCTCAGCCTTGGCATTTTCATTGGCATGATCTCACTGGGCGAAGAAGTCGGTGGCGCAGATTTGGGGTTGACGCCATTCGATCCCTCAACTAGGAGAAGTTCTATATGGAGATCCCGCTAAGCTATGCGAGTTGCATCGCGGCATGCGCCTTGTTGTTGGGTCTTGCGGGTTGCGGCGGTTCTGGGACATCGAGCCAAGGCCCGATGATCACTTCAGTATCGATCTCGCCCGCCACGGTAAGCCTGCAGGTCTCGCAGCCACAGCAATTCACCGCGAGTGTTTCGGGGACGGGAAACTTCGACGCTTCGGTGAAGTGGTTTGTCAACGATGTCGCAGGAGGCAATGGCAGCGTGGGAACGATTGTTTCCGGACTCTATACCTCGCCAGCACAGCTACCAAGCCCGGCAACAGTGAGCATTAAAGCCGCGTCCGCTGCAGATCCGAACAAGTCTGCAGTTGCGCAGGCGACGATCCGTGGAGTTCTGATACCGACGGTTGTGTGGAATGAAACCAACTTGAGCCAGCCCGGCGGCGATGACGGCGAAGCTAGCGAGACGCCTCCAGGAATCGCGGTCGCGGACGATGGTGCGGGCGGTGCCTTTGTGGTTTGGGAGCACAGGTTTCCAGTCGAGGTGCTGGCGCAGCATCTGGACGCGAGCGGACAACCAACTTGGTTGGCTGGAGGCATTCCGGTAACGAACCCGTGGACCGGGTACCAGGCATCGCCACGCGCCATCAGCGACGGTTCCGGCGGCGTGATCATCGTGTGGCTCGATGGGAGAGTCGGATTCTGCGATCCTTCCTTCCAGGCTGACTGTGACATCTACGGCCAGCGGATAGATGCTACCGGGGCGCTTCTTTGGGGCCCGGTGGGTAAGCCTGTCGCCACCGCAGCTAACAATCAGGGTGTAGGGGGCATATCGATCATCGGCGACAACGCGGGCGGAGCGATCGTCGCTTTTCAAGACGACCGCATCAACAGTACCACTCAAGGCGGCTCCGGCGGATACACGGTCTATGCTCAGCGAGTCGATGCCAACGGAGACCCGGTGTGGCAGACCGGGGGGATCCGCATTGGTCAGGATCCTGCGGCAGGCGACGCAGGTTCCATCTTTCAGGTGAAACTGATTTCCGACGGCGCGGGCGGCGCGATTGGCGCGTGGTATTTCACGTCCTACGCAGGGACGTCCAATATCACGGTGAGATCGCAACGGATTTCCTCTACAGGACAACTATTATGGGGCTCCAGTGCGGTCTCGGTTCCCGGTGTAACAGCCACGGATCCGAACGGCACCGGCACCCAGACCTTTGATATGACAACTGACGGAGCCCACGGGGCGCTGTTGGTCGCGTCCTGGCAACCTGCGAATGCATCGGTGCCGGCCGTATTGGCCCAAAGACTAGATGCGACCGGCGGTGTCGCCTGGTCGCAGTCTGGAATGGCCGTTTCAAATTCGACGAACTATGGACTTAATCCTGCGACCATCGCGGATGGCGCAGGCGGGCTGTTCGCGGCCTGGCAGGACTGCCCAAATGAAGGCGCCAATTGCGACATCGCGATGCAGCACTTGAACGCAAGCGGGCAAACAATCTGGGGGCAAGGGCAAGTCTACGTTGTCCAATTGCCCAATCAACAGCTCGCTCCGACCTTGCTGCCTGACGGTACCGGAGGCGCTCTCGTGATGTGGACCGACTGTCGGGCCTATTCAGACGCCAATTCTTGCTACGCCAACTCCGATGTTTACGCGCAGGATGTAGATCCATCCGGAAACGGCTTGTGGCTGCTCAACGGGTATCCTTTGCTGGCGGACCCTGGGAACCAAGGCGAACAATATTATGTTTACACTCCAGTGCCCGCGACGGTCTCGGTGCGGCTGCAGTCTGGCGACATTTTTCTGGCGTGGCCCGACGGAAGGGATAACATCTGCTTCAACGGAAACGCTGCGACGGCATGCGAGGTCTTTGTAGAGAGATTTAGTTTCTAATGGTCTCCGTAAATAGTGGGACGCCGTAGGGTCGCGAAGCACGCCGAAGCTAGCCCATCGAACACATGGGCTCTACCGCCCGGGCAATTGGATTCCAAGATTGGCAAAAAATCCCCATTTCACTCATCGTCGCGCCAAAAGGCGAAGGAAAAGCGCACGCTTGTGATAAGGCCTGATTACAGCAGTTGTGGAACATTGTTGTTGAGTGCGGTGTCCTTGTTGATGGAGTCAGAAAAAGGGAGATACGTTTTCCCCGATGCCGGGAGCCTGTTCTAACTTGCTGCAACCGTATGCATGTGGGTGGAGTATTGGATACCTTTGGCGTTGGACAGACCTGTTGGAGCGCGTTGTTCTCGTTGCACTAGCCGTGATGCTCGTTCGTGTGATCCTGCTTTCCGTCCTCCACGCTTACCGCATAGTCCGCCTCCACAGAGCCACTGATCTCACCACTGATGCCCGAAGAAAGCTGACTGCTGACGTAAGCATCAAGGTGAACCGGATCAAACTAGTTGCCTTCATAGCGCCCTACCTCGGACTTGTGGGCACGTGCATCGGGCTTCTAAGTACTTTTCGCGGCTATATAGGTACCAAGCAGGGCTTCGTGATAATGGTGGTGTCGGGCATACAGGCCGCACTTCTTTCGACTGCTGCGGGGATTCTCGTGGCGGTTCCAGCAACGTTCTTCCACAACTATCTCCGCACACGCATAGACTTGCTTGAAAACTCGATGCCGATTGGAACGCGGAGGGAAAGAATGTTCTCCCACCGAGCGCGATTGGCCGCATTTCCATTTGCACCCATCGCCGCGTCCATACTTGGAGTTATCTTTGTGGCGTTCATCGCCTTCCCGCGATTCCACAACGCGCAGGGTTTGTCCGTGGGCCTCCTCAGAATAGGTGCTCTTCGAGACGCGCCTCATTCTTCGATTGAGCCGATTGTCATCACGGTGGCATACGTGAAAGGGAGCGGGCCTTCCGTCGTCTTTGTGAACTCGAAGAAAACGCCTTGGGAAGAGCTAGAGAATCAACTCGGAAACCAACTGCAAATGCGAGCGCCAGACTCGCTGACCTACGTCCAAGCTGAAGACGGTGTCCTGTGGAAGGACGTAACAAACGCGATTGACGTTGTTGATGGCCTTCGTGGCCGCGTTGTTCTGCTAACCAGCAAGCCCAATGTAAACCGCATTCAGAAGGCAGCTAGATAGTGGCCGCCACCAGCTGGCGAAAAATCCCCATTACACTTCTCATCGTGGTGTCAATGAGCGAAATGAAACTGATGGCAATGGCTTGGGCTAGGCGGATACTGCTTTCAGTGCCCTTCGCCGTGGCGGCTGCATTGACGGTGCTCATCAGTTTTGCCGACCGACTGCATTTACGCCACGAACGCTTCGCTGGGTACGGCTTTCTATTTGCCACGCCCTGGGCTTGGCTGCTAGATCGTTTGTGGTTCGTAAATACTCACCGCCGATGGGCAGCGGCGCTGTTCAACCTAGTGGTGATACTTTGGATTCCTGCGCTGCTTTATTCAGCTTCTACGTGGCTCCTGCTGCGGGTTCTAGGGTTTGGGCAGGTCGCGTTCGCCGTTAACTGTTGTAACATCGCGATATCACTCTTTGACCGGGGCGGTGTGTATACCCCAATGCCCCCTCCAAATATGCGCTCGGTGAGAGCCTGCACTACAATCGTCTTAGGTGGTTAGTGGAGGAAGGCCATGCATGCGGATCGTGTGGAATTTTCATGGGATGCGAGCAAGTCAAGCTGGCTCCTTCGGATTGAAACTGGCGAGGAAGTCATACGGCGCCACTGCGCATTACCCCAGAGTGCGGATGAGCAGACACTGCGCACGGCCATCGAGAAAGCCGTCGCGGACGAGGGTTACGAATTGGATCCGGGGAGTTTAGTCCGTTGCTAAACATAGCAGTCTCTGACGAAACATCAATAACACTCATCATCCCGCAAAAAGGCGAAGGAATAGCGCACACTTGTGAAATGGCTGATTTCGAGACTTCCGGTCTGGCCGCGAATCCCTGCGAATGCAGGAGGATGGGCAACCCCTTCAATTACCACTTTTCTACTCGATGGAATCTGGATGCAGGCCGTCTTTGTGCGAGGAAAAGGTGAGTTTCCAGTCGTTGGTTCGGGTACTCAGGGAGACCAATCGACTCTTCCCGCGTTTCCGGTAGCGTATCCGGTAGTCGACTTCGGCCAAACGATAGCTAGTCGCTGGCTTGCTGAAAAAGCTCTGTCGAATTTCTCGGTGTATGAGGAAGAGGTAGAGAACGCGCAGCCGATGATTTCGCCGATTTCCTGCAAGCATATATCGCACGTTGGGCCGGCCGTGCAGGTGTTCCCTCGGTCGAGAATTGAGTCGATGACAGGACAAGTTGGAGCTGCTCAAGCTTGCGAACTTCAACACTCACTGCGGTGGAAAATGGCCAGGAAGGTTCACCGAACGTGCTGGGCAGCCTTAGGTAGCGAAGATCGCTAGCGACGAAACAACCAGTTCAGATTCCGATTGCAGCAGAAACCTAAAGCGCGAAACAACGCACCTTCCGCGGCGCGTGAATATCCCTTATCCTCTAGACTGTCTCTGAAAGCCCGCTAACCTATCGATGATCGTCAACTTCGCAGAACGCGCGCACAATCACAACTGGGAGCTCGATCCCGTAATCCGGTCGTTGCTCGATACGGACTTCTACAAGCTGCTGATGTTGCAGTTCATCTGGAAGCACTTTCCCAAGACACACGTCGAGTTCTCGTTGTTCAACCGCCATACATCCGTCCGCGTCGCTGACATGGTTCACGTCGAAGAACTCAAGGTTCAGTTGCAACACGTCCGGGGACGGCGCTTTCGAATGTCGGAACTGGTGTGGCTGGCTGGCAACACGTTCTATGGGCGCCGAGGAATTTTCGAGCCGGCGTTTCTCGAGTGGTTGGAGCGCGACTTTCGTCTGTCGGACTATCAGCTGTCGGTAAAGGATGGCCAGATCCACTTGTCGTTCGAAGGACTGTGGACCGAGACCACGATGTGGGAACTGTATGCCCTGGCGATCCTCGACGAACTGAAAACAAGAGCTCATCTGAAGACGCTGAGCGAGTTCGGTCTCGACATTCTTTACGCGCGGGCAAAGACGAAGCTTTGGAACAAGATCGAGCGATTACGCGGAGTTCCCGGTCTTCGCGTCGCCGACTTCGGCACGCGACGCCGCCACAGTTTTCTGTGGCAGGAATATGTTGTCATCGCCATGGCTGCCAATCTCGGTAGCAACTTCATCGGAACGTCGAACGCTTTCCTCGCGCACAAACACGATCTGGAAGCGATTGGAACGAATGCGCACGAAATTCCGATGGTGATGGCTGCACTCGCGCCCGACGACGCGGCCCTGAAGGCATCTCAATACCGCGTGCTGGAACTTTGGCAACAGTCGTATGAGGGCGCGCTGCACATCATGCTTCCCGACACGTTTGGGACCACACAATTCCTGACGAACGCGCCCGACTGGGCAGCCGATTGGACCGGGCAGCGCGTTGATAGCAAGGATCCGTTCGTCGCCGGCGACGAATTTATCGCGTGGTTGAAAGGCCACGGCCGCGACCCTCGCGAGAAGCTTTTGATCGCGTCCGACACGCTCGATGTGGACCAGATCCTCGGGCTGCACGCTTACTTCGGCGGGCATGTCGCGAAAAACATCGCACCCGGTGATTTTCGCAGCGCCGCCGACTTCAACGATCCCGACAAATGGACCGCGGACCGCCGCATCCGCTTCAGCGCCGGCTGGGGAACTCTGCTCACCAATGATTTTCGCGGTTGCAATCCCAACGACGGAGCCGGCTTCGACCCCATCAGCCTGATCTGCAAGGTAAGAACCGTGGAAGGACGTCCTGCAGTGAAGCTCTCTGACAATTATTCGAAGGCGCTTGGCCCGGCGCCAGAAATCGAGCGCTACCGGCGAGTGTTCGGCACGGCTGGAATCGCGAACGCTCCGCTGGTCGCATAGAGCAGATGTCGAGTCTTTGCTGGCGCAGTCTCAAGCCACACCAGTTCCGTTGGTAACTTGTTAATGTTCGACCGCGCTGCCAACATGCCAACGGGGCGTGTATGAAGATTCTGTTAGTCGAGGACTCTTACATCGAAAGGCGCAAGGTCGGCAGCTACCTGACCGACTGGGGGCTCGACTACGTCGCCGTAGGGAGCGGCACCGAAGCCATCAAATTGCTGGAATCCCCCGATCCGCCCGATCTGGCTCTCCTCGATTGGCTGCTGCCTGGCCTCGATGGCATCGACGTGTTACGACGCATCCGAAAGCTCAGCCAGGGAAACTACATCTACACCGTGATGCTGACGGCGAAGAACCAGAAGCAGGACCGGCTGAATGCCATGGAGGCGGGGGCCGACGACTATTTGTCGAAGCCTGTCGATCCCACGGAACTGCGTTCGCGCATCATGGTGGGCAAACGAATCGTCGAATTGCAGCAATCGCTGCGCTTCGCCGCCACTCATGACTTCCTGACCAACCTGCTGAACCGGGCGGAAATTCTTGCGGCGCTGGATCGAGAGTTCTCGCGCGGTGGACGCGAGGAGAAACCGGCCACCGTCATCCTCGCCGATATCGATCACTTCAAGCGCGTCAATGACACTCTGGGTCACGCCGCGGGTGACGAAGTGTTAAAAGAAGTGGCGCGCCGACTGAAGGTCGATCTGCGACCCTACGACGTGGTAGGCCGTTACGGCGGCGAAGAATTCCTTATCATTTTGCCTGGCTGTGACCTGACTACCGGCGCACGCCGCGCCAATGAGATCCGCCAAATTGTTGGCAAAGATTCGATCAAGACCCCGTCCGGGACAACGTCTGCCACTGTCAGCATGGGAGTAACAGCTACCGTGTCGACCCGGGACTGCAACGTTTCCGAATTCCTACACGAGGCCGACGTGAGTTTGTACGCTGCCAAGAAGAATGGCAGGAACCGCGTGGAGGTATTCTCACCAGCCGCGAATTCCACAGGCGCGGCTCAGAGTTAGACTGTCGCCAACGAATCACCCCGAACACACTGCCCGATTCTCGCCGACGTGCACATCTTTGCGTTTCTATGTCACATTAGAAGTTCATGCCAGCACCCGCCGACGCCAGAGCCGGACGCGCCGCCTTCGCTCATCCCGCGTTCGTGCTGTTTCAGATTGCCCGCTTCCTTATTGTGGCAGCGGTCGAGATGCAGGCGGTCGCCGTTGGCTGGCAGGTCTATGAAATCACCAAGCGCCCGCTCGATCTTGGCTACGTTGGATTGGCCCAGTTTCTTCCGGGCATTCTTCTCTTCCCGATCTCAGGCCACGCCTCGGACCGTTTCGAACGGCGCAAAGTGCTCTCCACCTGCTACGCCGGATTCGCCGTCTGCTTCGCCCTGCTGCTAGTGCTCGCGCAGCGCGGCGTTCACTCGGTTACCCCGATCTACGCGGTTCTGATCCTGCTAGGCGTCGTCCGGTCATTTAACGGCACGGCCAGCCGATCGATCTTGCCGCAGTTAGTCCCGGAAGAGCATTTTCCCAACGCCGTCGCATGGAATGCGACCACATTCCAGGCCGCCACCATCCTCGGGCCGTCGTTCGGGGGAATTCTCTACGCGATATTTCACGGCCCGTCTCTCGTTTATGCGATCGCCACGCTGACGGCCATCGGAGCGACGGTCTCAACCTTCCGCATCAAACCCGAAGTCAAGGCGCGTCCGCGCGAACCGATGACGCTGAAGACCGTATTCGCCGGACTCCATTACATATGGAACAAGAAGCTGATCCTGGGAGCGATCTCGCTGGATTTGTTTGCAGTGCTCCTGGGGGGCGCGGTGGCTCTGCTTCCGGTCTATGCTCGTGAAATTCTCCACACTGGCCCCTGGGGACTGGGCCTTCTGCGCACCGCTCCCGGGGTGGGAGCCGCGCTGATGGCCGTGTTGCTCGCGCACCGTCCCCTGCGCGGACGATCCGGTATTGCCCTACTCTGGTCGGTTGCGGGCTTCGGAATCTTCACGATCATCTTCGGCGTGTCGCGCAGCCTTACCCTCTCGTTAATCGCGTTACTCCTGCTCGGCGCCAGCGACATGATCAGCGTTATCATCCGGGCTACGCTCACTCAACTCGCGACGCCCGACGAAATGCGTGGGAGAGTCACGGCCGTGGACATGATCTTTATTGGCACCTCCAATGAATTCGGCCAATTCGAGTCGGGCGTCACTGCCCAATGGTTCGGCACGGTTCCCGCTGTGGTCCTGGGAGGAGTTGGAACCCTGGTGGTGATCGCTCTCTGGGCCTGGCTCTTTCCTGAACTTCGCCGTGCTGGCGATCTCCATTCAATCGGCAGCGCAGATCCGGAAAATCTCGCGCAAGCAGGCGCGAGCATCAACACCCTTCCTTCGTGATCCTGGCGTGACCTGTGTGAAGTCGAAGGGTACCCTTTGTGGTTGATGCCTTTACCGCGTCGATCATCGATACCGTAGAATGTACGCTTCCATTGCCACCACAAGGACAAGCCTTGCTAGACCGCTACTTCCGTCTCAGCGAAAACCAGACCTCCCTGCGCAGTGAATTTCTGGGGGGCGTCACCACATTCCTCACGATGGCCTACATCGTCGTCGTGAACCCGCAGATCCTCTCGCAAGCGGGCATGCCCGTCGAAGGAGTGGTCTTCGCGACTTGTATTGCCGCGGCCGCGGCCACGCTGGTTATGGGACTCTACGCAAACTATCCCATAGCTCTGGCGCCGGGCATGTCGCTGAACGCTTATTTCACGTATTCGGTTTGTCTGGGCATGCACGTCCCATGGCGCATTGCTCTGGGAGTTATTTTCTTCTCTGGAATCATCTTTCTTCTCCTCACGGTCACCCGCGTCCGCGAGCAGATCGTTAACGGCATCCCCGACTGTCTCAAGCATTCCACCGCTGGGGGCATCGGGATGTTTATCGCTTTCGTCGGCTTGCGCAATGCCAAACTGATCGTCGCCAATCCTGCGACGTTCGTGAGCCTGGGCAAATTCTCCGACCGCGAAGCTCAACTGGCGTGCATGGGGCTCGCCATCATGCTCATCTTCATGACGCGCAAGATCCACGGGGCAATCCTCATCGGCATCTTCGCCACTACGGCGCTCGGGATCTTCCGCGGCATGGCCACGCTGCCCGCGAAGATTTTCTCTCTGCCGCATCCTTCCTCCACATGGCTGCAACTCGACCTTCGTGGCGCCCTTCATCTCGGATTGTTCGAAATCATTTTTGTGTTTCTGTTCGTGGACCTCTTCGACAATATCGGCACGCTGGTGGGAGTCTGCGAGCAGGGTGGATTCGTGCAGAATGGCAAGATCCCGCGAGTCGGCCGCGCTCTGGTGTCTGACGCGGTCGGAACCATCTTCGGAGCTTTGACGGGAACCTCTACCGTAACAAGTTACATTGAAAGCGCCGCTGGAGTCGCCGCCGGGGCGCGCACCGGACTGAGCAACGTATTCGTTGCCGCACTGTTTCTGCTGGCAGCTTTCTGCTCTCCGCTGGCGGCGGCAATCCCCGCCTACGCCACCGCGCCGGCGCTGATCCTGGTAGGTGCGCTGATGACGGAGTCTATCGGCCGCGTCGACTGGAAAGAATTCACCGAGGCCATCCCGGCATTTGTAACGCTGCTGGCAACACCGCTCACGTTCAGCATTGCGACAGGGTTGAGCCTGGGATTGATCTCATACACGCTGGTGAAAGTTGCCGCAGGGAAATTCCGCGAAATCAGCCCAGTGATCTGGATCCTCACTGTGCTGTTTATTTTTCGCTATGTATATCTCGCGGCGGAGTAGAGCAGTTCCCCTGCGCCGTTGCGCCGCCTACGGCACATTCACCGTAACCGTCGCAGACGGTCCGCCCATACTGATTGGTCGCGTACAACTTATGTGGTGGTCGCCGTCGGATTCCCAACCACGCTGGTATCCCGCACCGCGCCCGCGCCTGGAGACACAATCACGTGACGAAGCGTCACTGACAGTCCACGACAACGTCACACTGGCTCCAGACGAAACGTGCGCAGCCGACGCCGGTACGGTCTTCAGCGAATCGAGATCCGATCCCCAGCGGCTGTCCGACACTCCAGTCACATAGAGCGCACTGCCGTTGTCGGCCAGAATCAAGCCGTATTTTTTCATCGCCGTCAGAATGACCTGCATCTGGCTGGAGAACCCGGAAATGTCGTAACTCGATTTCAATCGCATCCGCATACCCATGGGTGGCGCAGATGTGTTGCTAGTGGTTCCCGCCGCGTGAGATGCGGGAGGAATAAAAGCTGCACTGGTCTTCGGCAATGTAAATCGAAACGCATGCTGAATCTTTCCTGCCGCCACTTCGTCGTAGCGCACCAGCCCAGGAAAAAACCGGCAGCCCGGCGGCATCGGCAGAGGTCCACGTATATGGCCGCTGCTCGTTGCCCAGCAGGTCCCACACGGCCGTCGAATCGGCGTTCCAGCTTCCGTTGGAATTCACCGAAGCGTTGTACAACTCGTAAAGAAAACAATTTCCGTTGTCGAGGACCAGCACGTGGCGATCGCCAGAGCTTGACGATCCACCTTCTACCGGGGCATTCGATGGAACCTACATGGGGCCGGCGTCGCTCTCGTCGCCGTATGCCCCCAGGTTCACCTTCACCAGCGCCTGGGTGCCATTGACCACTACATACGGAATGCCGTACGTCGGATCATTTCCCCAGTCAGGATGCATATTCACCGAGCCGACCCAGTTAGTGACAATGCTCGCGGAATTCGGATCGACGGGCGCGGAAGAGATATCGGTATTCCAAAGACTATCGCTTGAGAACGGCACGAAGCCGCCCAGGCTCGCCGTCCGTCCCGTGCTCATGACGCTGCACGGCAGGTTCCCACCGCCGGTTCCGCCTCCACCGCCCGTGCCTCCTCCGACACCACCGCCGCCCGTATTCCCGGTGGGATGCGACACACCGGAACAGGCCGTCAGAAGTGCCGCGAGGATGCAAAGGACGAACAGGAATGCAGAGGCAGCTTCTGGCTAAACAGGGATCGCCGCGCATGATACAACGATTCTCGCCAGAGCAGCCGTCATCCGAAAGAGACCTTTCGGACAATGTCCAGATTCTAAGAACGCGCTAAGAAAACAGCAGGTTTTGCGGAGCGCATTACTTGCTCCGCAATACCGACTTTGCCGCACCCATATTGTCGTACCTGTCGTAAACCCGTACGACCACAACGTGTTCGGCAGCCGCGTCTTTGCCCGCTTCAATTGCGGTTTTAAAGTCGTAATCCTCCGACTTCGCATCTGACAACTGCCCCACGGGCTCAACGTATTTCCAGTCGCCGGCGTCCACCGAATATTCCGCGCGCTTGATCGTCGAAAAGCCATCCTCCGCGCGGAAGCGCACGTGAATCTGCGTACCCTCCACCGCGGCCGATAGATTCTCGATGCGCGGAGGCGTGGTATCCACCTCAAACCGGTGGCTCGTTTTCTCGTCCGTCAGGGCCTCGCCCGGAGAATGCGAAGGAGCATCGGACGCCACCACCTTCACTGTGTACCCGCCATCCGGAAGCAGGCTGGCATCGAAGGAATAGGCTTTGTCGGTCAGATTTTCTTTTAGCAGCAGCCATCGGGTTTCTCCGTCGCCGCGGTAGTAGACGGAATACACCAGTTGATCGTCATTCTCGTCGTGAACATTCCATTTCACGCCGATGGCATCCCGATCGCGCGTGCTCGGCACTGGAGATTCAAAATGCGCGCCCGACGATCCCGTGACATCCGTACCCAGGCTGATTCCCGCGGACTTCGAAAGTGGCTGGTAGCGCAGGCCGATCTGCACCGTCACATCATCAATTTCTGGCGCTACGTTCTTGGGTAGATAATCGAGCGTTACACTGTCGACCATCGGCTTCGCGTTCCCGGCGTGAAGAACTGCCTTCCACTGGGCGTAGCGTGCCGACAGCACACCCATATTGGAGCCCTTCGCCAAATCCACTTTTTTCCATGCGCTCCAGTTCCGGTCGGGGTTGTCGACGTTCCCGCTCCGCGCCAAGAGATCGACATTCCCTGTTCCACGGAACTCCGCCCGCCCCCAGCGCGAAAAAATCTTGGCGTCGAATACATCGCTCTCGTAGGTGCCTTCGGTCTCGGGACCAGGCCCCAAAACGAAAATCTTTCCCAGGTTGCTGGTGGCAGCATACAGTCCGCCGCCGGGAGCTTTTGCAAAGCCGGTAACCTGCGACGCAGGCGCCTTCAGCAGATCGGAAAATTCGTCTGCCCCCTCAATCGCAAACACATGCCCACGATTTCCCGTGCCTGCCAACAGGCGGCGCTGCGAATCGAACGCCAACGCGTACACAATATCTTCATGAGAAGTCCATATCCGCGACGGCGATCCGTCGGGCGCAATGCGGTACACATCCGACCCACCGCTCGCTCCTCCTCCCGGAAACGGAAACTGGCCGGTTGGCGCAGTGCCGGGCGTCGGTGTGACCGGGTTACCGGGACCCTGCGCACCAGTCGTGGCCGGTGCATTGGTTGGAATCGTAATCAGAACTGAAGCCCCGCCCGTGGACCCCGTTCCCGCCTTCTTCTCGCCGACTCCCGCTGCGTAGATGTTGCCTTCGCGATCGAGGGTCAACGCCGTGATCTCCTTCTTTGGAGCGCTGTACAGCACGAATCCTTCGCCCGCGGGAGAGATCCGGTACACCAGACCGCTGCCATCCGTTCCGGCAATCACATTCCCTTGAGCATCCACTGCCAGTACGCGGATGTGTGTCTCGTCGCTCTTGAAGAAAAGCGAGTGCTCGCCTTTCGCCGTAACTTTGTAAATCTCTCCATGATCGCCAGTCGCCACATACAAGTTCCCTGACTTATCCAGCAACAGGTCCCAGATGTACTTCGTCCCCGGCGCAAAATACACGGACGAATTCCACGACGGATCCAGCGCCGGCTTTGCGGGATCTTTCGCCGCGTCCTTCTCGGAGCCTGTGTGCTCGAGCCGGTAGACCTTTCCGTCCGGAGCCGTCGCCGCGTAAATCACTCCTCCTGGTCCCACTTCCAGAGCCTGCACCTGCAATTCCTGCGGCTCGAAAATTATGGACGCCTTCCCATCTGGAGTAATCCTGTAAACCCTTGCCGGGGCTCCCGTCGCCGCGTAAACATTGCCGGCATCGTCTGCGTTCACAGCCCAGATGTAGGTCGACGGAGTCCCGTACAGCAGCCTGAAGGCGGGCGCGAGTTCCAACCCTCCCACGCTGCGAATCGCCACGCCGGCGGTCGTCCCTTTGGTCAGTTCCTCAAACTTCGCTTGCTCCCAGGTTCGGGTCCCGTCGGCCAGAACAGGTGCGCTCAGCGATAGAAGAGCCAATGTTGCGAGAAGAAATCCGCCAATAGGGGAGGAAAACCGCCGAAAAAGACTCTGCACTCTTATCCCTCGATTCGAAATCCATCGTAGAGACGTAGCTTGCCACGTCTCCCTTACCACCAGCAGACCTTCAAGGTTATCACGCGAAACGGCCCGCCCTCGTAGCCTGAGCCGGAACCCGATCCCGTGATATCGTAGTTTTTGATGCATTCCGCCCGTCAGGAATTACTCAGTACGCTCGCACACAAGTCTTTTCGCCTGGGCGAATTCAAGCTGTCTTCCGGTGGCACCAGCGATTACTACATCGACTGCCGCACGACGACGCTCGATGCCAAGGGCTCGCGCCTCACCGGAGAAGTCTTCCTGGAAGAAATCCGCCAGCGTGGATGGAAGCCCCAGGCCATCGGCGGCCTGACCATGGGCGCCGATCCGATCGTGGTGGCCGTCTCGGTGGTCAGCGGCGAACTCAACGGGTTTCTCGTTCGCAAAGCGGAAAAGCAACACGGCACCGGACAGCGCATCGAGGGCTTTCGCGAAAAGGGCGCTCGCGTCGTGATCGTCGATGACGTTTGCACGACCGGTGGATCGACAGCACAAGCGATTGAAGCGGCCCGCGAATTCGGATTCGAAGTTGTCGGTGTGATGTGCCTGGTGGAACGCGAAGAGGCCAAGGGACGCCCGAACGTGGAAAATGCGGCGGCCCCGGCGCCGTTCATCTCTATCTTCACCGCAAACGACGTGCGCAAAGAACACCTCCTGCAGACCGACGACACCGAGCCGGGCCTCTTTGCCGTAGCGGCCGCCTGCGAAGTCTGCGGCCGGCCGGCAGTCACGAATAATCCCGGAAAGCGCTGCGAGGCACATAAGCCGTGACGATCGCATCTCGTAGAGACGTAGCTTGCTACATCTCCGCCGACGGCGCCGCGGACGATGGTCAGAGAAACGTTGCAAGCAACTTCTCAGCGAATGACATGAGAACCGCTCTATGATTCAGACGCTCGAATGGACTGACAAAGGCGTACGCTTCATCGACCAAACGAAGCTGCCCACCGAAGAAGTCTATGTCACCTGCAAAACGCATGAGCAGGTCGCCGACGTCATCCGCAACATGGTAGTTCGCGGGGCCCCGGCCATCGGCGTTGCCGCCGCCATGGGGATCGCGCTCGGTGTGAACAATTCCAAAGCCGAATCCACCGGTGACCTCAAGCGTGACTTTGACCAAATCTGCGACCTCATCGGCAAGACTCGCCCAACCGCCGTCAATCTATTCTGGGCGATCCGCCGCATGCAGGAGAAATTGGAACGCATCCGCATCCGCCCCATTCCCCAGATCAAGCGCGACCTGATCGAAGAAGCCCAGCGCATGCACGCCGAAGACATCGCCGCCAACCAGGCGATGGGACGCCACGGCGCCACTCTGATGCCCGCCGACGGCGGAGTTCTTACGCACTGCAACGCCGGCGCGCTCGCCACTGCTGGATACGGCACTGCGTTAGGCGTGATCCGCGCCGCCGTCGAACAAGGCAAGAAGATCCACGTCTACGCTGACGAAACCCGCCCCTTCCTGCAAGGTTCGCGCTTGACGGCATGGGAACTGATGAAAGACGGCATCCCCACCACCGTAATCTCTGACAACATGGCAGGAGTCATGATGAGTCAGGGCAAGATCGGAGCCATCGTGGTTGGCGCCGATCGCATCGCTGCCAATGGCGACGTAGCCAACAAGATTGGCACCTACACCGTTGCCATCCTGGCCAAAGAACACAACATCCCGTTTTATGTCGCTGCGCCGATCTCCACGGTCGATCTGGCCTGCCCCGACGGAAGCAAGATTCCCATCGAGCAGCGTAACGCCAAGGAAGTTACCCACATTGCGGGAAAGCAAATGGTTCCCGACGGAGTAGACGTGGAAAACCCTGCGTTCGATGTAACGCCCGCAAAATTTGTTGCCGCCATCATTACGGAAAAAGGGCTTGCCCGCGCGCCCTATGAGGACTCTTTGCGCAATCTAGCCGGCCATGAGGCCGAGGTGCACCCTTAAGCCGGTTGGAAGACTCCTTCTTCTTTATCTTGTAAAGACACGTAAAGTGTTTATTTCGCATATCCGCGCTACTAATTCCCTAGGTTCGGGTTAAGTCTAGCGGCAACTCAATCGTGCTAACCTGAGCTCAGAAGACCCATCTCTGCGCCAAATTTCTCGTCGGGGGTGTTATGTCGTTACGTAATCGCATGGTTCTTCCCGTTATTCTCTCCGCTCTTGCCATGCTGGCGGGCTGCGGCAGTAGTGCTAGCAACCCGGTAGCGCCTCCCCAAGGCGGCTTCAAGACCAGCAATCTCAACGGGACATATGTTTTTTCCTCTACTGGAACGGATGGAGGAAACTTTTTTCTGACGATGGCGGGAACGTTCACCGCTGACGGTAATGGTGGCATTTCCGGCGGTACCGTGGACATGAATGACGCCGAATTCAGCGCACCGTTGGTCAATCAGGCAATTACGGGCGGCAATTACAGCGTCACCGCTGATGGAAGAGGCAAGATCAAACTAAACACCACAACTCCCTTTGGATCTTCGATTGGCTTGGCTTTCGTTCTGAGTTCCAGTTCGCACGGTCTGGTCTCCGAATTTGACGCCAACGGATCCGGCAGCGGCACTCTGGATCTACAGAGCGCCGTCACGCAGTCCCAACTCGCCGGCAAATACGTGTTCAATCTGTCGGGCACTGCCGGCATCAACACGATCACTGGAGCCGGGATCCCGATGGCCGCGGTAGGGTTGGTCACCCTCGATGCGTCGGGCAACGCTACCGGAACTCAGGATCTCAACATCGACAGCACGCCGAGCAGCCAGAACATACTTTCACCGTCCAACGTGCTCGTCGGATCGTCACCGGGGACCGCCTCAATCGTGACATCAGGCGGAACATTTGGTTTTGACGTGTTCCCGATCGATTCCACGCACTTGAAGATGATTGAGGTTGATGGCATTTCTCCCATCCTCGTGGGCGATGTGTTCTCGCAGACTAGCTCTTCTTTTCCGGCCAACGGGCTGGTATTTACCATGGCCGGGCTTGACTACAGCGTGTCTCCGGCCGTTCCGCTCGTCGTAGCGGGCCAAATGAACTCGGATGGAACGAGCGCAATCGGCAACGGTGTGGAGGACGTGAATGATGCAGGCAGCATCACCACCACGCCGTTGCCTTTTACGGGCTCGTTCACCGCATCAGGCAACCGGTATTTGCTTACGCTGAATAACTTTGGCAACGGGGCGGGCGGCGCGCTCGGTAATTTTACCTTTGCGGCCTACCCCTCCAGTGGCGGCCTGCAATTAGTGGAGATTGACGGCGGTGGCTCGACTGGTGGCGTCGCCTACTCGCAGACCAACACCTCGTTTGCCTCTGGTGAAGGCTACGGATTGAACCTGACGGCGGTCAATGTCAACGGTTTCGAAGAAGACGACATCGCCGAGTTCACCAACACCAACAACAATCTGAAGGGCTTGATCGATGTAAACGATCAGGGTTCTACGAGTACTCCTCAGACCTTCAACGGAACCTATTCGGCGGATTCCGCCAACGCCGGACGCGGTACGATTACGTCGAATGCCTTCAATCTGGCTGCCTACACAGTCGATAACACTACGACGGTCATCATCGAGCTAGACAGCAATCAACTGGGGTTGGGTGCAATTGCGCAGCAGGCAGCTCCCTCTCAGGCGGCGCTCGCTGCACGATTGGCTGTTGCGGTGCGGCCGCGAGTTTCCGCCCACAAGATGTGGCGGAAGCGTATGTAGGCAATACGATCGTCCGTGAACAATTACAGGCGCGGCTCAATGAGTCGCGCCTGCTTTTGTTCGCGATTTGAAGCTTGGAGGAGCGGGGCGACGATTCAAATACCTGACGTGTCCATCTCTACGGATACTCCTGGAGCGTCTTCCTTGTTTCCTGCAACCTTGTTTCTTGCAACGAGCCAAGTTACGCCCCGATATACCAGCAACACTCCCAGCATGGCCGTGTATTCCAGCGGCTTCTTCAAGTCCGCCTTGACCAGCCAGATATAGTGAATCACGCCAGCGGCGGCGCTGAAGTAAATCAGGTGATGCAGCATCTGCCAGCGCTTCCCGCCCAACTGTCGTATCGACCACTTAGTCGACGTCAAGGCCAGGGGAATCATCAACGCGAAGCCCGTCATCCCCGCCGTGATGTACTTACGCTTCGCAATGTCGACCATCATCTCGTGCACGTCAAAGAATTTGTCGAGCCACACATAGGTTGTCAGGTGCAGCGTGCCATAGAAAAAGGCGAACAGCCCCAGCATGCGGCGCAATCCCACCAGCCAGTATTGCCGTGTCAGCTTCCGCAGCGGTGTAACGGACAGCGTGAGCAACAGAAAAATCAGCGTCCAGTCACCCGTGCCGTGAGTAATCGCCTCAATCGGATTGGCCCCAAGGTCCGCGTGGAGCCCCCTCCAGGCAAGCCTCCCGAGGGGAACAAGGCAGGCGAGAAAAACTACGGGTTTGAACCAGCGCAACATTGGTAGGCTTTCGATGTCCGGCTATCGGCTCTCGAGTTCACGGACGAAACTATCGCAATTGGAACCGTGTTGAAGGCGGCCTCCGAATAGCCGAAGCCCGGAAGCCGGAAGCCGAACACCCGCTTTAGAAGTCCTTCCTCAAATCCATTCCGCTGTACAAGCTGGCAACCTGATCGCCGTAACCGTTGAACATCAGCGTCGGTCGCATGAGGAACTCACCCAGTCGGCGCTCCTTCGCCTGACTCCACCGAGGATGGTCCACAGTCGGATTCACGTTTGAATAGAAGCCATACTCCCTGGGAGCGGAGATGTTCCAAGTGTTCACCGGCTGTTTGTCGGTGAAGCGGATGCGCACAATCGCCTTCGCGCTTTTGAAGCCGTATTTCCAGGGCACGATGAGCCTTAGCGGCGCTCCATCCTGATTCGGAAGATCCTCGCCGTACATGCCAAAGCACAGCAGCGCCAGTGGATGCATCGCCTCGTCCATCCGCAAGCCTTCCACATACGGCCACTCCAGCACGTTCCGCTTCTGGCCCGGCATTTGGGTCATGTCTAGAATCGTGGTGAACTCCACAAACTTCGCCTTGCCCAGCGGATTCACTCGCTTGATCAGCTCGCTCAGCGAGAACCCCACCCACGGCACCACAATCGACCAACGTTCCACGCAGCGGTGGCGGTAAATCCGCTCCTCCGGCGGCGCCATCTTGAGGATCGTGTCAATGTCGAGCTCCTGTTTTTTCTCGACGAGCCCGTCAATCTTCACCTTCCAGGGATGAGTACGGAAATTCTTCGCCAGCTCGGCCGGTTCGTCCTTCTCGGTCGAAAATTCGTAATAGTTGTTGTAGTGCGTAACATCTTTATAAGGCGTGATCGTCTCAGTTGTGCTGAAGGAACTCTTCTTGATGCCATCGATCTTGTTCCCGGCCAGCACTGTCGCGGATGGGGTAACGACTTCGCGCAATCCGATCCCGGTCGCCGCGGCAGCCCCCACAGCCGCCGCGCCTGCCAAAAACGATCGCCGATTCAAATACAAACTCTTCGGAGTAACCTCCGACGATCGAACGTCTGCTGCCTTCTTGATCAGCATGGTGAACCCCTATCTGTTATACGCGTCTCAGCCCCAGGCGGATTCCCCAGCGTATATGTTCAACCAGATTCGACTGATGCAACAGGAAAAAGTTGCAAAGGGATGGGGTTCGAAGATTAGGAGGGGCTCTCGTCCGAATCCCCTAGATAAGAACTGGCACTTCCACAAGCCATGAAGCATCATCGAACTGAGAACTGAGAACTGAGAACTGCTACCCCAACACTTCCCGAACCTTCCGCGACAAACTCTGAAGCGTAAACGGCTTTTGCAGAAATGCCGTGCCGCTCTCGATCGTCCCTTCACTGACGACCGCGTCCTCGGTATATCCAGAGAGATACAAGACCTTGGTTTCTGGACGAGCCAGCGCCAACTGCTGAACCAGTTCGCGCCCTCCGATCCCCGGCATTACGACGTCGGTGATTACCAGGTCAATCTTGCCTTCGTGCTTGGCGGCGGCCGCCAGCCCGGCCTCTCCATTTTCCGCTTCCACCACGCGATACCCTTTCGCCAGCAGCGTCTCCCGCACCAACTGCCGGACGGACTCCTCGTCCTCCACCAGCAGCACAGTCTCAGAGCCACCTTGCGCCGCTCGTGGCATCGGCGTGGCATGAATGTCTACCGTCGCCTCCACTCTTGGCAAGTAAATATTGAACGTGGTGCCGTGCCCTTTTTCACTCTGCACCATTACATATCCTCCACTCTGCTTCACAATGCCGTACACGGTCGACAACCCCAAGCCCGTCCCTTTGCCTTTTTCTTTGGTCGTAAAAAATGGTTCGAAGATTCGCGACTGCGTCTCCTTATCCATCCCCATGCCCGTATCACTCACAGACAGCGTCACGTAACGGCCGGGACGAATAAACGTCTGACCCCGATGATGGTTTTCATCGATGATGACGTTCTGCGTGTGAATCATCAACTTTCCGCCCTGGGGCATCGCATCCTTAGCGTTCACCACCAGGTTCATCAGGACCTGCTCCAGTTGTCCTGCATCGGCGCGCGTGTGGCCCGCCTCGGAAGCCAGACTCGCGGTTAACTCCACGGTCTCCCCGATCAACGGCCGAAGCAAGCGCTCCATGTCCTCGACGATCGCATTCACATCCACAACCTTCAGTTCCAGAATCTGCTTCCGGCTAAAGGCCAGCAACTGTCTCGTCAGCGTGGTCGCGCGATCCGCTGCCTGCTGGATCGCTCTTCCCTTTTCATGCAGAGGATGTTCCACGTCGAGCTTCGCCAGAATCACTTCCGTATAACCGCTGATCACCATCAACAGGTTGTTGAAGTCGTGGGCCACGCCCCCGGCGAGTCGTCCTACTGCTTCCATCTTCTGCGCTTGCCGGAACTGATCCTCCAGCACCCGGCGCTCCGTCACATCTTCCGCGATCGCCTCCAGCACATCGGCAGGCTCGTCGGCGCTGCTCACTGCCCGGCCACTGATCCGCACCGTAATCGCGCTGCCATCTTTGCGCTTCCACTTCACTTCGAGTCCGTCCATCCGGCCTGCGTGCCGGAATTCCTCGATGAGGCGTGTTTGTTCTTCGGGGTGCTCGAACACATCCTTCTCCGGATCGAGCAAAAGCACTTCCTCCGCTGACGCGTACCCCAGCATCGTGATCAGCGCGGGGTTCACATCCAGGAAGCGCCCTTCCAGACTCGAGCGGTAAATCCCATACACGGAGCTCTGCACCAGCGAACGGTAACGTGCCTCCGACCGCCGCAGGGCCTGTTCATTTCGTTTGATCTCAACGGCGCTCGCGAGCTGACGGGCGACAAAGGTCAGAATCTCTTTGTCCCGCTGGCCATACCGGATGTTCTTCGAATAGGTTTGTACGACCAGTGCGCCAAACGTATGACTGCCGACCTTCAGCGGAACGCCCATCCAGTCCAGCGATCTCGATCCGTTTCGCGCCACTTCTCCGCGGTCTTCCATTGCCCCTAGTACTTCGGGCGTCGCCAACAGAGGTTCTCCCGTACGTAAAAGAAATTCCGTGAGCCCGCGTCCCAGCTTTTTCGGAGGCGGGGCCGCATCCTGCTCATCGACAAAGTAGGGAAAGCTGAGCAAATCGGTGGCTGGATCGTAGAGCGCGATGTAGAAATTCCTCGCATACATTAGTTCATCGACAATGCCGTGAACCGCGGCGAAGAACTGTTGCAGGTCGTGGACGCTGCTGCTTTTTTCCGCTACGCGATACAGCGCGGAGCTCAGCGCTTCCACCCGCTTGCGGTCGGAAATATCGTGGTACCCCGCATAGAAGCCCGCCATCTTCCCTTCCAGCAGCAGGGGCGCGCACGACACGGAAACGTCGACGAGTCCTCCGTCTTTCTTTCTTCTCTGGGTGTCCAGTGTGATGCGCTCGCCCTTCGCCAGAGCTTCGGTCACCCATCGCGACTCCGCCATGCGATCGTGGGGAACGACGAGATCCTCCAGAGACTGTCCAACAACCTCCGCGGCCTCGTAACCGAACATGCGCACGAATGTCTCGTTTGCCCATAACACTCGATGATCGCAGTCCGCAATGCTCAATCCGTCAGGCGACGCCTGGAACATCTGTTCCAGGTATTGCACCCGTGTGTCGGTACGCTGCTGATTGTGACCGGATGTTTTGGAGGGTTCGCTGACTGGGCAAGAGTTTGCGGCGCAAACACCCTGTGGGGCGTTTTCGGACTCAACGAACGCCGGCGGAACTCCATTCGCCAGCGCTTTCTTCAGCCGCTGAGCACGCGCAAGATCGCCACGTCCGGATTGGGTGACACGTTCACCCATTCGTCGATTCCCCCTCGAAATTCGCCGTCCTGCGGCATGTTAGAACGCCCGGTACCCGGTCGAAAGTTACGTCCGTAATCCCAAAAGCGGCGCCCCAAAACGGGGTTCGACCCGCACGGGTCCTTCGTAACTTGGAGCACGGCCTGTTCGCTCTTTATCCTCTAAGCTGCCAGCCCGCGCCCGCCGTGGGATGCCACCTTCTGAGGAGGACCATGTCTCCGCTCGTTCAGCGAACGCGAGTCGGCTCTCGACCCGACCCCACCGATCAGCACTGGAGCATGCTCCTGTTTGAAAGCGCGTCGGCAGGTATCATGGCAGTCGCCGTCGGCTTGGCTGCCGTAATGGTTGTCGTCGGAATCTACGTGATCTTTGTGTGGCCGCTTACGTTTTGGGACCTTGCGAATCTCGGACTGGAGCAATACGCCTCGTGGACCGACACCGTGCTGTGGTCGGTCTTCGCCGGAGGATCATTGGCCGGATACTGGTGCTTCAGCGGCGCCGCCTTCAAAACCAAACCCAAGGCGAAAATCCCGGCCACACCCGTCAGAACACGACGATAAGCGCTGTTACTTTGGTGAGTCGCTTGCGTAGCTTCGAGCACCCTCTCGTGGCACAATGGCCACACTAATCTCACGCACATACCAACTGGAACCTCGGCAAGTGTAGCCCGGTGCGGGGGAAATACTTGGCAAGAGGGAGTTTGCAGATGCCACACTATGGGGCGGACTCTGTCTGTTTTCAGTTGCGCGCTGCGCTGGTTCTGCTTTGTGCACTTGGAGTCGCTAGCTTGGCTCCGGCGCAGACACCTGGCGTCACCGACAACAGCATTCTGATTGGATCGTGCTCGGCACTCGATGGCCCTGCGCATGTGCTCGGAAGGCAAACCGTCCTCGGCGCCTCTGCCTATCTCCACATGGTCAACGACGAAGGTGGAGTCTTTGGCCGCAAGATCGAACTGCAGGCTTTCGATGACAGCTACGATCCTGACAAAGCTCCCGCCTGCTTCAAGCGCATGACGAAAGAAGGAGTCTTCGCACTCGGATTCTTTGTCGGCACACCGACCGCCAAGGTCTACGTGCCGCTGGCGCAAGAAGAAAAGATTCCAGTCGTGGGCCTCTTCACGGGAGCGCAGCTTCTCTACGAGCCGCTGAAGCATGAAGTCATCAACGTTCGCGCTTCGTATTTCGATGAGACGCGGGAGCAAGTGGATAAGCTTTGGGAGCAGAATATCCGCAAGATTGGAGTCATCTACCAGGACGACCCTTTCGGCAAAGCGGTGCTCGAGGGCGTGAAGCTGGCGCTGCAGAAACACAACGCCACTCCAGTGGCTCTTGGAACTTTCACTCGCAACACTACGGATGTTGATGCAGGCATCAAAGGAGTGATGGCGGCGCATCCGCAGGCCGTGGTAATGGCAGGGCCTTACGGACCCGCGGCTGCAATTGTGAAACAGGCGCATGAGGCCGGTTGGCGCCCGCGCTTCCTCACCGTGTCTTTCGTGGGCACGGAAGAATTCATCAAGGAAGCTGGGCCGGATGCGGAAGGCACGATCATCACCCAGGTGATGCCTCCTTATGACAGCACCGACTACCCGACGGTCGGCCTCTACCGGCAGACTTTGACGAAATACTCTCCCGGTGAGGCGCCGAGCTTCATCAGCCTCGAGGGTTTTGTGGACGCGATGGTTGTAGTCGAGGGACTCAAGCGGGCGGGCAAGGACTTGACGCGCGAAAAATTCATCTCTGCGATCGAGTCGATTCACGACATGAACATCGGCCTGGGGCCGAGGCTCATTCTCGGCTACAGCGCAACCGACCACAAGGGATTCGACAACGTCTATGCGACGGTGGTGAAGAATGGGCAGGCGGTCCTGCTCACGGACTGGTCTTCCCTCGGTAAGTAAGAATCACACGGAGGCGAGTTCGGTTTCTTAATAGCTACGACAAATAATCTGAACACACTATTCCCGCTCTACCAATACAAACCCACCCCGCAACGGAAAGTTGCGCGAACTGCCTGCGCCCATGCAGCGGCCCGTTTCGGGCTCTCGAGATGCATCCCCGCCTTGTCCCTCCGCATCGAAAGAATTAACCATGCAGTTAATTAGTAAAGTTTCGTCAACGGGTCGGAGGTGACCCTTATGACTGTGGGAAAACTAAACAAGCAGAGCTTTGTGAAATTGGCGGGGGCGCTTCTAGGGGTGGGGCTGTTGAGCGTAACGCTCGTGGCTCAAACACCGGTTGCGGCCCGCTACGACAATCAAATTCAGACCATGGTCTCGCAGAAGCTCGCGGCCAAGAACCAGTTCGGCGACGTCAAGGCTAGCGTTGAGGACGGAATCGTAACCCTGACAGGTACGGTCGACCTCTATCAACGCAAGCTGGACGCGACGAAGCTGGCGCGCAAGACTTCTAACGCGCAAGGCGTTCGCAACCTGATTACTGTGGCGGGACCGAGCGTGCCCGATGAGCAACTCGAGCAGAAGCTGGCGACCAAGCTGCGCTATGTGCGAGTGGGCTATGACAATACGTTCGATTACTTCGCTCTGGGAGTGAAGGACGGCGTAGTAACGGTTGAAGGCCAGGATCGAACCGGCGTCGGCCGGGACGAAGCGTTCGCCGAGATCGCGAATATGCCCGGAGTAAAGGACGTGGTCAACAATGTTTCCGTCGAGCCGGTGTCGCAGTTTGATGACGGGCTGCGTCTGCGGGCGATGCGTGCGATCTATCGCGACTCCGTGTTAAGCAAGTATGCAATGGATCCGGCTCGCCCGATTCGCATCATCGTAGCGAACGGCCACGTAACGCTTTACGGCTCCGTCGACAGCAAGATGGACAAGGAGGTTGCCGGAATCCGAGCGAACCAGATCTTCGGCGCCTTCACCGTGCAGAACAACCTGGTGGTCGAAGGAAAGTCGGGCCAGCAGGGCATGTGAGTTGATGTAAACGGTGAGGAAGAGGGCGCGGCGAGGGGCCGCGCCCTTTCTTCTTATTTGGGATCTTGCTACAACCAGGATGTTCCGGCTGCTTTCGCTGCTGCCTTGGCCTCGTCGACGCGCTTATACTCCTCCGCGGTCGTTCCGCGCGCTCTCCTCCATTCCACATACTGCCGCCAGCTCGTCGCGCCATCCGACAGAATCGTGTCGCGTGTGGGACGGCGTCTGATCCCGTTGGGCCGCTCCCGCCGCGCTCTCTCGATAACTGCGTCTGCGTTGGCCTCCGGCCCGAGATAAAGAGTCTTCTTCGTCGGGTGCGGATCGATCGGCGCTGGCTTCTTGTTGGCGACACTAAAAGAAGACCAGTCTTCGTAGCGCGTGAAAACGTCGAGCCACATACCGGCTTTCGGATGGAACACGATCGTAGCTGTTAGATCCTCTTTGGGATTGAACCAATAATCGACAAAGACCCGAACTTCCGGAATCAGATGCGGACCAAGGTGCTCGAACCCCTCCCGGCGAAGCGCCGCGCCCCACTCCGCGTACTTCTCAGGCGAAGGCCAGTCGATGGTCGAAGGAACGTAGGTCACATCGAGCGGAGTAAGAAGACTTGAATTGTTGGTTTTCGCAAGTCGCGTATAAAACTCTTCGCGTCCCGGGGAACCAACCGGCTGCCGCGCGGGTCGCGTATTTCGAATGACCATCGCTCTCCGTGCGGCCTCGAACACAAGCCTACCCAGCCCGCCCAGAATAAGCCCTGCCGCGATCAGCCCATTCCACTCTTGGGCCGACAGGCGATTCCAACGCAGAGGCTCGCCACCGAACCAATGTGTCCAGAATACTGAGCTGGCAAGAATGAAAGCGGTGCCGTAGAACGCCAGCAGTGGAAACTGAAACAGCACCCAAGCTAGTCCGAGGCCCGGATTGCGACGCTCTTCTCCTTCGCGTGACATCGTGACCAGCCAGCGTCCGCTCTTGTCATAGAGCACCGTGATCATGCGTGGATTCTCCGTGACACGGCCTTTGGCGACCAACCGCGCCATGTAGAGGCTGCGGAAAGCCGTGCAATATTCGCTGACCGGCGTTTGTGGCGTTTCACCTTTCACAGTGAGGGGCCGGCCAGTCCTGGCGTCGAAGCAAAAGAGCGCGATCTCGCTGTTGCGCATGTACTGCTGCCAGATTGTGCCGCTGATGTCTTGCCCGGGCTTGGGAAACACGCCGGACGCAGGCAAGAGCCGCGAGTCGGTGAACATGAAGCGATTCTAGAGACCCACGGCGGAGAGCCAAGGTTACTTCGGTGCCAGGCTGCAGAGACTCTTGTTTCACGGCCGCTTATTTCGGTGGCGTGTGTTCAAACGGCAGCTTCATGTAACGCGCTTTCTCCACTTCAATGATCAGTGCGACGCGTCCCTCTGGATTGCGCATCGGGAACGGCTTGCCCGTGTACTTATGCGAGATGGGATCCATCAGAGTAAGGTCTGGATCTGGGCGGCGTTCGACGACCCGTCCGCGGATTTGAACCTCCTCGTAGGGATTCGTGAATTCGACAACGGAGAGTGCCACCCGCGGATCGCGTCTAGTGTTCTTCGCTTTGAGCGAGCCTTCGCCGGTACAGATGACAGGGTGCTCACTCTCGCGGCCAATCCATACCGGTACCGATTGCGGAGAATCGTCCGGCATCAGGGTCGCCATGTGAGCGAAGTTGGGACGGTCGATCAACTGTTTCATTTCCTGTGACAGAGCAATGGACATTGCTACTCCTTTGCTGTGGAACTCAAGGTAGTCGGTTGATGAGCGAGGCGACGTATCCCGCGCCGAAGCCGTTGTCGATGTTCACCACGCTGACGTTCGACGCGCAGGAGTTCAGCATCCCGAGCAGAGCAGCCATTCCCTTGAATGAAGCGCCATATCCAACGCTGGTAGGAACGGCGATCACCGGTACACCGACCAACCCTCCGACAACGCTGGGTAGCGCGCCTTCCATCCCGGCACAGACAATCACGACGCGAGCCTTGGTCAGCGCCTCGCGATTGGCCAGCAGGCGATGAATTCCCGCAACTCCCACATCGTAGAAATGCTCCACCTCGTTGCCCATAACTTCGGCGGTCGCGACGGCTTCTTCGGCAACCGGAATGTCGCTGGTCCCAGCCGATACCACGGCGATCATACCCTTGCCGTAATTAGTAGGGTCGCGCTGTAAAACGATTGCACGTGCGAGCTCGCGATATTCGGCCACGCGGATTTTCTTTTTTACTGCAGCAAACTGTTTCTGGTCGGTTCGCGTGGCGAGAACGTTCCCGCCTTGTTTCGCCAAGCGAGTAAAGATTCCGGCGACCTGCGCCGGCGTCTTGCCTTCTCCGAGAATCACCTCGGGCATGCCCGCTCGCAACGCGCGGTGATGATCCACCTTGGCGAATCCAAGGTCTTCGAACGGCAGGTGGCGCAGCCGTGCGACTGCGTCGTCAGGCGTGATTTTGCCTTTGCGTACTTGCTCGAAGAGCTTGCGGATGGATTCAGCGTTCACGGGCAGCAGTCGTCAGCTCGGCCCTAAGCCGAACGTTGACTAGATTAGCATCTGCGACGGTTGCACTGACTGGGGATGTCTAAATGCGCATCGGAATTTCGTGGGTGCTGGCGACGATATGCGAAGCCCATCTTCAGCTCGTACCAGTATTCAGCCACCGCGGCGTATTCCAGAAAAACACAAAAGTCGAGCACGAGCAGGGACAATCCAATTCCGACCATGGCGCCGGTCGCTCTGCCAGTGGACCGCGCAGACCGAACAAAACACCATACGGCAACTAGTTCAAATCCGACAAAGAACAGCAAGGCAGCGACCAAAACCAGGGGGTGGGCGATAGCACAGGGACCCATGCCCGCCAGGATTAGCGCCGGTATGAACAGAACCACCGGAGCGACGGCCAGACTCCACGCAGCGGCAAATCCAGATTTCATAGCGAGAATGGCCTCACTACATCAGGAAGTAGTCTGTGCCTTGCGTCCAGCGCTCCGCAACTTGGCGATCACGGCAGCACAGACTTTGCGCGCCAACCCCGGCTCATCGAGATGCGCCAGGAAGAGCCGTCGCAGACCGCCGGGCGCGACCTTGCCTGCGAGATAAGCATCGTAGATCTGACTTCCAATACGGTAACCCCACTCGCGCGCAGAAGTTTCTAATTTGTTCTCGTCCGCACGCCCGGCTGCCTGTGCTGCCTTCTCACAGGCAGCTCGAGACAATTGTGAGTCGTCCGCTTCCGGCGCGGGGCGCGAGGGATACAGCACACGTGAACCGAAATAAGCGACCGCATGCTCGATGACGCGAGTGTAAAACTCGTCGATTGCGGTCTTGCGATCGGGAGCGTCACCTTCGTTTGTATCGAACCCTTTGAGCCGCCGCGGCAGTCCCTGACAGGCTTGATGCAAGAAGCGTGTGGCGTCTTCGGCGGCGTGCATCATCTGGAACTCCCGCACGTAGAACGCGTTCACCTGTGGAAGGTAAGCGCTGCCGCGTTCTTCAACGCTGGCGAGCATCGACTCGCGATTCTGTTCCTCGATGCCGTTGCGCGAGAGCAGCCGGCGCAGCATCGCATCGGACGAACCGCCGTAAACCTCGGGCAGCATGTCGACCAGGAATTTCGGCTGCGTACCGTTATGCGGCGAATAGCGGTTAATTTCGAGGAAGCTGGCCAGGCTGTCGATCAGGTTGTAGATGGTGGGCGCAAAATCTGGACGCTCGTCGCAGCGACTCCACTGGTCGAGAAACAACCGGTAGCTCTCATATTTTTCCAGAGGCGTAGCGTTGAAGACGCACAGCACGTCGTCGTTAACGCGAACCGCTTGCACTCGGTCGGCGCGTTCTCCAGCTGCCCGCCAGTAAAGCGCGTCAACGTTTTGCAGTACTGTAAGGACTCTTACTCCCGGCATATCCTGTCGCAATGCGCGGGGCAAATGTCCCGGAGCCAGATGCGACTCGCCAAACAGCACAAAAATCACGGCATTGGGATGCTTCTCGCGAATCTCCGCTATCTTGGCAGCAGCGTGCCGGTCGCGCGCGCCAATTTTTCGCAGATCTTCTCGGGGCATGCAATCCAGACCATAAAGCGCCTCCGCGTGATCGCGCGCGGTAACGAGCAGATCGTGAAAGGGCGCCCAGTCGTAGCCCCAGTCGAGATCGAACCGGACACGCTGGCGAAGTTCACTCTCGTCAATCTCGCGCCGCCACCACTCGTCGAGGATGTGTTGGTCCCGGGCGAAGATCGTTTCCACCCCAAGGACGACGGGACGTCCGCCAGCCATCGCCCGCTGCTCAAGGAGTGCTGCAGCGTAGCGCTGCGCTGCGGCCAGTGCATGGTAGTCGCCGATCAGAACCACGTCGGCCGAAAGCAGGGCGTTGTGCATCTGCTCGGAATCGAGCAAAGAATCGTAGTTGCGGAACGCCTGGTTGAATTCGCGAAGATACTTTCGGCGATTGTGCGAATCCTGCGCGCGAATTTCGCGCTCCACTCCGGCCAGCGCGTGCAACTGCGCTGCGCTGCGACGGGATCGTAGATTCGCGGTTGACGACATAAAATCGGCTTCCGGCTTCCGCCTTCCGGCGGCGTTCACCTTGACTTCTGCTCCAGCAACTCCCTATGCTCCGGTGTTCGGGGCAATCAATCGACTTGCCTCGCCGGAGGCGTTCTGCCGAACCATCCGCCCCAAAATCTGACGGTCGCAACCACCGGCGCCAGCGGAGCCATCTTTCTGCGGCACTTCCTACTTGCCGTCGGCCGCGACCCCCGCATCCAGACGGTGAACTTCATCGCTTCCGACAGCGCCTTGCGCGTCATGGCCGAAGAACTGGGCCTAAAAGGCCGCGCCAACCTCATCGGCCGCATTCTGGGCTTTCCCGGCGGCCGCTCGTCGAGCAAAATTCAAGTTCAATCCAACTCTGACATCGGTGCCAACGTCGCCAGCGGTTCGTATCCCTCTGACGCGATGGTCGTCATCCCCTGCAGCGTTGGCACGTTGGCCCGTATCGCCAACGGCGTTGCTTCGCAATTGATCGAACGCGCCGCCGACGTCTCTCTCAAGCAACAACGTCCACTGGTACTGTGCGTCCGTGAAACGCCGCTCAACAAAATCCATATCCGCAACATGTACCGCGCTGCCGACGCCGGGGCGACCATCTTTCCGCTGATCCCGGCCTTTTACTGCCGCCCTGCCTCATTAGATGAGATGGCACGCGAATTCGCATGTCGCGTGCTGGCCCATCTCGGCCTGCCCCAAGCCCAAGCCTTTCGCTGGAAAGGCTGACAGCTCAACAACTTGGCGGCCTAGGGAAAATCCTGCCTCACCTTAGTGACATCGGCAAACCAAGGCAGGATTTCAGTGTAGAGAGCCAAAGGTGCTGGCGGCAGATGCCCGCCGGACATGTCCGGCAGGATTTCCCACAGCGGATTCAGGATTTCCAGAGCGATCAAGCGCGACTCGGCAGCGTAGAATGCGGGAAATTTCCCGAAGGTGAGTTCATGCGCAAGAGACGGTTCGAGGGAATGCTCGTGGGGACGCTCCTGGGGATGTCCGTCGAGATGTTCGTGGCGATACTCGCAGGAATTCTCGTGGCTGCGTTTCTGGGAGGTGTAGCGCACGCGGCCGACGACCGCAATCCGCTCGCAGGCGATCCCAAGGCGGCGAAGGCCGGCGAGTACGAGTTCCGCATTAACTGCGCCCTCTGTCACGGACTCGGTGCGCACGGCGGAGGGCGCGGCCCCGACTTGACTCGCGCCGTGAAAAAGCACACGCACTCCGACGCCGACATGTTTCAGGTGATCAGCAACGGCATTCCCGGAACTGCGATGCCTGCGAACGGAACCAACGGACAAGGCGTCGGAATGACCGACGAGGAGATCTGGCAGATCATCACCTACATTCGCAGCCAGGAAGTAAAAGCTCCGGCCACGCCTCTGGGCAATGCAGCGCAGGGGAAGGAGTTGTTCTACGGAGATGCGAACTGCTCTCTCTGCCACATGGTGGATGGCAAAGGCGGAAGGCTTGGGCCGGATCTGACCGCCGTCGGCGGGTCGCGAACGCGCGAAGCGATCATTGATTCCGTGCGCAACCCGAGCCGTCGCCTGGCTTGGGGACTGACCGAGGCGACGAAGGAATTTCCCCAGGAATATTTGAGCGCAACCGCGGTGACGGCCGAGGGAAAAGAAATCAAGGGCGTGACGCTGAACGAGGACAGCTTCAGCGTGCAGATTATGGATTCGAATGAACAGATCCACCTGCTGCAGAAGAATAATCTGCGGTCGTTTCACAAGAGCCGCGAGTCGGCGATGCCGAAGTATGCTGCCGACACTTTGAGCGACAAGGATCTCGAAGATCTGATGGCATTTCTGGTCAGCGTGGGGGCGAAATGAGGGGCGCTGGAGTTGTCGGGAGAGTTGCGAGAATCCATACGACGCTGGCGCTCACATGGAAGAGCGGCCCCTTGAGGGCCGCGTCTCAGGCCTTGAAGAGGATGGCCTTCAGGCCCCGTGGACTGTCTCCGGGGCTAAAGCCCGAAGATCTAAGAGGCTCGCAAACCGGCGCTGAAGCGCCGCTCTTCCACCCGTTGATGCGGACATGCGTGATGGGGTCCATGCTCATCATGGCCTCCTCGGTCTTCGCCCGAGCCCAAGTCACCTTCGAGCGATTGCTCAACGCTTCCAAAGAGCCGCAGAACTGGATGACTTACTCCGGCGACTATTCCGGGAAACGCTTCAGCGGTCTCGATCAGATCAACGCGACGAACGCGCACTCCATGGTCGCAAAATGGGTCTACCAGACGGGGGCCACCGGCAAGCTTGAAACGACTCCGCTGGTTGTCGACGGAATTCTTTACGCGACGGCGCAGGACGACCGCGCGTTTGCCCTCGATGCGCGCACCGGACGGCCCATCTGGATGTATCAGAGGCAATTGCCGGGGGACATCCGTCCATGCTGCGGGAGAGTGAATCGCGGGCTGGCCATTCTCGGTGACAAAGTTTTTCTGGGCACGCTGGATGCGCACGTGATCGCACTCGACGCGAAGACGGGCAACGTCGTGTGGGACGTAACCGCCGCGGACTATCGCACGGGGCACAGCTTCACCGTCGCGCCGCTGGTGGTGAAAAATCTCGTCGTCATCGGAGTTTCCGGCGGTGAGTACGGCGTGCGCGGATTCATCGACGCATACGACGCGGCCACCGGCGAGCGCCAATGGCGCTTTTACACGGTGCCCGGGCCCGGCGAATCGGGACACGAAACCTGGGAGGGCGACTCGTGGAAAGTGGGGGGCGCTCCAGCATGGAACACAGGAACGTACGACGCGGCGACGAATCAGATTTTCTGGCCGACGGGAAATCCTGCGCCGTCGAATCGCGGCGAAGGACGCGCCGGGGACAACCTCTACAGCAATTCCCTGCTGGCCCTGAACGCCGACACCGGCAGGATGAACTGGTATTTCCAGTTCACCAAGCACGACGAGCACGACTGGGACGCGACGCAGGTTCCGGTCTTGATTGACACGGGCGAGAAGCATCTCATCGCGCAAGCCAACCGCAACGGGTTCTTCTACGTACTCGATCGCACAACCGGAAAGGTGGTCTCCGCTACCGCCTACGGCAAGACAACATGGAGCGATGGCAAAGACGCCGACGGCCGCCCAGTGGCGAACAAGCAAGCATCGCCCACGCTCGAAGGTCACACAGTCTGCCCCGGCGCGCTGGGAACCACGAACTTCATGGCTCCGACTTACAATGCGCAGACCGGACTCTTCTATGTGACAGCACGCGATCAGTGCGATATTTTCAGCACCGCTCCGCAGCCGTACGAAGCCGGACACGCATATTACGGCAGCGCGTATTTTCCGTCGGAAGATGCCCGGCCCTATCTGGGTTTTCTGAAGGCGATCGATCCAGCAACGGGGCAGGTGAAGTGGAAGTTCGAGCACACTTCGCCGACATGGTCGGGTGTACTCTCAACCGCCGGTGGGTTGGTCTTCAGCGGCGATGCCGAGGGAAACTTTATCGCCTTCAATGCCGCATCGGGCACGCCTCTGTGGCACTTTCAAATGGGAGGGGCAGTCTACGCGGCACCCATGGCGTTCGCGATCGACGGAAAAGAGTACGTGGCAATTGCGGCGGGAAGCGCGGTCTACGCCTTCGCGCTGCCGTGAATGTGTTGGGTGGACGCATTCGTCCGCCCTCAGGTCGCGAAGCGACAAAGTGTTCCTGCAGGAACGCAATGTCGTGACGGTATGGGATGCTCAGTTCTGTCATGACACGCAAGCCTAAGAAAAGAAAGGCGGTAATTTCGGGTCCAAGAGGGAAAGAATCGGGCGGGGAGTGGGGCCCACGCTTGAAAAAGGACTCGGCCCTTCCCCACCCTTCTTTGAGTTTGGTGAAGGGAGCCGAGTGTAATTCCCTGGTTTCGCCAATCTACTACCTACCCAGTTCAACAGAAACGCAAGTTCGCAGAAAACGTGCCTTCTCAGCGTAAGCCGGAAAGAAACCGCGATGCTGAGAGGAGGCGCTATGGCAGCTTCGAGGTTGCGCGCGGCGCTGTTGAAGAGTCACCTGTGGGTCGGCATGGCTGCCGCGCTGTTCCTCTTTGCACTTGGCCTGAGCGGCGCGTTGTTGACCTTCGAGGACATAATCGACCCCGCTTTGAATGCCAGTGCCTGGTACGTGAAACCGCAGGGCAAGAGGTTGAAGCTGGCACAGATCACGCAGGCGATGCGGCAAGCGTTTCCACTCAGCCCGATTGAAGAATTGGTGCTGCCGCAGAAGCCGGCTGACACTGCCAAATTCATTGTCCTGCAGTCGGATGGCCGTGTGGTAGGCATTGGCGTGAATCCGTACACGGGTGAGATTGTCGGTAGAAGCAGCGATCAGCAATTTCGGCCAATGCTAATGATTCGTAATTTTCATACGCACTTGCTGATCCGGCGTCGCAGCGGTCATATGATTCTGACTATCGCGGCATGCTGTTTGCTCGGTCTCGCCGTCACTGGCATCGTGCTGTGGTGGCCGCGCAAAATCTTTAAGTTGCGCGGCGGGCCGTCGCACAACGTGGTGTTCGATCTGCACCAGATGCTGGGCCTGTGGTCGAGTGCTTGTGCTGTGCTGTTCGCGCTGACCGGAATCGCTATCGGATTGGAAGATCAGGTGAACGAGTGGGCGTTTGCGGTTTCGCATATGCAGCCCACGCCTCGGCCGACGCCCAAGCCACCTGCAGTTAGCGCTCCCCCGCTATCGCCCGATGAACTGCTAGCAAAAGCCGAGAGTATCGCACCGGGTGCGCGACCTATCGCGATCGAGTTTGGTGATACTCCCAATGATCCAGTGCTTGTGATCATGAAATTCTCAGAGGACCACCTGGGAAGAACGCATGTGATTTTGGATCGCTACACCGGGGGACGTGCTTCGGCTCGATAACACACGCGCCATGCCGGTGGCGCAGAAGTACTCACGCCTGTGGAACCAAGAGATTCACACGGACGAGATCTTCGGCTGGCCAACGCGCATTTTGGCTTGCATCTTCAGCCTGGCTGTTGCGGCGCTCGCTTTCACGGGACCCTGGATCTGGTGGAATCGAAACCGCGCAAGGCTCTCGAACGGCGGCGCATGCAGTGTAAAGAAGAGCACAGATCTCGGTCTGCGGTTGACGGAATATCTCCATTCCACTCAGTGGCGGTCCCGGACACAATCTTGACTAGACTGCGCGGGCGACGGCCCTCTCCGCCAACCTTCTGTTGCTTGCGGGTGTTCCCCGATTGACGGCGCCGTGGGTTTCGTACTAATCTGCGATTACACCGGAAAGGAGGTGGTCGGATGACAAGTTCTGAAGGCAGTTGTTGGGGTTATCAAAGACCAGGTGAGGTGGCTGAGACTTAGAGCGGTTGCTCTAAGCGGGGCTTCGGGCGCAGAAACGAACAAGCAGCGCCGGAAGCTACAGCCCGCACACTACCGGTGATTTAAGGATTGATTCCGCCTGACGCAGGTCGGTCAGGAGCGCTGAACAGGCGAAAGTCTATCAGCCAAACCGGAGTTGCCGTAGAGGCCACGTTAGAGTGACCACCTCTTGGTCAATCCCAAACAGTCCACCGGGCGGCCCGCAGGCCTTGTTAACAAACAAGTGCTTGCGGGCCGTTCCTTTTTCGCAAACGTCCTTGCCACGGATTTACACGGATTCTCACGGATTCTCACGGATGGTGCTGGAGTATGATTCCCTGCCATGGCGAAGATTGATCCCGAGCAGGAGCGGAAACGACTGGCCGAGTTCTACTCCCACCTGATGGATGGGGAGTTGGAGAAAGTCGCGAGGCAAGCCTACGAACTCACTGACATCGCCAGAGAGGCGCTAAGAGCAGAACTGGCCAAAAGGAGTCTGGCCGCTAGCCTTGTCGAACAGGCGCCCGTCGTCCCTGTTTCGCCGCCTTCACCAGGCGATCCTCCTCCGCAGCCTGTCCCGGTTGACTCCGCGCCAGGCGTCGAACTCGAATTCCGGGATATGGTAACGATCCGCCAGTTCCGGGATCTGCCAGAGGCCCTGTTCGCCAAAGGAAGTCTGGAATCCGCTGGAATCGAGTGCGGGCTGATCGATGACAACATGGTGCGACTCGACTGGTTCATCTCCAATCTTCTCGGAGGCGTGAAGTTGCAGGTAAGGCGCGAAGACGCGGCTATTGCGCAAGAGATCCTGGAGCAGCCCATTCCGGAAAACTTAGACGTCTCTGGCGTTGGGGAATACGAACAGCCGCGCTGTCCGAAGTGCCAGTCATTGGATATCAACTTTCAAGAGGTGGCGCCTTCTGCCTACTTCAGCGCCGCGCTGAACGTGCCAATTCCGTTTCACCGCCGGGCGTGGCGCTGCCATTCCTGCGATGCGGAGTGGGAAGACGACGGGCTCCCGGCAGAAACCGAGTCACCGACCTAGACTCGCAAATCCTTTGGCAATCACATCCTGAGTATCTTCGGCAAGATTCAGAGCCGGCAGTTCTTCGCGCGTGAACCATCGCACTTCGCCGGCGTCGCTCCCCGCCGCGAGTTCTCCCCCGACGCGTCGGCACAGAAAATCGACCAACACATAGTGATACTGCACACGCCTTTCTGCGTCGCGCAGCACGCGGTCGTAGACGCCAAGCAGATCTCCCGGTTCGACGATGAGGCCAGTCTCTTCGCGGGCCTCGCGAACCGCTGCTTCGCGCACCATCTCGCCAACTTCCAGCACTCCTCCGGGAATGGACCACTGCGCCTGCAGTGGCGGGTGCGCCCGCTTCACCAGAAGTACCTGCAATTCCTCAATGATGATCGCCCCAACTCCAACCAGGGGAACTTCAGGAAATTCGCGTTTCATGGACGGCAGGATTATAGCGGGTACGTTTCCGGCCTACTTCAGAGACCTTGGGTCGGGTTGTTTCCGCGTGAGGTCAATGCTCGCGAGCCAGCAATCATTTTCCCGTGCCGAACAGCGCGATATTCTGCGGACTGTCGCTGGCGGTGTCAGTGAGGGTGACGTTGGCCGATCGAGCTCCGGTCACACTGGGCGAGAACGTCACGGTGACGGTGCATTGCGCTCCCGCCGCCAGGCCGCCCGCGCACGTGTTGGTCTGTGAGAAGTCCCCGCGCTGGGCGCCTGTCACCAAAAGGCTGCTGAAGCTGATCGCAACCTTCGTGTTGTTGGTCACGGTCGTGACCATCGGAGCACTATGCGTTCCCACAGTCACTAGCCCGAAGTGCAGGTTCGTCGGATTCAGGCTGGTGGGTGGCACGCCGGAGCCCTTGAGCGCGATCGTCTGGGGACTTGTGGGCGCGCTATCGGTGATGGTAATGCGTCCGCTTTGAGTGCCTACGACAGTCGGAGAGAATGTGATCGTGATCTTGCACTGCGCTCCAGCCGCGAGGCTCGAACCGCAATTGTTGGTCTGACTGAACGGCGCTCCGCTCCCCGCGATCGAAATCCCTGTCAACGGCGCCGACATGTTATTCGTCATGGTGACTGCAGCTGCCGTCTTGCTGGTGTTGATCAAAACAGAGCCGTAGGTGATGCTGGTGGTGGAGAGAGTGACGGAAGAAACTCCGGAACCAGAAAGCGCGACGCTCTGCGGACTGTTCGTCGCGTTATCGGTCACCTTCAAAGTGGCCGAGAGCGAACCGGAACCAGCCGGGGTGAACGTGACGTTGATGGTGCAACTGCCGCCCGCAGGCACGCTGGAACCGCAGTCGTTGTTCTGGGTAAAGCTTCCCGGATTGTTGCCGCTGATCGCAATGCTGCTGATGCTCAGCGCAACGCTCTGACTGTTGTTGAGGATTACCTTGTGCGCGGGACTGCTGGTTCCAGTCGCTTGCGCCCCGAACGCGATGCTCGTGGGCGACACGTTTGCCTTGCCGCAGGCCGGAACGCTGAAATTCGAAATCCTGGTCTGCCAAGTCGTCGCCGACCCGGTCTGATTCGAATTGAAATATTGGGTGACGTACCAGAACGCGCAGCCGCCCACAGGGTCCACGGTCATGCTGCTGTAATCGCCCCAATAGTCGATGTTCTCCTCGTCACCGGCCCCGTTAAAGAGAGAGAGTTCGGTCGGAGAAAACGCACCGTTCAAGTTCCACCACGAAGCTCTGATGCCCGGATGGACCGACGCGCTGGAAACGTTGTAACCGACCGCCGCGTTTCCGCTCTGGTCCTGCGCAATGCTGGGCATGAATCGGTACAGCGTCGTGTCGGGCCTGACCGTGCCGGACTGATACAACGTCGGAATTCCATTGCCGCGGAGTTCGTACCACCGGATTCCCGTCTGGCTCCGCTGGGCGGTTCCCACTTGGACGGTGTGACTCACGAGGTACGACTGATATTCGCCGAAGTTCCGATACGCGAAGCGGAACATGAACCGGTCCCCAACGGAATCAACCTTGATCCCGGTGGTCGCGCTGGAAGGCTCAGGAATGCAAAAAGTGTTGCCCGGAGAGGTAGCCGAGTAACAACCCGGCGTGAACACGGGAGCCGACGCCGTCGACCGCGTAAATGTCGAGTTCGCCGGATTCGACCAGTCAACGTGGAACTGCCACAGATTGAAAGTATTCGAGGTCGTCGTCACGCCGTCGTTCACCGGGTTTTCGATGCTGGCGAAGTATTCCGGATTCCCGGGAGGCGGCGGCGTGGTGCCATCAACATCAGCGGGTTCCGGGCTGTGTGCCAAATAGAAGCTGCCCGTAACCGGGTTCGGATTCTTGAAACACTGTGGCGGACGCGCCGTTGCGCCGATCAGCATGTTCGCGCGGTCGAACGCGCATGCCAAAATGCCAACTTCCTGAAAGGAGTTGCTGGCATCGCCCAGATCAAAGCCCACATAGTAGCCGTCAGACCAGGTCGCGATCTTGGGCCAGTCCGGATAATAGGTGACTCCCTGGGCATTGGTCCCGAGCGCGGCATTCAAAGGAAATGCGTAGGTAAACCACCTCAGGTTCGAGGACGCCAAATCGTCGGTATTGGAAACTGCGACGCAGTAGTTGTAATTTGGGCCGGTGCCGTGCGCGGCAATCACCCATCGCGACGCAAGCCGGTCAAAAAGAATGACGCCGTCGCCGCCATTCAGATTGGTGCAATTCGTAACCCCGTTCGCCTCGAAGGGCGTCGTAACCGCTTGCGGCGTAGACCAGACGGGCGCGAAGGTCGTCTTGTTGTAAGCCTGGTAGTAGACGTTCGTCCACTCCATGTACTGCTTGGTTCCAATCGCTCCGTTGGGATCGACGTCGAGTTCCGGATGGGCTACCTGCGAGGCATCAATGCCTTCGAACGTCGTCACGGTCTGAGCGCGCAGAAAAGATGGCAGCAGGAGAAGACCGACCGAGAGGAAGCGCAACGCGAATTTCGCCATACGACGGAAAACCCCCAAACGGGATTCGTTTCTTCAATTGCTCGTGCCAGAGGGGAGATCAGAAGAGGCTCGAAACCAAGTCTTCGTACTCTAATATGGACGCCACCGTTTGTCAAGCTTATTTTCTCTTCAAACTATTGATAACAAGCACTTTAGTACTACAACTAGGCAGTTGACGCAGTGCAAAAACCTGCGCCATACGCTAAGGCATTCTCATGCAAGGACTTGCTACAATTGCGCCCGATGCCCCTGGAAGAATACAAACGCAAACGGCGGTTTGAAGAGACGCCCGAGCCTCCTCCGAAGGTCGAAACCAAGCCCGGGAATCGCTTCGTTGTGCAGATGCACGACGCCACCCGCCTGCATTACGACTTTCGCCTGGAGATGGAGGGAGTGCTGAAGTCCTGGGCCGTGCCCAAGGGACCTTCCCTCGATCCCGCAGACAAGCGCCTGGCCATGCACGTCGAGGATCATCCTGTCTCGTACTTCGATTTCGAAGGCAACATTCCCGAGAATAATTACGGCGCCGGCACAGTGATGGTGTGGGATGTAGGCACCTGGCAGCCGCTCTCTCCTACCATGGTGGACGGGAAGTATGTCCCGGCTACGGAAGCCGAAGCGGCCAAGATGCTGGCCAAGGGAGATTTGAAATTCCGGTTGAACGGCAAACGCCTGAAGGGAGACTTCGCGCTGGTGAAGATGCGCGGAAAGCGCCCCGGCAGTAAGGGCAACGAATGGTTGATGATCAAAAAGCACGACGAGCACGTCGTCGAAGGATATGAGATCGACACGATCGACGAATCCGTCATCAGCGGGAGAACACTGGAGGAGATTGCCGGCGACGCGGGATCGGCCGAGTGGAAGAGCCGCCCCACGGGTCGCGGAAAGCTCAAAGCCGTCTGGCTGGCGGATGCAATCGCTCGAGTGGAGAAGAAAAAGAAGCTATCCACAAAGGACACTCAGCAACACTCCGAAAAGGCAGGCGAAAAAGCAAAAGAGAAGCGCTCCGCGCCCCCTGTGCCCTCTGTAGCTAACGCTTTGCCTTCCGTCGCGGCGCTTCAGTCCGCTCCGGAGAAGCGGCCAATGCCCACGACAATCCATCCCATGCTGGCGGAGTCAATCGACGATGCCTTTGACGGCGCCGATTGGCTTTTCGAGATCAAGTGGGACGGATATCGCGCCATCGCCTTCATCGAAAATGGCAAAGTGCGGTTGGTGTCGCGCAATCAGCATGACCTGACGCCACGCTATCCCGAGTTGGCGGACTTGCCTCGATTCATCAAGGCGAAAAATGCGATCTTGGACGGCGAAGTCGTTGCGCTCGATGAAGACGGAAAAGCATCGTTCAGCCTGATGCAGCAACGAACTGGATTTCGTCCCGGCGGACGCCGCGGCGCGGCCAATGCGGATGTTCCGGTGCTCTACTACGCGTTCGACCTCCTGTACCTCGATGGCTATGATTGGCGACGCGTACCTCTCGACGAGCGCAAGCGCAAGCTGGCGTCGCTGCTGGTGGCGGGCGATTCCGTACGCTATTCCGACCACTACGAGAAACAGGGCAAGGCGTTGTTCGAGATCGCGAGGCAGAAGGGGCTCGAAGGAATCGTTGCGAAGAAGCGCTCCAGCTACTACGAAGAACGCCGCAGCCGCGAGTGGCTCAAGATAAAGATCACGCATCGCCTGGAGGGCGTGATCGGCGGCTACACCGAGCCCGAAGGAGCGCGCGCGCACTTCGGTTCTCTCGTGCTTGGACTCTACGACCAGAAAGGCCGGCTGGTTCACGTAGGACAGGTGGGAAGCGGGTTCGATCAGAAACTGCTCGCCGAAATTTGGAAGGTGCTGAAGAAGCTGGAGACGAAGAAGAATCCGTTCTTTGGCGAAGTCGAGGCTCTGCGCAAGGTTGCCTGGGTGAAGCCCGAACTTGTCGCGGAGGTCGAATTCGCCGAATGGACCGGCGGCACCAGCGAGGGCAGCGGACCGAAACTGCGCGCACCCGTGTTCCTGGGCTTACGAGACGACAAGGATCCGAAGGAATGCGTGTTGGAAGAACTTGTACGCAGTGATCGGTCACGCAAGTGATCGATGATTTTTGAAGCGTCCTCACCCGGGATGCGCGTGCACCCTCGTCGCAACTCAGAACTCGAAGCTCAAAGCTCAAAACTGCCCTACTTCACGTCTTTCATCGCCAGCAGCGTCCCATAGTCCCGTCCACTCGGATCCACCGCACGCGCCACGACCCCCGCGAAAGCCTCTCTTGTTTCAGGATACTTCGCCACCAGCGCTTTGATGACCGCAACGTTGCTTTGATAGGCCTGCGTAGTGTTTGACACGTCAGAGGCCTGATACTTCACAATCAAATCAAGATCACTGCCCACAGCCTGGGGAAATATCGCGCTCAGCTTGTATGCGGCTGCTCCCGCAGCCAGATCTGCCGTCTTTCCTCCAGTTGGGACGTCGGCGGGTTGCACGCCTTGCGACTCGTCATAGAGTTTGTCGGTTGTGAGCGTGCTCATGAAAGGCAGCGGAGAAACCAGGCTGCGCGCCTGTACGAAGAAGAGCCAGGCGTTGTGCATTTGGCCCTTGGCTTTGTACTCGCGCGCGCGAGCCGCGAACCAGTCGCTGTCATGGCCGGCAACCAGCGTAGGTTTGATGTAGAGACCGCCTAACTTCCAGTCCGTGCCTGCTTGTTCGAGAACGAGCGAAAAGTTGGTTCGGTACTCAGCTGTTGAACTGTCGAGAATCACCACGGCATATTTCCCGGGCTGAAGATTGTCGAGCGTGAAGACGGCGCTGCCAGAGGTCTGACCCTTCTTGCCGAACACTCCACAGTAGAACTCGGCACTCGGGAGCGGAGCCGTACCGTCGACTACGAGCATGTAGACCGCATTCACTGTCGCTTGGGCGCCGGCAAGATCCTGCTGGTGCTCCTTTATCGTATTCTCGATCCCGGAGAAATCCGCCGAGAGGCTGGCGATTGCATTCTGCTTCATAGAAGCGGTGTCACCTTTGGCCGCCATGTCAAAGTAGCGTTGGCCAGAAGTCGTAACCGCAGTCCGGGTGGCATCCTCGAGTTCGCTGGATGTCTGGCAGCTCTGCGCCACTGCACTTTGGGTCCAACACACCAGAGCCGAGCAGAGACTAAGACCGGCGAAGGCAACCGATCCACGGAGATAGCGCCCCAACCAATGCATACTCAATTCCGCCTTTACTTTCATGAAGTTGGAAAGCCTTTTCATCAGTTTACGCTTGCCACCTAACCTCGTTAAGATTTTAAGCTTGCGGAAAAGGTTGATTAAAATCTATTTGGGACATCTTCCCCATCCTGCGCAATGGCATCGAAAGAGTGCAAGGGAGCAGGGTTGCGCCGTTCTTCGGGTGTGACGCCATTGGCTTGACACCATGTCCGCCAGTTCCTTCAGGCCTATATCGGTGTAGAATTCCAAGTAAGGCTGTCTTGCAACGTCCCCCCGAAAATGAGTTTGCTGGGAGGAGTGGGGTTATGAGCGCGGGATTGAAATTCAGGAAGATTACCGTTGTATTGATCCTGTGCGCCTTCGTCCTCTGCGTTGGGAGCTTGAGTTTTGCTAACGATGCCGCTCGCAGCCAGCGCAAGACCAAGAAGCCACCTCAGCTACCGCCCTTGCCTTCAGGACCGCTCGGTCCAGTTCCGCAGATTCCGCTGGATTCGATCGCTCCAGTACCGCCCCAAGTAAGTTTTGAGAAAGGGCAGTTGACTATCGTCGCGCCGAACTCGACTCTCGGCGACATTCTGCGAGCGGTGCGGAAACAAACCGGCGCGGAAATTGAAGTTCCCTCGGCGAACGACCGCGTGGTGACGCACCTCGGCCCGGGACCTGCGCGGGAAGTAATGGCCGAACTGCTGAATGGCTCGCGGTTTAACTACGTGCTCTTGGGATCACCCGAAGATTCCAGCCTGCTGACGCGAGTGGTGCTCGTGGCGAAGACGGGCGGGGATGCCAGCAATCCGAATAACCAGCAGGCCGTACAGCAGCAGCCCCCGACCATGCAGACGGGGTACATAGCGCAGCAGCAGCCCGAAGAGGCGCCGCCAGACGACGCAGAGACTACCGACGATACTGCCAGCGATGACAACGGCGATCAGCCACCCGAGGCGGAACAACCCGCAGCCGCTCCGGACCAGGCCGGCGTGAAAACTCCTCAGCAGATGCTGCAGGAAATGCAGCAGCGGCAGTTGCAAATGCAGCAGCAGCAACAGCAGCAGCCGGGACAACAACCCATCCCCGGAGCAAGACCACCACAAGAGCAGTAATAGCTGCGAAACCGGCGCGAGGCTAGAACTACGGCCGGTACCCTTGAATGCTTTCAGGACGTTGTCCCGTGCGCGCAGTCAGGCGTGAATCGTTTTGCTGCATCGATTGCTGGAGAAGCTTCCAGTCGCGCGCAATCTCACTTTCAGAAACGCCGTGCGCCGCTCCCCGCCGCAACTCAGACTCCAGACGCGCCTCGAGAAGTTGACGGACCAATTGCGGAGGAGCGCTGCCATTTAACACGTTGTCGGCTGAAGCTCCGATCTTTACCGAGTTCTCTCCCAGTTGCATGTGCAACACGGGTCTTCCCTGGTCGTCGACATCAGCTTTCGCCCTGGACTGAAGCCGCTCCCAACTCTTGTCGACCTTTGGGCTTGAGCCCTCCGGATAGGCGCCGGCCAGCCAATGCTTCAGTTCGTGCTTGTACGCGCGAAGATCTTCGCGTCCCAAAGGCGGCTCCGGGGCGCCTCCGACCACGTAGACCATCGCGTCGCGTCCCGGTTCGAAGCGGCCCGCCCCGGTACCCACGTACACCGCAGCCACGCATCCCGCAAAAATCGGGCTTACCACTGCGCTGGGCACGATGTACTTCTTCGACTTGAAGAATGACTCCACCACTCCGTGTACGGTCGTGCTGCGCGGCATGCTGCCCGGCACCTGCGCGATCACCAACCGCGAAAACAGGAGGTCCGGATGACGCACACTGTACTTCGTAAGCAACTTCGCCATCTGCTTGGGCGTGGTAATGCCGGCATCGGCAACAATGCTGCGATGCAGAGTCTTCGGAAAATATAAGTTCAGGACGTCTTTCGCGAAATCTGCGCAGTTGTTCGACACCAGGTGAAAGTGCGACTCGTTGGGCGATTCGTTGAGCTTGCGGATCAGTGCTTTATCCTGCAGCGGTGTCGTCTCGATCTCGAAGCCGTAGATCGTGCGGTCGTACGACGATCCCACGAGTTCATACCAGTTTCCGTCGGGAGTTTCACCGTTCTTCACATCGGGAGCAACATCTTCCAGATATTTGCGGCGATATCGGTCGCGCAGAAATGCGACCATCTTCGCGTCCGCGAATAGCGGTACCTCTTCCGGCCGTTCGACCGCATACAGATACGGGATGAGCGGAATGGCGACCCAGTCGTATCCATGAACGCCATCGTAACGGCTGATCACCACCCCGGTTTCTCCTGGGCGGCAGGGACGAAGAACGACAGGGGTCTCTGCACAGACGCTCGACAGATAGACGGCGGCATGACCCGTCGCGGTGAAAAAACCAAGCTTGCCGTAGGGCTCTTCAAGAAGCAGGGTCGCCGAGGCGCTCGCAAGAGAGGCGCAGGCCAACACCATCAGCGCTAAGCTGCTGAGAGTGCGCCGCATTGGCTGGATGTGGCGTAAGAACATAGTCACCTCAGACTGAACCCTAACCTGCTCTATTAAGAACCCTTTAGCCAAAGATTAGTTGCTGGAAATCGGAAAAACCAGTTACGGAAGTATTGCGAAATCTGGGTAGAAAAGGGATGGCGCGGTAGCGAAGAAAGAACGAAGACCAGTAGGGGTGGGCTGAAGTTAGATGGCCATACGATGAAGGGTATTTGCTACCTATTCCGAGGGCGTCAGCAGACGCGCTTTCGCCCACCTCGCGGTTTCGGCCACCGATTCGTCGTCGTCAGAGGTCATCTTCTCCAGCTGTGGGAGGAACTCTCCGTTGCCGCTATTCCCCATGGCGATCGCAGCGTTGCGGCGGAGGCCGCTGCGCTTGGTTCGACGGATCGCCGAACCCCGGAAAGCCTCCCGAAACTCTTCTGCCGACATTTCCGCGAGCCAAGCTAGTGCGGGGTTCACCAAGCCGGGCCGAGATTCGAATTCCGTTGCCGCCGACACCGGCGCTTTCCTGTTCCACGGACAAACATCCTGGCAGATGTCACAACCGAAAATGTGCTGCCCCATTCCGGCCCGCAGATCTTCGGGGATTGTTCCTCGCTTCTCGATCGTGAGATACGAAATGCATTTGTTGGAGTCGAGTTGGTGGGGCCCGATCAGAGCGTCAGTCGGACACGCCTCGATGCAGCGCGCGCAAGTACCGCAACGGTCAGGAGCGGGCAAGTCGGGCTCAAGTTCCAGCGAGGTAAGAATGACTCCCAGAAAAAGCCACGACCCTTTCTTTTGATTGATCACGCATGTGTTCTTACCAATCCAGCCCACGCCCGCGTATTTCGCAAAAACGCGCTCGACGATGGGACCAGTATCGACGTAGCTGCGGGTCGTGAGGCTCGGCTGCAATTCGGCAGGCACAGCCTGCCGCAACGCATCTTCCACCTGCTTCACCCGGCGCAAAACGGCGTCATGATAATCCTCGCGTCCCCAAGCGTAGCGCGAGATCCATCCACGACTGCGATCGTGAACCTCGGTTGAGTACGGATGATCTGTGTTGTAGTTGATCGCGCAGACCACAACGCTACGGGCCCAGGGCGCTACGCGCGCAAGTGAGCCGCGCTTCAGTTCACCCGACTCATCTCTCGCTTCCATGTACTTCATTTCGCCAGAATGGCCTGCAGCAATCCAGGCTGGAAAATGCGAGAGATCAGCCGCATCTCCGGCCGGCGCAACACCCGAGAGATCGAAGCCCGCCTCCTCGGCGGCCCGCTTGACGGCGGTTTTAGCGTCGCTAATCCGAAATGACATTCCGCTTCCCCGACTCGTTAGAAACGATTCTAAGCGCACGCCTGCCAGGCGGTGACAGGGCGATGCTTCCGCGCTATGCTTCCTCCATGCCCGCCAGGAATATAAGAGCATTTCTTATTGCCTTCACAGTACTCACCGCGCATGTCGTCGCTCAGCAGGCCGCAACCGCTCCCGTCGCGCCGGGGAAAGGGGATGTACTCTTCCTACGGGGACCGTCACATGATGCGGTGTCGCTTTCGGCGTCCGTTTTGAAAGCATTGCCTCACATCACCGTCACGGTCCACAACCCACATGCGAACGCGGAAGAAACCTACTCGGGTGTTCGTCTCGCAGACCTTCTAGCCAAAGTGGGAGCGCCGATCGGCAGCGAACTCCGGGACAAGGCTCTCGCTAACTATGTAGTCGCCACCGGATCAGATGGCTACCAGGCTGTTCTTGCACTCGGCGAGGTGGACCCAGGCTTTCACCCAGGAGAGGTCATTGTCGCCGATTCAATGGATGGCAAGGCTCTGGACGCGCATTCCGGCCCATTCAAGCTTGTCGTCACCGAAGACAAGCGGCCGGCCAGGTCGGTGCGCAACCTGACCAACATCGAAGTCAAATCTGTTCAGTAAGCGATCGGACTGACTTTCGAACAAAGAAAACGGGCGGCTTTTGCCGCCCTTCTCTCAACAAATCCTGAATACCGTTTTTTACACGCCGAGTTTCTTCACTTCCTCGTTGTAGTACTTGCGATACAGAATGTCCCACTCCTGCGAGCCTTCGAGAATGGTTCGTTTCTGACTCTCGATCTTCTGCCGGGCGGCAAGGTCGATTTTCTCTTCCTGGTTGAGCAGATCTTCGAGAATCTTGCGGGTTTCCTGGCGGATGGTGTTCGGGTCTTCGATGAACTCGACTTCGTCCATATCCTTGAGCACATCCGCTACCGCACGGGCCAGTACGTTGACTTTGTCGCGGCTCTGTCTCACAGCACCGCCTTGTATTTCCGCACCAACTCGGTCTTCACCTTGCGGAACATTTCCTGATAGTTGGCGCCGCTCTTGCGCATCTCTTCCGAATACGCTTCCAGGATGACCCGCACCTCGTCGTTGATGCGATCCTCGAGCGAAAGCTCGTCCACCAGCGCGGCATGAACACGCGCCGTGACCGCCGGCACTGCCGTGGTCTCGATGAATTTGCCTGCAATCAGTTTCTTGGTGACTTCGCGGGCCAGGTAGCCCACATATTCTTTGGAAAAAAGCATGTGCGGATCGGAAGTCCTGCCTGCAATACGTTCTTAGTTTTGAATTAGAGAGTGTAACACAGCAGCGGGCAGTTCGGTGGAGCTCCGCGCATAGTCCAGCGGGGCCCGGGACGCCTCGTCGGGGTTGCGCGGGAGCGCGTATTAGAGAGGTCAGCGACTTGTGGGAACAGGTGCTTCAACGATCAAACGCAAAACCCGCGCACAGCGGCGCGGGCCGGCCACCCGCCGTTCGGCGCACTATCCTCCGAAGCTGGCTAACAGCGTTTCGACAATCGCCGCAATCAGAAAGATAAAAACAAAGTACGTCGCCGCTCGACTGGCGAAATCGTCGTCTCGGGGCTCGGTCATGGTTCCTCGCAGGGGTTAAATTGGGACGACTTCATCCCAGAGATCCACGGGGCGGGATTATACAGGGTCGCCAATCGAGGGCAAGCCGCCAATAGGGTTCGGCGCATCATCGAACGAATGCACTGGCGAAGCCCGCTCCCGCAAAATAGAATGCCAGTGCCTCGCGAGGCCTCACCCAGGAATGCAATCGAATCCATGAAGAACCACTCCAGCATGACCCGGCGCGAGTTCGTGACGACCTCAGCTGCAGGCATAGCCCTAGGCGGACTGGCGAATACAGCGTTGCCAGCAAACGCCCAGAACACGCCTGCGCGAGAGCCCGCCCATAGTGCTTCCCGCGTCATCATCGACACGGACCCAGGCGTTGACGATGCACTGGCTCTACTGCTGGCCATGCGTTCGCCGGAATTGAAAATCGAAGGCATCACCGCGGTCGCCGGCAACGTTCCGCTCGAACTGACGCTGCCCAACGCCCTGCGCATGGTCGAAATCGCCGGCCGAACCGATATTCCGGTGGCGGCAGGCGCGAAAGGCCCCCTGCTCCGTCGCCTGGTGACCGCGACATACGCACACGGCGAAAACGGACTCGGAGGCGCCATCTTCCCCGAGCCGAAACGAACACCGGTCGCCGAGTCTGCAGCCGAGTTCATTCGCCAGACCGTTCACAAGTATCCTGGCGAGATCACTCTGCTCACCATCGGCCCGCTAACCAACGTCGCCGCGGCCTTGAACTCGGACGCAGAACTGGCCCGCATGATCCGCGGCGTGGTCATGATGGGCGGATCGCTATCGGGCGGCAACATCACGCCGGCAGCGGAGTTCAACATCTACGTCGATCCCGAGGCCGCACGCATTGTCTTCCAATCAGGAATCCCAGTCACAATGGTCGGTCTCGACGTAACTCGAAAGACATCGCTCACCGACGAGCATGTTCGCGTACTCGAAGCCGCCAAGAATCCTGTGAGCCAGGCGGCGGCCGCGATCGCACGTAACGCCATCAACCACAATCGCGAACGCGGATTCCTGGTCGGGCCGAACATGCACGATTCGCTGGCCGTGGCCGGATTTCTCGATCCGTCGATACTCCAGTTCCAGGACTACTACGTCGACGTCGAAACCACCGGCGAACTTACCGCGGGCGAGACTCTGGGCTACAGACCCACCGCCGGCGATTTACGAAGGAAGCCAGGAATGGAGAAAGAGACGGCTGCGGCGAACATGCCGATCCGCGGGTCGGCGCCAACTCTAGCCAGCACCCGAACCTCTCCAGTGCTGCGAGAGAACTTCCTGCCGAATGCCAAGGTGGCACTCGGCGTCGACTCAGCAAAATTCTTTGACTTGCTCGTTGGCCGCTTGTCGGGCTCGCACTGATCATGAGGAAGGAAATGAAACTTGTCCGGCTATGCGTGGTCGCGGTGCTGTTTGCGACGTGCCTCACATCTTGGGGCCAGCCAAACCCTCCAAGGCGCAAGATCATCATCGACCAGGACGCAGCCGGTCCCGGCGGCACCGATCAGCAGTCGATTCTTCTGCTCATCCAATCGCCACAAACCGAAGTCCTCGGCGTAACGGTCGTGACCGGCGATGCCTGGCTCAACGACGAAGTCGCCCATACCTTACGCATGCTGGAGATCATTGGACGAACCGACATCCCCGTGGTGCCCGGCGCCGAGTATCCACTGGTCAGGCGCAAAGACGACACTGAACTCTGGGAGCAGCAGTACGGCGCCGTCTCATGGGTGGGGGCCTGGACTCCGCGCATGTATCATCTGCCGGATCAGTTGGGAAAAATGCCCGAAGGCAAGCCCACTACAAAGCCCCTGAACGAAGACGCCACGCATTTTCTGTTGCGCATGGTCCATACGTATCCGCACGAAGTAACGATCTATGCGGGCGGCCCGATGACCAATCTCGCGCTCGCGATTTCGATCGACCCCGAATTCCCGACGTTGGCGAAGGAACTCGTGTTCATGGGTGGAAGTCTGAATCCCAAGACAGACGATCCTGAATTCGCCAACTCTCCCCGGCACGAATTCAATCTTTGGTTCGATCCGGAAGCGGCGCACATCGTGCTGAGGGCGCCTTGGAAAAAGATCGTTGGCACAACTGTGGATGTTTCTGTGAAGACGCGGCTCACTCAGGAATTAATCAACCGCGTGAAGGCGGGCAACTCCCCTGCCGCTAAGTACGTGGGAACGTACGCGCGATTGTTCGGCGAATACAATTATCTCTGGGATGAACTCGCCGCAGCCGCATGGCTCGATCCGAGCCTGATCACCGCGAAGGACCTGCGCTATCTCGACATGGATCTCAACCGCGGCGCGGGATACGGAAACACTCTGAGCTGGAATGAGCAAGACAAGCCAAAGATATCTGGACCGCCCGTCGAGATTCAGGTAGATCTGGACACCGACAAGTTCTACAAGATGTTCGTCGATCTGCTGACCGCGCCCACACCGAAACCCTGATACAAGCCCCGTCGTAGAGAGGTAGCTCGCTACGTCTCTCGCCAGAGCGCCGTCAACGAAGTTGCTCAAGCATCTGCTTCCCCTGCGGATGATCGGGATGCTGCTTCAGCAAGTCGAGTAACACTCCGCGAGCCCTGTCCCGCGCCCCTTCCAAAGCATAGACCCGCGCCAGATTCAAATACGCCTGATCGAATGCCGGAGCCACGCGGATGCACTCTTCAAAGCTCGCCACCGCCTGGTCCCGGCGCTGCGCAACCAGATACAGCACTCCCAGATTGTTCAATGCTTCCGGATAGACGGGACGGACCTTCAACGCTCGTTGCAAATACTCGTAAGCTTTGGCGGTGTCATCCGTCTGCGCGAACACCATGCCCAGGCTGTAATTTGCTTCTGGATCTTCCGGAGCAACGTTCAGCGCGCGCTCCAGCACTTTCCGAGCATCATCCCAACGCTTCTGCACGCGATAGGCATTGCCCAGGTTGTCGAGAGAAACTAAATGGTGGGGGTTCAGCCGCAGTGCCTCCTGAAAGCACGAGACTGAATCGTCCACCCGATTCTCGCGCGTAGCAATAACACCGAGATTGGTCCAGGCATCCGGCAAGGTGTCCGGATAGTTAGCCGTCAGCTTCACCGCGCGTTCAAAAACCTCGCGCGCCTCGCCATTCTTATTTTGATTCAGGTACACGCTTCCAATTCCATACAGTGCCTCGGCGCTCGAAGGATCGTCGTGGAAAGCCTGCTGGAACCATGATTCGGCTTGATCGAGATAGCCTCGCTGAAAGAATAGCGATCCCAACGAAAGATAATTGCGCCCAAATTCCAGGGTGTAAGTAGAACTGGGAAAGGGCAAGCCCCGCGCCAATCGCTCCGCGTCGGTTTGCGGAATGGTCTGAAAGTCATGCCCGGCATGCTCCGCGTCGATTACGCCCTGATAGACCTTCACGACGTTTCCCTTGCCATCGATTAGGAATGAGGTTGGAAGGCTGAGGTCGCGGTGACGGTCGAACAACTGTCGATAAAGAATGTTGTAGACGGCGAGGACGTCGTCCGATCCTCGGAGAATCGGAAATGAAATGTGCAGGAGGGGCACGGAACCGCGAATTTCTGTCTCCGCCTTTTCACCATCCGCGTTCACCGCAATCACCCGCAGGCCCTGCGTCGCGTATCGAAGGTGGAGTTCCTGCAGCGTCTTCAAGTCAGGTTTGCAATCCGGCGATTGCATCGTAAAGAAATTCAGGAGAGCCGGATGACCACGCAGCACAGAGAGCGACTGAGCTTGTCCTTTCAGATCAGGAAGCGAAAACTCAGGAGCCGACACAGGCGCCAGAAGCCAGGTCTCAGCCTTGGCGGGAAGTGATTCAACCTCTCGTGCAACTTCCGCCGCGGGATTTCCCTTGGCTGCCACTGCCTTAAAGGCCTCCATCCGCAAAAGCTCGAAGCCCTCAACCACCCAGATCCTGTGATTCAGTGGAAGATCGTGGAGTTCTTGCACGACCCCGCTCGGCCAGCGGATTGATGCCCGTACCCTGCCTTTCGTCTCCCCAAGACCAAAGAAAATATCTTTGCTGTTCTGTGAGAGGAACCCCGATCCTGCCCGAAGCAGGCGCGTCTGCTGGCCAGAGCTGGTCTTAATCGTGACCGTCGCACCGATCGCATCACGGTTGCTCTTGGTACTTTGTAAGCGAAACGCGATCGACGGCGGCAACTCTTCCATCACGTTCTTCAGAAGGCGCAACTGCGGCGCATTGCGATTCTTCAGAAGAACTTCCAGGCGTCCGTCTCGATCGAAATCGGCAACCGCGAACGCGCGGCCATCTTCCACGAAGTCGAGTCCCACCACCGCAGAGACGTGAGAGAACGTTCCATCGCGATTGTTCGCATAGAAAACATTTCGCTCATAGCCGCTCCATGTGCCGTCTGAGCGAATCAGTTCGTTGATGGCGTTCCATCCCTGCTCGTATTCGCCGGAACCGCGGGCCTCGTCCGGAGAACGCGCAACCGCCTGCCGCCAGAAGAAACTGTTCAAATCCTGACGCAACGGCCCAGAGACCATCCCATTCGCGATGTAAAGATCGAGGAAGCCGTCGTGGTCAAAGTCGAACGCGTCGCTCGACCAAGCCCAACGGCCCATTCCAACACCGGATGACTTCGTGGCCTCTTCAAGCACCGCACCGCGGTTATGGAACAGCGAATTCCCCATCGCGTGCTTCTGATAGAGAGCCCTGACTTCTGCTGACGATTCTTTCTTGAACACCTCTTGCGCCGAAACGCGCTCCCCAGCGGCGGTCCACATGTTGGCTACGTAAAGATCCTCGGCGCCGTCGTTGTCGTAGTCGAGCCACGACACGCTCATCCCTGCGCCCACATCTTCGACTCCCGCCTGCGGAGCGACGTCGGTAAACTTTCCATCGCCATTGTTCCGATAGAGATTCTTCCGGCCAAAATCGTTCACTACATAAAGGTCAGGCCAGCCGTCGCCGTTGTAATCGCTCCATCCGCAGCAAAAGCTGTAGCGTGTGTTGTTCTGGTTCAGGCCACATTCCGCAGTCACATCGCGGAACATGCCATCGCGATGGTTGCGCATCAGAAAATTAGGGGGGCCATTCTCAGCAGCATGGTAGGGAGACGGATACTTGTATTGCCCCGTCCCCTGATAGTAGGCATACAAGCAGAAATAAATGTCGAGCCAACCGTCGCGGTCGTAGTCAGCGACAGCAGCGCCGGTGAACGTCCCCTGCGGAGGATTCGCAAACTGGAATGCGTCAGGCTTCTGCCGAAACTTTCCGCGACCCTCATTCTGAAAAAACAGCGGCCCGTTGGCCCGAACCACGATCACGTCCTGGCGCCCGACGTTACTGAAGTCGGCAAACAGCGCGCACGCTGTGTTTTCCAAAATACCTAAGCCCGAAATTTCGGTGATGTCTTCGAACGTTCCATCGCCCCGGTTGCGGTAGAGCCGGTTCGGCAGCCCCGCGGGCTGGCAGACATAGAGATCGTCGAAGCCGTCGTTGTCGATGTCGGCTACGGAAACTCCGTTGTGCCCGTAGATGTCGATGCCACTCGCGCCGTCAACAACCGTCCGCCAGTAGTCTGTGCCGTGCAACATTTGCGCCGCATACGAAGAGTTTTCGCCGAGCGCTGCGGCTGTAACATCGGCGTATACGGGAGAACTGGACCGAGCCCGGGTTTCGTCAACCGGCACCCAACTTCGCAAAAGAAAATTCCCGGTCGAAGCTGGTTCCCACGCCAGCGCCCAATTCCCAACCTGCTGCTCGCGGTGGAAACCATTCCCCGAACCCACGATTTCATAGAGAATGCGAGTGCTCACCCCACTGGGAGTTTTAGCGGGCAATTCACTCTGGCTTGCCGCTTCAAGACTCGTGATCTGGAATTCGGCCGTCACGATCTGCGAAAAGACGCTCAGTCTCTCTTGCAACTCCCGAAGAAACGCAGCGCGGTCAATTCCACCCTGGTGAGCGAATTTGTTCTGCCAAATCTGAAGCCCCAGACCCGATCGCACAATTCGCGACTCCGCAGGCGTCAGCGATCCTCCCGAAAAATCCGCGGCAAGAGTCTTGGCGAAGGCTTGCACGTCCCTCGGAGACCGCAACAAACTCGCAGTCCACTCCGCGAGAATCGCCGCAATCTCGTCCGCATATTTTTCGGTGATGAATTCGTCGAGACCGGCCTGCACCTTCAACAGCGTGGCATCGACCGGACGCTGGCTCCGATATTGAGGATGCAGTTGGTAGGCAGCGCCGGCGGGCTCATGCTTGTCAGGCGCTGAGAGATTGAATTCAGGAAGGTGCAACCCCCACAAACTTGCCGGAATCAGAGTTGCTCCGGCCCCCTGACAGAAGCGGACGAGAAAATCACGGCGTCGAAGATCGACCGGTGGACGCGGCTTCCCTGCCCCGCTCAGAGTGATGTCTCCCGCAAAGTCACGTGTGGAACCGAAACTAACATTCGTATTTGGGCCGGTCAAGGCTCGGCGAACTCCAGGCTCGGCGAACTCCAGGCTCGGCGAACTCCAACTTCACCAACTTTGCTCGCGACACTGACTTCGCGAAATCCCGACGGACCCGCCGTGTGTTAGGCTAGCGGCGTTTCAAGGCTTTCAATTGCACTTGAGGGATTGCAGCGTGAGCGCTCCTCGCATCGCGGTGGTGGGCAGTTATGCCACCGGCCTCACCATGAAGGTCGAACGGATTCCGAGTGCAGGTGAGACCCTGCTGGGCACAGGTTATCGCGTGGACTTCGGTGGCAAAGGCTCGAATCAGGCTGTAGGGTGTGCGCGGCTTGGAGCCCAGGTAGATTTTATAGCCAAGATTGGAAAGGACAGCTTCGGAGACCTGGCTTTGGGCCTGTATCGTTCCGAAGGAATTGACGTTGCTTTTGTCACACAGTGCTCTGAGGCTCCAACCGGCGTGGGATTCATCGTGGTCGAGGCGGCGAGCGGCCAGAACAGCATCGTATTGGATCCGGGCGCGAATGAATTGCTAACGGCGGCGGACGTTTCAGCAGCAGCCGCACCCCTAAAGACCGCTTGCGTAGTGTTGACGCAATTGGAGATCCCAGTCGCAGCCGCCCAGGAAGCTTTGGCCCGCGGACGCTCGGCCGGCGCAGTGACCATCTTGAATCCCGCGCCGGTGCGGCCGCTACCCCCCTCTGTATTGAAGTTGATCGATGTCCTCACGCCCAACGAAACTGAGGCTAAAGTACTCGCTGGGCTGGCTCCGGATGCCGCGATCGAACCATCCGAAGTTGGACAAAAGCTGATTGGTCTTGGCGTGAAACAGGTCGTGATGACCCTGGGAGAGAACGGCGCGCTACTGATTGACGCTTCGTCGCTCGAACATTTTCCCGCAGTACAGGTGCAACCTACAGACACGACCGGCGCCGGCGACGCCTTCAACGCTGGCCTCGCTACTGCACTCGCTAACGGTGCCCCCCTCGAACAAGCGGTGGAGTTTGCGGTGGCGATTGGAGCGATGGCGGTCACGAAGGAGGGAGTCATTCCATCCCTGCCCCGCCGCGACGAGGCGCTCAAATTTCTGAGGCAACGTTCGATCGCCACGCCCAAATGGCTTGCCGCTGTCCCACCTGGTTAGGATCGGAGTAATGGAAAACGTGAACGCATCTCAACCCAATCACGCATCCGCAGACCCGGCACGTCTCGCCAGCCGGATTCAACACACTCTCATTTCAAATGTGCTGACGACATCGCTCTGGGAAGCACATACTGCCGAGTGTTTGAAGTACAAATTCCACGCGGCCATGATTCCGCCCGCATGGGTCAAGCGAACATCTGAGGCGCTGCGTCACACAGGCATCCGCGTGGCATCGTTCGTCGACTTCCCCTACGGAACTATGACCACGGCCGGCAAGGCGTTTGAAGCCTCGCAGTTGGTCGCGAATGGAGCGGAAGAGATCGACCTGATGCCGAACGTCGGCTTTCTGCTCTCAGGGATGGAGGCAGAATACTCTCGCGACATCCGCGGTGTAGTCGAAGCTGCCGGCAAAGTTCCCGTAAAGATCATGCTCGAGCTTCCTTTGCTCAACTCCCAACAACGCGAGCGGGCAGTAGCCCTGAGCGTTGACGCTGGAGTTGCCTACTTGAAAAACGCCAGCGGAGGAGCAGTTGGCGTGGCTACGCCTGACGACATCCGCTTTCTGCGACGACTCGCTCCTCCTAACGTCCGCGTCAAGGCCTCCGGCGGAATCAAAACTGCGCGCCAAGTGCAAGAGTTGCTGCAGGCAGGAGCCGACCTGGTGGGAACAAGTTCCGGCGTCCGCATAATGCAGGAATTGTCAAATGAAGCCGTCCCCGCAACGGACGCTCGATCATCCTACTAGGCAATCGTAGAAACGTAGCTTTGCTACATCTTTCACCGCCGGCGCAACCACAGCGAGCCCCCAACGCGCGGCTATAATCATCTGCAACCAGACCTTCCCATGAAACGCGCTCACAATTGGCAACGTGCGCTGGTGTTCCTCGCGCTACGGTTGTCCTTTACCTCTGCGCAAGATGCTCCGAATCAGAGTGCCCCGAGCCAAACCGCCGCGCAGTCAACCGTTGCAGACTCTGCCGAAGCCCATCTGGGCAAGGGATACGACGCGCTGAAGCAGGACCGCTACGAAATAGCGGCCCAGGAGTTTCGGGCCGCCCTGGCACTCGATCCCTCGCTCGTTCTGCGGGCGCAGTTCCCGCTGGCAGTCGCGCTATTCGAGCAGCACAAATCTGCGGAAGCTCGTCGCGAACTTGAAGCTGTTCGCCGCGAGGCTGGAGATCATCCCAACATTCTCTACTACCTGGGAAGGCTCGACATTGAAGATCGCGACTTCCCTAGCGCCATCAAAAATTTGAATCAGGCAGTTACCAAGCCACCTTTCCCAGACACGGCGTACTATCTGGGATTCGCCTACTTCAAACAGGGTGACCTGCCCAACGCCGAAAAATGGCTGAAGGAAGCGCAGCAACTCACTCCGCGCGATTCGCGGGTTCCCTACCAACTGGGCTTCGTCTATCGCAAAGAGGGCCGCGAGGAGGAAGCCAAGAAATCCCTGAGTCTGTCCGAAGATATGCATCACCAGGATGACACCGAGGCCCAACTGCGAACCGAGTGCGGGCAGAAACTGGACCAAGGTCCGCGCGAGGAAGCGCACGCCATCTGCGACAAGCTGTACCATGCCGACGATGCCGAGCGCCTCACCGCGCTAGGCATGATCTACGGCCAGCACGGAGATCTGGAAGATGCGCTGAAACCCTTCCTGCGCGCCGCCGAACTCTCTCCGCAATCTCCGCAGGTGCAGTACAACCTCGCGCTCACCTACTCTCAGTTGAACCGCTTCGACGACGCGCGCCAGCCCTTGGCCACTGCTCTTAAGCGGTGGCCAGACCTGTTTCCGCTCAACGCACTCTATGGTGTGGTCTTGGCCAAACTCGGAGAGGACGATCATGCCTATGAAGTTCTGCGGCACGCGCGCCAACTCAATCCACAGGACTCTTCCACGGCAGATGCTCTTTACATCACGACCATGAAAATCGCCGAGAAAGGCCGGAAGGCAGCCGATTATGCGAGCGCGCTGAAGCTTCTAGCGGAGGCCTCGCAACTCCGGCCCCAGGATCCCGAACCTCATCGCAACATGGCGCTGATCTACACGCGTACGGGTAAATCAACCCAGGCAGCAGCCGAGCAGCAGCAAGCCGATCGTCTGAGTGGCAAGTGAGTTCAGAATTTTCCCGTCGCGTTGGCCGCGGTCATCCCTGTCCCGATCACTTCAGTTCTTCATTCAACACCTGGGCGAGACGCGCTCCCGCAACCGCCACACGTTTCAAAGCCAGTTTGTAAGCCTCTTTGTCGTAGGGCGATCCCGGCACAATGGTGTACGGTTGATCTCCAGCCCCAATCGGATCCCGGTACACTTTCGTCTGAGCATCCGTAAAACTCTCGCGCACCCATACGCTCGTATCTGTATTCCCAGCGGCCTTCGACGTCTCCGGCCGCAGAGTCCTTCCCAGCACAATCGCTCGATTCGCGCACTGAACTTTGTCGCTGCAAAACTTGCATTCTGACCCTGGAAGGTCATCCCAGTAGCTGTGCAGGTTAGACGCGGCATTGCCGAATAGATTCACTTTGTTCCCTCCGGCGTCGCCGGTGGGCGCCGTCTTCGTGAAGCGGTTGACGGCATGCAACGGTTGATGGACGTCGCCAATCAGGTGCAGCAGCCACACCAGATCGTAGGACTTGAGGTCGTCGGGTTGCGTCGAGGCCAGAACCGCTCGGAACGCGACGATCTGCGTCTGCGCGTTAGGAACCGGAACCGGCGGCAACGGAGTCTGATCAGGAGAAAACGGAGTATCCACAAAATGCCAGTACTTATGACGAAGCGGGTCGGTATACCCTAGGTTCTGCGATGAGGTGGCGCCATTCGGAGTGTTGCCTCCGTTCGTGCCATCGTCAGAATATCGCGATTCTCCTTTGATGTCGTCCGCCCAGACGGCTGCGATCATGAAGATCATTCGGTCGTGTTCGTCCGCAGACGTGCCTGCGGGAATTTGTTTCTCCCAGTTCGCGTAGTCCGGATTCAACTTCAACAGATCGCGTACCCGCGCTTTGGACGAGGGTGCGAGCTTCTGATAGGCGACGTACGCGACCGTCATATGGCCAATCGGTCCCCAGGCCACCAGAGACGAGGGTGCGAGGACAACGAGAGCCGCCAGAACACACGTGCGCAGGAAAATCATGTTCGTCTCCGGAGGAGTAAGGTCTAACTGCAAAGTGTCCCGGCGTCGCATCCCGGGGGCTTCTCCGCTCACTTCATCTCATCAAGCTTAGGGAACTCCGGCAACGCCCCACCTTTTGAAAGGGAATCCCGCCAATGCCCGAGCGACACGAGCAGAACCGTCAACTTGATTCCGCAGAAGTCTCCTGGATAGTCCGCCAGATTCTTCCCTGCCCGCTCCATCAGGGAGCAAGCTCCCACCACATTTCCTGTGGATTGGTGGTGGAACGCAACCGCCACTTGAATCAGGCCCTGGAGAAATTTCTTTTCAGGGCCGTTCGTTTCCCGCCAAACGTCCTCCCAGATTTCGTGCGCATCGAAGAAATGACGCTCGTTGAAGAGCTGAATCCCGCGGCGGTATCCGTCCGAATTCACGCCCAAATCCTAACCGGGATGCATTTGGGCCCACGGCCCTCGGTTGTCCGCAAAGCCTTCGGCATTCTCCGCATTCCGAGATTCGTAAACCGCCTGTAGCAGGCGTCATTCATTCTGGGGTTGAAGCGACAAACATCCCTCGAATCCGCGCATAAGCGCTAGTCGCGAGTACTTTGTCTTGTTCGTCCAAGGCGAAGCGCAAGGCCGACAGCGCAAAGGCTACATACGCGGCGGCTAGCCCGATCGCTACCATTAACAAGTCCGGAACATGAGACTTCAGAAACATCCTCACCACCACGAGTACAACGATGGTCGCTGCGGTCGGCAAAAGTAAACTGGCATAGCCCTGGCCGCTCGGAAACATTGAGAGCCTCTTTTTCACGTCGCGCAGCCAAAGCAGATTCAGGCTCGCATTGGTCGCTCCGGCCGCAATCGCCGCACCGACCAGACCCCATCGCGGGATGAGGGCAAAGTTAAGCCCCAGAGTCAGGAAAACGGTGATCGCCTCCGCGCGTACAACCCTCTTCATCTGATTCGACATGAACAACAGGTTTCCCACCGATCCCACTCCGCAACTCACCAGTTGCCCCACGCTGGCGATGACCAGCACGGGCCATCCCTCCCTGAAGTCCGCCCCAAAGATCCCCATCAAGGGCTTTGCAAAAATCATGATTCCCAACGCTAAGGGAATGCTCAGGCCCAACGACCATTTTCGCCAACGTCTGATACAGGCGCAACAGGAGATCGTGCTCGCCCTTGGCGAACGGTTCCGCGATCGTCGGCGCAAAGATCTGATTGATCGAAGTAAGGAATAGCCCGACAAATGCAACCATCGACGCCGCGACCGAGTAGATTCCAACTTCGCGCGCATTGAGATAAATCCCAAGGACGATGCGGTCACTCTGCGAGCTCGTAAATTCCAATGCTTGCGTTCCGAACGCCAGAACCGCGAACGAGAGCACTTCCTTTCCGAGGCGCGCCTGTGCGGCATCTTCTGGTGCTGAAAATGGATGCCGCGCCGCTTTCGGTGTCAGCCTCCAAACAGCGGTTAGGAGCAACCCCAGCACCAGCGATGCGCTGCCAACCTGGGCTGCCAGATATCCCCATGGCCCCAGTCCGAGACTCAGAAGGGCCACCGTCAACACCATGGTCGCCGGCGTTCCGATGAAGTTGGTGATCACCGTGCGCCGAGCCACATCTTTGTATCCTCCGAGGGCTTGCCCGAAGAATGTCGTCAACGCGCCCAGCACCATAATCGCGGCGAAGATGTGCATGTACCGGGCTAAGGCGGGAGTGTGATAAAGCCGGTACGCGATCCAGTGCCTGCCGGCCACCATCGCGCATCCGACAACGACATTGCTCGCCAGCAGAATCACGCCGCCGAACCAGAGGAATCGGCCAAGCTTTCGCGTCTGCCCCGAACTCGCATAGATGGCGACGAATCGGCTTGCAATCGAGGGCACCCCCGCCGCGCCCACAATGGAGGCCAGCCCGCCCGCCGTCATCCCCAGCATGTAAATGCCCAGAGCTTCGGCCCCCAAGGCGTGCGCCAGATAGATCTTGAATAAATATCCGGCGGCCACGGTGAATAGCGTGCCCAGCAGAAACACTGACGACTGTCGCGAGATGCTATGAACATGCTCGAAAAAATCTTCAGGTGGCTTTGTAGCAGGCGAACCGGAGGCTGTTGAGGACATTCGTTAAGAGAGTCTAGGTAGCGGCGTTTCCGTGATGCTCATTGTATCCCGGACGTGCCGCGACCGTCAGCGCACCACACCCAATCCAGCCGAAGTGCGCACTTTCGACAAGCTACTGGAGCAAGGTGTACACGACTTGTCACCGCCGCAATCCCTTGACTCCAGTGCCTGTCCTCTACCGCCGCGCAACAGTTGTAGGATCAATCATCTTGCCGATTTCCGTGACCTTGTTGGCCGGAAAGCCGCTCAGCTCCGCATGCCGGTCGATGATTGCCTCATCCTTTGCCAGATATACGCAGAACGTCTTATCGGCGGCGACATAAGATTCCAACCACTGAATGTCCGCTCCCAGTTCGCGCAGAGCCTGACAGGACTTGGCCGCGGCTTGCCGCAATTGCTCCCGGTCCATAGCCCCGATCTTTGGAATCTCCCGCTCGATTACGTACCTCTTCATACCATCCGCCTTGTGACTTTCTTCGATACAACTTTCATTTACTCGCGGAGCCCTTCCCGCAAGCGTCTGCCCACAAACTGCTCCGCGCCTCTCGATCAACCGCTACCTCGAAAACCCCGTCCAAGCCAGCCTTGGACGGGTTTCCTGAGAGTGGGACTCGCGATGGGGAAGGCCACCCACTCTCAAGCCTTTACCGCAATCACTTCCAGATACTCTGAAGATACAACGGTGAACTCATCTCCTCCGCGATTGTGTGCAGACCACAGTTCGACCAGGTCCGTGCGCAACTTGCTCGCGGCCGTCTCATCTAACGACGCGAACGCCTGATTGGTGGGTCCGTAGTACTGGCGAAAGAACTCCACTACTTCAGCCGGCGGAAAGGGATAAGTGAAATCGTATTGCCGGCGTCTGAACACCAGGCTAAAAACTCCGGGACCTAGTCTCTCGCGCACCACATTCTCATCCCCCCACAGCACCGGAGCCGGCATGCCCGAGGGCGCAATGAACTTGGCGAAGGTTTTGAACATCTGTCCGATGAATCCTCCGGGCGTCCAATTCCCCATGGCGATCGTGCCTCCAGGACTGCACACTCGCAACAATTCGCGGGCTACGAGTTCCGGACGCGGCGCGAACATCGCTCCCACCAGGCTGGTAACGACGTCGAAGCTTCCATCCTCAAAGGGCAGCGCCTCTGCGTCGCCTTCGATAAAACGGGCCTTGAGCCCTTCCGCCCGGGCGCGCGCCCGCGCCCGCTGTATCAGGTTCGGGGCGATGTCCACACCGGTGACATCCACTCCGTCCCGCGCCGCCCAGAGCGCGACCTGACCCGAACCGCAGGCCACGTCGAGTAACTGGCATCCGGGCGGAACATCGAGTTGCTCGTAGAAAATCCGCGCTCCCTGCTCCATGTAGCGCGAGAACCGGTCGTAGTCTCCCGCCATCCACGTTGTCTTCAGTCGTGCCTTCAGGCTATCGATTTCCGGAACGATTGCGATGGTGTTCATGGTGATCTCCAGTGCGATGATTTATTTCTTGCCTGCTGCCATGGCCCGAACTGCGTCGATGGTGATGGGCTGCCCGCCAATTCCCCACTCGCCGCTGCAAATTTCTTCGATCGTGACCCAGGTGACCGGACGCAGGTTCTCGCCCTCGATCGACACCATCGCATCCGTCAGCTTGGTGATGATCTCCTTCTTCTGGGCCGGTGTGAATGTTTCCTTGATGGTCTTCACTTGAATTAATGGCATGACTGTTTCCTCCGTCTTGAATCGAGTTGCATTCCTGAATCTTCCGTCCATTGATCCGGCGCGGTTGCGGCAACCTTCCATCGCTGGCCGCATCCAGTTGCCGGACTTCTTTCACTAGTTCTGCGAAGTCCCGGCCGCTACCTCTTTCGCCAGTTCTTTTTCAGTCTTCGAGGTGTACACTTCGACCCCGCTGTTCTGCGCAGCGGACCAGAGCTCCGAGAGAAAGCAGCTCTTGCCGTAGCAATTGAAAACCACTTGCGAGTTATCGCGAGCTGTTTCAGCAGAAATGTCATTGGCCAGCGTGTAGGCGATCGTCCTGCCGCGCTCGTCCTCGATTCTGACCTGGTGCAGGTCGGTGATCATCTTGTAATCACCAGCCGGGAACGTTTTTCCGCTGACGGTGAAGTTGAAGGGGACCTTTACCCGGACGCCGACTGACTGAGCGCTAGCTGGAGCCACGGCCACTCCGATTCCCAGGCAGAGGCTTGCGATGAATAGGAATTGCTTTTTCATAGAATTCTCCTTTTTCTGACTTGCCGGCGGCTTCTGGATCGAATCTGCTGTTTCTCGCCTTTCCCCCGGCTTGACTTCCCCTCACTCTGAGGGATCGTCCCGCAGCGCACTTGTCCGCTCGTCCGGCTTTCTTGCTTACTGCGCACTCGCCGTGTGATGATTTGCTCAAGGGTCCGGAAAGCTTTGCCTGGGGGCGTGTATGGACGTTCTGTCCGAAGTGTTGAGGGTGGTAAAGCTACAAGGGGCGATGTTCTACCACGGAGAGTTTTCCGCGCCCTGGAGCTTTCTTTCTCCGGCCTCGTGCGACTACGCGCCGCACCTGTCTCCTGGCGCCGGCCACGTCATCATTTACCACCTGCTCACCGATGGACACGCCACTGCGGGTTTGCAAGATGGCGAACGCGTTCACTTGAACCCCGGCGACCTCGTCATTTTTCCTCATGGCGATCCCCACATCGTGGAGAACGGCCCGGCTGCCAAGACGGTGGATATGGGGCCCGAACTCGAGCGCGTTTTCTCTCAAGGACTGAAGGTGTCACGTTTCGGCGGTGGAGGAGAAGTCACGAGATTTATTTGCGGCTACATGGCGTGCGAACCGCGACTCAGCCAGATTTTTCTCAGTGGCTTGCCTTCAGTGTTCAAGGTAAGCATTCGTAACGACGCTTCCGGACGATGGCTGGAGAACTCGATCCGCTTCTCCGTGAATGAGGCTGACACTTCGCGCGCCGGCGGAGAAGCGGTGATGGCCAAGTTGTCCGAGGTCTTATTCGTCGAAACCCTGCGGGCCTATATCACCCACCTTCCTCCAGAGCAAACTGGATGGCTGGCTGGCGCTCGCGATCCGGAAGTTGGAAGGACGCTGGCGCTGATGCACCGCAATCCCGCGCATCCGTGGACCATCGCCACCCTGGCCAAGGAAGCTGGAGCATCACGCTCGGTGCTGGCCGAGCGCTTCCGCTATTACCTCAACGAAACTCCCATGGCCTACCTCACCCGCTGGCGACTGCAGTTGGGAGCGCAGATGCTGGCGTCAACGAGTTATTCGGTAGCACAGATCGCCGCCGAAGTGGGCTATGAATCCGAAGCCGCTTTCAACCGCGCCTTCAAACGCGAGTTTGAAGCTCCCCCAGCCCGTTTTCGCACGCAGTCAAGGGCTGCGAAAATACCCGGCAAGAATGGAAAAGTGGCTTGAGCAAGGTAGGGCCGCTTAACAGTTCGCCCCTGCGACCTTTGATAGCTGACAACCCTCCGCCACCGGCAGCATCATAGAGGGCATCGTGACAAACTTGGGGCTTCGCGGAAAGATTGTAATTGCAGCGATCCTGGTCATCGGGGGTCTTCTTGCCGAATCGCGGACTGCTGCGCAGCCGGCAATCAGTCCCATCCCGTCGGCGGAACCTGCTCCCCTGCAAGTGGACCAGGTCGTCAAGAATCTTGAACAGCGAAACGCGCAAAGAACGGCGGCGCTCGAGCAGTTCGAGGGCAAGCGCACCTATCGCATGCAGTATCGCGGTTTTCCCAGCGATCGCGATGCCGAAATGGTCGTGAAGGTCACCTTCCATGCTCCCAACGCCAAGGAGTTCAGCATCGAGTCGGCGACTGGCTCCAAGTTCGTCATTGACCACATATTCAAAAAACTTCTGGAAGGCGAACAGGAAGCCGCGAAAGGGGACAACAGCCATCAGACCGCGCTAACCCACGACAATTACCATTTCGAACTCGTAGGTTACGATGCCGCTCTCGACGGTGGGCAATACATCCTGAGCTTGCTGCCCAAGACCAAGAACAAATTCCTCTATCGCGGAAAGATCTGGGTCGACGCGAAAGACTTTGCCGTAGTGCGAATGGAAGGCGAGCCAGGCAAGAATCCGTCGCTATGGATCAAGAAGACCGAAATCGCGCATAAATACGTCAAGGTAAACGATTTTTGGCTCCCCTCTGAGAACCACACAGAGAGCACGATCCGACTAGGGGGCACTGCAACCCTCTCCATCAAATATCACGACTACAAGATCATAAAGTCATCTCCGTTGGACGCCCCCGACGATTCAGGCGGAGCGTCTGCTCTGCGTCGTTAGCCCCGCGAACGAGGCCAACGGAAGTGTCCTCGGTAAGAGCAGAAAATCAGAGCAGAGTTGAAGACCTTTGAAAGATTGGTCGGCCCTAGAGGACGATTTTCGAACTTTCCTGACCGAGTTGCCCTTTGGCGAGTTCAGGGCGTGTACCCGGTTGCCGGGGCACTAAAAAATCAGGGCTGCGTCGCTATCACATCGCCCATCTCGGTTTCGGGTGACATTACCCTTTGCGCCAAGCATCAGATCGGCGGACTCAGAGTTTCGTCTCACAAACCTCCTTGATGGCTCGCTCGTACTGTTCCAACGATTTTTCGATATGCGGATCTTGGGCCTTTCTGAGCAGTTCTCGAACTGGAAAGTCTCGCACCTCGAACCCCACTGCTTCACCTTCAGACCGGATGAACTCATTGCAGATGTATCCGAAGCAAACTAGCCGCAGCCAAAGTATCGGCTTCTTCACAGGGTTAAATTTATCCAGCATCCGAGGAAAGGGGGCTAGTCGGTCCACAAAAGCGGGATCCGTGAATGAAAGTTCGAAATCTCCAAAGCGAAGAACAGTATCATTTCCCGGTTGAGGCGATTGCACCAATGCGTCAGCTACAGCAGCCAGCCGATCGCTCATTACATGTTCCTCTTGCCTTTCCCAATTGACATTGGGGTGGTCGCGGACTACTTCATCTTCAGGCAGCGCAAGCGAAGCCGCTTTTCGGAAACGCAAAAGGCGAACCGCGGAACGGTCGACGGAGAAATCTGCATAGGCAATTTGTCGTTCAATCAGGTCGGAAATGGCCAGAGGCCGCAGAATGCGATACAAAGTGTTACGCCCCCCGCTCTTAACAAAGTCCACCAAATCTCCGTTGACGGCAAGCACGGACAGGTGTACATTCCGTTGATCTCAATGAAACGCAAGGTGACGTAATATAACGAAATAGACACAAGCAACAGAGCGAAAGGCCCCAGAAACGCCACTCCGCAAAGGAGCAATCCCCATGAAGACCCCCGCCGTTCGCCTCCTTGTCCGGCTGGTTGTAGGGCTCTGCATTTTTCTGCTGGCCCTATTCGCCTCCGCCACCACTTACTACGTGTCCACCACGGGCAGCAACACCAACGACGGCCTGACCACGACCAGTGCCTGGCGCAACATTCAATACGCCGCCAATCACGTCGCCGCAGGAGACACTGTCCAGGTGCTGGGCGGAACCTACAACGAAGTAGTGACCATTCCTGTCTCCGGCTCCGCTAGCGCCGGCTACATCACCTTCCAGAACTATGCCAGCCAAGCCGCGATTATCGACGGCACCGGGCTCACGCCTCCCGCCCAGGGCGGCCTGATCAACCTTGCCAGCCAGAGCTACGTGATCATCCGGGGACTGGAAATCCGCAACTACAAAACCACTACCCGAAGCAAGGTTCCGGTCGGGGTCTGGGTCACCGGCGCCGGAAGCAATCTGCAGCTGCTTAACAACCACATCCACGACATAGTGACGACAGCATCGGGCTGCAATGCCAACGCACTGGGCGTCGCTTTCTACGGCACGCAGGCGCCGGCATCTCTGAACAACATCACCATCAGCGGCAATGAGATCGACCACCTGCAGACAGGCTGCAGCGAGTCCCTCACCGTCGACGGCAACGTCGATACCTTCACCATTACCAACAACCTGATCCACGACAACAACAACATCGGCATCGACGCTATTGGCTTTGAAGGCGTCTCGCCCAATTCCGCGTATGATCAGGCCCGCAACGGCACCATCACCCTCAATACCGTTTACAACATCAGTTCGAACGGAAATCCTTCCTATCCCAAAAACTGCTGGTGCGCCAACGGGGTTTACGTCGACGGTGGCGCCAACATCCTGATCGAGCGCAACCTGATCCACAATGTTGACATCGGCATCGAAATGGCCAGCGAGCACTCCGGCAGGAACACCGCCAACGTGACTGCTCGCAACAACCTCGTTTACTTCGGCAACTCCGCGGGAGTTTCCATTGGTGGTTACGCCAACAAGGTCGGGGGTAGCGACCATGTCACCATCGTCAACAACACCTTGTACAAGAACGACGGCAAGAACACGGGCAGCGGCGAATTTCAGATTCAGTACCACGCCACCAACAACGTGTTCAAGAACAACATTGTGTACGCGGGTGCACAAGCCCTCGCCATCCACAACTTCACTACATCGGTAGCCAACCCAGCAGATGTGGACTACAACCTCTACTTCTCCCCCGGCGGAGCCACCAGCACCACATTCGTCTGGAACAACAAAACTTACGGCACATTCACGGCCTATCAATCCGGTTCGGGGAAGGACGGAAACGGAAAATTTTCCGACCCGCAGTTCCTGAGCGGAACCACGCCGGACTTGCATGTCCAGTCAACCTCGCCGGCGATAAATGCGGGAATCAATCTGGGCTCGGCGGTGGTGGGGACACTCGACTTTGCCGGGAACGCCCGCGTCCAGGGCTCGAACATCGACATCGGAGGCTACGAGCAGTAGATCCGAAAACGGCCGACTCCCGGGACGACACTGCTGATGCTAGGCAAGCTCATGCGCGAGCACACGGTGGATGCGGATGACATGCGAGCAGTCCTCGCTGCCGGCGCTTCGCGCCCACAGATTGAGGATGCCCTCGCCGTCTGTTTCTCATTCAATGTCATCAGTCGGTTGGCCGATGCCTTCGGGTTTTTCGTACCAGGTCCCGAAGCCTTCGAGGCTGGCGCGAAATACCTCCTTGGGCGCGGCTACCGCTGAGTACGTACAGTGGCAACTGTGGTGGCCCTTTCGTCTGAAGTTCATGGTGGCAATACTCTCTTCCGCATCGGCAGGTCAGCTAACGTCATCAACTTCCCTCCACTGACAATTTTGGGAGCTACTCATCCATAGTCGCTATTCCTTACGAACCACCACATTGGGTCAGATCATCTACTCTACATCAGCTCAACTCATCCACACCAACTCATCCCATCAACCCCTAAGCTATGTGCGTGCCCGACCGGAGTCCCTTTGTTGTGAGGAGGCGCGAGGGCGCTGAGTGGAGATGTGTGGATCTTGAGTTGGGCCGGCGGTGCGTGCTGGGGCGGCTTTGCCTCGTCAGACGTGAGCAAATCCTTGGTAGGTGTAAGTCATCGGACGCGGCCCAGAAAGATAGGTGGTCCTCAACTCATCAATCGCGAACCCCGCCTCCAAGAGTAGATCATCGATTTTGCGGTTCAGGTGACATCCACCGCCAATACGCTTCCAAGCAGGAGTGAGTCGATCCTGCCCGCCCGCAACCCCGGAATCAGGAGCGCGGCCGTGTTCGACAAAGATTAGCAAAATTCGAAGGTATGACCGAGGACAAGCGAAACGCAGTGCTCGACGAATGCTTCGAGCACAATGATCATTTGCGCGCCAACGAACATCTTGTTGCCGAACTACCACTTCAGCCTCCGGAGACTTCACAGCAAGGAAGGCGACTTGTCAAATTCCGGGTACTGGTATGGCCGCGCAGGAAGGCGTCAAGCCAATGTGTCGCTCGATGAGGAGTGGACTGAGATCGTCAACGCCTTGGTAAATGAAAACCGCTGACGGAGGGAGAAAATTGAAATCTGATCGCGGGATATTCGAGTTGCCCTGAACCTTACTTGCTCTTTTTCGCCGCCCTCCATTTCGCCCAACGCGCTCGCTGGGCGGCGGCAATCCTCTTCTTCGCAGCAGACGACATGGGTCTTCGGTTCGCGGATCTCACGCGTCTACCATTGACTCCCGATCCGGTCGTTCTGACGACTCTCAAAACCTTAAGGGCGGTGTCAAGTTGAACTAACTTTGCTTGGGTTTGCTGCCTTTCTTTCTTCAATTGCCCTACTACCTTGCTCAGGTTTAGCATGAGTTCCTCTCGGGAGGGATTGTACCAGCCTGTTTTGCGAGAACTCTTTCCGTGTCTCGCGATTGGTTGAAAATCTGGCTCGTCATGGGGATAGCCGTGTCGAGCGGCACCAGGAGTTAACCAATCTCATTTCCGCTGGCAGCAAGGTGCATATTGCGGGGTCTATATAAAGGTGGTAGGCTTGTGGGCGAACAAAAGGCGAATATATCCGGAGTCCTGCATGTCCCCTTCCGAGTCTCTGGCTCCCCGAACCCGCGACAGTCTCGATACGATTCAGGACTTCCTCGGAACGTTAGTCGCGCGCTTTCGCGGCGACGAAGTTCTCACCGCCGCAAGGCAGTTTCCGGCCCGAGATGCCAAGTTTCGTCCCATGCCAGCTTGGGTGACAAGTGCCTTGGCTGAGGCCTATCGGCCCAAGGGAATCGAGCAACTGTATTCGCACCAGGCATCGACTGCTGAACTGGTGCGAGACGGCAAGAACGTGGTCGTGGTGACGCCGACTGCATCTGGCAAAACACTCTGCTACAACCTGCCAATCCTGAATGCGGTGCTGGAGGATCCTGACACTCGCGCCCTCTATCTTTTCCCGACCAAAGCACTTGCCCAGGATCAACTGGCTGAATTGCAGGATTTGTCAAAGCGACTTGACGACAGTTTCGGGGTGTTCACGTATGACGGCGACACACCGAGCGATGCACGAAAAGCAATTCGGGAGCGCGGGCACATCGTCCTGACGAATCCGGACATGCTTCACACCGGAATCCTTCCCCACCACACGAAATGGATGCGCCTGTTTGAGAACCTGCGCTATATCGTGCTCGATGAACTTCACACCTACCGTGGTGTGTTCGGCAGCCATCTGGCCAATGTCCTCAGACGGCTCAAGCGGATTTCGAAGTTCTACGATTCGGATCCGCAGTTCATTTGCTGTTCGGCAACCATCGCGAATCCTAGCAAGCTGGCTTCGCAATTGATCGAAAAGCAAGTAGAAGTCGTCGAAGAGAACGGCGCGCCCGCAGGCGAGAAGCTCTTCGTGTTCTACAACCCACCGATGATCAACAGAAATCTCGGGATTCGGCGTAGTTACATCAACGAAGCAACACGGGTTGCGAAAGAGATTCTTGCCCGGGAGTTGCAGACCATCGTTTTCGCCAATTCCAGGCTACACACGGAAGTCATTCTGACTTATTTGCAGCAGGTCAATCGTCCGAAGCCAGGCAAACCAGAGCCGATACGTGGCTACCGTGGAGGATATCTGCCAGGAGAACGCCGCGAGATCGAACGCGGTCTGCGCGACGGCCAAATTCTGGGAGTGGTCGCCACCAACGCACTCGAACTGGGGATCGACGTCGGCTCACTCGATGCCTGTGTCATGGCTGGGTATCCAGGAACGATCGCCTCGACGTGGCAGAGAGCCGGCCGGGCGGGCCGACGAAGCGGAAGCTCATGCGCCGTCTTCGTTGCGTCTTCGGCCCCGCTTGATCAATTCATCGTCCAGCATCCCGACTACTTTTTCGGAAGCTCGCCCGAGCACGCGCACATCCAGCCCGACAATCTCGAGATTCTGGTCAATCACTTGAAGTGCGCTGTATTCGAACTGCCCATCTCGCCTGATGAGCGATTCGGGAACGTCGATCTTCCCGAGCTCTGTGAACGGTTAGGAGACGCCGGGTTCCTCCATCAAAGCGGCGGAGACTGGCATTGGATCGACGAAGCCTACCCGGCAGACACGACCAGCCTGCGTTCGGTCACGTCCGACAACTTCGTCATCATCGATACGACCGGCGAAGACCGGGGCAAGCCGGAGGTGATCGGCGAAGTCGATTTTTCCTCTGCGCTAACTGCCGTCCACCCGAAAGCAATCTATATCCACCAGGGGCAGCAGTACCACGTCGAGCATCTGGATTTCGACAAGCGCAAAGCCTACGTCAGACCGGTCAATGTGGACTACTTCACAGACGCCATTCGCTACACCCAGGTTCGCGTCCTCGAAGTGGCTGAAGAAGAGGCCATCGCGGGCCCAGCGGCTCGCGCGCATGGCGACGTACTCGTGCGATCGCAAGTTGTCGGGTTCAAGAAGATCAAGTTCTTTACCAACGAAAACGTCGGCTCCGGAAAACTTGAATTGCCGGAAAACGAGATGCACACGACCTCATTCTGGCTGACGCTCGGGCACAGCCTGCTTGCCGAATTGCCGTTCAGTCTTTCCGAGCGTCAGAACGGCATCTTCGGTTTGCTCTACGCTCTAGGATCCATTGCGACGCTATTGATGATGTGCGATCGACGGGATCTCGGCACGGCAGTCGGCGAACGCCCGCCGAGCACGGCCAGCGAAATCAAGTGGGAAGATTTCGCGACAGCCCCTTCAAACGGTCTGGAGATCAAGGAATTCTTCGAGCCCAATCTCTACATCTACGATGCTTACCCAGGCGGCATCGGATTGAGTGATCCGCTCTACTGCGCGTGTGACACGCTGTTGAATCGCACGCTGGAACTGATCAGCGCCTGCCCGTGCGAGAACGGATGCCCCTCCTGCGTCGGGCCCGCTGCCGATCATACCGAGAGAACGAAAGAAGTCACGCTCCAGATTCTCGAGCGGTTGTGCGGAGACACCGAGTTCGTTGCAATCAGGACGGCAGAAACGGCATGAGCACACGATACGTCAGCCTGAAGGCGCTCGAGCGCCCGCCACGCTCAGACTCTGGGGAGGGCAGATGGCACCCGACGCTGCTCGACGAGACCCGCGGATTGCCGTCCGGGACCACGGGAATCGGACCGAACCTCGAGCGCCTCGTCCAGGTTCTCGGCGCCACAACGAAGACCAACCAATACGGAGAATATCTGTCGGTGCGCTGTTGGTCCGCTCAGCCACCCAGATTTGTGCCCGATGCACGCGCCCTGAGATTGCTGGTGCCAGATACTCCGGACGAGGTTGCGGATCCCGACCAATGGCTGTTTCTCGACACAGAAACTACCGGGCTTGCCGGCGGCAGCGGCACGTATGCATTTCTTGTCGGTGTTGCGTGGTGGGAAGATGGCGGGCTGGAAATCGAGCAGTTTTTCCTGCGCGAGTACAGCGAGGAACGCGCGTTACTTTTCGCCCTGCGAGAGAGGATCGCTGAACGTCCTGCACTTATCACGTTCAATGGCAAGTCATTCGACTGGCCGCTGCTAGAAACCCGCTATCGCATGAGCCGCAAGATTTCCCCGCCGACTCTGCGTGCGCACCTCGATTTCCTTCATCCCGCACGGAATCTATGGCGACTGCGCTTGGGCTCTGTGCGGCTGTCAGAACTCGAACGCCATGTGTTGGGCTGGGACCGTGGAGCGGACCTGCTGTCAGGTCTGA
>DASRRV010000071.1:0-16759 GCA_035695545.1 Candidatus Sulfotelmatobacter sp. | reverse complement strand
ACGCGCACGCCGGGATCTTCGATGAGTTGGAAGGCTTCTTCCAGGATCCGTTCGATGAGCACCTTGTCGAGCAGTTCGAATTTCGGTCTCATACTGGCTCCACAACCACGGGCTCCACGATCGCACTCTGCGTCTTGTGTTGCATCAACTCGCGGGCCAGGGCGACCGCGCTCATCGCGTTGGCAGCGTATCCGTCGGCGCCGATTTCGTCGGCCCAGCGCCGAGTTACGGGCGCGCCTCCAACCATGATTTTGATTTGCGAACGCAGGCCCGCTTTCTCCAGGGCCTCGACCACGCTCTCCTGATTACGCATGGTTGTGGTCAGCAGGGCCGAGACTCCGACGATGTCAGCATTGAATTCGCGCGCTTTGGCGGCGAACTTTTCCCCCGGGGACGTCGACTCCAAGGTCGTGCACTCGGAAGCCGTGCGCCGTCAGCAGAGTTCCCACGAGGATTTTCCCAATCTCATGAATGTCGCCCTTGGTCGTGCCCAGGATGACCACGCCCGCCATGGGGCGCTCCGCGCCGAGCTTCTTCAGTTCCGGATCGAGCACTGCCATAGCTGCGCGCATGGCCTCGGCTGAGGCCATCATGTCGGGCAGGAAGATCTGCCCGTCTGCGAACTGCTCGCCGACGGCGTGCATGCCTGGGACGTAGCCGTTGTTGATGGCGTCGATCGGTGCAACTCCGGCCGAGACAGCCTGCCGTGCGAGATTCGAAGCGGTGTCAGGCGCTCCGTCGATGATGCTCCGCCGCATGGCAGAAAAGTTGTCGTCTGGCATAAAGCCTCTCGGCCATGCTGACGGAGGGTGACGAAGGAGTCTGTGATTGAGATCACAAGTTGATCACGAAGGGGCTATTTCCACCCGCGCTGTTTGCTCATTTATACTTACAGGTTTCCTCATAGTTTCCCGAAGGCACTGGGTAAGGAGTCATTCTCTTGAAAATCCTGGTTTGCATGAAGCAGGTGCCGCAGAAAGACGCACCGCTCAAGCTGAACGAAACCGGCGCGTGGATCCGCGAAGACGTTTCTTACGAAGTCAACGAACCTGACGCGTACGCCCTGGAAGAAGCGCTGCGCCAAAGGGAGAAGCATAAAGGTGAGGTCGTAGTGATCACCAGCGGCCCCGCTCGCGCCCAGCAGGTGCTGCGCGAGGCGCTAGCCAAGGGCGCCGATCGCGCGATTCATCTTGAAGACGACAAGTTCGTCGGATTCGACGCCTTCAACACCGCGAAGGCGTTCGCGGCTGCGATTAAAGATGAGCAGTTTGACCTGATCTTTACTGGTCTGCAATCCGACGACTACGGATACGCGCAAACCGGCGTGATCCTGGCCGAGTTGCTCGGATGGCCGCACGCGACGATCATCATGCAAATTGAGAAGACCGACAGCGGCATCCGCGTGAAGCGCGAACTTGAAGCGGGATATTTCCAGTTTGTAGACATGCCGACGCCTGCCGTGCTGACGATTCAGTCCGGAATCAACAAGCTGCGCTATGCCACCCTGATTGGCATAAAGCAGGCCAAGAATAAACCGCTGCGGAAAGTGGCACTGGCCGAAGTGCAGTCGGCCGTTGGCGACAATCTGCAGAAGATCGAGCGGTTGTATATCCCGCAGAAGACGAAGAAGACGGAGCATATCGAAGGATCGTCCGCTGAGATTGCCAAGAAGTTGGTAGATAAACTGCGGAACGAATTGCGCGTTTTGTAAATGCGCATGTAGGGACGGACGCCCTCGTCCGTCCGCCGAGCGAAGCTCGGCTGTGTTTAGCCAGAAGCCAGAAGCCAGGAGCTAGAAGCTAAGAGCTGACTTTATGCCCGATACCATCTTAGTAGTCGTCGAACAGCGCGAAGGCAAACTAAATCGCGTCTCGTGGGAAACCATTACTGCCGGGCAAGCGATCGCTGCGGCAACCGGCTGGACGCTCGAAGCGGCTGTGGTGGGCAGCGGAGCCGCCGCCATCGCTGCCGAAGTTGCGGCCAAGAAGGTCGCGAAGGTCTACGTGGTCGAGTCTGCGAAGCTTGAGCCCTACACGCCCGATGCCTTCGCGGCCGCGCTGAAACAATTCCTGGCTACCAAGCAGCCCAAACTGGTGATCATGCCGCACACCTATCAGGTGCGCGACTTCGTGCCCAAGCTGGCGACCGCCATGGGACGCACCGTCATCAGCGACTGCATCGGCTTCAAGCATGAAGCGGGCAAACTTGTATTCACCCGTCAGATGTTTCAGGGCAAGCTGGCTGCGGACGTGAGCTTCACCAGCGATGCCCCGTGGTTCGCGACATTCCAGAACGGAGCATTCAGGGGCGACAAGGCGGAGACCGGGACGAGCGCCGCGCCGGTTGAAACGGTGAACGTCGAAATTGCTGACGGTGTGATTCGCAACAAGCCGCAGGAGGTGTTCAAAGAAGCCAAACAGGCCGTCGATCTTACACAGGCCGAGATCATTGTGGCCGTGGGCCGCGGCATCAAAGAGCAGAAGAACATCGAGATCGCCAAGCAACTCGCCGACGCGCTCGGAGGCGATCTCGCTGCCTCGCGCCCCATTTGCGATTCGGGCTGGCTGCCGATGGATCGCCAGATCGGGTCTTCTGGCCAGACAGTTGCCCCCAAGTTGTATCTGGCGCTGGGCATCAGCGGGGCAATTCAGCACATCGTTGGGATGAAGGGATCGCGCGCGATCATCGCAGTGAACAAAGATTCAGAGGCGCCGATCTTCGAGATCGCGGATTACGCGGTCGTGGGGAATCTGTTCGACATCGTTCCTCCGCTGATTGAAGAAGTGAAGAAGGCGAAAGGATAAGGTTTCAAAGTTTCAGGGTTTCAAGGTTTCAAAGTAAACGCCGATCGTTGGTCCGCACCTGGGCTGTTCGTACGTTGAACCTTTGAAACGTTGAAACCTTGAAACTTTGTAACCTGCTCTATGCTCGTTTTTCGGAAACCGATTGAAGGTGTCGAGCGTCCGCAGATGCCGGCCGATGTGGTCATTGTTGGCGGCGGACCGGCAGGAATGGCTTGCGCTTTGCGCCTCTCGCAGTTGATCGATGCGCACAACGCTTCTCATCCGGACGCGCAACTCAGCAAAGAGAATATCTACGTCCTCGAGAAGGCCCGCGAGATCGGTCAGCATTGTCTTTCCGGCGCGCTGCTTGATCCGCGATCGATCCGTGAGCTACTTCCTGAATTCGAAAAGGAAGCGCCGCTCGATGCCGCGGTCACCAAAGAAGCCGTTTACTTCCTTACTGAGAAGGGCAAGTTCAAGTTGCCAATTACGCCGCCGCCGTTGCGCGACCACGGCAACTTTGTTATTTCGCTCAACCGGTTTGTGAAGTGGCTGGGGGGCAAGGTCGAAGAGACGGGCATCACCGTCTTCACTGGATTCGCAGGCTCTGAGCTTCTTTTTGACGGCGACCGCGTTACCGGCGTGCGCACCGACGACAAGGGTGTGGACAAAGAAGGCCATCAGAAATCCAATTTCGAACCGGGCTACGACCTGAACGCGAAAGTTGTGATCCTTGCCGAAGGCCCACGCGGATCGCTGACCAAACAGCTCATCCAGAAATTCGATCTCGCGAAAAACGCTAATCCGCAGACCTACGGCGTTGGCGTAAAAGAACTTTGGGAAGTGCCCTCGGGCCGCATCGCCAAGGGCGAAGTCATTTACACGATGGGCTGGCCGCTGACCACGAAGGAATATGGCGGCGCCTGGATTTACGGCGGTAAAGACAATGTCGTCTCGCTCGGCTTCGTCACCGGTCTCGACTATCCCGACCCGCGGCTTGATCCGCAGCGCGTGCTGCAGGAGTTCAAGCGGCACCCGTTTGTCGCGAGGCTGCTCGAAGGCGGCAAGATGATCCGCTACGGCGCGAAATCGATGCCCTACGGAGGATGGTGGGCCATTCCTCCTGTCGCGGGCAACGGGTGGATGATCCTCGGCGACTCCGCTGGCTTGGTCAACTCAGCGCGGCTGAAGGGAATTCATCTGGCGATCAAGAGCGGCATGTTGGCGGCCGAGACAGCTTTCGAGGCGCTCAAAAAAGATGACTCGTCGGCCGCGACTCTAGGCGAGTTCCAGAAGAAGGTCGAATCCAGCTGGATCAAGGATGAGCTCTGGAAAGTGCGCAACATGCACCAGGGATTCGAGGGCGGATTCTACGCGGGCATGTTCCACACCGGACTGCAGATGTTCACCGGCGGACGCGGCGTGCGCAACCGCTATCCCGCGCGTGCGGGGCACGAACACATGCGCAAGCTCGCCGACCTGCCCGCGGATGGCGGCGCTGAAGCTCACCTGATCGGCCCGGCCAAGGGCGATGGCAAGCTCACGTTCGACAAGCTCACTGACCTCTACCATTCGGGCACCAAGCACGAAGAAGATCAGCCGGCGCACCTGGTCATTCACGACACGAACGTCTGCAATACGCGCTGCGTGAAAGAATTTGGCAGCCCCTGCCAGAATTTCTGCCCCGCGAATGTCTACGAGATGGTTGAAGACGCGACCCAGCCCAACGGCAAGCGCATCAGCCTGAACCCGTCAAACTGCGTCCACTGCAAAACCTGCGACATCGCCGACCCGTATCAGATCATCACCTGGGTGCCCCCGGAAGGCGGCGGTGGTCCGAACTACGACGGGATGTGAGGCGTAAACCGCCAATCCCTTTTCGGACCTGCGAAGTTGCAAATCCCCTCGAAATCAAACCGAACAGTTATCCGGGAGCTTGTTAAGAAGAAGCTCGACGTCCTGTTTCGCGTTGCTCATGGAATTCGCCCGATAAGCATAGCACTTTGGTGGTTCTGTTTGCGGAAGATTGGAAAACAGCTCACGCATCACCGGAGGGTGGAGAATTTTTCCCCATGCGCGGGGAGCCGCGCTATCCTGTTTGGCCGAGGACAAACATGCACTCGAGACCGTTCCGCACAGTCGTTGGACTTCTATACGCTGTCATGTTTCTTGCTCTGTCCGCCCTTGCCCAGCAAGCCCCTCCCGCCATCCCCAGCACCGGCTTTGCCGGACTTGATCAGTACCGGACATCGCGCATCGCGATGTTTACTGACGACTACGGACAACTCGCGCGGTATCGCGAGGCCAATGCTGCGCTCAAGGCGCCGGCAGACGGCGAAAATCGCGTCGTGTTTTTCGGCGACTCGATTACTGACGGCTGGCATCTCGACGAGTCCTTTCCCGGTAAGCCTTACGTCAACCGTGGCATCGGAGGCCAGACGACGCCGCAAATGTTGGTCCGCTTTCGCCAGGATGTGATCAACCTCCATCCCAAGGTTGTCGTCATTCTCGCGGGTACGAACGACATCGCCGGCAATACCGGCCCCATGCGCCTGGAAGACATCGAGGCCGACTTCGCATCCCTCGCGGAATTAGCGCGGGCCAGTCAGGTGCGAGTCGTCTATTCGTCGGTGCTGCCCGTGCACAACTACACCGAACGATCGAAGGATTTCTTCGCGCAGCGCTCGCCCGAGAAAATCCTCGCACTGAATAAATGGCTGAAGTCGTACTGCGACTCGGGAGCATGCCTCTATCTCGATTACTTCTCGTCCATGGTCGACGACAAAGGCCTGCTGCAGAAAGATCTGGCTGACGACGGCCTGCATCCCAATGCCGCGGGACACAAGATCATGGCTCCGCTGGCAGAGGCGGCGATCGCGAAAGCGTTGAAATAACTTAGCCGTATACGATCTATAATGAAGGCTGAGTTTCCGACCGCTTTGGCCTTCGGGCATACCCAGGCCTCGCGGCGAGGGATGACTTTCTTCGCGTCCTTTGCGGATTTCTTAGCGCACTTTGCGATTCAAAGCTTTTGAACCGCAGAGATCGCTAAGAATTCGCGAAGTTCGCAAGAAAATCTCCCGAAGGTGCTGGCAGAGCCATCACCTCCCGATCCTTGCCAGCATCATTGGACCAGGATCATTGGAAAGGAAGCGACTGCCGGGTTGGGTCCTGTCTGTTCGTATTCTTTCCGAAGAGACTTCTAGCTGCTGCTTCGATCCAATGGCTATGGTTGCTCTTCACGACAAATTCGGGCGCGCTATTACCGATCTCCGGATCTCCATTACTGACCGCTGCAACTACAAGTGCGTGTATTGCCGCACGGGCAACGAAGGCGCGCTTTACGGGGACTTGCCGTTTGCAGACTATCTGCGGATGGTGCGGGTGCTGGTTGGAATGGGGATTACCAAGGTTCGCCTCACCGGCGGCGAGCCTTTGTTGCGTAACGGTGTTGTGGATTTTGTGCGGGAGTTATCGAAACTACGCGGATCCAACGGAAACGGTCTTCCGCTCGACATCGCGCTCACTACCAACGGCCACCTCCTCGCCGACCTCGCTCAACCCCTGAAACAAGCTGGCCTCACCCGCGTCACCGTCTCCATGGACGCGGTCGATCCCGATCGCTTCACTCGCATTACTCGCGTGCCGGGCGGGTACGACCATGTGTTAGCAGGCATCCGATCCGCGCGGCGTGCCGGACTGTGGCCCCTCAAAGTGAACTGCGTGCTGATGCGCGGCTTCAACGAAGATCAGATCATTCCCTTCGGCATGTTCGCTCGCGAAGAGGGAGTTACGGTGCGCTTCATCGAGTTCATGCCACTTGAAGAGGGACGCACCTGGGCTCCTTCAACGGTAGTCACGCTCGACGAGATTCTGACGCGCATGGCCGAGTACCGGCCCTTGGTCGAAATCCCGCATGCGCGTTCCGAGACCGCGCGCCGCTACCGATTCGACGATGGCGTGGGCGAGATCGGGATCATTGCCCCAGTCTCGCATCCGTTTTGCGGACACTGCAGCCGTATTCGCATTACCTCCGACGGGAAAATCCGCACGTGCCTGTTCTCCGTGTGGGACCACGATCTGCACGCCCAGATGCAGCGTGGCGCGAGTGACGATGAACTGGCGGAGTTCATTCGCGGCGTCATAGCGAAGAAGGAAGAGCGGCATCACATCGGAGAGCCCGACTTTGTGCCGGCTTCGCGCACCATGGTGCATATCGGGGGCTAGAGCGAGGACTCCTGAGACGCCAATGCAATGGTAAGATTCCGCCGACATGCAACCATTGGCAAAACAGATCCTCACGTATTTGCTGCTGGTATTCACATTCTCTAGCCTGCCGTACTACCTCATAATCCACACCGGGCACATTGGCGCTGGGAATGGTGTGGTGGTGTCGTTGGTGATGTGGTGTCCCGCCTTTGCCGCGCTTGCCACCTGTGGCCTGTTTGGAATCGATCTGGCGACGCTCGGGTGGAATTGGCGGCCGGCGCGGTACATCACGTGGGCCTATGTGATTCCCGTTCTTTACGCCTTGCCGGTTTATCTTGCGACGTGGGTGGCAATCCCCGGGTCATTCGCCTTCTCGGAATTCTCCAGACCGCTGGGAGTGGCTTTCGGATTTCCGGATTGGCCGCGCTTGACGGCGCTTCTTCTGGCGATCCCTTGCTACGCGACGCTTGGGGTGATCAGTAGCACCGCCCGGGCCCTCGGCGAGGAAATCGGCTGGCGCGGATTTCTGCTTCCCCGCCTGGTGCGGCAGGCCGGATTCACCTGGGGCTGTTTGCTGAGCGGATGCATATGGGCGGCGTGGCACTATCCGGCGCTGCTATTTGCGGATTACAACTCGGGCACGCGACCGGCCTTTGCGCTGACTTGTTTCACCCTGATGGTGATCGCAGACAGCTACATTCTGGGCTGGCTGCGGCTCAAGTCTGGCAGCCTGTGGACGGCTGCCATCCTGCACGCCAGCCACAATCTTTTCATCCAGGCGATTTTCGACCGCATGACCGCGCCCGTCGGTCGAGTGTTGTATGTTACGACTGAATTCGGCGTCGGGCTGGTGCTCACCATAGCGGCATTCGCCCTGTATTTCTGGACCAGGCGCAATGAGGTCGTGCAGATCGGCGAAGATCGAGTCGTATGAACTTGTGGAAGCTCATCGCGGTCTTGGTTCTCTCTTGCGAGATGTTGCAAGCGCAGAGCACCTACCTTGGATTTGACAGCAACGAATATCCCGGCGACGCCAACCTCAAGACGCTGCGCCAGACTTTTTCCTACTCCGGATACTGGCTCAACAATCCTCCGGGCGCCACCAGAAATACCTGGGTGGGGCATCGCGCCGCAGTCGAATCCGCTGGGTTCGGGTTTCTGGTGTTGTTTAATGGTCGGCTCTACGCCCAGCTGAAGTCCGTCGCCAACGCCACCCGACTCGGCAAGTCGGACGCGCGGGCGGTCGTTGCCGCCGCACAACGCGAGGGATTTCCTCGGTCCACTATCATTTTTCTCGATCTGGAGCAGGGCGGACGCATGCTGCCGGAGCAGAAGGCCTACATTTATGCCTGGGTCGACACCGTGACTGCCGCCGAATTCCGCTCAGGCATCTATTGCTCGGCCATCCCCTACGCCAACGACGGCAACGTCGTCACCGCGGTCGACATTCACGACCACGCCGGCAAGCGCGAAATCGTGTATTGGGCGATCAATGACGCCTGTCCGCCCGCGCCCGGATGTGCACTGTCGCCGCACCCGCCAAACCCCTCGCAGAGCGGTGTCTCATTTGCCGAAGTGTGGCAGTTTGCGCAGTCGCCGCAGCGCAAGGATGTCGCTGGACGCTGCACGAATTACAGCCGGGATGGAAATTGCTATGCGCCGGGAATCCCGCAGGCGCAAGGGCTTTATGTGGATGTGAACTCGGCCATGTCGCCCGATCCGTCGCATGGAAGAACCCGCTGAAATCCGGAATGGTCGACAAGAATTTACAAAGCTTCACGAAAATCTATAGTAAATGCGCTTTCGGGACGTCTATCCCGCGTAGGGCATGACTCGGTGCGCAAGTTTGCGAAGGGAGACGATATGACGAGTGATCGCAAAGCAGTTATTTCTTTTGTCTGTCTCGCGATTCTGATACTGCCGGTGTCGGTTCTGGCGGCGCAATCGAAAGCAGTGCCATCAGCGCCTGTGCCCGCACAAATCCTGACGGCAAAAAAAGTATTTGTAGCCAACTCCGGTGGAGACCAACCCTTTTACAACGATTCGCTATTCAATGGAGGGCCAGACCGGGCGTACAACGAGTTTTATGCCGGCATGAAAGCCTCAGGACGATATGAACTCGTCGGCGCTCCAGCCGACGCGGATCTGCTGATCGAGATCGCCTTGACTGTGCCTGCCGTGTCGCGGCCGGAACGAGAGTCCGGCCAAGGGGAGACGATCCTGGGACCCGTTCCATACGATGCCCAGTTCCGAGTCGTGATCCGCGACTCGAAGACCAACGCTTTGTTGTGGGCGTTCACTCAGCACGTGCAATGGGCCATTTTGCAGGGCAACCGCGAAAAGAACTTTGAGCTGGCGATGGCCAAGCTTGTGAGCGACGTGCAGAGTCTAGGTGCTCCATCCGTGGTTCCGGCTGACGGTGCGAACAAGCAGTAGTTCCGGGTCTCGTTTCAACCGGCGAGAATGAATTCGGCTGAACCCTGATTTGACGGAACCGTGATGCAACCAACAGCGGACGGTCAGGTGAGTTAAAATAACTCCCATGGCTGACCGCACCTTTACTCTCGACGAAGCTCAGTCGCTACTGCCGGTTCTGGAATCACTTCTCCGCACAGCGATCGCCGGCAAGACCGTGATGGAAGAGGTCGAGGCCGAGCAGCAGGAGCTGAGTCAACGTATTTTTCTGAACGGCGGCACATTCCTGGATGTCGTCCCGCTGGCGCGGCGGAAAGCTGAAAAGATCAAGGCTGAGCAGCGCGCCAAAGATGCCCTGGCGGAAATCGATTCCATTGGCGTGCAGGTGAAAGACATCGACATCGGATTGCTCGACTTTCCCTGCGAAGTCGAAGGCCAGATCATCCTGCTGTGCTGGAAACTCGGAGAGAAGTCGATTACCCATTGGCACGGTACGCAGGAAGGATTCGCAGGCCGCAAGCCGATCGACGAGCGCATCGCGAAGGCCCGCAGAACCAACTAAGCTTGGCGGATTTTTTGCCGTGGTATGCTTCGCCGGTTCGGTACTGAGCATTCTGGGTCCCCTGCCACCCAAGGTTTCGGGTTTTTCTCGGTTACATCTGCGTGGTTACAACTGTTCAGCATCTTCGCACCAAGAGGGGCGTTTCCGCGAAGCATGCCCTTTTCTCCGTGCTGGGTCTCATGGTGCTTTTCATCCTCTATCGCGACGAGCGATTCGTCTTCGATCACAATTCGAACACATGGAAATATTTCTACCCGGTCCGGTGGAAACTGTTGGTGCACGCCACGGGGGGCGCGACCGCGCTTTGTTTGGGTGCACTGCAATTTTCTACCAGGCTGCGGCAGCGCCATCCATCGATGCATCGCCTGCTCGGGCGTGTCTATATAGGGGCAGTCTTGGTGGCGGCACCGATCGCGGCCTATTTGGGCGTTGTTCATGGTCCCCGGGTATTCTCCGCAGGGAACGTGGTGCAGGCCTCTCTCTGGGCAGTAACAACTGTCATGGCGCTCCTCGCCGCCCGCAACCGTCAGTTTGAGGTCCATCGGCAGTGGGTGATGAGAAGCTACGCGGTCACCCTTATTTTTGTCTTCAACCGCATTCTATTTGTCGTGCCCGTGCTGTCCCGGATGAGCGATGCCAATGCCGGGAGCGTTTTCTGGATCCTAATTATTTGCGCTCTCCTCGTGCCTCAACTGATCATCAATTGGCGGCAGTTGTTCGCTCCCTCCGTGCCTGGCCGCTAGGGCGCCTGGGAACCTGCTCATTTCAGATGGTTTCCCTTCCCGAGCAACATACTCCGAAGTTCAGTGTTTACATGGGAGGAACGTAATTAGGCTGGGCATCGCCTTTTGCGTCACAATGGCGGTACAAGTTGGACTGGTTATGTTGGCCTCATCGACTAAAGGGGAATCAATGAACAGGAACCGATCCGCAGTTCGCTGGGTGGTGCTCGCGCTGGTGGTCCTATGCTTTTCTGCGGCGTCGTTCGCGCAGGTTTTCGTGTCGGTGCGCATCGGTCCGCCACCTCTGCCGATTCATGCGCAGCCGATTTGCCCCGGGCCGGGCTTTATCTGGACGCCGGGCTATTGGGCCTGGAACGATGCGGGAGGCTATTACTGGGTGCCCGGCACATGGATTGTGGCGCCCGTCGGCATGTTCTGGACCCCGGGCTACTGGGGATGGGGTGGTGGATTCTATGCCTGGCACGCAGGATACTGGGGCCCGCACGTCGGTTTCTATGGCGGGATTAACTACGGGTACGGCTACACGGGTGTGGGCTTCGTGGGCGGCGAATGGCGCGGGAGAAACTTCTACTACAACCGTTCTGTCACCAATGTGAGCGTCACCAATGTGACGAATGTCTACAACAAGACGGTGATCGTCAACAACACGACGGTCAATAACGTCAGCTACAACGGCGGAACCGGTGGAATTCAGCGGCGTCCGATGCCGCAGGAAGAAGTGGCCGAGCGCGAGCATCACCTCGAGCCACTCTCCATGCAGACTCAGCACGAGCACTTGGCTGCGCAGAATCGCCAGAACTTCGCACAGGAGAATCACGGCCGGCCGGCGATTGCAGCGACTGCGAGGGCTGGCGAATTCGGTGGACGCTCCGTTATTCCGGCCAGGGCCGCAGGCGGAGAATACCATCCGCCGGCGATGTCGCCCAGAGAAGCGCGGGGACCGGCGACGCCTGGCAACCGTCCTCTCACCTCGGAAAATTCGAACCACAACGTAGACCGACCGATGGGTACGCAGGATAAAGGGAATGCCAATGGCGGGTTCCGACCGTTTACGCCCCCGAACTCGACCCATCCCAATCCGGTCAACTCCCAAGATAGGCCCGCAGGCACCGGCCCGACCTACCAGGATAAGGGCAACGCTAAAATCAACCCGACTTATCAGGAACATGGCAACAGCGGGACTAACCCGATGTACGAGCCGAAGAACAAGACCATGGGCCCCGGATCAAATCCGCCGCAGTCTCATACTTCACAGCCGGCTCCGCACAATGCAGGGCCGCCAGCGCATCATGACAACGCTCCTCCGCCCCACAAACAGAATGGGCCTAAGGAGGATCACCGTAAGGGTCGTTAGCGGTAGCCTGATCAAGAGCTGAGGTTTGTGTGGCCAGCGGCAAGTTTCGCTGGCCACCTTTCATTTCGGGCCGGCGATTTGTGCCTTGCACTTTTTCTGCAAGGCAGCGGCGGTAGGCCGTTCTACCCGGGAAGCGGTCTGTGTGGCGGAGGGCGGTCGAGATAGTGCCGCCGCCCGGTTCCGGTGCCGCAGTGCGCACTAGTGAAATCTTCTCTGCTACAATTTTTCAGTCCAGTTTGGCAGCGAAGTAAGGCTGGAAACTGAGCAGGCGTGCCCGAGGAGTGTCCACGAATATGTCATCCCCGAGATACAAACTCCGATTGATAGGCGCGTTTGCTGCGCTCGCAATCCTGGCTTTGGCGATGAGTTGCCGCGGATTTTTCGTGAATCCAACACTGACAGGAGTCTCCATCGGCCCTGCAAACCTCACGATCAATGTGAATCAGACTTGGCAGATGACTGCGACGGGTACCTACAGCGATGGGAGTCAGAAGAATCTCAGCTCCGGCGTCGCATGGTCTTCGAGCGATGCAACTACAGTTTCCGTTGGTCAGACCTCGGGCCAGGTGACGGGACTTCAGACAGGCTCGGCTACCATCACAGCCTCTTCCGGCGGATGTGCGGCGTGCAGTGGAACGACCACGGTCACGGTTGTGTTGACAGGCGTCACCTCGATCACGATCAGCCCGAGCAGCCAGAGTGCAAAGATCAATGGATCGCCGGTATATTACACCGCCACAGCTTCGCCTGGAGGCGACATCACCCAGAGCGCGATCTGGACGGTCCAGGACTCATCCGGGACCAATCAGACGTCGGAGTTCACACTTAGTTTCCTGGCCGGTAGTGGGGAAGGAATTGTGCCAACCACCGCAAGTCCAGGAACATATAAAGTTATTGCTTCTTATCCCGGTACCACCGCAGTGGGTACGGCAACCTTGACTGTCACTCAGTGACAACAGGTCCTTTTTGCAGCCGCCGATCATAGATCCGTTTAAGAACGCCTCATTCCTCTTGTGCTCGACGAGGAATGGGGCGTTCTAAATTTTGATACCAGCAGCCCGTTTTGATCGCGAAATCACACCCTCTTACGTGCTGCGGGATTCTCATTCATTCCCCCGCGCCTCCAAAGAGCTACGACCATGTGTAACGTCGCCTACTCTCCAGGCCCAGAGGGTATGATCGTGGGTTCGCTAGTCATCGGAGATCTTGAGGAGTTCCCTTCCAGCGGTCTGGGCGACTAGCGAGCAGACGGATCCCTCATGTCAGACATACGCTGTATCGGCATTGCTACCGGAGGCGGGCACGCTCCCGGCCTCAACGCCGTCATTCGCGCCGCCACCACGGCGGCAATCCTTCGGCACGGTTGGAAAGTCATCGGCATCCCGGATGGTTTCGACGGACTTATCTGGCCTGAGAAGTCGTTCGAGTTGACCCTCGATCGCGTCAGCGGGATTCTGCCTCGCGGCGGAACGATTCTCGGCACCACCAATCGCGGCAATCCTTTTAAGTACAAACCGAAGAGAACGGCGAGGAAGTGGTGCGCGACATTTCCGACGAGATCATCGCCAATGCGCGCAGACTCGGCATCGACGCAATCATCACCATCGGCGGCGACGGCTCACAGAAAATCGGCCACGAACTTTTCCAAAAGGGCCTGAAACTTGTGGGTGTGCCCAAGACCATCGACAACGACCTGTCGGCCACAGAACTCACGTTCGGTTTCGACACAGCCCTACATACGGTGTCGGATGCCATCGACAAAATCCATACCACCGCTGCTTCGCACCACCGCGTGATGGTGGTGGAGGTGATGGGTCGCGATTGTGGCTGGATTGCTCTGCAAGGCGGCATTTCTGGCGGCGCTCACATCATTCTGATTCCCGAAATTCCGTTCACCATAAAAAGGTGTATGCGATTTCATCGCGCAGCGGGAAAGGCGCGGCAGCCGCTTCAATCGTCGTAGTCGCCGAGGGCATTAAGCTTCCACCCGAGTTGAAGCAGATGGCCCGCGGCTGGCCCGTGGGGAACACGATCGGCGATGCCATTGGACTGCTTGCCAATAAAGAAGTTCGCGTCAGCGTCTTGGGACACATTCAGCGCGGCGGTTCGCCCTCGCCCTATGACCGGGTGCTGGCAACTCGCTTCGGAGTGGCAGCAAGTCGATTTGATCGCCAACGGTGAGTACGGGAAAATGGTCGCTCTGCGCGCGAACTCCATCGTTGCCGTCGATGTCTCCCGCGCCATCGGCCACCTGAAAACTGTGCAGCCTGACGGAGAATTGGTACGCACGGCCCGCGCCATTGGTATCGGCTTCGGAGACTAGCTTAGGACGGTCGTAGAGACTTGGCTTGCCACGTCTCCCGCTGACAGCACCGCTGGACCCAGAGGTTCGAGAAGCCGCCGGCAAGTGATTCCCATCACATTCTGATTTGCGCTTTCGTGTGAGCATCGTACACGCTGGGCGCTTCTTTGTCGGATATCCTCAAATCCCCGCTGCCGAACTCTTCGGCGCAGCGCGATCAACGCGAGCTGCGCGCCGCCCAATTCGCCATGCGGATGTCGCTGGCGGTCGGCGTGCTGATGCTCCTGGGCAAGACGGCTGCCTATTACATGACGGGATCGGCGGCCATTCTGTCGGACTTTGCCGAGTCCGTGGTGCACGTCATTGCCGTGGCTTTTGCGGCTTTCAGCCTGCGGCTGAGCGCGAAGCCCGCGGTTCCCACTTTCCTTTATGGCTACGAACGCATTGCATTCTTCTCCGCCGGATTCGAAGGCGCAATGATTGTGGTAGCCGCCATCTGGATTCTGGTGGAGACCGTCGAGAAATGGCTGGCCGGCCTGCCCCTGGAACATCTGGGATCCGGGACTCTGCTGTTACTGGCTGCGGGCCTGCTCAACGCCTGGTTGGGCTGGTATCTGCTGCGCGTTGGGAGGCGCAGTCACTCCCTCATTCTCGAAGCAGACGGCAAGCACGTATTGACCGACAGCTTCACCAGCTTTGGCGTGGTGGCCGGCCTCGGTCTGGTCATGCTGACCGGATGGAAACCTTTCGATCCGCTGGTTGCGATAGCCGTGGCCGTCAATATTCTATGGTCCGGCGGGCGCCTGGCCTGGCGCTCAGCGGTCGGACTGCTCGATTATTCCGACCCTGAAACCGGCAAGCAGATTCGCGAGAAGCTTGACGCGATTTGCAACGAGCTTGGCATGCACTATCACGGCGTGCGATACCGCACCACCGGATACCGCCAGATTATCGAAGTCCACTTGCTCTTTCCGCACGAAACGCCCGTGGGAGAAGCGCATCGCCTCGCGACGCTGCTGGAAGAACGCTTACCCGCGGAACTCGCCAAGCCCGCTGAAGTGATGACGCACCTGGAATCACTGGAAGACCACGAACACGTGCACTCCACGGAGCACTACACCGGACGGCCCGGGTGAGGGCCATTGTTGATCGCTTGATGGTTCGATTGTTGATTGAAAAATCAAGATGCATGCGGCTTCAATCAACAATCACAAAATCAACAATCGACAATCGTCTTTTCTACTCCTTCATCATGGCGTCAATGGTCGTGTAAAGCTGGGTGTTGTCCTTGACTTCGATGTAGGGCTTGGCCGGATGGCGGCTGCTCACGATGTAGACCGTGGGAGTGTGATCGAGCTTGATGGCCTTGCCCAGATCGCGGTCGGCGTTCACCAGTGCCGAGAGCTTTCCGCCCTGATCGATGACGAAGGGTAAATCCACCTTGTGTGCGGCGGCAAACTTCTCGCCGAACGAGCGCAGGTTCTGTGGATTCACTTCGAGCTGGTTCTCGAAAATGTAGTCGCGGAATTCGTTGCCTAGCGACTTGGAGTAGGTGTCGAAGTAGCGAGCCATGATGGCCGCCTGGTAGGACCAGTTGTGCATGGGCAGCGGGAAGTCATGCCGCACTACGGGAATCTTGTAAGTCTTCGAGGCCTGCTCGACCAGAGGAGCCGTGCGTCGGCACATGGGACATTGCAAGTCCTCGAACACCACGATCGCGACCTGCGATCCCTTCGGCGGACGCAGCACAGTATCGGGCGTATCTTGCGCCGGGGCATTCACAGCGGCCATCAGCATGAGCGCAGCGATCAGAGACAAAAGCAGCAGACGTGTTCGGAATATGTCTTTCATTAGAGGTTGAGTATGTTCCTTCCAGGCGATCTCTTTATCTTAAATCTTAGACGCAGGAAACCCCATCCTGGCAGCCTGCGTAGGCTAACCGCAAGATTCCAAAGGCTCGGTTTATGGTAACCGAAGCTGATGGCAGATGTCTGCATGTCGTCAAGTCGAGTGGAAGCAGGGGTGCATCAGGCATCAACCTTCGTGATGCAAAACCTCGTCCGCAACGCGCTATAGTGGAGAGTTCCGCTCAACACATTTGTGAGACTGTTAGGCCCATCACGCGTTCGCCGGGCTGCCGTTGCCTGGGCAGTGGCCGCTTTGTTGTTCTTGTCTGCCTGCAGCCGTGGACGCCACCATGTATTGGAGGTGGCCTACGTCTCGGCTCCACAGGCGGCATTGCGCGACCAGGTAGCGGCCATCTACAACCGGGTTGGCAACGTCAAAAACGGAGAACGGGTCGAGGTGCTGGAGCGCGAAAAGCGTTTCGCCCGCGTGCGTACGGCCACCGGACTCGAAGGCTGGATCGAGCAGCGTTTCTTGGTCGATCAG
>DASRRV010000070.1:0-16005 GCA_035695545.1 Candidatus Sulfotelmatobacter sp. | reverse complement strand
GGTGAACCAGATTTACGAAAAATGCAGTTGTTGTTCCATCGAAGGTACCCGGCGACAACCCGTAGATGAGATCCAATTCTGCTGAGCAAGTAACAATACCCGTCCGCACGTCGCGCTCGAATGTTCCTATGCGAGCAGCTTGCTGTGCCAATCGCAGCCGCTCCTCGCTGGCGCGTAGCGCCTCTTCTGCCTGCTTTCGCGGAGTGATGTCACGGGCGATTTTGGAAAAACCCACTATCCTGCCAGTTGAATCTTTAACTGGGGAAATGCTAAGGGACACGTTGACTTTTTTTCCTGCCTTCGTGACTCGAACCGTCTCACAGTGGTTGATGCGCGCGCCAGCCCTCAGCTTTTCAAGAATCTTGTTCTCCTCTTCTCGCAACTCAGACGGGATCAGAATCGTAATTGGTCGTCCAACGGCCTCCTGCTCTGTGTATCCAAAAATATGCTCCGCAGCAGCGTTCCAACTCACGATGACCGCGTCCAGATTCTTGGAAACGATCGCATCGTCAGACGACTCGACAATCGCGGCAAGCCTGAACCGGCTCTCCTCAACCAGTTTGCGCTCCGTAACATCGCGGATCGTGCTTGTAACCAAAATGCCTTCCCTGGTCTCAACCGGACTGAGGCTGACCTCAATAGGAAACTCGCCCCCTCCTTTGCGCACACCAAACAATTCCAACCCCGCTCCCATAGGTCGGACATGCGGCTGGACAAAGAAGCCCTTTCGGTGGAGGCGATGCTGCTCGCGAAAGCGATCTGGGATCAGCACTTCCACATCCAGCCCAAGGATCTCTTCCCGTTGATATCCGAAAAGCCTCTCGGTCTGGGTGTTAACGAGGACAATCTTGCCGTCCTGATCGACTACAACCATTGCATCTGGAGCCGCGTCCAGCAGAACTTGAAACCAACGTTCTACTTCTGAAGCCTTCCCGATCGCTGGCACTGGGCTTCTCTTAAACCCTTTGAGCATGGGATTCTCGGAATGAGTGACGCGGGTCACACATTATACCTTGGTTATGTTTTATGTTTACTGTTGATTGAAACTTTACGTCCCAGAGGTGAGGACGTGCTGTAAGTTGACATAACCAGGCAATTGCGATCGTGATGTTGGCGCACTACGTCGCTATGCGACACTTGTCAGCGCCCTTACCTCTTGAGGTAGGCTCTCTTGGCTCGTGGACCATTTATGAGACGAGTTCTAGCAGGTCGACCTCCGGGGGCCCCGCAGCCTTGCATTTCCTAAGCCCTTCAGTTCGTACCCGAGCAGTGCGAAACCTGAAATGACATCCATGAGCAAACCCGACACGTCTCTCCCATCTTCTGAACTCACTGTTCAGGGCCACCGCCTCGAAGTCCTTCGCATCCCCGGCGATCCCCATGCGCCCGAACTGGTCTTCCTCCACGAAGGTTTGGGCTCCATCTCGCTCTGGCGTGATTTTCCTCGCCAAGTCGCCGGAGCCACCGGATGTCCCGTCAGCGTCTACTCCCGCTACGGCGCCGGCAACTCCGACGTTCTCGCCGAGCCGCGCCCCGTCTCCTACATGCACGACGAAGCGCTGCAATCGCTACCCGACCTGCTGCAGCAACTCCACATCGAAAACCAAGTCCTCATCGGTCACAGCGACGGCGCCTCCATCGCAATCATTCACTCCGGAGTTCATAAATCCGTCCGAGGCCTCGTCCTCCTCGCCCCGCATGTCTTCGTCGAAGACCTCAGCATCGCCAGCATCGCAAAAGCAAAAGCAAATTTCGACACCACCGATCTCCCTGCGAGACTCGCACGCCACCATCGCGACGCCGCCCGCACCTTCTGGGGATGGAACAACATCTGGCTCCATCCCGACTTCCGCACCTGGAACATCGAAGAATATCTTCCTCGCATCACCTGCCCCATCCTCGCCATTCAAGGCGTCGACGACGAATACGGAACCATGGCGCAAGTGCAAGCCATCGCCCGCCAATCCGGTGGACCCGTCGAAGTTCTCCCGCTCGCCGGCTGCCGTCACTCTCCACATCGCGATCAGCCGCGCGCCACGCTCGCAGCAATCCAGACATTCGTCACTGACCTCTGCGGGAACAATTCCGCGCATCCTGGCGTCTAAATCATTCAAGGTCTCAGACTCAACGCTGGGTATAGACCGTCCGGCAATCTCGATTTCCAACGAGGCTCGCCATGGCATCCCGTTGCGCGACATCGTTCCTCCTGCTCATCTGCTCCATGTCATTAGCCGCCGCTCAGGCAGTTCCATCTCGGGTGCGCGTCTCCGAGGGCGTAATTCAGGGCCTGAGGGTTAAGCAGGTAAGTCCAATCTACCCGCCCCTCGCGCGGCAAGCGCGTATCCAGGGGAGCGTTGTCTTGCGAGTCTTCATCAGCAAAACGGGAGACGTGGAGAACATCCAACTCGTCAGCGGACATCCCATGCTCGCGCCCTCGGCAATCGAAGCCGTCAAGCAGTGGAAGTACCAGACGTATCTGTTGAACGGCCAGCCCGTAGAGGTTGAAACCACAGTGACGGTGAACTTCACCCTCGCCGAAAATCCTCCGCAGGGAGTCGTTGGCGATATGCCAGGCGGAGCTGCGCAATCGACGGTACCCGCGGCCCCTCAGCATGTTGGCGTCGCCCAGCGCGTACGCGTTTCCTCCGGTGTTGAGTCGGGGCTTCTGAAAAGCAAGGTGAACCCAACCTATCCGCCGGACGCCCGCGATCAGCGCATTCAGGGCGTTGTTCTACTGAAGGCTATCATCGATATAGAAGGCAATGTCGCCAACATCGAACTCATCAGCGGACACCCGCTGCTAGCTCCCGCCGCCATTGACGCCGTCAAACAATGGAAGTACAAACCCTTCCTGCTAAATCAGGCCCCAGTCGAAGTCGAGACCCAAATCCAAGTCAACTTCACGCTAGCTGGAGAATGAGTCCCGCGGCTCCGATGTTTTCCTTAGTGGACCTTAGTGTCCTTAGTGGTTGATGCCTACCCCTGTGTTCCTCTGTGTCCTCTGTGTGGAATGTTCTTGTTTTCCGCAAAAACCAAAGTCACTCCCAGTCGGCTCCCAAACAATTTACATTTCTCTATACCGGAGAGAAGATGCAGCGCAAGAACCGCAAATGGGTGGCGACCGCCGTCGCGCTCTACCTGCTGCTAGGGTGGACCGCCTACCGCTGGTCCATCAGCCAGCGCCTTCCCGAAGGCAACATCTTCAACCGCATCGAGCACGAAGGCATCCGCCGCCTGGCTGAGGAGCGCGCGAAACAAGCGCAAGCTCCGCCACCAACTCAGCCCATCGCGGGATCGTGCCTCAGCGCCGCCGGGCCCGCATTCGTCGCCGCCCGTTTCGACCCCACTCACGTCGTATTCATCGTCACCCCCGACACGGAAACCAGATTCTCCACCGCTCACGGCATCCATCTCTCCGCCACTCCCACAAAGATCTCCGCGCCAGCAAAGCCTCTAGCCCCGCTAGCTGGACTGCAGGAGCTCTACGAGCCCGACTCCTACTCGCTCCATTTCTTCCCCAAGATCGTGCAGAAAACGCAACCCGGCGATCAGTGGACGCTCAACGTCTCTCCTGACTCCAGCATGCCCGTCGCCATCGAGCGCCCCGTGATCGCGCCCATCGGATGCTCGCTCGCCATAGGCTTCCTGGCCTCAATTCCTCCCGAACAGCAATCCGCCGTCGACGCCTCGTCGCGCGAATACTTCGTCGTGCGCAGCAAGCCGGTCGAGTCCGCCGATCCCGCCGTCAACTCGCAAATCGGAGAACTTCCCGACTGGAAGCCCTCGCGCGCCGCCGCAAAACAGATTGAGCAGCAACTGAACGACCGCATGAAGCAGGAAGTGGCCAGGATCGACGCCCGCCTCCTCGCCAACGCTGGAACTCCAGGAGAAGCCGCAGGAGAATTCCCCGTAGGCGGCGCGCGTCCCCGCCTGAAGGAATGGATCCGCGCCGACCAGGGCCTCGCTCACGGAGAAGGCACGCTCGACTACGATCTCCGCGCCTTCCGCCTCGCTCCTGACGGCGCCCCGCGACTCTTTGCCCGCGCCCGCTGGACTCTTGCCAACGCCACTGTATTCCTGATGACCGCCTGGTTCAAAGCAGAGTCCCCCACGACTCGGCCCGTTCTGCTCTCCGCCGATTCCAGTTGGTCCAATTCCCTCCGCGAAGACGAAGCCACCGGATCGCTCGGCGATCGCCTCGACTTCCAAACCGTGCTCAACGAATTCGACGCCGACCACGACGGCTGGGCCGAGTTGCTAGTCCACTCCCACCAAGGCACGTCAACCACGATCGCTCTCTATCTCTACACCGATCTCGGCCTCGTACCGATGAAAGCTTCACTCCGCCGCGAATCCACATCCCCTGAGTCCTGCCTCGATCCGTAGCCCACAAGAGTCATCGACGCAAGTCCCCTGCGGTTGCAAAACGCTCTTTCATTGCGAGAATTTTGCCCTTCCACAAAACCTTAGTTTCTGCCCAGACGCCCACCGGGACTGCGCTACACTGGCTCCCGCATGCTGCTCCCTCGAAAGCAAATCCACGACGTTCTCGTCATCGGTTCGGGCGCCAGCGGAGGCTGGGTCGCAAAGGAACTAACGGAACGCGGCCTCACCGTCGTCATGCTTGAGGCCGGACCGCCGCGCGTCCCCACCCGCGATTTCACCGAGCACATTTGGCCCTACCAACTGAAGTTTCGCGGCTTCGGCGACCAGCAGCGCCTTCTGCAGACGCAACCCGTCCAGCGTATGTGTTACGCCTGCGACGAATACAGTCACCAGTTCTTCGTTAACGATCTGGAGCATCCCTACACATTTCCCGCCGACAAGCCTTTCATGTGGATTCGAGGCCGCCAGGTCGGCGGCAAAACTTTCTGCTGGGCCCGCGAAAGCTATCGCTACAGCGACAACGAATTCAAAGCCGCCACCCGCGACGGCTTCGGCGAAGACTGGCCCATCAGCTACAAGGAGCTCGAACCCTACTACGACCTGGTCGAGAGCTACATCGGCGTCAGCGGATCCCGCGAAGGTCTTCCGCAATTGCCCGACGGACAATTCCTTCCGCCCATGGGCCTTTCCTGTGGCGGGGCACTCGCCAAGCAGGTGATCGGGCGCAAGTTTGGATGGCGCGTCATGCCCGACCGCGTGGCCAACCTCACCGTGCCCCACCGCGGCCGCCCCGCCTGCCACTACTGCGACCAGTGCCAGCGGGGATGTTTCACCGCCTCCTACTTTAACAGTCCGTCGGTCACGCTTCCGGCCGCCGCGCGCACCGGAAAATTCACGCTGGTCAGCGATGCCATCGTCAGCGACCTCGTCATGGATCGCAGCGGACGCGCCCAGGGCGTCCACTACATTGATCGCGTTACGCGCCAGCATCGCGAGGCACACGCCCGCACGATCGTGGTTGCCGCCGGAGCACTCGAATCGACGCGCATTCTGCTCAACTCCAAATCACCAACTCATCGGCAAGGCGTCGGCAACTCCGAAGATGTTCTCGGCCGCTACCTGATGGACCATTTCACCATCGAGGGCGCCGGGGGCCTCATCCCCAGCCTCAGTTCGTCCACTCGCGAAATCGTCGGACGCCCCTGCGGCTTCCTAATCCCCAAATACGTGAACGCCGCCAGCAGCCCAGCCAACAAGAACTTCAACTTCCTCCGCGGATACCGCTTCGATGGCGATGGCAGCCAGGAACTCTACGGTCACGCCTTCCTGCTCCCCGAACTCGGAGACGCCTGGCGCAAGCGGGTGCGCGAGGAGATCCCGTACTATTTCGCGATGGAAGCGCAAGGCGAATGCCTGCCGCGCCCGGACAACTTCGTTCGCCTCGATCCCGCGAAGAAAGACGCCTGGGGAATTCCCGTGCTCCACATCAACGCCAGCTACGGCGAAAACGAGAAGGCCATGGCCGCCGCCATGCGGGCCGACATCACCGCCATCATGGACGCGATGAAGCTCACCAAAGAAACTCCACCCGGCGCCGACCTGAGCGTCTTCGGCAAGAACATTCACGAGTGCGGAACGGCTCGCATGGGCGCCGACCCGAAAAAAAGCGTAGTCGACGCCAACTGCAAAGTGCACGACGCCCGCAACGTCTTCGTCACCGACGGCGCCGTCTTCACGACGCAGGGATGTTACGAACCCACGCTCACCATCATGGCCATCTCCGCCCGCGCCGGAGAGCACATCGCGCAATCCTTCCGCCGAGGTGAACTGTGAGAAAGCAAGACCATGTCGGGAGAGCCACCTCTGGCTGTCCAGCGGCCCAGATGTATCGGGCCGCAGAGGGGAATCAAGCAGTTAGCCAAGGTGCGCCAACGCGATGAGGTCTGACCTATGAAGCCCGATGAATCCTCCCCCGAGATCCCCAACCCGACCCGCCGCCAGTGGCTGCTCCGCCTTGGCGAAATGGTTGTTCTGGCCGGCGTGAGCGGACTAGTTGCGGAAACCGCCGCAGGACTGTTGAACGGCAGGCAAGTCGCACCCGATCCTCAGCCCGGCCTCACAGCTCTGCCTCCGGGACTCTACGACGCTTCGCAGGATCATCTCGTCCACGCCCTCGGCAGTGCGGGAAAGATGTGGTCGCCGCCTCCCGGCAGCGAGACGGACTACATCCAGCCGAACGCCTTCCCGTTTCAGCCGCTATTTTTCTCCCCCGAAGAATTCCGCGTCATCACCCGCTTCGTCGAGATCGTGCTAGGAGACGTCGACCCCGCTGCGCTGTCGCAAGCCACCCAGTGGTTCGATCTGTGGCTCCATTCGGCCGCCGGAGTGCGCGAAGCCGCCCGCCATCTCGATTCCATGCACCGCGCTCTTGCCGTTGCCGTCTATGGAGAAGAATCCGTGCGCGATCTGGAATCCGCCGATCCCCAATCCATAGCGCGCGCAGGACTCGCCGCGCTCCGCAATCTCTCGCAGGAAAGATACGGCCACGAATTCCTGCAACTCACCGCTCCGCAGCAAATCGACCTGCTCAGTTCCGTCGGCGCGCAGCCTGACAGCCCGCTGCGAAAATTCTTCGACATCACCCACACCGAAGCCATTCGCGGCTACTACACTTCAGCCGCCGGCCTGAAAGAACTCGACTACAAAGGCAACGCATACTATCCCGAAAGCCCCAGCTGCGAAAGGAAGTCGTAAGCGCATTTTTCTTGTCAAGCCCCTGCAGGTTTTCCCGGTATTTTGCTGATTCAGCGCAACAGAGAAAGTTGGAGAAGTTGCCGGTGGGCCTGGCCTCTGGCCTAGAAGAAATAACAACTGAGTCTGCCGCGTCCTTGCGTTCTCTGGACGAGCGGGTACGGTGCTGCTTGTAGGAACAAGAGTTTCGGAGAGTCAAAACGGTGGCCATGAGAGCACCGTGCCCATCTTCGTAAAGAGGACTCAGACGTTCCGGTTATTCAGGAACCGAGGAGGGCGGAAGAATTGGGCTACTCCCCGGGTCCTCCATGCATCCGCGGTCGCTATCCCTCCCGCGCGCAGCAAGCTTCAAATCTCTCCGATGTGCAACCCCGCGCAATCGACGTAACGGGAAGAGAAAATCGAGATGCCAAAAGCTGAGCCACTCGCCCCGCATGATAGTCTCCGCCGTTTGTCGGACACCGACTCGCGGGATTGCGGCGAGCGCATTCGGCAGCATCTAAATAGCGACCGCGTATTGCGCCGAGGCGCTGCCTCGTGGCGCTATTTCTTGCTCTGGATCGGCGTCCACTGTGCCGACGCTATTTTCTATTTCCCCGCTTCGCGCAGGAACACGGCCGTCGTTGCCTCCTGTGAGGTCTCTTCCGCCGACTTCGACGTGACGATCCCGGTCAGGATTGCCGTATCTCCGAATCTGCGGACTGCCGCCGAAATCAAGCTGTATTCCGTTGGCGAGTGGGACTTTTGCTGCTCGCCTGCTCTCGGTTTCGTCTTGTTCCAAACGTAACCGTTGGGCATGATAAGAACCAGTTTTTCTACCTCGACCTGATCCATAGTCGCGCCGTCTCCAACATCGAAGGCCTTGAACCACTTGGCATGGATGGCGGAAAGCTCAGATTCCAGACTGGCGTATGTGCTTTGAGCCGCGAGAGGCAAAGATAAAGAAGACAGCAGAGTCAAGAATAGTACCGTCGCGAAGCGCATGGCATCTCCTTTGTAGATGACTTCTGTAGAACCGCGGACCGCCGTTGGTCTGCGCTGCAGAATGTACCACACACCGAAAGGCCCGAGACAATACCAGTTAGCGGGTGCCCCGCCCTTGTTTCCGGTCGAAACCATTACGACTGAGGGTGTGCCGTCCTTGCGCTTTTCGCAAGAGCGGGTACGATGCTGCTTGTGCCATAGGCCTCGTCGTGCTCAATGGCTGTGTCCCGCCCGGAAGCCGGACGCCGGAAGCCCTTACGGCTGACGCCCAAAGCCCGATGACCCCGCCGCTGACTTCACAACCAACTGAACGCTTACCCCGTCCTCACCCAGCAGCAAGCTGCTTCAAAATCGCTTCGATATGCAACCCCGCGCAATCGACGTAAGGGAAATCAGTATTGCTTTGATTAAACAACAAGGTCAGATCTGTCCCTGCGAAGATGATTGCATCAACGCCATCGCGGCTGACCAGAGTCTTCGCCAGAGCGGTCAGATTCTTGTGTTGCTCGGCTGAGCCCTTTCCTGATGTCGCGAGTTCGACGTAGGTGTTGTGAATGAAGGCCATCTCGTCTGGCCTGGGTTTGACGAATTCAACGGAAGTGACGGCGCCGAACAACTCTGCCCCGATGACGAACCGCGTTCCGAAGATTGCGACATGGCGAGCGGAGCGCCTGGCTAACGCCTGGACGAGCGGCTCAAAGATCGACACCAAGGGCAGCGGCGAGATCGCAACAAGTTCCTTTACACAAAAATGCGGAGTGACTGCCGGAATCGCCGCGATCTCGGCTCCCGCCGCTTTCATACGACGAATGTACTCGTTCAAATATTCAGCCAACCCTGCGGCATCATTTGCCCCGGCGCATTCAAACACGCGTGTCACTTGAGCGTTCGTGATTACAATGTCGAGCGGAAAGCCGAGTTTCTCGCAGCCCTGCGCCAATTTTTGGTAGTAGTGAACGGTTGCGCCCACGCCCAACCCACCAATCAACCCTAAGCACCGGCCTGAATTCATGGAATCAAGACTAAAGCACTCTTGCCCGCAAATTGTCTCCACATTGTGAAACAAAAAAGCCCCGCTCCGAAGAGCGAGGCCTTTGTTTGCTCGTAGCTCAGAGCTCAGAGCTCGAAGCTGTTTAGTACATATCTCCCATGCCGCCGCCGCCGTGTCCGCCGGGCGCGGGAGCTTCCTTCTTTTCCGGAATCTCGGCGATCAGGGCTTCGGTGGTCAGCATCAGGCTGGCGATCGACCCGGCGTTCTGCAGAGCCGTGCGCACAACCTTCGTGGGATCGAGCACGCCGGCCTTAACCAGGTCTTCGTACTCGTTGGAGAAGGCGTTGAAGCCGTAGTTCGACTCTTTCGCGTCGAGCACCTTGCCGAGGATCACTGCGCCCTCTTCGCCGGCGTTCTCGGCGATCATGCGCAGGGGTTCGGTGATGGCGCGCTTCACGATGTTGATGCCGATCTGCTCATCGCCTTCGGCTTTGACTTTGTCGAGAGCCGAAGCGCAACGGGCCAGAGCAACTCCGCCGCCGGGGACAATGCCTTCTTCCACGGCCGCGCGGGTGGCATGCATCGCATCTTCCACACGGGCTTTCTTTTCCTTCATTTCGGTTTCGGTCGCGGCGCCGACTTTGATCACCGCCACGCCGCCTACCAGCTTGGCCAACCGCTCCTGCAGTTTCTCGCGGTCGTAGTCGCTGGTGGTCTTCTCGACCTGGCTGTGGATCTCTTTTACGCGGCCTTCGATCTCAGCGTGCTTGCCCTTGCCTTCGACGACGGTCGTGTTGTCCTTGTCGATGGTGATCTTCTTGGCCTGGCCGAGGTCGGAGATCTGAACGTTCTCGAGCTTGATTCCGAGATCTTCCGTGATCGCCTTGCCGCCGGTCAGGATCGCGATATCCTGCAGCATCGCCTTGCGGCGATCGCCGAAGCCGGGAGCCTTAACGGCCGCAACTTGCAGCGTGCCACGCAGCTTGTTGACGACGAGAGTAGCAAGCGCTTCGCCCTCAACATCCTCAGCGATGATCAAGAGAGGCTTGCCGCTTTTGGCAATCTGCTCAAGCAAGGGAAGCAGATCCTTCATCGAGCTGATCTTCTTTTCGTTGATCAGGATGTAGGCGTTCTCAATCGCAACTTCCATCCGCTCCGGATCGGTAACGAAGTAAGGAGAGAGATATCCACGATCAAACTGCATTCCCTCCACAACCTCAAGCTGAGTCTCCAGCGTCTTCGACTCTTCAACCGTAATGACGCCGTCCTTCCCAACCTTCTTCATAGCCTCAGCAATAATCTTCCCAATCGTCTCATCATTGTTGGCGGAGATGGTGCCGACTTGGGCGATCATTTCGCCGGTTACCGGCTTGGAGAGCTTGTCGAGTTCGCCGTTGATGCGGTTGCCTTCTTTGTCGAGCTTGCCGGCGATGGTGGTGACGGCCTTCTCGATCCCGCGCTTGAGGGCCATCGGGTTGGCGCCGGCGGCAACGGTCTTGACGCCTTCGCGGAAGATGGCCTGGGCGAGAACGGTGGCGGTGGTGGTTCCGTCGCCAGCGACGTCGGACGTCTTGGAGGCGACTTCACGAACCATCTGGGCGCCCATGTTCTCGAGGCCGTCCTTCAGTTCGATTTCTTTTGCGACGGTGACGCCGTCTTTGGTGATGGTCGGCGAACCGAATTTCTTTTCGATGACTACGTTGCGACCCTTGGGGCCGAGGGTGACCTTGACAGCGTCGGCCAGAAGGTTGACGCCGCGGAGGATCGCCTGACGGGATTCTTCTCCGTGAACGATGTGTTTTGCCATTGTTTCTTCTCCTAATTTTGTGCTGCAGGACTGGCCTGCGGAAGTTGGGCTGTCAGCTATCAGCTGTCAGCTTGGAGCTTCTAGCTTCTAGTTAAGACCGGACGCGCTTACTTCTTCGAGCCGGCTAGTTCTTTCTTGGACAGAGTGGCGGCGCCAGTGAGGATGCCGAGAACTTCTTCTTCTTTCATGATGATGAAGTCTTCGCCATCGATTTTGATTTCGGTGCCGGAGTACTTGCCGAACAGAACGCGGTCGCCTTCTTTGACGGCGAGCGGGAAGGTCTTGCCTTCGTCGTTGGTACGGCCTTTGCCGGTGGAGATGACTTCGCCCTCCTGGGGCTTGTCCTTGGCCGAGTCGGGGATGATGATGCCGCCACGAGTGGTGGAAGCTTCCTCCACACGACGGACCAGAATGCGGTCATGGAGTGGTGAAAATTTCGCCATGGTTTGCTACTCCTTTCAAGTAGTTAGAAGGTTGACTTGCTTCGATTGAACTCTTTGTAACCCTATGATTTGGATGGGTTAGGCGAGGCTGTTAGCAGTTACGCCTATCGAGTGCCAATTGTAGAGAGGGGACCTGGGAGTTGTCAAGGGGCTGGAAACGTGCTCTTCGTGACAATCGCAGTCACAAGGTGAGGCGATTGCAATGGGTGCTGTGGCGATGTCTCGGACGCTGGCCAGAATTCATAACGAACTTGAAGGTTTCCTTGCCGTGAAGTTCCGGGATGCATCAACCGCCCCTACAGGATTTCGGTTCGATCCTCCAACGCGTCCAAGGTCGATAGGTTTCTGGCTCTGTTTCACGCTGCCATTATCAATCACTGCTCGGCAACTATCCAAACCAAGCCATCTCGCTCATTGAGAGGTGCGGTGAAACGTCACCAAGAATATTGCAATTATGCCAGACTCTTGTCTGAGACGGCGGATGCCCGATTCGCCCACGCCAAAGGCGTGACCTGCATCACTGACATTGCGTCGCCTTGCGAGAACATTGCCCGTAAATCTCCTCGCATCATCATAAGGGGTCCTCATGCGCCGAATCAGCATTCTGCTGTCCGTTGTTGCATTCCTGTTGCTCGCTGGAATCGTAATTGGACAGGAGATTCCAGATTGGGCAAGGCGAGACTATCCCGGCTCGGTCGATCAGGTTTTTGCGGCTGCTCTCACATCAATTCAAGAACAACATCATGAGGTCAAATCCAAAGACGACATGCGCCACTCCGTGGATTTCAATGTTGGCACGACGGCGTGGTCTTGGGGCTACAACATGACGCTGACCGCGACACTCATCGAAAACACTCAAGTGCGAGTGTTGTCGTGGGAATCTCCCGCTGGGGGGGAAGCCGTGTCATGGGGATCGGGCAAAAAGGAAGTTCAAGAGATACTCGCGGGGATCGATGCTGTTTTGGCTACACAGAAAGCAGGATCAAATAGAATCTCACGTTGCCTTTGGCGCGCGATGAAGGGGACATCTCTGTCCTGGATATTCCTGCTGTGTGCGTGCCTTTGCTGTTGTGTGGGTGTCACGCCCATGCGTCGGCGAACCGTGGCTCAACAAGGGCCCACCTCGAATATAGATCTCACTTTCCTAAAAGCGGGCCGGACTACGCGTGCCGAAGTTCAGGAGCAGCTGAAGCTTACAAATGTAGGCCTTGAAGACGGTCGGGTCTTCGTAGGACGTTGGCGGACGTCAAGGTGGGGTGGTTGGATCGCATTCGGTACGCCCGCGGGGTACGGAGGGGTTGGTGGAGGAAGGCTTTGGAACAATGCAAATCTGCTGGTTCAATTCGATGGTAACGGGACTGTCGAGAATTACGAAGTCTTCCCTGATAAGCTACTCATCGCGAAACTATTCCATTCCTGCGCGGCTGGATCTCGCTGCAAGTCAAAGAGAGGGGTAAGGAATACAAGTTCGTTACCACTCATCTGGAAACCTTCAATCCGGACATCCAGGCCGCACAGGCCAACGAACTCATCTCTGGGCCACTGACCTCGAATCTGCCGGTCATTCTGGCGGGCGATTTGAATTCGGACGCAAACCAGCCTTCATGGGAGAACGGTCCAGCCTTTCAAAGCTTAGAGGCTGCGGGATTGAAGGATGTCTGGAGCGCATTGCATCCTCTGGACGCAGGGCTCACTTGGCCCTGTTTGCCGAGGATCCACCGGACGCTGCGATTCTGCGGCAGAGAATTGACCTCATCCTGACCAGCAGGAATGGGATCAAGAGTGAAACGATCGGACGCAAGGGTCTTACCCCTGCGTCCAACGGATTGTGGGCGTCGGATCACACAGGAGTTTTTGGATCGTTTGAGCTGCGTCCCTAGATTTTGTAGTTCTTATTGCGCTCGGCGAACCGGGCCGCGTGCCCCATCCTAACGCCCTGATTCTTGCGACGTTAGGGTGGGGAATTTAGACGGTCGGGCAGTCAACAACGCTTATCAGGTAAACCCAAACTTACTTGTTGGAACAATGGGGGAACATCCTTGCACAACTACCGAAGTCAGGCGAGTACATGTTTTGACCCGGCCGGATGAGTTCGACGACGATATTACGACAGTTGGAGTCGTCTAATCCTCGTCCAGGTATCCCCTGTTAGTTGCTCCAGTACCGCAGTACTGGGGGATGCTGCATCGTTTCCGGTTCCGATGCGGGTCGCTCTCTCGCTCGGAACCGGAATTCAACGCCGCCGCCCGCTCGGATTATCTCGGAATGTTTATTGGCGGCCGATTTCGTCTATGAAGCACGACCACATCACAACTAGGAGGGTGCGATGTTGAATCTATGGCGAAGCGTTAGCGAGCAGCGGCTGGTTCTACTCGTCATTGCCATTCTGTGCTTAGTCATTCCTAGATTGACGATTGCGGCAGACAATGAACATGAGCAGGAACGGGTAAAGGAGTCCGGCAACGTAATGAAGGAACTTCTCGATTCACCTAGCGGCGTTGCTATCAGTGTGCTTAACAAGGCTGAATGCGTAACCGTTCTACCGTCCGTGAAGAAGGCTGGCTTCATTGTGGCGGGCCAATATGGGCGTGGTGTGATGACCTGCCGCGGGGGAGAGAATTTCAACGGGCCGTGGAGCCCACCGACGATGATGCAATCGAGTGGCGGCAGTTTTGGTCTGCAGGCTGGCGGCGAAGCTACCGACTTCGTGGTGCTCGTAATGAACGACTCGGGAGCACGCGCGGTAATGAACGGCAAAGGATGGGTGCCGATGCCAGTATCGCCGCCGGTCCCGTAGGTCGAGGCGCAGAAGCCTCCACGAATGCATCGATGAGTGCACAAATGCTCTCTTATTCCAGGGCTCAGGGGGTGTTTGCCGGCGTCTCTCTGTCAGGCTGTCAGGCACATCGCTCGGACCTGGCGCGAATGAAAAACTGTATGGCAAGAAAGTGACTGCGACGGAGGTCATTAAGGGCAGTGCAGGACCGGCTCCTGCCTCGGCGAAAGACTTTGCTTGCGGTCCTTACAGCGAGATCGCCCAAGAACATTTCGCGAGGAAAGTGAAAAATCAGGTGCTTGCACTCAAGAACCTAGCTATAGAGATGTTTCAGCAATTGCGAGGACTCCTAGGACGCTCTCATCACGCAGGCTAGGCAGACCTTGAGGATTGACGGGGCAGGTGTACATTGTCCGCGATTTGTTCAAAGAGAAGGTCAGGAGGATCTCGATGGGATTCATTGTATGGATTGTCGTTGGCCTCGTAGCTGGTTGGTTAGCTGGCCAGGTTATGAAGGGTGGTGGCTACGGTGTAATCGTAGACATCATTCTCGGCATCCTCGGCGGTTTGTTGGGCGGCTGGATCTTCGGCCTGTTGGGAATCTGGCCTGGCGGCGGCATGATCGGTTCCATCATCGTGGCTTTTGTGGGCGCGGTGATTTTGGTCTGGATTACCCGCTTGCTGAAAGAAGCCTGAGGAGAAGGTGCCATCATGGCAGAGTGCACATTGGGTTCAGTTTTGGCGCGAACGGAGATGCTCCGCAGAGAGATGGAACGGATTGAGGAAGAAGAATGAATCTACCGGAGGACGGCGTATCGTTCCCAGGCCATCACCATGGCGCATGCGAGCCGAAAGTTGCGACTCAGTGTAATACGGGCAGAACTTGAGACGATCGAAAAGCAGGAAAAGCTATGAATCTGCGGCTGGACCCTTGGCCGACTCGTTCCAGCCTCAACCAATTCAGGGAATCTTCGTTTCCCCAGAACAGGCGATAACGCAAGAAACTCCCCAATGAGCAATATCGCGATTTTTCATCAGTCGTCGATTTGGCGACCAGACTCAGTCACCTGGATGTTGGGTCATCCCTGCAGCGAGCCAAAAATGCAGCTCGAAATTCTGAGCGTTGTTTTGTTTGCCCGCAGAAAAGGCAGTTTGCACTTTTGTAAGGTAGAGCTGGAACATTTGATAGCTGACAGCGCATTCTTGCGATTCTAAAATGTTGGGCGCGCCTCTTAACCAAACAATTAGAAACCGAGACAAACAAGAAATAAAGGAGTAGAAGACTATGCCTCTTACACCCGAACTACGCGATGCAGTAGCAGGCGAATTGAAAAAAATCGGATCCCAATTGAATCTCTCTGATGACCAGAAACAGAAGGTGCAAGCGTTTCTGACGGAAGCTTCAGAGAAAGTGCAGGATTACAGGGAACACAACCCGAATGCGTCACAGGCAGACGTCATCAAGAAACTGGCTGACAATCGTGAAGCCATTCGTCAACGTGTAGTGAATATTCTGACGCCTGAACAACTCACCAAGTGGGACTCAGAAGTCACAAAAGCGAAAGAATTTCTGGGGCTGAAGATCGCTGCTTAACCCAACCCACAATACGTTTCGTTTCTCTAAACCCGCAGATTCCAGAATCCGCGGGCTTTCTTGGTGTGCTCCATCGAAGGCACGAAATTGAACATCGACAATACACGATAGAAAGAAAGAACCCGGTGCGCGAGCGGGTCTTTCTAAAGTCGAAAGTGGAGGATCAGATGGGATTCATCGTATGGATAGTTGTAGGACTAGTCGCTGGATGGCTTGCTGGTCAGGTGATGAAGGGCGGAGGATATGGAATTGTCGTGGACATCATCCTTGGAA
>DASRRV010000069.1:0-9688 GCA_035695545.1 Candidatus Sulfotelmatobacter sp. | reverse complement strand
GATTCCGCCCGCCGCGCCCGGTGTCGCGTGGACTGAAGTCACCATGCATGTCTTCAACCCCATCGCCGGAGATGGCGCCTTATCCTACGGCGAGCTGATCCTGATAGGGGGCAAGGGGTTGTTCGGCACAACATGGGCAGGTGGGGCCGGCAACGGCGGCTCAGTGTTTGTCGTCGGGCCCTAACCGGGGGACTATTCTGCGCTGGAAACGATTGGCTGCCCACAGTTCACCAGTTGCAGCCCATTTTCGTGGGCTGCTGGAAAACAAGCGCCGCTGAACATGATTAGCTGTCAGACCGCATTCCTGGCAGCCATTTCCGACGCCATACCTATTCAACTTGCTCCGGTGTCGGGCCAACTTTTCAATGCGCTGGCGGATTTAAATAACGCTTTAGAAGCCAATAGCCGGAAAGTGACGTCGCTGTTCCAAAAAACAGAATCTTTGCTCGCAGCAATATTGCCGCCTAAACTCCTGGAGCATATTGAAGAAGGAGAATCCCCACTTGGGTTTTTTAGCGACTTACCATTTGAATGGACGCTTGCAGGCGAATGGCCCATCTGCCTCAGTCGTCCGGTATTTCGAATTCCCCTAGGCTTAAGTCATTGGGACGCACTCAATGCCATTCATGAGAGACGACTCAAAATCGACACAGGAAAGCCGGAACGTGTCTTAGTTTTTGACTTGATCCATAGAACCGATCCGATTCGATCGTATACAGATGTGTTCATTGCGGCATCTGCCGAGTCTGCGCAGCATTACACTTATTCCTCGCCTCAAACACCACGCGAATTCGTCCAAGCGCTCGCACAACATGCACCCGACATTGTCGTCTTAGACACGCATGCCAGTTACGATCGTGGAAAAGACGAGTTGCGGATTGGATTTGGCAAGACATCGGCGACACTGAAGGAATTGGTTCCTGACTCACTAGTGCCACCGCTGTGGATTCTGTCCGCTTGCGATACATCTGTGACAGGAGCAGTTAGGGGTGATTTTGTGAGGCAGTTGTTGTCCAGGGGGCCGCTTGTGTAGTCGCGACTCTCAGCCGCGTGGATGCATTTACTGCTTCAATGTTCGTGGGCCGCCTGTTAACCGACATCTATCATCCACCAGTACCTGGAATGTACAAGTCCTTCGATCAGGTGTTTTTTTCTACACAGTACACAACAGCACTTTTGTACGATCCTCTACTCCCATTATTTAGACAGGCCGAGAGAGACGCCAAGGTGAAGGATGCGCTCGGCCATGTCTTGTCGAACTTTTTCGCGTGGTCGGCGGCGCGCCAGATCGATGACGTTAGAAAATATCGACACGAAATTGCTCACTTTGTCGGCGAACAGATGCTGCGATATGGACTAACGCGAAAATACGCAGGACTGGTACAAGGGGGCCACGTTAAACCGGAAACGCTATTGTTCACTGCGTTCGGTATCCCCGGTCACATCGAGCTCGCGTGACATAGGGAATCAAGGCGCAATCATACTTTCCTGACCGTATGAAAGTTGAGTCAAATTTGGGTCAAATACCTGCCGAAAACGGGCCAAAACCGTGCTCTTTGACGCAGAGCCAAGCTAAGCGAATCAACGATATAGCACTTCGTTAGCATCTTCGGGACCAGGGGGTCGGAGGTTCAAATCCTCTCTCCCCGACCATTTACTTCAATCCCGTCATTGAATTAGCGAACTTCCATTTCCCCAAGGAACCGCAACTGGGGTCAATTTGGGTCGTTTAAGCAGATCCTCGACCTTTTCGACCGCCGCCCGTGCATCCGCCGGGATCGAGTGCAAATACACCTCGCGGGTGATCTCCGAAGAGGAGTGCCCGAGAAGTGCTTGAACCGTACGCAGAGGAGTTCCGACTGCGTCCAGTAGCGTCGCGTTGGCATGGCGCAACCAGTGCCAATTGGGACCAAGACCGATCACAGCTTCGATCAAATCCATCTGGAGAATCTTCTGGCGTGGAACCCTCGGCAAAAGAAATGAAGAAAGGCATGGAAGAGATGATGAAGCAACAGCCCGCGGGCGCTGCTGCCGCCGACTGATGAGCTTCAGTCAAACAGTGCTGGCTGTGCTCCGGTATCTTCCGCGTCGCGAAAATTGCCGAGACCTACGCCCACTAACCGATAACGCTGCTGCGGGCTGAGGTCGACTCTGTCTCGCAACCTTAGGGCGATCTCTGTGAGTTCGTCACAGGACGACAGTCCGTGGTCCGGCGTGTAGCTGCGCGTGAGGATCCTGAACTCTCTGGTCTTTAGTTTGAGAACCACCGTCCGTGGGACACGCGATTCCTTGCGCGAGGCCGACCAGAGCTTTTCTGCCAGGCGCCGGATCATTGGTTCGGTCTCTCCGAGCAGCACATCCTCGGGAAATGTATCCTCGACGGATATGGATTTCGTAGGTCGGTCGGGAACAACCGGATTCTCGTCAATTCCTCGCGCGAGTTCATATAGGCGGGCACCGTAACGCCCGAACTCATCTTCCAGTTTGGCGCGCTCCAGATTTCTCAGTTCGCCGACGGTTTTGATTCCCAGTCATGTCAGTTTCTCTTCGGTGACTTTCCCGACTCCAGGAATTCGTCCCACTGGCAAGGGCAGAAGAAACGCGTCGACTTCCTCGGGCTGGATTACGAAAATGCCATCCGGTTTCTTCCAGTCCGACGCGAGCTTCGCCAGGAATTTGTTGGGTGCCACGCCTGCCGAGGCGGTCAAGTTCAGTTCTTGTCGAATTTGTAGGCGGATGGTGCGCGCCACCAGCGTTGCCGTCGGCAAGCCCGTCTTGTTCTCGGACACATCCAGATACGCTTCGTCGAGTGAAAGGGGCTCGATCAGATCGGTATGACGCTTGAAGATTTCTCGCACCGACTTCGATACGGCCCGGTAACGTGTGAAGTCCGGCGCGATAAACACTGCTGCAGGACACAATCGTTCTGCCCGCACCGCCGGCATGGCTGAACGCACGCCGAAAGCCCTCGCCTCATAAGAAGCCGCGCAGACGACCGAGCGATTGCCCTTCCACGCAACGATCACGGGCTTCCCGCGAAGTTGCGGATCATCGCGCTGCTCGACGGATGCATAGAAGGCATCCATGTCGGCGTGAATGATTTTGCGGACACGCATACGGTCACTTTTAATCTTGGACGGCCTGCATTAGGATTTTCGCCGTGCTTTACGTTTTGCTTTGCTCCGCTAGTCTTCGCAGTGCCTGCCCCTCGATGCGTACCGCCTTCCAGTCATCGAGAAAGATCGCCCCCAGCCGTTTGTAGAAATCGATGGCCGGTTGGTTCCAGGCAAGCACCTCCCAGCGCAGCGCTCCACATCCTTCCCGCAGAGCCATCGCCGCAACCTCTCCAATCATCGCCTTGCCGATTCCTTTTGTCGCGGAATTGCGCGCGCACATAGACATCTTCGAGAAATAATGCTGGGCCCTGAAAGGTGCTGTAAATCGGAAAGCAGATGGCATAGCCTGCTGCCGCATGATTCCACTCGGCGATCAAGGTGCGAAACAGCGGTTGGGACCCGAAGCCGTCACGCTCTAGCATGGCTTCCGTGATCGTGACTTCCTCCCGCAACTTCTCGAACGTAGCGAATTCCAGAATCATTTCAAGCAGTAGCGGAACGTGCTCAACGGATGCTGGGCGAATATGCAACATGTGGTGGAGACTCCAATCAAGAGATCAAGCCCTGCTGCGTATCTTAACGTGGCAGCCCGCTTGTCAGGTCGATCACAGACTTGGCGGTGCGATAGATTCTAATCATGCATGCAGCTTTGGGCGTCTATTCCGCGCTTGCGGTTTTCGTCCTCGGTCTGCATGCGCTGTTCATCTTGTGGGTAGTCTTCGGCGCTTTCGTGACGAGCTCTCGGCCGGTGCTTCGCTGGCTACACATCGCTTCACTTGTCTGGGGAATTCTCACCGAGCTGATGCCGTGGCCCTGCCCTTTGACTCTCCTCGAGAACTGGCTGGAACAAAAGGCGGGCATCGAGCCGTACCAGGGAGGCTTTCTGCTTCATTATCTGGACAAACTGGTCTACCCGAATATTTCTGCCACCGCGTTGACACTGGCGGGCGTTGTCGTCTGCGCAGTTAACCTGGCACTCTACGCAAGGCAAGCGTGGAGAATCCGGCCTTGATCCGGAGAATCGACCGTCGAGCAATGAGTAGCGCTCTTAGAACCAACGTCGGACGGCGGCCTTGTAGTTCACATACGCGTCGCCGAAGTTGCTTTCGAGAAACCGTTCTTCCCGTGGAATCACCACCATCGCGATGATGCCGACAGCGGGAACGAGCGTTACCAGCAGCCAGGCGTTATTCAAGCAAACCGACAATCCGAGCACGAAGAGGATGAAAGCCAGATAGATGGGATTGCGGCTGAACCGGTAGGGACCGGTTCGCACGATCGTAGTGGACCGCGTGCTTCCCCTCACAGAAGTGCCCGCTCCGCGAAATTCCCGGTAGGAAAGCAGGAAGAGCACCACAGTGCAAGCCGTAACCAGAGGCCCGACCAGGCGAACACTCGGTGACACAAAATGGAGCGGCCAGACCCGGTTCAGGACGATTCCCAGCAGAATCGAACCCAAAAAGATAATCGGCGGTCGGAGTAAGCCTGGGTTTGGCCCGCCTTTCGTCGATTGCGTGTTGTTGGTTTGTCGGACAGCCTCCATACACATCTCCTTCTTGCCTTCGTAACGACGTCAAGCATATTCTGCAACTTCAAGTCGGCTTGAGGTCAAGAGGGAAAAGGAAAAAGCCGTGGACATAACAGAAGTGGCGCGGCGCTCTGGCCTTCCAGCTTCAGCGCTGCGTTTCTATGAGGAAAAGGGCTTGATCACGTCGATCGGCAGGCGTGGACTGCACCGTGTGTTCGATCCGAGCGTTCTGGAGCGGCTTGGGCTGATCGCGCTGGGTCGCTCAGCCGGTTTCTCGCTCGATGAGATCAGGCTGATGTTCGCCCCAGATGGGCGGCCACGCATCGACCGGCAGATGCTTCGAGCGAAAGCGGAAGAGTTGGACAGGACCATCCGCAAACTGGTCGAGATGCGTGACGGCCTGCGGCATGCCGCCACCTGCCGCGCGCCGAGCCACCTAGAATGCCCCACCTTTCGTCGCATCCTACGGGCTGCCGTATCCGGAGCTTTTGGACCACGAACGAAAAAGAGTCTGACCTCGTAACCCAAGGAAACAGATCCGCCCCTCTCATTAGGGTACCTACGGAAGGGCACAGCGACCTCAGTCCAACGTCTTCTGAAACCCACTCGAGCTATGCCGCAATAAACGATCACGGGTATGGAGTAAGTATGTCCGGGCACTCGAAACCAAACGTCATTGCAATGAAGGGCGAAACCCAAAAATCCCGAGACATGGAGATAAGGCAATGAGGACAATGAAGAAGGCTGGCGCGCCAATTCTCGAAGGAAAGCACGCGATTGTATTTGGTGCCGGAGGTTCGATTGGTGCGGCTGTTGCCAGAGAGTTCGCGGCGGAAGGCGCAGAGGTCTTTCTCGGAGGTCGGACGAAATCGAACGTAGAAGAAATCGCCAGGCAAATCACCGCGGCCGGGGGCAAGGCTCAAGCGGCTGCGATCGATGTCCTCGATGACGGCGCTGTAAATGCATACATCGACAGCGTGGTGAGGGAAACCGGCAAGATCGACATAGCCCTCGACGCCTCGGGCCCTCTGGCCAGAGAGTACGGAAACACCAAGTTGGCAGTCGACTTGCCGGTCGACCAGTTCCTGGTCCCGCTGCAGACGATCGTTAGGTCGCGCTTCATCACCGCCCGCGCGACAGCCCGGCAGATGATCAAGCAGCAATCCGGCGTGATTATTCTTGTGACAGGCAGTCCGGCACGGCCACACGTCCCCGGTGCGACGGCAATTGGCGCCGCATTTGCCGCGATGGAGAACCTCACCCAAAACCTGGCATTTGAGGTCAGTCCATTGGGTGTGAGGGTGGTTTGCCTTCGCACAACCGCTAACGTCGATAGCCGCTCAATTCAAGAAACGGCGGCGTTGATCGCCGGGCAACTGAACATCACAAAGGATCAGGCGATGGAGCAGATCGCGCACTACAACTTTCTGAAGGTTGCTGCGACCGTTCAGGATACAGCTAATGCAGCCGTGCTGATCGCCTCGGACCGGGCGCGAATGATGACAGGGACGGTGGTCAACGCCACTGCGGGAGCTGCCCTAGACTAGGAATCAACGGAGTGCGAGATATGGCTGGAAAACCCACAGAACGTACCAAGGCGGAGCGAAAATTCGCGAAAGTCATTGCGGTCTTTTCCAAAGATCGGGCCGTGACCATAGGTGGTGGCAAGGGATTCGGCAACGGCGCGCTCAAGGCCGAGGGCAAGATCTTTGCCATGATTGCAGCGAACAACCAGTTCGTTGTGAAACTCTCGAAAGATCGGGTTAATGCGCTTGTTGCGTCGGGAACTGGCCAGCGGTTCGAGCCACGCCCAGGCAGGCCGATGAAGGAATGGCTGGTCGTCACCGGTAAAAACAGCGAATGGCTGCAACTAGCAAAAGAGGCCCGCGAGTTTGTCATCGGCGGCAATCAATAATCCGCAAAAAGATGTCCGGTCTCTTCTCCCTCGTCCGTCAATGGAGTGGAAGTACAAAAAAGATTCGGAGGACCCACAAATGAGCGACTTTACTTTCCTGTATCGAGGTCGGGACACTAACGCATCACCCGAGCAAATGCAGAAGACCATGGAGAAGTGGCGCGCCTGGTTCAAAGATCTCGGCGAAAAAGGCCACCTCAAGGACATCGGACACCCGCTGGAACATACGGGCAAAGTCGTCAAAGGCAAACAGAAGTCAGTGACGGACGGACCATTTGCAGAGGCGAAAGATGTCGTCGGGGGCTTTTCGCTGATTCAGGCCCGTGATTTGAATCAAGCGGTAGAACTGTCGAAAAACTGCCCGATTCTGGATGTCGGCGGCTCTGTCGAAGTCCGCCAAATCCAAGTTATCAACATGTAAATGGAACTCACGGACCATCTCTTTCGGCACGAAGCGGGCCGCATGGTCGCGGTTCTGACCCGCCTCTTCGGAGTCCATAACCTCGCGCTCGCAGAAGACGTGGTCCAGGACGCCTTCTGTCGGGCGCTCGAGGTGTGGGCATTCCGGGGAGTGCCCGAAAAACCGTCGGCCTGGCTCATGGCCGCCGCCAAGAACCGCGCGCTCGACGTCTTGCGGCGCGAACGAACAGTGCGGACCTATGAACCTGAGCTGGCAAGATTCCTCGAGAGCGAGTGGACACTCGCACCCGTCGTAAACGAAATGTTCGCCGAAAACTCCATCAAAGACGACCAACTGCGCATGATGTTCTCCTGCTGCCATCCCCGCTTGCCGGAAGAAGCACAGGTCATGCTCATCCTTCATATCTTGTGCGGATTTGGCATCGATGAGGTGGCGAGCGCATTCGTCACCACCTATACCGCGGTGGAGAAGCGGATTCCGAGGGCCAAGAAAGTCTTGGCAGGGTCTAAGCGGTTGTTCGACACGCAGGCTCCGTCCGATTTCTCGACGCGCCTTCCCGCGGTTCACAGGGCTCTCTATTTGCTCTTTAATGAGGGGTATCACGGCGCATCCGCCGAGTTCGCGGTTCGCGCTGACCTATGCCAAGAAGCGATGCGGCTTGCCGCATTGCTCTTGGGCCATCCGCTTGGAGCGACTCCCGCTACATACGCCCTCTCCGCCCTCATGTGCCTGAACAAGGCAAGATTGCCGGCGCGCCTTGACGCTTCCGGGAAATTGAATTCTCTCTTCGATCAGGATCGCGCATTGTGGGATCAGACCCTGGTAATTGAGGGACTGCACCTTCTGGAACTGTCGGCCAAGGGTTCAGAGTTGAGCGAATACCACGTAGAAGCGGCCATTGCTGCAGTCCATGCCACCGCTCCGAGCGTGCAATCGACGAACTGGGAAGAGATCGTATCGCTCTATAACACATTGATAACCATTCGTCCGACTCCGATAGTGGCGCTCAATCGTGCCATTGCCATCGGGCAACGCGATGGCCCGGAACTGGGGCTCAAGGGGTTACGAGAGATTGCAGATTCAGAGCGCTTGGCGACTTATCCTTTCTATCAAGCAGCTTTTGGCGAGTTTGAGCTGCAGAGTGGCCGGCCCCAGTTCGCGCATCAACACTTTTCTGCTGCTCTCGCTCTTAGCCGAAACCCTACGGAGCGCCAATTCTTCGGTCAGCGCATCGAGGCCTGCGGTGTTTCAACCGAAATTCGTGAACATCACGATGGCCATTCATCGGCCCTTCGGCCCAAGTAGCGCTCCACGCTCAACCTCATCGGTTTCGCTGTGGTCGAGGGCGAGAACTGCAAGTTGCCGAGATCCCGCTATTGCCCTCCTTCGGACACGGTGAGGCTTAGGGAAAGGCACAAGTTCGCATGACGATGTTTCGGCTGTTGTCTGTGCCACCAGGCTTGCCCGTTGTTGCGGAAGTTTGCCGCCGAAGACGCGAGATATGTTGAACAGCGAGCGGCTTCCGCAAACCATGCAGAGGTCATGAGGGCTGTCGCTGACCACCTCACATTCGGCACATAAGACAGCATTACTAAGCGGCACGACATTCAGAACTTGAACCCGCTCCTGAGAAGCAACAACACCAGAACTATTCATCACAGAACCTCGCCACCTTGATGTAATTTTACGGGTTTCCCGCTCCATCTTTATCTTGCATGCATCAACTTTGCTACAGCCGCTTTCAAGCTCTGGGCCAGGGTTTGTCATCCGCGGAATTCGCGAATGTCCCATCGATCCTTCTCATGATCCGTTCGGCCCACTGCACGGCTGAGGCGACCAGCGATTCCGTTCGCGGACTAGGCGGGCTATCATGCAGGTCCTCTGTCGTCTTCAGATGACGCGAAACCAGAATGCTGGCCATAATTCCTAATACTCGCTTTCGTCCTTCCTCCATCTCATCCACCTTCAGGCCTGAGCTTCGATGACCAGCGCATCGAGCAACGGTCTTCGACTCTTCCGTTCTAGCCGCTCCATACGGCGATCGAATTTCGCCTTGAATTCGCGATAAGCGCCGGGTGCGATCTCACCCGTTTGAAGCGCATTGCGAAGTTCGTTGATCGCCTGTCGGACCACTTCTAGAGCTCGTTCTGGATCACGGGCTTTGTGTTCGTAGTAAATCGCCATCTGCTCGTAGGCCTCATAGCCGTGCCGTGAATTCCCGAGCGCGTCTTTCCAGAGCTCACACGCCACTTCGAAATCGCCTTCACGCTTAGCGAGCCTGGCAAGGGAGCGTCGTGCCGCTCGATCTGTTTCGGTCGGCAGAATTGAAGAAATTGACTTCTCGTAAAGCCTGCGCGCTCGCTTATGCTCGCCCCGCTTTTCGCAGATGCGGGACACCCCGAACAGTTCCAAGCCGTCTTGCCCCAGGGTTTCAGCGTCGCTGAGAAGCGACAGAATCCGGCTGGACAGTGCCGCCAACCCTCGCAGATCCATCTGGTTGTGGTTGAGCACTGGAACCAGGCGTTCCGGCGGCCCGCCGCGCAAATAATCGAAGTAGATTTGTGGTATCAGACCTGACAGCAGGTCCGCTCCACGGTCCCAGCCCAACACATGGCGTTCGAGTTCTGACAGCCGCACAGAGCCCAAGCGCAGTCGCCATAGATTCCGTGCGGGATGAAGGAAATCGAGGTGCGCACGCAGAGTCGGCG
>DASRRV010000068.1:0-9513 GCA_035695545.1 Candidatus Sulfotelmatobacter sp. | reverse complement strand
TCGCCACGGGGTGATGGGCGAGACGGACGCCCTCAAGCGTTTCAAGCAGGAATTGCATCTCGCCAGCAAGATTTCGCACAAGAACATCCTTCGCATTCATGACATGGGAGAAGTGGGTGGCACGAAGTTCATCACCATGGCCTATGTTGAAGGCCAAGATCTGTATGGAATCTTAAAAGAACATCCCAAGATGCCCATCGAGCGCGTGCTGAAGTTCGCGACGCAGCTCGCCGAGGCGCTAGCCGCCGCCCACGCAGAAGGTGTGATCCACCGCGATCTCAAACCGCAAAATATTCTGGTCAATAAAGACGATCAGATCTTTGTGTCCGACTTTGGCCTCGCGAAATCGTTCGAAGAAGGCGCGCAAGGCATGACGAAGACGGGCGCCTTCCTCGGCACGCCGCGTTACATGTCTCCGGAGCAAGTAGAAGGGAAACCAGCCGACCAGCGCAGCGACCTTTATGCCTATGGCTTAATTTTCTACGAGATGGTCACAGGCGATGTTCCGTTCACGGGCGAATCAACGCTGAAGGTGATGTACCAGCGCATTCAAGAGAAGCCGAAAAACCCGAAGCTAGTTAACCCCTCGCTTCCTAGTTGGATCGCACGAATCATAATGCGTTGCTTGGAAAAGGACCCTGCGGAGAGATATCAAACCGCTTACGAGATTCTAGCCGACCTCCAGGGCTCGAAACCGTCCGGCGGCTCGCGCAGTCTACAAATCCAAATTCCTGAATTCGCCCGCTGGCGCTGGACCTGGGTCGCTGGCAGCGTCGTTGGTGCGCTGCTGCTGGTTTCTGCTTTACTCGTTCTCCGGGGAAAGTTCGGCTCTTCGAGCAAGCGAGGCGCTCCTGGAAGGCAAGTAACATTGGCAATTCTTCCATTCCGAAATGTGTCGGGGGACCACACTCTTGACTGGTTGGGCGGGAGTCTGGCGGAAATGTTGCGGACTGACGTGGGGCAGTCGGCCGAATTCCACACAGTTTCACCCGATCGGATGCACCAGATCCTCAGTGATCTGAGAATCTCTCCGGATTCCGAACTGGATGCGAGTACCCTCCGTCGCATTGCCGAATTCACCAGCGCCGACAGAGTTGTGTCAGGACAGTACGTCAAGCTCGGCGATCAGATTCGAATTGACGCAACGCTTCAAGATCTAAAACAACAACGCACCGTCTCTTTGAAGACGGAAGCTCCGGACGAAAGACAACTCTTGGGCTCCGTAGATCAACTCGCTAAGGCTATTCAGCAGAACCTCACTCTTGCTCCCGAAGCTGTGAAGGAAATGCAGGCGTCAGCTTTTGCCCCCTCCTCGAAGTCGCCGGAGGCTCTGCGGGAGTACAGCCAAGGTTTAGAGTTCTGGCGCCAGGGAAATCAGCTCGAGGCTGCGAAACGATTTGAGGCTGCTACTAAAGACGATCCCACATTCGCACTCGCCTATTCGTTGCTCGCTCAGACTTACCACGATCTAGGGTATGACAAGCAAGCCGTTCAATATTCGAATCAGTCGGTGGATCAAAGTGAGAACCTTCCTCCAACTGAGAAGTATATGATCCAGGCAGCCAACGCTCGTCTCCAAAACAATTTTGATAAGGCGATTGAAGCGTATGACAACCTTTCCAAACTCTTGCCCAATGACCCTCAAGTGCAGTTTGAGCTGGGCGAACTGTACGAAAGTCACGGAGCACTCGATCAGGCCCATGAGCATTACGCCAAAGTGGTTCAGAGCGACCCGAAATACGTGGAAGCACTCCTCGCTGTGGGCCGCGTCGAAACCAAACGCGGCAATCCCCAGGCGTCTCTCGATTATCTGAACCGCGCGCTCAGCTCTGCCGTCGAACTGAATAACCTACAAGGCAAAGCGAATGTGCTCCAAAGCCTGGGAGTCGCTTACAGGCTCCTGAACAAGCCAGACGATGCCCTTCGCAGTGATGAGGAGTCTCTGAACATCAAAAGACAAATCGGAGATAAGCGAGGCATGGCCGCGAGCCTGGACGAGATCGCCCAGGTGCACAATTTGCTGGGGAAGCCCGACCAAGCAGCGAAGGACTACCAGGAAGTTCTGAAGCTGGAAAAGGAGCTCGGGGATCAGGCCGGAATGGGTACCGCATTGATGAATCTTGGGGACGTCTATTCCAATGCGGGGCGATTCGACGACGCCCTGAGTGCCACGAAACAAGCGCTCCAGATTCAAGTTGCATTGGGCGACGAGAACTCTCAGGCACTTTCACTGAACAATATTGGCATGCAGTATTTCGAGAAGGGCCAGTATAATGATGCGCTCACCTACCTCCAGAGAGCTCTCGATCTGCGACAGAAGTTGAAGGTTCCATCCGATATCGCCCAGACCATGAACAACGTTGGTGAGTCCTACCGCATGCTGGGGCAATACGACAAGGCACTTGACAACTATCTCCATGCGCTCGAGATGTCACGCACCGCTGGCGACAAGCGCCAGATCGGAGCAATATCCGACAGCATGGCGACCCTCTTCGAGCAACAAGGACGTTACGGCGCTGCTCTTAGCGCTCAGCAGGACGCCTTGAGCAACTTCCAACAACTCCAGCAACAGAACTCAGATATGGCGATCATCGAAGCGGATTACGGAAATGCCCTCACATCAGTCGGCCGTTTCGACGAAGCGCAGAAGAGCCTCGAGGAAGCTTTGAAGCTCGCTCGTTCCCTGCAAAACGACTCGGTCATTGCGACGGTTTTGAATTTTCAGGGTGACCGCTTCTATTATCTTGGTGATTTCAAATCCGCTCATCCTCTCTACGATCAGGCTCTGCAAGCCTCGAACAGAGCGAAAGATTCCGAGCAAATCTTGGTGTCGAAGTTCAATCTCGCAAGGCTCTCGGTTAAGGAGGGTCATGCATCTGCGGCCGCGAGCAGCCTGAAACTGCTCGCGAAGGAAGCGGATGACAAAGGTTTGAAGTACCTTTCGGCGCAGTGTTCCGTATCTCTTGGCGAAGCGCTCGTGAACCTGAAAAACTATCCACAAGCACGGCAGGAACTTGAGTCGGCTCTTCAGAAAAGCCAGCCCCTTGGCCTGAAGTCTCTAATGGCTCAGGGGCACTACTTACTGGGGCTCGCGCTTGGCGCCAGTGGCAACAAATCGGATGCCGCTGCCCACCTCCAGCAAGCGTCGCAACTTTTGGAAGAGATGCACAAAGAATCGCGCAGTGATGCCATCCTGAAGCGGACGGATCTGCGACCGATCGCCGAGGAAGCCAGTCACAAGTCCTGACGATCACCACGAAGAAAAAGGGACCGCTAGTCCTCACGCGGTCCCCGGGGAATTGCCTAAGCTAATCACCCACGATGGCCCTACATAATTTTAACAATCACCGTCACGGGTGCTGTGAAATTGTTCAGCACAATAAACGACAGACTATATATTCCCGGCGCATAGCCCTTCAGGCTTAAGCTTAACTCGTACTGCTGCTTGGTGGCACTGAACTTGAAGGTTGGCGGCGGGGTCGTGGAGCTCCCCTCTGCCCCGATGTTTATGACGTTGATCGGGGAGACGGATGCCTGGCCATTTGGACCGCACACAGGATCATTCACCGAAGTCGTTCCGGGCTGGCAGACCTGCGCTACCGCGAGTATGACTACCGCGTCGGTAATTGTGGGAGTAAATTTGAACTTCGCTGAGAGCGTGGAGCCCGAACTAAAGGTCCCGGCAAGCTGGGGTGGATTCACCTGCGTCAATGGCGACTCTAAACTGAGAGTGGCCGGTTCGCCACCGTTGAGGTTCATGCTGGCGACAAAGAAGTCGGAATGGTGACCTCCGGTGCCTGACGTTCCTAAATCGTCAGGAAGAAATCCCCCAAGGAAATAGATACCGTGAACGTCTGTCGCTGCGCAACTATTCGGTGGAGCGCACGTAATGATCCACGGGTTTGTAAATTTCAGTTGATCGACAAATGCGGCGATCAAGAACCCAAACGGTTGCGGTGGGCACGAGTCCGGAGAGAGCACGGTCGAGACGGCCGTGTATTTCGTCGCGAACCCACGGTCGCCCAGGTATGGTGCGGAAACTCCCCCATTGACCGTCACCTGGCCCCCGTCGATTGTCGCATTGCCTGATACCGCTTCGGCTAAGGTCGTTATTTGGCTTGCTGGAACGAGCGACTTCGTCACTGTCAGGTCACAGGCGCCAGTGGTCACATCAAACAGACTGGACCCATAATTGAAGCTGAGAGTTCCTGTCCCTGCCTGATTCGCCTCGATCGTGACTGTCGTTGGCGGCAGCGCGATTCCTGTCAGGGGCGAAAGCGCTGTTGTGGTCGCGAGTTGTGTAGCCGTACATGCGCCGGCGCTTCGCGTGACCTGCCAGACAGCTCCACTGCTCGATCCTGCGCTAGCCACATAGAGCGTGCCATCTTCGGCGATCCCCAAGAGATTAGGCTGCTGATTTCCGAATTTGCTGGTGCTTACGCAGGTGCTGACGAATGTGCCTGTGGAATCAAAGAGCTGGACAACACCCTTTTTGTTACTGGTGTGGTCGGACACGTAAACTTGCCCGGCATTGTTTCGAGCAATCCCAACGGGACTCGAAAGGTCCTTTGTGATGAACCCCGAGGAAGGCCCGAAGCTGTAGCCGGAATTGGACGCAGGGAGCTGAATCGTTGAGCGCACTACTTGTTTCCCAGCCTGATCCACCGCAAGCAGGTCTCCAACATACTTTTGCGTGATACCTTGACCAGTTTGAGCCGCCGAGAGCTCTGTATTCAGCTGGGTGGGAGGAGCAAAACTCGCGGTAGCGGTTCCGAGCGGCAAAGATAGCACGCCCGGAATTTTCCAAGCGCCCGAGCCCGCAACCTCACTATTCACGATCAGGTCCCCCGCCGAGTCAAACCATCCGCACTGCGGCTGCTGAAGCGTATGAGCAGCCCCCGTCCCCATGTAAACAGTGTCCGTCCCCGCGGCTACATCATTCGGGTCGACTCGGATGATTGTATTGTGGGTCGGATCGCAGGCATAGAGTAGGTACGGATGGGCGACCGACGTGTTGGGGTCGTTGTTCGGGCCGACGACGAGACCTTCGTAAACTGCTGCTGCATTCGTCACAAGCGCGGGCGTCGACACCGCACCTGTGGCGGTAGTAATGCTGAGAATGGTGGTGCCGGTTGAAACATAAACCACTGGCGATCCCTGCGCCCAAACGGGCGCAGCAAGCAGCAGGCACACGAATACAAAGAAAATGCGGCTGGGGCGACACATTTATTTGTTCCTCCTGATGATATTTGTTCCTTCCGATGACACTCAGGTTGGCAGGGGACATAACTCCGATATTTTTGTGAAGAGCTCGTCTGAGTGAAGCGTAACTATATGTAAAATTGGAGCCGTGTCAAGCCAAAAACAGGAAATCTAGAGAGGAACGGCAAACCGCGGCCAATTTGACGCCGCTAGTACTACTGTAACCCGAAGCGGCTCCGTTAGACTTCAGCGAGGAATTCCCATCCGCATCAGGTTCTGCCGAATACGGGATGCGAAAGCTGACCGGAAAAATCGGTTAACGTTTCCTTTCTGCTCCATGAAAAAAAGAGGTCGAAGTAGAGCCAAGATCACTTGTTTAGACTATCCGAGAAAGGCTTTGAATGCGAAACAGCGAGCGTGGAAGAACGCAGCTGAATTCGGCTATGAAAGGGATCGTTGCTTTCAGAACGTCATCGGAAACTGAAAGATGTCCCCTTAACGAAGCTAAAGCTTCGCGACACGACGAGCTGTGCGATTTGCGAACCTCCAACCTCCATGCTATCGGGCATCCTGTCTTGAACGACCACTATGGATATCACCGAGCGCAAGCAGGCGGAAGAGGCCCTGCGGCGGAGCGAGGGTTACTTAGCTGAAGCACAGAAATTGACCCACACAGGCAGTTGGGCCTGGAATGTGCGCACCGGCGGTCTCTTCTGGTCGCAAGAGATTTTTCGGATTTATAACTATGGACCTCAAGAAGGGCTCACTTGGCCACGGTTCCTCGAAAGGGTTCACCCCGAGGATCGACCACAGATCGAACAGAGAGCAAAAATGGAGGCGTCCGAAAAAGAGTGGGTCGATTCTCAGAGTGATTTTCGAATCGTTCTTCCGGACGGAACGATAAAGCACCTCCATTCAATCGCGCATCCTGTGAGGGATGGGTCGGGTGAAATCACTGAGGTCGTCGGCACGGTCATGGATGTGACCGAACAGTGGAAAGCCAGAGCCGAGTTGGAAAGAGCCTTCGAGGAAATTAAGCGTCTCAAGGATCAACTTCACGACGAGAATCTGGCGCTGAGAGAGCAAATCGATCAGGCATTCATGTTTGAGGAAATTGTGGGCTCGTCCCCGGCTCTGCAAACCGTGCTCTCCAGCATCGTGAAAGTGGTGCCTACGGATTCCAGGTGCTAATCACCGGTGAAACGGGCACCGGCAAAGAACTGATCGCTCGCGCCATTCACAAGCATTCGCAACGTGCCGGCCGGGCGTTTATCAGCGTAAATTGTGCGTCGATTCCTGCTTCCTTGATCGCGTCGGAACTGTTTGGCCACGAGAAAGGCGCCTTCACCGGTGCGGTGCAGCGCCGCCAAGGCCGCTTCGAACTGGCACACTCCGGTACGATTTTTCTGGATGAAGTCGGCGATCTTCCCGCCGAGGCTCAGGTTACATTGCTGCGCGTACTCCAGGAGCGGCAGTTTGAACGAGTCGGAGGTAACCGACTTCTTCAGACTGACGTTCGCGTGATAGCCGCGACCAATCGTGATTTAACGGCCTCCATCGCCGCGGGAACGTTTCGAGCCGACTTGTTTTACCGACTCAACGTTTTGCCGATTGAGGTACCTCCCCTGCGCAGGCGGAAGGAGGACATTTCGATGTTGGTCGAGTATTTCGTAAAACGGTATGCGGAAAAAGCGGGGAAGCAAATTCGCAAGATCGATAAACTTACACTGGAAATGTGCCAGTCGTATTCTTGGCCGGGCAATATCCGTGAGCTGCAAAACATAGTTGAGAGATCGGTGATCCTGTGCAGCGGCGACACTTTCTGGATCGAAAAGGCTTGGCTTGCAAGCGAGCAGCCACTCAGGCAAGAGTTGGCAGGGCCTCTACCAGACACCCTCCAGAATCAGGAAAAAGAGATGATTGAAGCGGCCTTGGCCGAAAGCAAGGGAAAAGTCGCTGGCCCAAACGGTGCCGCAGCAAAGCTTGGTATCCCCCGTTCGACCCTGGATTCCAAGATCAAGCTGCTGAACATCAAGAAACAAAAGTTTATTCTTGAGCAGTAGACGTTTCCTCAGACAAATCCCGGCAATTCGTCACTTCCCGAATTTTCGTCAGACCTCTCCGCTCTAAGCCCCTATTCTTCAGCGCATTGCATGTGGCCCGAGTGTTGCATCTTGATGGCCTCGGTCGCCGTGATCGCAAGCACTGCAACGCCATGCTGACACCTAGGCCGAACACTACAGTCGATGACCTTGAGGATCGAGAGATCGCGACGGCAGAGATTCACCGTCTTTGCGCTGATTGGGCGTATTGAGAGCACGTCGCCGACCTGAAGGGGCTCTTCGATACGGACTACGGAAACATCATTCTGGATTTGCGAGAAGTGAGGCTGGCGGATCGCGACGCAGTGAAGTTTCTGAGGGGTTGCGAGGCGGATGGCATGAAGCTTGAGAATTGTCCGGCGTACATCCGAGATTGGATGGAAAAGGAAAAAGATTGAGCGAGCGAGGGCTTGACACTGTTGCATGTTCCGATTTGAAAGGAGGTCCGTCTTGGGGATGACTACATTAATCTCGGCACAGAGCAATGCTGCGGCCGTTAGCGTTCTTCGGGAGTGGAGCGACGAGCAGTTGGTAGCTGCCGCCAAGAGTGGGCGAACAGCCTCTTTCGGAGAACTTTGCGAACGCCATGTCAAGAGAGTCTTTCGTGTCACCCACCGTATCACGCGAAATCGGGAAGACGCGGAGGACGCAGTGCAAGACTGCTTTATGAATGCTTACGTCCATCTCAAGGATTTTGATGAAAGATCGCGGTTTATAACCTGGCTGACGCGCATCGCCATTAATGCGGCTTTGGCGAAGCTTCGTAAGAAGCGCGGAATCCGAGAAGTTCCCATGGACGAACCAAATCCGTCATTTGAGCTCGGACCGCACCGAGAAATCTGGGACGACGCTCCCGATCCGGAACAGACTTACTCTCTTCGTGAACAAAGACGGATTGTGGACGCAGCCATTTCGGGGCTGCGGCCTCGAACTCGGAACGTCGTGGAACTCCATCGATTCCGGGAACACTCGGTCAGAGAGACCGCACAAATTCTGGGGATTTCAATCGCAGCAGTAAAATCGCGGATGTTTCATGCGAAAGTCGCACTGCATCGAATGCCCTTGCTGAAGAGCGTTGGCAAATTCAACGTAAGGAGCACTGGTTGAGTAAAGGGAGCATTTCTATGGCCGCAGCGATCAGGACCGCAGGTTCTCCTCTTAGGCAACCTAAGAGAGAGCCAGACTCAAACTCGAGTCAATTCCTTGATGAAGAACCCGTCGTTTCCCTTACCGATAGCGACGATGATCCCTTACCGCTGGACGGACCCAAGGCATGGCTTAGAAATCCGAGTGCCTCAGACACGTTTGAGTTTGGGGGAGTGACAGGGTGTTTTTCGACGATGGAGATCTATCGCAACGGACGGCCGGTTACCCTCACACCTATGGAGTTCAAAACTCTCGCGTATCTGATCGAAAACGCCCGCAGAGTGATCTCACGCGACGAGCTGCTCAATATAGTGTGGGGTACGAGAACTACCCCCGCACGCGAACTGTCGACAACCATATTCTTAGGCTGCGCAAAAATCTCGAATGCGATCCTTCACGCCCTGTCCATTTTTGCACAGTGCGGGGCGCTGGTTACAAGTTCTTGCCTAAATTCCGTTATTCATTTCACCCGAGGAGAAGCGAAAAATAAACGTTAAGGAGGTTCTATGATCGCGAACTAAGTGAAGGGGAGATTCCGGCTTAGGGTCTTTGGCATTGTGGTTAGAGTCTTTTGGGTATTGATCGGCCCGGAGCGCAAGACTAATCATCCCGAAGCAGACCTCGGCCCAACGTGACAAAAAGCAAGAACAAAAGCCCGATGGCAATAACCTCAGCCCAATAGTAACCACCTCAACCTAATACGAAGCCCACCGCACACGGCGGTGAACTAGCAGATCGACTCCTTCAGGCCGGCGTCGGAAAATTGCTTGCCATCTGATCGCGCATGCTCTCAGGCTCAACTGGACCACTAGTCCGCACGGCGGAGCGAAAACCTTAGAGTCACAGCAAATCACGGCTCAAAAAAAAGCCAGTGGTACAGATTAGATTTCGTGAAAAAAGGAGAGAAACGATGAAGAAATCTGGAAGTGTCCTCAAGAATTCAAGCAGCCGGCGGTTGTTCTTGCAAAATGGGATGATCGCGGCTGGAGCGGCAACAATGGGGTCTGGGCTTCTGCCCGGCAGTTTGGCGGCGTTTGAGCGCGACGACGAGGCCCACTCGCCC
>DASRRV010000067.1:0-31190 GCA_035695545.1 Candidatus Sulfotelmatobacter sp. | reverse complement strand
CGGCTCACGCGTGGCAGTTGAAAGTCCGGACCAAGGCGGTCGCTGACGTTTTCGAAGACGCCGTGCCCATTGTTGCGGAACATCAGTTTGGGCTCAGCGTAGTGGGTGTCGGCGTGGTAGCGCTCGATATTGTCAAGAACGTGGCCGTTCGCCAGGAACAGATCGCGTGCCCCATCGTTGTCGTAGTCCATGAAACGCGTACCGAAGGTGCTGATGTGGTACGTCGCGTACGCGAGCTTGGAGCGCAGAGTCGCGTCTTCAAATGTCTGATCGCCTAGATTCTGGTACACGCGGGCAAGTTGCATGTCGAGGTGAGCGACAATCAGGTCAAGCCGGCTGTTGCCCGTGGTGTCGGCGGCATCCGTGCCCATACCGGCTTCGAACTGACCGTCCGCGCTGACTGCCACGCCGGCAAGATATCCCACCTCGCGAAAGGTCCCGTCGCGGTTATTGTGAAACAGGAAGTTCGGCATGTGGTCGTTGGCGATGAAAACGTCCTGCCACCCGTCGTTGTCGTAGTCGAACGTCACAACGCCGAGTCCGTTGCCCCCTTTAAGCCCCACGCCTGACGACTTGCTGACGTCGGTGAATGTTCCATCGCCGTTGTTGTGAAAGAGCGTCGGAGGCTCGCCATGGAAATCATCCGGATGGCAATAGCTGCGCATTCCGGGGCCGCGGTCTCCGCAATAGAAGTTGCGCTCGGGGGACCAGTCGACGTAATTGGCAATTACCAAATCAAGGCGTCCATCGTTGTCATAGTCGAACCATGCAGCGCTCGAGGCCCATCGTTCGGAATTTTCCACTCCCGCGCGCGCCGTGACGTCGGTGAAACAGCCGTCGCCATTGTTGTGATAGAGAATGCAGCGCCCGTAACCGAGGACAAGCAGATCGGGGAACCCGTCGTTGTCATAATCCCCGACAGCAACGCCCATTCCGAATAGCCCTTCGGCGCCGACCCCGGCCTTCGCCGTGATATCGGCGAAAGTGCCGTCTCCGTTGTTTCGATACAGCGCACTTCGTAACGGCTGTTTCGGGGAGTAGACACGCGTCGCGGCGCCGTTCACCAGATATAGATCGAGCAGGCCATTTTGGTCGTAATCGATCCAACCGCAACCAGAACCCATGGTTTCGATCAGGAATTTTTCTGGCGAGGCCGCGTTGTCGTGGCAGAACGTGATGCCCGACGAACGTGCGACATCCACAAAACTCACCGGGTTCGTTGCCAGCGAATCCGGCCACGCCTTCCCGACGGCAAGAAACAGCCCCGTCGATCTCAAATACTTGATAAGTTCTCGCCTCGAAATTCTTCTCTGCGCATTCACCGGAAAACCATCGTTCTTGAGCATTCGCAAGATTCGTAGCCTACTCCAAGCGAGACGAAGCGCGAAAGGAGGCTTCCCTGGGCCTCATCAGCAAGAGTTTTCCCCCACCATTGGGCCGCAAATTTGGCTTTCGGCGATAGGGGAAGAGATTATGGTTGACAAAGGAACGGAATAAAGTATACAAAATCCTGCCATCAGGTAAACGTTTGCTAGATCGCAGATCTAGCTGTTTGCCGTGCCGGGTAGAGTTAGCGGCTCCCCTGCGATTTCCGGAAGGGGCTTGAAGTTCGGGCCCCGGCGTGTTGCTGGTTGTCCACGCTTTGAATGAAATGCTTTGTAGCCTTGTGCGTGCCGAGGAGGATTCTATGTTTCGCATAACTTCGACCGGTCGTCGTGTTTGCTTCCTGGTGGTTCTTGCAGTCGTGGCTGGACTAAGTGCGCTGCCGGTATTGGCGCAACACGGTTCCGAAGGAACGGTGTCAGTTACTGTCCTAGACCCGAGCGGAAGCGTCGTGCAGGGCGCCCAGTTGGAGCTTAGGGATCTTGCTACGAACGAGGCCCGGAAGGCGGAAACGCAGGATCCTGGTACTCACAGTTTTGTCAATCTGTCGCTGGGCACCTACAGGCTGTCGGTGACCAAGGCCGGATTCAAGACCAAGGTCTTTGATTCGGTTGTTGTACAAGCAAGCAAGACGACGGACGTGAGCGTTACTCTGACCGTTGGGGCAGTGAACGAGACGGTTGAAGTCACCACGAGCGAGGCGCCCCTGGTGGAGACAAGTTCCTCCGCGATTGGTACGGTCGTTGATTTGAAGCAGATCGAAGACCTCCCTATGGTGGGCCGTGACCTGACGCAAATGACTCAATTGGTCCCAGGCTATACCGGGACTCTTGCCGACGGCGGCGGCACATGGAACGGTTTGCCCTCGATAGCTCAGGGAAGCAATATCGACGGCGTGGTTGGCAACGCCGGCCGCATGAAGTTTGGCGGGGCTGCAGAACCGGCTGTCCAGCCTCGCATTGAAAACATCCAGGAAATGACGGTTCAGACGGATCAGCTTGACCTGAATCAAGGCTTTGGCAACTCAAGCATGCAGATCAACTTCATCACTCGAAGAGGTGCAAACGCATTTCATGGACGTGTGTATGAGGATTTCAGAAATTCAGCGCTTAACGCGAATAGCTGGTTCAACAATGCGGTGGGACTACCTAAGAATCATCTGATCCTTAACGAATTTGGTGGCAGCCTCGGCGGGCGAATCATCAAAGACAAGCTGTTCTTCTTCGGTACCTACGCGATGTCGAAGCAACCTGGCAAGACCGACACAAATGTGTGGGTACTGACCCAGGCAGCTCAGGCGGGAAACTTCACCTATACCGATACGAATAACGCGGTGCAGACGGTCAACGTTCTTCAGCTAGCTGCGAATTGTACGGCGAACTGCGGTGGAACTCCGCCAACATCTACCGTCAATTCCCAGACGGCTGCGACTCTCCAGGCCGTCAACGGTGTCTTGCAGAGTGGCTCCCTCACAACCCTCAGCGATCCAAATTTCCAGCAGCTGAATTGGCAAATCGCCAATCCCACCACCAGTTATTTCCCAACGGTCCGCGTGGACTACAACCCTAACGAGAAAATGCGGTTCAATGTTGCATGGAACTACACCAAGACAATTCAGCCGGGCGCGACTGCACCCAACCTTCCTGGGAAAGCCTTCGAGAATACAGGCTCGGGTAATCAGTTCAAGTCGTATACCGCGGCTTTGGGCTTCAATTGGACGTTCTCGCCGACCTTGGTGAACGAGTTTCGGGGGGGATTCCTGTACACGGCGAATTTCTTTGCCTACAACGGCGTGGCGCCGAACGTTGACACTCAACAAATCGCTTGGAATTTTCCGAACCTCCCATATCCCTTTGCCACCCAGATGAACGGTACGAACTTCCAGATTCCGACCGGGTCGTACTATCCAGTGTTTAATGCATCCGACACGTTGACGTGGCAGCACCGGGCGCACACGATGAACTTTGGGTTTTCCTGGTGGCGGGAACAGAACCATTACTACAACGGCGTCCTGGGATTCCCGGGGCTCAACTTGGGGTTAGCTAACGGAGATCCAGCCCTGGGGGCTTTTACCAACAGCTCGGGTGGAACCGTACCGAACGCCTCTGGAAACGATCTGACTGAGGCCCAGGAACTCTATGCAGTTCTCGCAGGCCGGATTTCGAGCGTCGGCGGAAGCTATGCTTACAGCCAAAAAACAAATTCGTACTGTCAGTGCATTGGAACCTACAACCTAAACGAACTGCAGAAAGCGTTCGGCCTATTCTTCCAGGACTCGTATCGGGTGCGGCCGACTTTGACTGTGAACTACGGATTGCGGTGGGATCTCACATGGCCCGACTACGATCTCACCGGTGCCTACCATTCGGCTGCGCCCGAAGCGGTCTGGGGTCCCTCTGGAATTAACAACCTCTTCAATCCGGGATCGTTGAAGGGCACAATGAGTCCCATACTGACGCAAAATAGCGCGCCTGCAAAGCCCTGGTACGTGGCTCCCCAACCGGCCTTCGGAATTGCCTGGAATCCCCACGGCGGCGATGGAGCTTTCGGAAAGCTGCTCGGTGGAGATAAGACGGTGATTCGAGTCGGATTCTCGCTGCGCAGATTCACCGAGCCCCAACAGTATTTCTGGAATCAGGCTTCTGACTATGGTGCGTTCTATTTCCAGTCGTTCTTCCTGAATGCCAATAACACTGGCCAGCCCGGGACGTTTTCTCCAGGGAGTCTGGCGCTCGGCGATGGTTTGCCAACGTATGGCTTGGCGCCCCAGCAATACCTCAAGACCGAACCTGTGTCCGACTTCACGTTTTTGGGTGGGCCTGGTGTGAACGGCGTCGAAGGAAATATCAGGCAGCCTTACACTGAGTCTTGGAACGTCGGGATTCAAAGGCAGGTAGGCGAGAGCCGCGCGCTCGAGTTTCGCTACATCGGAAACCGAAGCCTACGCCAGTGGATCGTACTCAATCAGAACGAAGTCAATATCTTTGAAAACGGTTTCCTCAAGCAATTCGAGGCGGCGCAGGGCAACCTGGCAATTAATCAGCAGAATGGGATCACGTCTTTTGCGAATAACGGGATCTCTGGACAGCAAGCTCTGCCCGTCTTCGACGCTGCATTCGCCGGGGAGGCTTCCGGGGGAGCGGGTGTGCCTCTTCAAGACTACGCCAACAGTAATTTCATCAACGAACTTACCACTGGACAAGCCGGAAGTTTGGCCAACACTCTTGCGGGTATTGGTGGCACCGTCCCCTATCTCTGCAACCTTGTGGGCTCTTCCTTTGGCCCATGCCTGAACAACGCCGGTTACTCGGGCGCAGGTGCCGGCTACCCGATCAACTACTTCCAAGTAAACCCATTTGCTCAGGGCGTTGGACTCAGCCAATTGGTCGCCAAGGGTTACTCCAACTATAACGCCCTGCAGGTAGACTTCCGCCAACGGCAGTGGCACGGCTTGCAATTTGATGCGAACTACACCTGGTCCCACACTTTGGGTGTCTCGACGCAGAACAACTGGCAAGGTGCGGTGACTGCGTTCACGCTGCGAGATATGAGACTCAGTTATGGGCCAACGCTCTTTGACATCCGGCACGCGGTGCATATCAACGGGACCTACGACCTTCCGTTTGGAAAGGGGAAGTCATTTGCAAGCCACAGCAACGTCCTCGACAGGATCGTTGGTGGTTGGACATTGGGTTCGATTTTCACTTTCCAGACTGGCAACCCGTTCCTGCTACAGGGTGGGTACAACACGTTCAATGATTACGCCGACAGCGGCGTGGTGTTGAATGGAGTCACGCAGTCGCAATTGCAGGGTGCCGTTGGCGTCTATCGTATCCCGGGTACCCCAACCGTATCCTTTATCAACCCCAGATACCTCGCGAGTGCCACTGGTGGCGGGGCAAATCCGACATACATCACTCCGAACACAACGGCAGGAACGATTGGCCAAATTGTTTACCTCCATGGGCCGCGGTTCGTCAATGATGACCTTTCCATCACGAAGCACGTTCCCATCACAGAGGGCATCAGCTTCAGCCTTCAGGCTTCGATGCTTAATGCCTTCAATCATCCAAGCTTTCAGCCGGGTTCCGGGTCAGGCTGCGCATACTACTGTTACGCGGCCGGCGGTGGGTTCCCGAATGTGCAAGCGTCCGGTTTCGGAATCGGCGGGACTTCACCTAGCTATGCCCCGCGCCTGATCGAGTTACGGGCGAACGTCGAGTTCTGAAACGCGTTCGACCGAAATGCATTCTCCGGGCGCGTGACAGCCTCCCGCGCCCGGGAGTGCATTTCGTTTTTTGTTGTGGGTTAACTCCAAGCAGTCAGGAAGCCTAAGAACGTAATGAACCTCAATCATCGCCGGTGGATTTTCCTGTCCGCCCTGCTTCTTTCCGCCCTGCCAGAAGCCGCGGCTCAGGGCAAGCTGGAGGATTATCAACGCGCCCAGCAGTTTCTTCCGGGCAATCTTCGTCATCTCGTTTATGTCGGGGATGTGAGCCCGCATTGGATTGAGAAAACGAGCCGCTTTACATACCGCAAAAGCGGCCCTGCTGGCTCAGAATTCATTTTGGTGGATGCCGAGCAGAATACGAGCGCTCCGGCATTCGATCACGCGCGACTGGCCACGGCGCTGTCCCAGGCTGCGAAGCAGGAGTACTCGGCGTCGGGCCTCCCCTTCGACGACATCGACTTCGTAGACGGCGGAAAGTCCATTCGCTTCGCTGTCGACGGCGCACAGTGGACGTGTGCACTGGCAACATACGAATGCCAGAAAGAACCGCCACGGCCGGAGCGGCAGAATGAGGCGCTCTCGCCCAACAAACGGTGGGCCGCGTTTGTCAAAGATCACAACCTTTATCTTCGTGACACTTCGACGGGCACGGAGTTGCAGTTGACGCACGACGGCGTTGCGGCATGGGATTACGCAACGCCTCTACCATCTCTGCGGCCTATGGTGGATCAGGGCACCGAGAACGTGAAGCAGACTGCCGCGGTCTTTTGGTCGCCGGATTCCTCGAAGCTGATTACTTACCGCATAGATTCAAGAAACTCGGGCCGGTTCACGAGTGTGCAGTTTGTTCCGCCGGATCAACTGCGCCCGCGGGCTTTCACTTATGTCTATCCCTTGCCGGGCGAGGTATTGGCGAAGGCCCAACCGATCATCTTCGACGTTCAGTCCGGCAAACGGATCGACGTGGAGGCCGCCTCGATCGAACTGCCGTTTCAGGATGGGCCTGGTTTCGATTGGTTTCCCGACAGCAAGAGTTTCCGGTACGACTACGACGATCGTGGGTACAAAGCGAAGGAACTGCGCATCGTGGACGCGTCGACCGGTGAGCAGAAAGTTCTGCTGCGCGAACAATCCGATACGTACGTTGATCCCGGGGAGACCTTCTATCGCTTCGTCGAAGGAACAGGGGAGATTCTCTGGACTTCGGAGCGCGACGGCTGGAACCATCTGTACCTCTACTCCAAGACCGGACAGTTGGAAAACCAGATCACGCAGGGTCCTTGGGTCGTCCGGGGAATCGAGTATGTCGACGAAAAGAACCGGCGAATCTATTTCTCGGCGAACGGGCGTGAGAAGAATGAGGATCCGTACCAGACGCATCTCTATAGCGTCGGATTTGACGGAAAGGGATTGCAGTTGCTTTCTCCCGAGAATGCGAATCATTTCGCGAGTGTATCTCCGGGCGGGGCCTTCTTTGTGGATAGTTATTCGCGCCCCGATTTGCCCGGGGAGGCTGTTTTGCGGCGCACGAAAGACGGTTCCGAAGTGCGGGTTCTGGAGAAGTCTGATGCCAGCGCGCTGACGAAGCTGGGCTGGAAATCTCCGGAGCCGTTTCAAGGGAAGGCTGCAGACGGCACCACGGATCTTTATGGGCTGATTTGGCAGCCCCCAAATTTCGATACGGCGAAAAAGTATCCGATCGTCGAATTTGTGTACACCGGACCTCAAGCGTTTTTCGTCCCCAAGAGCTTTGGCGGGAGTTTGTGGCTGCAGTCGATGGCGGAACTCGGTTTTGTCGTGGTGATGGTCGACGGACGCGGCACCACGGGTCGCTCCAAGGCGTTCCACCAATATTCCTACAGGAATCTGGGCGGCGCGTTTGAGGATCATGTGGCAATGATCAAGCAGATGGCCGCACGTCATTCCTACATGGACGTATCGCGGGTTGGGGTCTTCGGAACTTCCGCGGGCGGCTACGGCGCAGCGCACGCCATGCTGGCTTTTCCGGAGTTTTATAAGGTCGGAGTGTCAACCTCCGGAGATCACGACGCACGTCTTGACAAAGCATGGTGGAACGAACTGTACCAGGGATACCCGGTTCAAGACGACTACGCCGCCCAGTCCAACGACACGATGGCGAGTCGCCTGCAAGGGCACTTGTTGCTGGAACACGGAGACATCGACGACAACGTGCATCCGGTGGAGACGATGCGCTTTGTTGATGCGCTGATGAAGGCCAACAAGAGTTTTGACATGTTGTTCGTGCCCAACATGTTCCACGGAGAGAGTGGCGAGCACGCACTCTATCTGGTGCGGCGCCGTTGGGATTACTTCGTGCAATACCTGCTCGGCGTAACGCCGCCCACGAACTTCGAGATCAAAGAAGACCGGGAACCCGGTGGCACCGCCAGGCGTCGACGACGTCGTTGAACGTAGTCTCAACGGCGATTTGTTGGCAGTGAGAGTTTCTCCTAATGTCTATAGGCCGAAGAGCATTTCTGCAGGGAGTGGCGGCGACGGCTGCCGGTTTTGATCTTCTCTCCGGCAGTGTTACCGCCGCGGCGGAACTTACTGCTCTCGTTCCGGAAAAGCCCGCGCGGAAAAGTATTTCGGGATCTCCTGTGTCCCTTGAGGGGCATACCCTCGTCTCTGAATTCAAGACCCCGATCGCAACCTGGAAGGTCTATGAAGATCTGCGTACGCGCGAGGGTGCGCTCGTGTTTGTGTCTTCCAACGGTGAAACCCGTCAGCTTGCCAAGAGCGCCGAAGCATCGATGCCGGAGGGTACGCCATACCTCGGCCTCGCTCTGAAGGATATCGGCACCACATCGGCCGACTTGCTGGCTGATCGACTCTTGCCGGATGGCGACCCCGACCCAGACGTGGTGAAATCTGCCGCCCCACCCATGGCGTCAGCGGAAAAGAATCCTCGCACCTGGACGACATTTGTCGGAACCAAAGAAGCCTACGACGTTACTCCTATCTACCGCAGCGGGAATACGAGGACCTATCATCCGATTCAATACTCTCCGCAACTCCGCGAAGCTCTGAAAAAAGGACAACTCTACGACGGCCTGATTGGCGGGTGGATGCCCGCGGTTCGCAAGGTTATCCCCATCTCCGACCGCGCCTATTGGGAAGTGATCGTTTTTGGCGAGGTTGGTCCGAACAAGAATAAGTACATCGTTCACACCTGGCATCGCACCGCTCGGATCGAGGACGGCAAGATGGCCGACGTGGTGTACGGTCACAGCTATCCGGCATATCCGCCGGCGCGGCAAGATCCCAAACCAGAAGAGTTTTATCCTGCGCTGCTGGCCTTTGCAGACTACTGGGACCAGCAACTCCACGGTTTCGCACCGGCGACACTGCCTCAGAACGCGTGGGTCGACATGTCGAAACACTCGTTCGCCAAAGAGTTGATGACGCGGCCGGGTGGTATTTATCCGAAGTATGGTGCAGTTGACCGCGATTATGCCGGGTCGGAATACGACGGTTTTCAGGACATCTTTACCAGCGCCATCTACACCAACATGGAGTGGGGACGCCTGGACACGGCGCGGCTCTTCATCGACAACTACTTCACCGAGTATGTCGACGACAAGGGAATGATCGATATGCGCGGTCCCGAGACCGCGCAGTTCGGCATGACTCTTTCGCTGGTAGCGCGCTACTTTCACTACACGCGCGACAGCGCTTTGATGCTGAAACACCGGGCGAAGATCGAAGCGACGGCGAAGTTGCTGGCCGACATGCATGATGAGAGTCTTCACTTGCCGCAGGACAATCCTGGATACGGACTGATCCGCGGATGGAGCGAGTCAGACTCCTGCCTGGGTGAGAACCCTTCGTTATATTGGCAACCTTACTACGCCAACAGCGCTTTTGCGGCACGTGGGTTCAAGGACATTGCCTGGGCGTGGAGAGATCTTTCTCGCCAAAAGCCAGCACCGGGAAGGGAAGCCTTGGCTGAGAGTTGGCTGAAGCGTAGCAAGACCTTGCGAGACCGAACCATCGAAAGCGTCGAAAAAAACATTCAGAACGACAAAACACCGCCATATATCGGCCTGTTCCCTGGTACGACTCTTACCTTCCGAGAGTCGCTAGAGAAGGAGCGGCCGAGCCCGCAGGCGTGGCCTCACCGTCCGTACGCCGAGCTTCTGCAGGCCGACATTCTGCCACCTCGCCTTGCGAACCTCGTCATCGACTGCATGCGCGCCCACGGAGCGACCACTCTTGGCGTGGTGGCCAACGTGTGGCGCTTTCAGGAGGACGGGCGCGAGATTCTCGGCTTCATTTCGTACGGATACGCGCAGATGCTTCTGCGGTTAGATCGAATCGAAGAATTCCTGCTATTTCTCTACTCCCATCGCTATCACGCCCACACTCGTGGAAGCTGGACTGCTGGTGAAGTCACTGGCATCACGGGTGACTCAGGGACTTATTGTGTTCCGGCACAACTGACCATCCCGCTGCTGACTCGCTGGATGCTGGTGTTGGAAGATTCCGATGAAGATGTGCTGTACCTGGCGAAGGGCGTGCCTCGCGAGTGGGTAGGTTCTGGTAAAGAGATCCGGATCGAGCATGCACCAACGCGTTGGGGACGCGTCGGCTTTAATCTGATCACAAAGCGTGAGTCAAAAACGGTCGTGGGAAACATGGAACTGAGTGGCGCAGCTACTCCCAGGGAAGTGCATTTCAAACTCCGTCTTCCCGCTCAAATGCCGCTCCAAAGCGTGGTTGTAAACGGCCAGCCTGCGTCGCTGGGAGGAGTGCACAAGGATTCGGTCATCATCACGACCGGGGGCAAGAGGACCTTCGAAGTCATCGGCAGGTTTAGCTAATTGAAATCCATCGGGCCTCAGCTGAATCGGATACACTCGCTCCACGAGAGCTATCACCTTACTATGAAAACACTGAACTCTATCTTCTTCGCTGTATTCGTTTTTGTCATGTCGTCGGTGGCAGGTGCTGCCGATTCCACTCTCGCTGCTACGCCTCCTATGGGTTGGAATAGCTGGAATCACTTTGCATGCAAGGTCACTGCGGCGGATGTGCGCGCGGCCGCGGACGCCATTGCCAGCAACGGGATGAAAGACGCCGGCTACAACTATGTGAACATTGACGACTGCTGGCAAGGCACACGCGATGAGCAGGGAAGGATTCAGCCCAACGAAAAGTTCGGCGACATGAAAGCTCTTGTGGATTATGTTCACAGCAAGGGATTGAAGATCGGCATTTATTCTTCTCCCGGACCCAAGACCTGCGCAAAATATGAAGGCAGTTATGGGCACGAAGAGCAAGACGCCAAGCAATACGCCGATTGGGGATTCGATTACCTGAAATACGACTGGTGCAGCGCGGAGAAAGTCTACAAGCACAGCCAAATGCAAGAGGTCTATAAGAAGATGCACGACGCGCTGGTGAAGACCGGCAGACCTATCGTATTCAGCTTGTGCCAGTACGGGTACGAACGCGTGTGGCGCTGGGGCACGTCGGTGGGTGGAAATCTCTGGCGCACGACTGAAGACATCAATGATCACTACGATCGGATGTCAGTGATCGGATTCGATCAGGATGGGTTGGAACCGTTTGCAGGGCCCGGTCACTGGAACGATCCCGACATGCTCGAAGTCGGCAATGGGGGCATGAATCATGACGAATACATCACGCATATGAGCTTGTGGGTCCTGCTGGCGTCGCCGTTGTTGGCCGGCAACGATCTTTCGAAGATGAGCGCGGAAACGCTCGACATCCTCACTAATAAGGAAGTAGTTGCGGTTGATCAGGATCCGAAAGGAATTCAGGGGCGCCGGGTTTCCCAGGAAGGCCCATTGGAAGTGTGGGCCAAACCCCTTGCCGATGGCGGCGTTGCGGTGGGCCTATTCAATCGAGGGGAATCCATCAATCCGGTCACAGTGAACTTCAAAGACATTGGTGTGAAGGCGTCGGCGAAGGTTCGTGATTTATGGAGCCACAAGGATCTCGGTTCCTTCAACGCGAATTACACTGTCGACGTTCCCCGCCACGGGGCAGCTCTCATTAGAGTTCAGTAAGACAAGGTTCAGTGAACACAAGGTCCCGTGAAATGACCCCTCCGATATCGAGGCGAAGATTCGTTGCCACGACAGCCAGCCTTGCTGCTTCTGCCCTGGTTCCCACACGCTTGTTCTCGGCGACAGATCCCGGGACGAAACGCGTCGTCATCCGCGCAGATTCTGAAATCGGAGTCGTGCGCCCTGAGTTTCACGGACACTTCATCGAGCATCTCGGCTCTTGTGTCTACGGCGGCTTGTGGGTGGGAAAGAACTCGCGTATCCCCAATCTCAGTGGATACCGCAAGCAGGCAGTGGAGTACTTGCAGGCTTTGGGCGTTCCTGTCTTGCGCTGGCCGGGCGGGTGTTTCGCCGACGACTACCATTGGCGCGACGGGATCGGCCCAGCGGAGAAGCGGCCCAAGCGCGTGAATATTCACTGGGGAAACTACGTCGAGGATGGAAGTTTCGGCACGCACGAGTTCATCGGCCTGTGTCGATTGCTGAATGCCGAGCCCTATTTGGCGGGCAATGTTGGCAGCAGCACTCCGCGCGAATTGCGCGATTGGATCGAATATTGCAACTACCCGTCTGGAAGCACCCTCTCCGACGAGCGCGCCGCCAACGGCTCTCCAGAGCCCTTCCGAGTGCGCTATTGGGGTGTGGGCAACGAGAGTTGGGGCTGCGGTGGGAATATGCGGCCTGAGGAATATGCGCGTCTCTACCGCGATTTCACCGTTTATTGTCGCGATTTCGGGGGCACGGACCTTTTCCTAGTCGCCAGCGGCCCCTCGGGCAACGATTCCCGATGGTCACGCGGTCTGATGGATGGCTTGGGCTGGGAGCGGCCGCAGGGAATGTCCATGCACTACTACTCGGGCGGCGGCGATCACTCGACAAGCTTCACGGTCGACCGCATGAACGAGCAGTTGGCCTCCTATGTGAAGGTGGAAGAGGCGATCGTTCATCAGAGAGCGGTGCTCGATAGCTATGAGAAGGGCAAGGACATGGGTCTCATCCTCGACGAATGGGGCGTTTGGGACAATATCCCCGAGCAAGATGAGAAGCGCTACGGGAAGCTTTGGCAGCAAAGCACGATGCGCAGCGCGGTGGCCGCCGGACTTGGCCTCAACATCTTCAACCGTCTGGCGGACAAACTGTATATGTGCAATATCGCGCAGATGGTGAACGTGTTGCAGTCCCTTCTGTTGACGGACGGGCCCGACGGCGAACATTGCGTTCGGACCACAACCTATCACGCCTTTTCACTTTTCAAAGAACATCGATCAAAGACCGCCGTCCGGGTTGAGTCCGACGACTCGTCGGCTCTGGGCCTCTCGATCTCAGCCTCAAAGAGCGACAAGGAACTCGTCGTGTCCTGTGTCAATCCTCGCCATGACGTGGACCTGCGGGTGGAATGCGTACTGAAGGGAGCCAATGCGAGCGGAGCCACCGCACAAATTCTTCACGACGCCGAATGGAATGCGTGTAACACCTTCGATAATCCGGATCGTATCGTGCCCAAACAGCTGCAGGTTCGAGTAGAGGGATCGAAGCTGCTGCTGGATCTGCCTCGACTGTCAGTGGCGACTGCGGTAATGCAGATCGGCTGAGTTGCTCTCATGGTTTGGAACGATGGTTTCCGTTTCCCGAATCCGCCAGAGCAGCCGTGCGTTTCTGCTCGAGGGCCTGCTTCAGAGACTCCCCGGCATGTTCGATATGTTGCCGCAGCAGTTTGCAGGCTGCGGCAACGTCGCGCTGCCGGCACAATTCCAGAATCTTGTGATGCTCTTCGTTAGCGCGCTTCATGCCGTGCGTCAAATACAACTGCAGTCGAGTGTAGCGTTCGCCGCTGTTATTCACGTTGCGGATAATCGCCATGAATCGCGGCTGCTTGGCGCGCGAATAGAGGATGGAGTGAAAATTCCAGTTCAATCTTCCCCAAGTTGAGACGTGATCTTCCCGGCGAAGTTCGTCCACATACTCGCGCAGCACGGCGGCGGCCTCCGAGAAGTCTTCTTCCGTGAGCAGGGGAATGGACAGTTTCAAGACTTCGGGCTCGAGCAACGCGCGAATCGAGAATAGCTCTTCGATATCATCGGGAGACAGGGCTGGAACAATCGCGCCGCGGTTGGGCACGATCGCGATCAGACCCTCTGCATCGAGCTGCCGGAGGGCTTCGCGGACCGGGATCCGGCTGACATGATACTGGGTTGCGATGGCGTCCTGCCGCAGTTGAGCGCCTTCGGGTATTTCTCCCCGGATAATCTGGTCACGCAACTTGTCGGCTACGGCTGAAGTCAGCGACTGGCGCGGAATTGCGGAATCGGATGAGGTTTCTAAGTCCATCTCAGTTAGGCTTCTTATCCTTGAACGTGGCGCTTTACCGTGCAGCGTCTACTATATCGCATGTTGTATCCAAAAATATCTTCATTGCTGTGAGCCTTGACCCGCGGGAAGATGCTCTTCCAGGTACCGGGCCAGTAGGCTATAGAGATGGAAAGCCGTTCCCGTTCCCTCCAAAAGGGCGTGAGTCCGGCCCGGATAGGTCATGAAGTCGAACGGTTTGCCCAACTCTACCAGCCGGTTTACGAGCAATTCGGTACCTTGATAGTGAACGTTGTCGTCGCCCGACCCATGAACGACTAATAACTTGCCCTGAAGGCCCTCGGCAAAGTTGATGGCCGATCCGGCTTTATATCCATCAGCATTGTTTTGGGGCAACCCCATATATCGTTCTTGGTAGATAGTGTCGTACAAGCGCTGATCCGGAACGGGTGCGACCGCCATTCCAACCCTGTAGATCTCAGGATGGCGAAACATCAGGTTCAAGGTGTTGGAGCCTCCGCCACTGCGCCCCCAGACGGCGATTCGATTCGGATCGATGTATGAGTGCGTTTTCTCAAGGCCCTGAAGGCCCAGAGCCTGCTCCTTCGAAGACAGTACTCCCACGCTTCCGTAGACGACCTTTCGCCAGTCGCGTCCCTTAGGAGCCGGGGTGCCGCGATTGTCGAAGCTGACGACGATGTAACCATCCTGCGCCATAACGCGATGAAACATTCCGTTCCAGTCATCCCATCGATCGACCGCGGTCTGCGCGGCTGGCTCGCCGTACACATAGACAAGAGTCGGATATTTTTTGGCGGGATCGAACCCTTTGGGCTTCATGAGCCAGCCATCGAGGGTCACACCTTCACTGATATCGACGCGAAAAAATTCTGTTGGTTCCGACAAAAGATCCTTGGCGTTTGAACGCATCTTGGAATTCTCTTCCAGTGTCCGCTGTACCTTCTGGTCAGAGAGACGCACCAAGTCTGTCACGGGCGGCGTGTCGAACGTCGAATACGTATGAATTGCCCAGCGGAGATCGGGCGAGACCTTATAGGAGTGCGTTCCCGGCTGGTTCGCAGGTGTCAGGCGTTCGGGTACCCCTCTTCCCGTGAGGCGTGTACGGTATAAATATCGCTGAGTGGCGTTGTCAGGAGATGCGATGTAATAGAGCCACTCTTCTTTGGGATCGAGTCCGACGACATCGATCACGTCGAAGGCGCCCGGTGTTATTAGTCGCACTTGCTTGCCGTCTCGTGAAATTACATAAACGTGCCGCCAGCCGTCTTGCTCACTCACCCACAAGAACTCTTTGCCACCGGCCAGCCACTTCAAGTCATCGACGACATCCACCCATGCTTTGTCACGATCGGTGTACACGCTGCGGACAGCACCGGTCTTCGCGTCCGCCAGCAATACGTCGTTCGTGTTCTGCAAGCGATTCAAGTGTTGCAGGATCAGAGAATCGGAGTCTCCAGCCCACTCCATACGAGCGATGTAGTTATCGTTCGCGTAGCCGGGCACCTCCATCCATCGCGTTTCCCCTCCAACGGCAGGAACTACGCCGACACGAACAGAAGAATTTGCTGTCCCGGGCTGCGGGTAAGGGATCTGCCGGACGGTCGGATAAACGCCGAGCTCTGGATAGGGAATGCCGGTCACAACCCGGTACGGCGCTCCCGTGTCGTAGACGAGAGGAAAATTCTTAACGTTGCTCGTATCGAACTGCCAATACGCGATGCGCTTGCTGTCAGGACTCCAACGAAATCCGTCGCGTATGAAGAATTCTTCCTCATACACCCAGTCTGCGGTGCCATTGATGATCTTCTCGGAACCGTCAGTCGTCAGCCGGGTTGCTATTCCACTTTCGACGTCTTCAACGAAGATGTTGTTGAAGCGGACGTACGCCACTTTGGAGCCGTCTGGGGAAAACTTGGCGAACATCAGCGATGACGGGGGACCGCCGTCTCCCAACTTCCGCAGAACTCCCGATTTCCGGTCCAGTATCCAGTAATCGCCGCGCGTGTTTGCACGCCATACCCGCCGGGCATTCGTGAAAATAAGGACGCGGTTCAAGTCCGCTGAAAAGGCATAGTCCTCGATAGCCAGCGGCTTGTCGCCGCCAGGTGGCATGACTTGCGATGCGGAGACGAGGACGTTGCGCTGTCCGGTTGCTGTCTCGTAGCGCACTATTTCGTGTGCCCCATCGGCCTTGTCAGAGGGCTCGAGAGTTGCATAGGACTGTCCTCCGTCGAGCCAGAGAACCGGCCCGAACGACTTGACGGCAAAGTCTTGGGAGACAAATTCCCGACGGAGTACATCGACAACAGTAGGGGACTGCGCTTCGGCAGACGGCACACCCTGGCATACGATTGCCAGCAGTACGACGATTGGCACTGTGCATCCCGTGAGCAGAGTTTGCTTCCCACGAGCTGTGGTCATGTTCCTCGACATTCGGAGTTCCTCCAAAATAACTCGATACTCATTTCGCGCGTTGCAGGTCCGTTGTCTGGGGCTTGGCAGAAGGCGCGGACTGGATGCGTCCTGGTCTGGTGATCGCCAGATAGATCGGAATCCCGAGGAAAACTATCAACAGTCCCGGCCATGTGGTTGAGGGGCGGTACACGAATAGAACCGCGAGGATGAGAGTAGCCGCTGCGATATAGAAAACGGGCACGAAAGGATATCCAAGTGTGCGATACGGGCGCGGCGCATCCGGCCGCTTGACACGAAGCCGAACGACACCTGCCACAGTCATGACGTAAAAGATCAGCGCTGCAGATATAACGTATTCCAGCAAGTTGCTATAAAGGTTTCCCCAAGATCGCGTTGCTGTGTCATAAGTCCGGGGCAGCACCAGAAGCGCAGCCCACAATCCCTGCAGTGCAAGGGAAGAGGCAGGCACGTTCGCAGAGTTGAGTGTGCCCGCGAAAGGGAAGAACAGTTGCTGACGAGCCATCGCATAGTACACGCGCGCCCCTGTAAGCGTCAGCGCATTGATGGTGCCGAAGGTTGAGATCATGATGGCGGCTGCCATAACTTTCGATCCGGCCCCTGGAAAAATGACCTGCAAAGTGGCGGTTCCCACACGATCTGAAGGAGAGTGTTGGATCGCGGCCAGTGGCAGCGTGAACAGATAGGCCACATTTGCGAGGAGATACAGCGTGATCACAAGGGTTGCGCCGATGACCATGGCACGGGTCACATTGCGCTCTGCGTTCTTGACCTCGGCTGCCGCGAAGGCAACGTTGTGCCACGAGTCGGCTGAGAAGAGCGATCCGGTCTGGCTCAGGCAAATGGCAACGAACAAGCCCAATGTCGTCGTGGCGTCCAGACCTCGCCCTAAGGAATCGATACCACCCGGATGCCACGCTGTGGCGAAGTTCGCCGAAGCGATGCCTGCACTGTGCCCATAGTAAATGCCCAGCACGATCAAGCCGCCCAGTGCGCTGGTTTTGGCGACGGTAAATACATTCTGGATGAGTTTTCCGTAGCGGAGCCCCAATGTATTGCTGAAGGTGAGCAAGAAGATAACGACAATGGCCAGCAACTGAGCGGTTGAAAGTGAGAGGGCGTAGTGGGTTGAGATACGGACTGGCGGAACTAGATATCTGTCCTCGGAGATGAAGGGCAGCAACACGCCTGAGAAACGTGCGAACGCAACCGCGACTGCGGCAATCGTGCCCGTTTCGATGACTGAGAATAGTGTCCAGCCATACAGAAAGCCCCACAGAGGAGAGTATGCTTCACGGAGATAGACGTACATGCCTCCGGCTTGAGGCATCATAGCTGAGAGTTCTCCGTAGCACAGGGCACCCGTAATTGTGAGCACTCCGGCCACTCCCCAGGAAACCAGAAGCCAGCCCGCGCTGCCGACGTGGCGGGCCATTTCCGCGGGGACAATGAAGATGCCGGAGCCGATCATGGCGCCAACTACTAGCATCGTCGAGTCGAATAGCCCTAATCCGCGCGCGAACTTACGCGAGTTTGGGTCGGCTATTGCTGGAGCGGGCGAGTCGATTTTCTGGGTCATGTCTTGGGGAATCCGCCGCCGTAACACCATCGCACGAATAGGTTTGACGATTGCATATTGTATCCATAAAATACCCCGGTGCAACCTTTATTCCTTAGCTGAAATAAGGGTGACGGTGTCAAGAAGCTGGCGTTGTGATGAGATTCTGGGCTGGGAAGGTCGGACAAGCAAATGACGAGCGGTGAATGTCGGACCGTCCGGGTAATCGATTCCCACACAGGCGGCGAACCGACTCGGCTAGTGGTTGGCGGTGGCCCCGACCTTGGAACCGGGCCATTGGCGGACAGGTTAGAGTGCTTTCGCATCCGGCACGATGATTTTCGCTCGGCCGTGGTGAACGAGCCACGGGGTTCTGACGTCATCGTGGGAGCGCTTCTTTGCGATCCTGTGGAACCTACATCCGCCGCCGGTGTCATCTTCTTTAACAACGTTGGCTATCTGGGAATGTGCGGGCACGGGACCATCGGGCTCGTCGCCACGCTCGCTTACATGATGCAGATTGCGCCCGGCAGGCACCGGATCGAGACCCCGGTCGGAACGGTAAGCGCGATTCTGCATGAGAGCGGCGAGGTGACAGTCAATAATGTCGCGAGCTACCGCAGTGCTGCGAATGTGGGAGTCGATGTACCGTGCTACGGGAAAGTGTATGGCGACGTGGCTTGGGGAGGGAATTGGTTTTTCCTGGTTCGCGATCACGAGATGGAGCTAGAACTTAAGAATATTGACCAACTCACAGTCTTCACATGGGCCATACGAACGGCTCTTCGCGCCAATGGTATAGCCGGGGATGATGGTACAGAGATCGATCACGTCGAATTGTTTGCTTCGTCGCAGACTGCAGGGGCGGACAGCAGGAATTTTGTGTTGTGTCCGGGGAAAGCTTACGACCGTTCACCCTGCGGCACCGGGACCAGCGCCAAGTTGGCGTGCCTTTATGCTGACGGAAAGATCAAGGAAGGTCAGATCTGGCGACAAGAGAGCATCGTCGGAAGCGTATTTGAAGGTAGCGTGCAGGTTCGGGATGGCAAGGTTTATCCGAGCATTAAAGGGTCGGCGTTCGTGAACGCGGAAGCGGAGTTGGTGCTTGATCGGCGGGATCCGCTCTGTATGGGGATTCGCGGTTGAAGGCAACATGAGCCAGGGAGTCTACGATGTCGCGATAGTTGGCGCCGGTATCGTCGGTGCGGCCTGTGCGGATGAGTTCGCGCGTCGCAGGATGAGCGTCGTCATCCTGGATCGCGACGTTGTTGGGAGCGGCGCCACGGCCGCGGGGATGGGGCACATCGTTGTCATGGATGACTCTGATGCGCAGTTTGCGCTGACCCGCTACTCCCAGCAGTTGTGGCGAGCGCTGAGACCGGAGTTGCCCGTCGATGTCGAATATGAATCGTGCGGAACGATCTGGGTGGCGGCCGACGAAGAAGAAATGACAGAGGTTCGGCGCAAGCACGACTACTACGCGAAGCGGGGAGTACCGACCGAGGTGCTCGACTCGCAAGCCTTGCGGAGCCTCGAACCCAACCTGCGGCCCGATATGGCTGGCGGTCTTCTCGTTCCAGAGGATGGGGTTCTGTATCCGCCGTGTGCAGCCCGGTTTCTCACTGAGCGTGCGCAGAAAAATGGTGCCAAGCTTCACCTGGGCGCTTCTATTGCGCAGATTGGGAAGAGACGGGTCCGGTTGTCCGACGGCTTGGAGATTACCGCGGAGATCATCGTGAACGCGGCCGGCGCTTGGGCGCCCGAGTTGACGCCCGGAATTGAGATCAAAAAGCGCAAAGGACACTTGGTGATTACCGATCGTTATCCCGGGTTCGTGCGCCATCAATTGGTAGAGCTCGGATACTTGAAGAGTGCTCACTCGGTGAGTAGTGATTCGGTTGCGTTCAACGTCCAACCTCGCCGGACCGGACAGATTCTGATCGGCTCATCGCGGCAGTATGGGGCAGAGCACAAGGAAGTAGACCAAGCGATTCTCAAGCGCATGCTGCAGCGGGCCCAGGAATACATGCCGGCACTCGGGTCCATGTCGGCGGTGCGTAGTTGGACTGGGTTTCGCGCGGCCACGCCTGACAAGTTGCCGCTCATCGGTCCTTGGTCGGAAGATAAGTCGGTGCTCCTCGCGACGGGACATGAGGGGCTCGGAATCACGACGTCGCTCGGAACAGCGAAAATGCTCGTCGATCAAGTAACAGGTTCCACGCCGGAAATTCCGATCGAGCCCTATTTGCCATCGCGGGCCGAGAAGGAATTCGCCCATGCCTAGTCCCGTGACGGTTACGGTGAACGGCGCGCCGGTTTCAGTGCCTTCGGGAACGACCGTGGCGGTAGCCGTAATGATTGCGGGTCAGAGTTGCCGGACGTCGGTGACCGGTGAACCGCGCGGACCGTTGTGCGGGATGGGTATCTGCTTTGAGTGCCGTGTGGCCATCGATGGCAGGCCACATTGCCGCAGTTGCCAGATTCTGTGCAAACCGGGCATGGAAGTGAGAACGGATGAGTAGGGATTCGCAGCGACGTTTCGGCGTTCTCGTGATCGGCGGAGGACCCGCCGGCATGGCTGCTGCGGTTAGGGCTGCGGAGTGTGGCGTCGATGTCGCAATTGTGGATGACAACGCCAACTTCGGAGGCCAGATCTGGCGGGGAGAATCTTACGAAGGTCGCACACAAGATGCCATCAAATGGGTTGAGCTTCTGCGGACCGCCGGAGTCACCAAGCTCTGCGGAAAGCGGGTCTTTCATCAGCCGGAAGCGGGCCTGCTATTGGCGGAGGGCGACGACGATCTGTGTGAGTTGCGTTACCGGAATCTGGTGTTGGCGACTGGAGCGCGCGAGCGATTTCTCCCCTTTCCCGGCTGGACGCTCCCGAATGTGATGGGTGCTGGCGGATTGCAGGCAATGGTTAAATCCGGTCTCCCGATTCGTGGCAAGCGTGTGCTTGTCGCCGGGACAGGGCCGTTACTACTGGCCGTAGCAGCCTATCTCCGGAAACACGGCGCCGAGATTCCGTTCATTTGCGAGCAGGCGTCACGCGGCAGTCTCGGCCGGTTCGGCGCGGCGCTGCTGAATCAGCCGAAGAAGCTCGTCCAGGGGTTTCAGTTGATGCGCGAGTTGGCTGGTGTCCGGTTCGCGGCGAATAGTTGGCCCCTTGCGGCACACGGTCGGGAAAGACTTGAAAGTGTCGCTATCTCGCGAAACGGAAAGTCTGAAACCGTTGAATGCGACTATCTCGCCTGCGGGTTTCATCTGGTTCCCAACATTGAGTTGCAACTGCTCTTAGGCTGCCAGATCCATTCAGGCTGTGTACGCGTTGATGAATTCCAGCAAACTACGGTCAAGGGTGTTTTTTGTGCGGGTGAACCGAATGGCATCGGAGGCGTGGATTTGGCACTCGTCGAGGGACAGATTGCCGGTCTTGCCGCGGCCGGCAGCGCTCCAGAAGCGCAAAAATTGTTTAGCGAGAGGGAAAAGGCACGGCGCTTCAAACGCCGCTTGGATCGGACATTCCGTTTACGCGGGGAACTGAGGACCCTGCCGTCCGCGGAGACGATCGTCTGCCGGTGCGAGGATGTTCCCTATTCCCGTCTTCAGCGGGAAACGTCGTGGCGAGCGGCAAAGTTGCAGACACGTTGCGGAATGGGTCCCTGCCAGGGAAGAGTATGCGGGCCTGCGACTCAATTCCTCTTTAAGTGGAACCCAGATTCCGTGCGGCCACCGGTTTTTCCCGCACGCGTTGAAAACTTAGCTTCCCTCACTGGCGATCCGGCACGGGAGAACAGCAGCGCAGTACGAGGAGGTTTCTGATGAACTGGAATGGCGTGATGCCTGCAGTAACAACTTGCTTCGAAGAGGACCTCAGCGTCGATCATCGTTTTGTGCTGGAGCACTGCCGCTGGCTCCTGGACAACGGTTGCACCGGCATTGTGGCCCTCGGGTCTCTGGGCGAAGGGGCAACTCTGTCGTTTGACGAGAAGCTGGAAATTCTGAAAACCTGCACTAAGGCTGTTCAAGGGCGTGGCCCGGTTGTCGCGTCCATCTCGGCGCTCACGACTTCCGAAGCCGTCGCGTTGGCGAGAGCGGCAACCGACCTGGGCTGCGACGGCCTGATGGTGCTGCCTCCTTATGTATACAAGGGCGACTGGCGCGAAATGAAGACACACGTCGCGGCGGTATTCCAAGCCACGCCGCTCTCCTGCATGCTCTATAACAATCCCGTCGCCTACGGAACCGATTTCTTGCCGGAACAGATTCAGGAACTGGCCACCGAACACGAGAACTTCGAAGCGGTGAAGGAGTCCAGCACGGATGCACGGCGCGTATCCGCGATCCGCGCTTTGCTCGACCGCCGCCTCGACATTTCTGTCGGCGTGGATGACGCGGTGTTGGAAGCCATCGGGGTCGGCGCCACAGGTTGGGTTGCCGGCTTGGCCAATGCGCTGCCACGCGAATCGGTGGAACTCTTCAACTGCGGCATCAACGGAGAAGATGACAAAGCGTTTGAACTGTATCGCTGGTTTTTGCCGCTGCTCCGAATGGACACGGTTCCAAACTTCGTTCAACTCATCAAATTAGTGCAGGCGGAGGTTGGCATCGGGAATTCGCGCGTCCGGCCACCCCGTCTGGAGCTTATGGGGACTGATCTCGATCAAGCCCGGAAAATTATCCGTGACGCAATGCGCTCCCGGCCCCAGTCGGTAGTCAGCTATGCGTTACCGAATGGAAAATAATATGCTGGCGTCTATGTCAAAACTATCAGGTCGGTCGCTGATCGGCTCTCTGGAAGGCAAGGGTACGGGCCGTGCTATGTATGCCTCGAATCCCATGACGGGCGAGCGCATGGAGCCGGGCTTCATTCCCGCAACAGCGGACGAAGTGGAACTCGCAGTCCGCCTCGCGGCGGAGGCTTTCGACGTCTACCGTCGCGTTTCGGGCAAAGAGCGCGGCGCGTTCTTGGGCAAGATTGCCGAAAAAATCGAAGCGATCGCGAGTGACATTGTTGAACGCGCTGGGCAAGAAACGGCATTACCCCAGGCGCGCTTGCAAGGTGAGTTGGCGCGCACCTGCGGTCAGCTCAGGTTGTTCGCGCAAGTGGCGGAAGAGGGATCGTGGGTCAACGCGCGCATCGACCCTGCCGATCCCAATCGCAAGCCTGCCCCCAAGCCCGATATCCGTTCTATGCTGCGCCCGCTCGGGCCGGTTGTCGTTTTCGGTGCGAGTAATTTCCCGCTGGCATTCTCGGTAGCAGGCGGGGACACCGCGTCCGCACTCGCGGGTGGCAACGTCGTAATCGTCAAGGCCCACGCCGCTCACCCCGGCACCAGTGAACTCGTCGGTCGCGCTGTACAAGAGAGTGTCAAGGAATGCGGCCTGCCCGAAGGTGTGTTCTCGCTCCTCTTCGGCAGCGGTTCGGAGATTGGGACGGCACTGATGAAGCATCCCCTCGTCAAGGCCGGCGGCTTTACCGGATCACGCGCCGCTGGAAGAACCTTGATGGACGTGGCCGCAGCGCGCCCCGAGCCGATTCCGTTCTATGCAGAAATGAGCAGTACAAATCCTGTCTTCGTCCTTCCGGGGGCGCTTCGCGATCGCGCGGAAAACATTGCGTCCGGACTCCACGGATCTTTCACGATGGGCGCCGGTCAATTCTGCACCAAGCCGGGGATGGTTTTTGTGCCGCAAGGATCCAACGCCGATTCGTTCGCGGGCAAGTTGCGCGAGCTGGTCGGAGGATCGGCTCCATTCCATCTTCTTACGAAGGCCATCCACTCCTCGTATGACTCGGCGATCGCGGCGCGCAAGAAAGATGCGACCGTCAGGCTTGTCGCCGAGGGGCCGCAGGCTCCGGCTGACAGGGGATTTGCGGTGAACTCTGCTCTGTTTGAAACAGACGCGGCTTCGTTCTTGGGATCCGAACTGGATGCCGAAATCTTTGGACCGTCCACGCTTCTGGTGCGTCATTCCAGTCGCGACCAGGTTCTGGCGATTGCTCGCGCACTCGAAGGCCACCTGACCGCCACGATTCACGGCACCGAACAGGACCTGCGCGAGTTCGCCGATCTCATTGCAGTTCTCGAGACCAAGGTCGGCCGGCTGGTATTCAACGGATTTCCAACCGGCGTCGAAGTCACGCATGCGATGGTGCATGGAGGTCCGTATCCCTCAACCTCCGATGGACGCTCGACCTCAGTCGGAACTCAGGCGATTTTCCGATTTACACGCCTGGTTTGCTATCAGGGATTTCCCGACAACTCTCTGCCCGACGAACTGAAAGACGCAAACCCGCTGGGGATTTGGCGAATGATCGAGGGGCAGACTAGCCTAGTCGGGGATAGTTAAATAGCGGTTTACCAGCGCGGATGAACCTGTGGACGGATCGTTTTGTCATAAATGCCCCGCATCGCCACGATCGATTCCGGTGTGAGAGGCGCGAGATCCGAGGCCCGGCAGTTGTCTGCTACCTGCTCCGGCCTCTTCCCCCCGGGAATCGCGCAGGTCACGGCATCGAACATCAGAATCCAGCGCAAGGCAAACTGCGCCATGGAAACACCGGCAGGTAGAAGGGCGCGAATTTGTTCCACTGCTTCCAGTCCGCTGTCGAGATCGACCCCAGAAAAGGTCTCGCCCACATCAAACGCTTCCCCGTGACGATTGAAGTTGCGATGGTCGTCGGCTGCGAAAGTTGAGTCACGCCGGAGTTTACCGGTCAGAAGGCCACTTGCCAGCGGTACGCGGGCCAGAATGCCAACTTGCTTTTGGCGAGCCTGTTGAAAGAAGAGCTCCGCGGGCCGCTGGCGAAAGCAATTGAAGATGATTTGCACGGTTTGCACGCCAGGGAACTCGATGGCTTTGAGAGCCTCCTCGACCTTTTCCACACTGACGCCGTAGTAGCGGATCTTGCCGGCTTTGACCAGGTCATCGAGCACGCCAAAGATCTCCGGCCGGGAATACACTTCCGTGGGAGGACAGTGAAGTTGCAGCAGGTCCAGGGTGTCGGTCGAGAGATTTCGCAGACTATCTTCAATCCAGGCAGTCAGGTTTTCGCGGGTGTAGCCTTCAACAACCTGCTTCGGCAGGCGCCGTCCAGCCTTGGTGGCGACAACAATCTCCTCTTTGCGGGCCTTTTTGAGCCGCGCGATCAGCCGTTCACTGCGTCCGTTGCCATAGACGTCAGCGGTGTCGATGAAATTGACCCCCGAGTCGACCGCCTTGTTGAGCGCGGCAAGAGCATCTTCGTCCGATACGGTACCCCATGAGCCTCCGATCGCCCACGCCCCGAAGCTGACTTCGGAGACTTTCCAATCGGTGCGACCAAGCGTGCGGTAGTTCATGAGGGGTGCTCTCCTAGCGGGTCAAATCCCATCGACCGAAGACTAGGTCATGACGGGAGCCCGAGGCCTTAACTTACTATGTCGCCAGGATTGGATAAAGTATAAAATCACAGAGCGAAAATTAACCCTGCCACCCGAGAGGTGCTAGACAGTGAAGACGCGCCATCCTTATCGAGTTCCCCGTGCGATCCAGTTGTGCTGCATTGTTTTAAGCTTGTTTGCAACAATTCTGTCGGCAGCGCAAGAAGAAAAGAAGAAGGAGCCGCCGACGCCCGGACCCATGCTCAGTCAGGGTACGGTCGACTTCGACACGCCCGACTTCACTCTCACGCTGGTTCGTTCCTCGCAGACCGTCGCGGCTCTGAAACCAAAAGCCGCTTCGGACTTCGACTTCACGCCGGGCGATCTTTTGATTGCGCGATCCAAGGATGGCTACTTTCATCTCGGCGACATCACATTCCGGCTTAGAACCGGAACGTCCGGAGACTGGAAGAATTTTTCTACGTCGGCAACACGTACTCCGGTGACCGCTCTGCCGGCTTCAAAAGGCATCCTGGCTGCCGCCGATCTCTCACCCACCATGCCGGCGGATTTTCCGTTACGGGTCACTCGCAGCTGGGCAGTCGAATCCGGAAAACTCGTGCTCCGCTTTGAACTGAAGAACAAGTCGTCCGAGACCGTCCAGATCGGGGCGCTGGGCATCCCCATGATCTTCAACAACGTGCTCAACGATCGGTCATTGGAAGAGGCTCATGCCAAGTGTTCCTTCTACGATCCCTACATCGGTGAGGACGCCGGATATCTCCAGGTAACGCGTTTGAGCGGCCACGGGCCCGCTTTGTTGGTCGTCCCCCAAGGCAAGACGCCGTTTGAAGCGTACAACCCTATTCTGGATCGTCCCGGGCACTTCGGGGCGAAGCCCGTCTTCACAGACCCCACGCCGCGAGGAATTACCTTCGAGGGTTTCTACGAATGGATGGTCCACAGTAAGGCCTACGCCGAAAAGGAATGGAAGGCGGCGCAACCCTGGAACCCTCCGACCGCGCTCAACCTTGCTCCGGGAGAATCGAAGACCTACGGAGTCAAGTTTCTTCTTTCCGATTCGATCCGTGATATCGAAAAAACGCTCGCCGAAAATTCCCGCCCAGTGGCTGTAGGTGTCCCAGGATACGTCGTTCCCATGGACATCGATGCTCGTCTATTTCTGAAATATCCTAAGAGCGTTGGGTCGATGGCCGTGGAACCAGAAGGAGCTCTTTCCATCGGCGGAGAGAGTTCGCTCGCCTCCGACTGGCGAGCTTACACAGTCAAAGGTAAGACATGGGGCCGTTCGCGTCTCACGGTGACTTACGAAGATGGTTCGGTGCAGACGATCCAGTATTTCGTGATCAAACCCGAGTCTCAGGCCGTAGCGGACATGGGCCACTTCCTGACCACCAGGCAGTGGTACGTAGACCCAAATGATCCCTTCCACCGAAGCCCTTCCGTGATGACCTACGATCGCGAGGCGAACCAAATCGTGATGCAAGACAGCCGCGCCTGGATTGCCGGCCTTGGCGACGAGGGTGGAGGCGGAGCCTGGCTATCGGCCGTCATGAAGCAGTTGGTTCAGCCTAATAAGGAAGAACTCGAAAAGCTTCAGCAGTTCGTCGATGGCGTCCTGTGGGGAGGCCTGCAATATAAAGACGGGCCGCATCAATACGGCGTGCGCAAGAGCCTGTTCTACTACCAGCCCGACGAAATGCCCTCCGCCTACTACCGAGGCGACCTTGATTGGACTTCCTGGACGAGTTGGAACAAGAAAGCCTCGGAACAGACGGACCGTTCCTACGACTATCCTCACGTAGCCGCGGCGTACTGGGTGCTGTATCGCCTGGCCCGCAACCATGAGGGTTTGGTGACGAACCACCCGTGGGACTGGTACCTCGATCATGCGTATCAGACATCCATCGCCATGACCAATTTCGCTGCAGATTTGGGAGTCTTCGGACAGATGGAAGGCGACATCTTCCTCGACATCCTGACCGACCTCAAGCGCGAAGGCCGGAAGGAACAGGCCGACAACCTTGAGGTGAAAATGCGTTCCCGCACCGAACGCTGGAGAAAGGAAGCCTACCCCTTCGGCAGCGAAATGCCCTGGGATTCGACCGGCCAGGAAGAAGTCTACGCCTGGACGAAATATTTCGGATACCAGGACAAAGCCGAAGTCACGCTCAATGCGATCCTCGGCTATGATCCCGCGATTCCGCACTGGGGATACAACGGCAGCGCCCGGCGCTATTGGGATTTCATTTTCGCGGCCAAAGACCGGCGGCTGGAGCGGCAACTTCACCACTACGGTTCCGGGCTCAACGCCATCCCGGTGCTTGCCGAGTATCGCGAACATCCCGACGACTTCTATCTCCTGCGCGTCGGCTACGGCGGCACCATGGGCGCTCTCACCGACATCGACCAGGAAGGGTTCACCTCCGCCGCGTTCCATGGATTCCCAGACATGCTGAGGCCAGATCCGCTGTCTGGCGACTATGGTCCAAACTTCTTTGGCCACGCCTGGAATACTGCGACGTATGTCGTCGATCATCCGCAGTTTGGATGGGTGGCGTTTGGCGGCAACATCAAGACGGAGGGCGACGTAGTTAAGGTCCGGCCATTGGATTCCTTCCGATCCCGCGTTTACTTCGCCTCCTTGGGTTTGTGGCTTACGCTCGATGCAGGAGAATTCGAGCAAGTCGAAGTGAACACCAAAACCGGCGCGGTCCGGTTAGGTCTTGCTGCTGCCACAGCGTTTACGCGTATAGCTCGTCTGCGTGTGGAACAGCCAGTTCATGCGAAGCCTGGGATTTATCATCCCACCAAAACTCTCAGCACCGAGCGTGATGCATTGGTAGTGCCACTCGGCGAAGAACTCACTTGGATTGAGTTGGCACGGAACGCGCGGTAGCCTTTAGAGTCCGCGCGGATTTGAAAATCAAGGCGCCCTGGTTAACCGCCAAATCAGTTTGAGCTGAAAGAAAAACTTGTTGTCAGCAACAGCTTCATCTTCGGAACGTTCGCTGCGATCGATAACTTTCAGCCGGAACCATGTCCACTGTCTCCCGCCTCACAGGACGGCGATGCTAAGGATCTTCGTCGTTACGCTGATTCTGTCGGGGGCGAGTCTATCGGGACAGACAAGCGTCACATCCGACTCTGTTGCACCGACGCCGACAGGCCAGTTTGACCTTTCGCGCGCAGGGTATCAGCAGCTCTCGGAGATGGCGCGACGTTCCGGTGCATCGAACCTCTCCCTCGACTTCCTCGATCGTGACCACGTTCTGTTTACCTTCAATCCGAAGAAACTGTTTGCTCGCCATCCCGACTGTCCTCCGACGCACGACGACCGGCTCGTGCACGCCGCCGTCATCGAAGTCTCAACCGGAAAGGTATTGAAGCAAGCGGACTGGTACCTGCACGACTCGCGGCGTTATCTCTGGACGCTAGGGGCCGGAAGAGTCCTTCTCCGTAAGCTGAACAGCCTCTACCTCGTCGATGCAGACTTACATGAAACGCATCTTTGGACTTCGTCCAGCGATCTTCTGTGGGTGTCAGTGACTCCCGATGGGAAACAGATCATCACCGAAACGGCGGACGTTGCGCCCGCGACTTCCAAAACCAAGCAAACTTCGAAACCGCGAGTTCAAATCACGTTTCGTGACGCCGATTCACTGGCCGTTCAACGGGCAATCCAGTCCGAAAAGCAGGCCAATGTGGAAGCTGCGAGTTCCGGTTTCGCCAGCGTGATTCCAGGTTTTACCGGCCGAGTCTGGCTGGTGCGTTTTGGGCCAAATGAACAGCAGCGCACAAATATTGCGCGAGTGCGAACCAGACGCGCTCCTGATGTTCTCTACTTGAGCAGCAACACCTTGCTGATCGGGCGCGATTCCAGCAGCACGCCCGGATACAGCGTCAGCGCCTTCACTGACACGGGAAACCGCCTTTGGCGGCAGCATTGGGCTGCGCACCGGTACGAGCCAGCTCTGGCGCGGAGCGAAGATGGCAGCCGGTTCGCCATCAGCACCCTCAGGCTGGTTGACGTCCCCGCGGCTGGATCCACAGACGAGGAACTTCAGTCGCAACAAGAGGGTCTCGAGCAGCGAATTGAGGTATTCGATACCGCAAGCGGATCTCCTGTGGGCTCAACCACGGCGGCGCCCGTCGTGCTCCACGGGCAGAATTTCTCCCTTTCGCCGGACGGCCTTCGTCTCGCCGTGGTGCGCGGGACGCAGATGGAGTTCTATGACCTTCCCCCAATGTCTGCCGAAGAGCAGGCGAAATACTCTGCCGTGAAAGCCGATGTGCCGGGTCTGTACATTCCTCCCTCTGATTCCGCTCATTCGGAAACGAACACCCCCGCATTCACTGCGGCCGACACCGAAGAAGAGCGCGCAGCCAAGGAGGCAAGCGCTGCAGCGGATTCGTCCAGGGTAGGGAACTCTCCGCCGACCTCATCCTCCGCAGTCGTAAGCCAAGTCCCCACTGCGCCCTCCTCCCCTCTTCCGGCCGATCGATCCCTAGCAACTGCATCATTGATGACCCTCAAGAGCCGTGCTGGAGTTGTCGCGCTGGATGTCGTGCTCACTGATCCCAAAGGGCACACCGTCAAAGCTGTGCCGCGAGAGGATTTCCAGGTGCGCGAGGACGGGAAAGCCCAAAACATCACCTATTTCGATGAAGTGAAGTCCCATCCTTCTACTCCCGTCCCCCAGCATAGCGAAATTGCTCCCAACATCTTCACCAATAATTCGCCGACTCCTGAAACGGACTCGGTAACCCTCATCTTGTACGATCTCCTCAACACTCCTGCCGATCAGCAGCAGCGCGCCAAGCTGGAGTTGCTGAAATTTCTACAGAACAAGCCAAAGGACTCTCGATTCGCCCTTTGTGCTCTGTCGGAAACACTACAGATGGTCCAGGGTTTCACGCCAGACGAGGCACTGCTGGTCAAAGCCGCGAAAGGGCAAAAAGGATCGCTGCGCTACACCTCAGTGCAAGGTCAGGAAGCGCAGGATCAGCAGATGATCTCATGGCTTACACAAGGTGCCACGCAGCAGGCGGCAAGAGGCAGCCAGTTCAGCATCATGGCGCGCACCATGCGCGATACCGCAGGCAGACTTGAAGAGGAAGATGCTCGACGCCGCGGTCGCGATCTCGACACGCGTGCCTGGCTCACCATGGATGCCTTTACCCAACTGGCTCGCTACCTCTCGAGCATCCCAGGACGCAAAAGCCTCATCTGGCTTTCCGGATCGTTTCCCCTCGGCATCTTTCCAGGAGTGGACCTGAGGAACTCCGCTTCAACAACCGCCAGCTATACCGAGCAGGTTAAACAATCTGTGAATCTCCTTGCTGAGTCCCACATCGCGGTGTATCCAGTGGATGTGCGAGGAGTCAGTGCCTATTCAATGCAGACGCCAACCTTTAGCAACCTGCCGGACTCAACTCAACCTTCCGCACCCACAGAAACTCCCATCACCCAAAGTTCAGACGCGCAGCGCTTCAGCGAACTGCGCAATCTGAGCGCTGCCGGTGATATCGGTTCCAACTTGCCGGGAGGCGACTCGCCTTTCATGCAGGAGATGACTGAGCACGGAATCATGGATCGAATCGCCGCCGACACCGGCGGCAAAGCCTTCTACAACACGAACGGCATCGAGCAAGCCATGTCCGTCGCCATGGAGCAGGAGACGAACTACTACGCGCTCTCCTATACTCCGTCAAACAAGAAATATGATGGCAAGTTCAGAAAGATCAAAGTCTCGCTAGTCCCTGGCGACAAGAAACTTCACGTGATTCATCGGTCGGGCTACTTTGCCGTG
>DASRRV010000066.1:0-30140 GCA_035695545.1 Candidatus Sulfotelmatobacter sp. | reverse complement strand
ATGCGGCTCGGCGTGCAGGATGCACTCACCGAAAGAATGGGAACTCTCGAAATCCAGTTGCCCGTGAAAGTGCCGCCCGGGACCGAGCCGAGTCTGGCTAATGTAATGCCCGAAATCGAGCCGGACTAAAACGTGCTCAGTCGGTTGATTGTTTCCTGTCTAATATAGGGAGTCCTCGCCGTCGCTAATCCTGCTCACCAAGAGTTTGAACGTACGTCTTGCCGTACGGGTAGAAGAGGTCCTTGCGACCTTCTTTCCACGCTGCTTTGAGTTCAGGCGTTGAGATGTCCCAGTCCGGCCGGCACTTCTTGAGGACCGCACGCAGGTCTTGGCGGAGATCTTCTACAGTCGGACGGCCGAAGAACCAATAGCCGTTGTAGACCTTGTAAACCACAAGCCTCGGTTCAAGGACAATCACGTGGGGGATCATGGGATTGTGCACAGGATCGGTGTATTCGGCAATGTCGAGATCCTTCTGGACGAGACGCCCCGCGTCAGAGAGGAAGGGCCAGTGAGCGCCGACTCCGCTGCGGTATTCATTCGTCTCCGAGATATTGTCACTGCTAATGGTGACCAGCCGGCAATAGGCAACCTCGATCTCACGATGAAGTTGAACCAGTCCTTCCGCCTGCCGGCGATCCTTGGGGCAGAACCCTCCGCGGCTGAGGACGAGAACCATCGGATGTGGTCCTTGCAGTTCGGAGAGCTTCCGGCGTTTCGCAGCATGATCGGAAAGCTCATAGTCGGGAAAGATAGATCCGGGCACGATGTCAGCTCGCATATGAAATTCTCCACATTCTCGATGTAAGTTGGATGTTTCGTAGCAATGCTTAGTAGCGTGCGGTTCTCATAGCGGCTTCAGCCCGCGCGCCGCGAAACGATCTCCGGGCGTAAAGAGCTGACAAATTCCCGGACCAATGCCGCAATCTCATCCGCAGCCGTGTCCAGCGCGAAATGCCCCGCATCGAGAACGTGGACTTGCGCGTTCGGCACATCTTTTCGGTAGCGCTCCGGCTCACCCAGATCGAACGAGAGATCGTGCTTGCCCCAGATCACCATCAGGCGCGGCTGCTTATCGCGCATCCACGCTTGCCATTTCGGGTACGCCTCGACGTTGGTGCGGTAGTCGTAGAAGAGATCGCTTTGAATCTGCTCCTGCCCCGGCGTGTTCAGAAAGGCGTACTCATCCGTCCAAAGATCCGGGTCATAAAGCTCGATGTTCGGATCGTCACCGATGTGGCGCGTCTTCGTAGTGGCGAGCGACAGCAGGTTCTTGCGCAACGCTTCTTCATTCGCCGACCGGTCAGCCCAGAATGCCCGGCGTGTTGCCCAGTTCGCGCCGAGGCCTTCGTTGTGAGCGACGGCGTCTTGCACGATAAGCGCTTCTACGCGATCCGGGTGCGCCAATGCCATGCGGAAACCAACGGGTCCGCCGTAGTCCTGCATGTATAGCGTGAAGCGCGAGAGCCCGAGTGTCTCCGTGAAGCGATTCATGATCTCGGCGTAGTGATCGAACGTATACGCAAATTGTTTTGGGTGCGGCCAGTCGCTGTGCCCGAAGCCTGGGTAATCGGGAGCCACAAGGCGATAGCGATCGGACAGCCGAAGGAAGAGAGGTTCGAACATCCGCGATGACGATGGAAGTCCGTGCAGCAGCAGAAGTGTTGGAGCGTCTTTGGGGCCAGCCTCTCGGTAAAAGATGGAGAGTGCGTCAATCTGCATCGTGCGATAAGAAGTCGGGTACTTCATGGGACGTTCCTTTCGGTCGGCATGGGCCAGCAGGTGAAACGACGCGAGCATCACACAAACCATCAGCGCGATGCATAAGGGCAGGCATCGGGTCCAATGGGTCAATGTGAAAGCACGCATCGTTTGGCCCGCTTCAGAGAGTTCGCTGGTGTTGCTCTTAAGCTTATCGATCTGTTTGAGAGGTCGATTCCGTTGGCCAACTCACATCGTCAGTACGACTCGGAATTGTGCGTTGCCGCTCATCATTCGCGCGTAAGCGTCGGCCGCTTTTTCGAGCGGATAGGTTTCAATCATCGGCCGCACTCCGCTCAGTTCGGCGAAGCGCAGTGTGTCTTCGGAATCGGCTGGTGTGCCAGCGGCCCACCCCTGAATCGTTCGGCTTCCACTGATGAGCTGTACTGGCGTGACCTCAATGGCATCGAAAGTCGCACCGATCACCATGAGCTTGCCGTTCGGTCCCAGACCGTTGATCAACTCCGACATCGCTTTCGAGTTTGGTGCTGTTGCCAAAATGACCCTCGCGCCACCCATCTTTTGCAAGGCTTCAGCTGCATTCGTCGATTGGCTATCGATATACAAGTTGGCGCCGAGTTTCTTTGCCAGCACCGCGTTTTCGGACCCGCGCCCAATCGCCGCGACTTTATAGCCAAACTTATTCGCGAACTGAACTCCGAGGTGGCCCAGACCACCGATGCCCTGCACCGCAACCAGGTCGCCGGGGGGCGCGCCGCTGTGCCGCAGTGCGTTGTATGTGGTAATTCCGGCGCAGAGCAGAGGGGCTACATCGGTGTCGCTTAGACTGTCAGGAATCGCGACCAGCGCCTCCACGGGAGCCACCATGTATTGCTGATATCCGCCGTCGTAGCTGATGCCAGCAATTTTCAGATTCTGGCAATTTCGGAAATCTCCCCGTCGGCACTCGCGACAAGTATTGTCCTGGCCGCCATGCCAGCCAACGCCAACGCGCTGTCCCTTCTTCCACGCGGAGACACCAGCTCCCACTTCGTCGATAGTGCCCGCGACTTCGTGTCCCGGAATCCGTGGATACTCGATTCCGGGCCAGTACCCTTCCACCGTTAGCACGTCACTGTGGCATACACCACACGCCTGCACCTTGATGCGCACGTGTCCGGGCCCCGGTTCAGGAATCTTGCGATCGACGATCTGGAAACCCGCTCCCGGCTTCGCAATCTGCGCCACCTTCATGGTTGCTACTGCGACTGTGGATGCCATAAGTCCTCCTTTTTGAATTGTCAGACATTGTTTGAAAGAGTTGAGTCGGCCGCGATGACGCGATCACACCAGAAGTGTGCGGGCGAAGCAATTAGACGATGGTATTGGCGATACCTTCGTATCGGTCGATGTGGCGAGTAGCGTGCAATGCAGCGCGGCCGTCAGCCGATCTGCCAGTCGGGCGGCCAGTGATCGTGACCGCTCCCCAACCAAGATTGATTTAATCATATCTTCTAAAGCTGTCTGTCAACGCGGCGCGAAGCTCCAGCGCTGCAATTGGAGCGCGCCCAAAAGAAAAGGCAACAGTCCACAAGGACTATTGCCTTTCTTCCAGCAGCCGGAGTGCAAGAGGTCGCAAATCGCTTGCTGCTACTTTATGCTGTGCAAGGGCCCGCGACCGTCAGCGAAGTTGCTCGTATTCAGCACTTGGATGCCAGCCTGGTGGTCGCCATCAAATGGTGTCGCTGTGTTGGGGCAGTTCACGTTTCCAGCTTGGGTTGCGTCGGCAAACCACAGCCCCAGGTGATAGAGCTGAATCGGCGGAGTTGCTGGATTGCTGGTGGCGTTGTCTGGAAACACGGCGGGTGCGGGTGCAACCCCAGGCGCGTTGATGAACGTCTCCTGGCTGAAGATGCCGGTGAAGTCGCCGACGCCACGGCCGAGTCCGTTCGTCACAATGTCGCCCTGGTACCAGGCCAATCCGAAAGGCTTGTTGGGAACCTGGAGCAGAAACATCGAGAACTCTGTGTTCGGTGGAAGATCCAACAGTTCGACGTGCATGTTCTGAACCGGTCCCAGATCGCTAATGGTTACCTGGCCGCGAGCCGTGGTTGCGAGGCAGCTTGCCGCCCCTGCCGAAGGCACCAGACTGAATCGAATGTTGTCACCGGCAGCAGCTGCTGCCCGAGGGGCTACGCCCAGGAAGCCCATGGCCATTGCCAGGGCGACTGTCAAAATCGTTTTCTTCATGAAAATTTTCTCCTTATATGTTTTTGTATGGTTCTGTTGCGTTCGGTGTCCGTTCATTAGTCACGGACAGAACTGCTTCACTTTCGATCTCAACTGAAATGGCTGACAAAGTTTCTCTTCGCTGATGGCTTCCACGCTCGACGTTGCTTGGGGCCCCAGCACTAAGGCGGTCGGTTTCAATTTTTCGGTTTGCTTTGGGCCTCCTTAGTCAGCTTCGTCGCGCCGGGATGGCGGGAGGCTGCGATTGATTTCTCAGCGGGTGCGCCGAAAAGTTCTGGATGCAAATACAGTCCGCGATCCTGACCTGCCTTCACCTCTTCCACTGGAATACGATGTGCGTTTGCATAGGCATCTTGCCGAATTCCGGTCACCTGCCACGAAACCTTCACGTTGGGTTTGTCGGTGCGGATACTGAAACTGTGATTTGCCATCTCACGGGCCACGATGGCCCGCGCAAACTGGCCGATCACCGTAAGTTGGTAGCGGAAATCACGATTCAGAGCCTCGAACCAATCCGGCAAAGTAACGATCGCGTTTCCGGTTGCGTCCGTGGTGACTGTGCCGTCGTAGATGTTTTTCATGTCGGGAGACTCTACGAAAGAGTGATAGAGATATTTGTTTGCCGGATCGAGCGGATGATCAATCTTGAACGAGCCAGCCGCTTTGGAAAGGGTGCCGTCAACGTCGACGTTGCCCAGAAAAAATGCAGCGAATCCTCCATTGCTCTGAGCAAAGAGACCATCGCCATTTGTGGTATTAACTGCGGCCACTCCGGCGCCCAAATTGCTATTAGAGAAGCCTTCGACGCCGTCAGGGCCGAATCCATTTGGGGAGATCTGCGTCGCGAAACTCTCGCCTCTGACTCCCTGGCCGACTGAACTGGCCCCGGTCTCGCCGGATATTGCAGGGCCTCCGCCGGTGTTCCTCCCAAATACGCCGGCTCCTCGAAGCGAGTTCGCAACACCGGCAACACCGATACCTTCGACGTCACCCTGAGCGTCATTCACGCCGACAATCGGAGAGCCAAAGAAATTCACGGGATTGCCGTTCTCAGCAAAGAACTGAGGCGAGCTCATCCCTGAGATCGCCGAGATTCTGTCTGCGTTGAAGTGGCCAAACGCATCCCGCTTCACGATGGCGTTCGGAACATTCTGGTCGCTCGGAGGAACCAGCCACTGCAGATTTAACGTTCCGCTGCTGGTCACCGGAGAACCGCTCACGCTGAAGTCAGAGGCCGGAGCGCTCAGTCCTACACTGGTCACTGAGCCTTTGCCGCTGCCTCCGGGAAACGTCTGACCCGAAGCGAAGTTGATGATGCCTTTGTCGGAGATCGATAGTCCCGTTTCCGTCGGCGCCGCGCTGGCGTGAGCGAATAGCAAGTTCAGCGAGGCAGTCGGACTGATGGTGTTGTTGCCTGCCGACTCAGCTTGCCACTGGAACGTTTGTCCGACTGCTGTGCCGGTGCCGCTATGGAAGGTTGAAGCTGTGAATCGTTGCGCTTGTGAGCCTTTGCCGGCGACAGCCGTCGCTCCGCCAGTCGCAGCCATGACTAGCGTGCCGCGAATGGTCGTGGTGCCCTTCACATCCAACTTTGTTGTGGGAGTGCTGGTACCGATGCCTACGTTGGTACCGGTGTCGAAGACCTGCGAGTTAGCGATGTCAGCGTTGGCATCGAACTTGGCCAGTGCCTGCGCCGTGCCACCGGCGGTCGTGACCGCGGCGACGGCGGGCGTAACTTGAGATTTCGCGTCAGCCGTCGTGGCCGGATTGGTTGAGTTCGCAGGTGTTGCGGCCAGCAGAAAGGCCGAAGCCGGAAGTCCGCCGAGGGTCTGCGCGTCGGCCGCCTTCAAAGCGTAGGGCACGCTCAACAGCAGCACGCGCGGTTGTTCACTTCCTTCATTTACCCGGACTCCCAACCAGCGCGCCTCGCCTGAACTGAACAGTTCCAGCGGCAGGCCATCGGATTTCGTGGCGCCCAGTTGGACGCTGTAGTTCCCCTTAGCATCGGTGTGAACGCTCCGGGTCTCTGTCCACAGTGGAGGGCCTTCGAACTGATCTTTGTAAATCGCAAAACTAATCCCGGCGTTGCCTACCACCGGCTTGCCTTGATCATCCAGCGCTTTCCCGGAAGTGCTCACCAGGCGCGGCACCGCGACTGCATTCGCCGCTGCAGAATTCGGCTCCTGTGCCGCCAGGGCGGAACACAACAAAACGCTCGCAATGAATATCAAGATTGGCAGACCACTCTGACGAATTGCGGATCTCATGGCTATTAATTCCTTCGTTCCTTAAGAGTGAATACGATCAAATAGCTCTCAATGCTTTTTTCTTCCCTGACTTCACGAGGCGAGGTAAGAGGGAAGGGTCGTATTTGCCCTCCGACTACTTATCTCTCGGTGCGCGTCTGCGAGTTGCAGGTGCACAGCCGTCGGAGTGATACCGAGAATCGCCGCCGTTTCCTCAGTCGTGAGGTCGTGAATCTCGCAGAGAAGGAACACCTGCCCGGCCATTGATTGCAGGCCCATGACCTGCAACAAAGCGGACTGAAACGCGACTCTTAGGCGGTCCTGAGTTGGTGTGTTATGTCTATCGCTTGACATAATTTGTGTCCGCTTTCTGTTTCATCATTTTGATGGCGCCAGAGTGGTGGACCGCAGCGATGGACTTCTCCATCGGAGCGCCGAAGAGTTCCGGGTGCAGATACAGGCCCTGCTCCGACTCCGGTTTGTCTTCCTCGACCGGAATACGATGGGCGTTGGCATACGCGTCCTGCCGAATCCCGGTCACCTGCCAGGAAACTTTCGCTCCCGGCTTGCCGCCGGCAATTTTGAATTGATTGCCAGTGATCTCCTGGGCAACGTAGAGATTGGGTCCGGGTGCGCCGATGGAGGTCAGTTGGTAACGAAAGTCGCTGTTGAGAGCGCCGAACCAGTCCGGCAAGTTGACCACCGCTTCGCCGTTGTGGTCGAGGTGGGCGACCCCGTCGTAGATGTTCTTCATGCCAGGAGACTCCACGAAGGAGTGATAGAGATACTTGTTGGCCGGGTCGAGCGGATGATCGATCTTGAACGAGCCGGCAGCTTTGGAAAGGGTGCCGTCGACGTCGACGTTGCCCAGGAAAAATGCGGCGAACCCTCCGTTGCTCTGGGCAAAAAGGCCATCGCCACTTGTGGTGTTAACAGCTCCCACACCAGCGCCCAGAGTGCTGTTCGAAATGCCGTCGACGCCGTCGGGCCCAAAGCCGTCTGACCCTACCTGCGTGCCGAAACTCTCACCCCTTACTCCCTGACCGCTGCCGCGGTCAACGGCCCCGACGCCTACCACTCCAATGGCGCCAGCCCTGGCTTGGCCGCTTACACCCGGCGCGAATCCGCTTCCTGAGTCTCCGATTACCGTGCGTACAAAAACGCTGTCCCCGAGGTAGGTGCTCCCGATGACGTTGCCGTTCGCATCCCGCTTCACGATGGCGTTCGGCACATTCTGGTCGTTCGGAGGAACCAGCCACTGCAGATTTAACGTTCCGCTGCTCGTTACGGGAGAGCCGCTTACGCTGAAGTCAGAGGCCGGGGCACTCAATCCGACGCTGGTCACCGAGCCCTTGCCGCTGCCTCCGGGAAACGTCTGTCCCGAGGCGAAATTGATGACGCCTTTGTCGGAGATCGAGAGGCCAGTTTCAGAGGGCGCCGCGCTGCCATGACCGAACAGCAAGTTCATTGAAGCCGTCGGACTGCTGGTGTTGTTGCCTGCCGACTCAGCTTGCCACTGGAACGTCTGTCCGATCGCCGTGCTGGTGGCGCTATTGAAGGTCGAGGCCGTGAATCTCTGCCCTTGCGAGTTCTTGCCGGCGTTCGCGGTCGCTCCGCCAGTCGCAGCCATGACCAGCGTGCCGCGAATGGTGGTTGCGCCTTTCACATCCAACTTTGTCGTGGGAGTGCTGGTACCGATGCCTACGTTGGTACCGGTGTCGAAGATCTGCGAGTTAGCAATGTCGGCGTTGGCGTCGAACTTGGCCAGTGCTTGCGCCGTGCCGCCGGCGGTCGTGACCGCGGCGACAGCGGGCGTAACTTGAGATTTCGCGTCGTTCGTCGCTCCCGGATTGGCCGAGTTCCCAGGTGTTGTAGCCAGCAGAAAGGCTGAGGCCGGAAGTCCGCCCAAGGTTTGCGCATCTGCGGCTTTCAGCGCATACGGTACGCTTACAAGTTGCACGCGCGGTTGTTCCGCCTGTCCGCTCGGTTGAACTCCGATCCACCGAGCTTCGCCGGCGGCGAACGCGCTGGCCGGAATTCCCTGATTCTTGGTCGCGCCCAGCACGACCGAGTAGGTCCCGTTCTTGTCCGCCAGAACGTTTTGAGATTCCATCCAAAGCGGTGAGCCCCCGGACGGCTCTTTGTACAAGAAAAACGTGACTCCTAAAGTGCCGCTAAGAGGATTCCCATTACCGTCGCTCACCCTGCCGGCAAACTTCACAACATTGGGAACGACGTTGTCGGCACTCGCTGCGTTCTGCGCCACCAAGGGCAGGACGTAGCAGGAAATCAGCACGAGATAGATTTTCAAGAACGTTTTAATAATCGTCATGAATGCGTCTTTGCCTCTCCTTTCGCAGTCGCTCTTCTTGTTCTCTAGCCCCTGCGCGCGCACGCAAGAGCACACCCCCCGATGTGCTCTCGCGTGCGCGACCCGCATCTCCTATGACAGACAACGAACTGCTTAGCGGTCTGCCCGGAAGAAGACGTAATCAGCCGTGTAAGGCACGAGCACAGTCTGGCCCACCGTGCATGCGGTCGTGGGAGCAGATCCTCCGTTAGTGTTCAGGCGTTGGATAAAGCTGACGTCGGCAAGCAGTCGACCACCGGTTGTCCCCCTCAGGTTTCCGACGGACTGCAACACGAGGCACTGAATTGAGCCTTCATGCGAGCAACTCGGTATTTCCGCGCTGGGATCGATATGGCCAGTCGCTACCGCCCACACCCTGCTGCTGTCGAGCGAACTCTGCCACGTTGCGTTGCCGCCAACGGGAACGGGTTTCACTACTTCCGGCTTGGGGTTCAGATTGATGCTCGCGAAGTGGGTGATGATCTGAAAGTCCTGGCCGAAGATATCCGTAAACAGGGTGGCTTCGGGACGGGCGTTGTTAACGGTCCAGGAAGTTCCGCCAGCGGGAGTGGGCAGGCAAGTATAGCCTTGCGAACCCCGGGCATGGCCGATCAGGAATGCAGAGTTGCCAACCGGTGGCGTGATGGTGTCGGGAGTGGTGGGCGCCGTAACCGTCTGCGCCGCCGCATGAGTCACGGTGCCGAAGGCACACGCGAGAACGAGAGCCGCTGCGAAAAAGTTGCGAACGCGGGCGATCCTTGGTGCTTGTGAAACAATTTTGTTGCCCATTTGTGTTTTCTCCATTGCTTAAAGTTGTTACGGTGTTACGAGTCGGCCCAGATGGACCGATCCGGTTTAGCGTGAAGGTCGTTTGACGCCGATGATTTGCACGAATCAAGGTGCCTTCATGCTTATCGAAGTCTTTTCTGTTAGTTATTGCTTGGACGACGTAATCGCCCTCACTAGACAGAACGAGATCTCGGTTGGATTTGCTTTTTCGAGGAATGTGTCCGCTACACAAAAGAAATATTCTTGAGGATCGCAGGGCAGGAAATACTTTGTGGATGCGGCGAATGATCTGAGCGCCGCTCTCTGATGAAATGGCAAAGGCGACCACTGGCCGAACTGGTCGCCTTCTGAGGTTGACGGATTAAACTTTCTTGGCGTTACAGCTTCGAGACGGTGCTGTCCTCCGTATTCACGACCCAGATATTCGCGCCATCAAACGCCGCACTTACTGGCCCCCTTCCTGTGGGGAAAGTTCCAAGGTTCACGCCGTCGGTGACGCGCAGCCGCGTAACTGTACCGTCGGTAAAATTTGTCACCCAGATGCTTGACCCGTCGAACACGACAGCGACGGGCGCCTGACCGACCGAGAATGTGCCCTGATTCAGACCATCACTGGCCCGCAGTTTCGTGACGCTGTTGCTGGCCGAATTGACGACCCAGATGCTCGAGCCATCAAACGCAATCTTCCTCGGATTGTGCCCCGTGGGGAAGGTCCCAAGATTGGCTCCATCTCGGGCGCGCAACTTGGTGATAGTGTCGTCAGGGTTATTCGCGACCCAGATGTTGGCGCCATCGAACGCTACACCTGCCGGTCCAGCGCCGGTCGCGAAAGTGCCCTGGAGTGCTCCATCGCTGGCCCGCAACTTGGTTACCGTGTGGTCAAAAGCGTTCGAAACCCAAATGTTTGCGCCATCAAAAGCTACGCCACCGCCGGGATTGAGTCCGACCTGGAAGCTGCCGAGATTGGCTCCGTCGCTGGCGCGCAGTTTGGTAACGCTGTGCTGATGCGGGTTCGCTACCCAGATGTTGGCGCCGTCAAATGCCATCGCCGTGGCAAAGTCCGGAGTGGGGAAGGTTCCGAGTTTAGCTCCATCGCTGGCTCTGAGTTTGACAACCGAACGGACCGGACCGTTTGCCACCCAGATGCTGCTGCCATCGAAGACCACGTTGTTAGCGGATGTTCCCACGGCAAAAGAATTGCCTTGGGCAGCGGGGTAAAACTTCAGAGTGGCAATCGATTCAAGGTTCCGCGTTTGCGCTGCCGCTCCACAGGTTAGAAGTATTGCGGTTAGAAATCCGTAACAGATCTGCGCGTTCACTTTCCACTTCATACTGTCTCCTAGAGTGTTTCTGAGTTGCCCGAGTACGCACCTGCCAAAGTTGCGCGGGAATCGAGCTCGTGATTACACGGCGTCGCCTGATAGTCGCCCATAAATACGCCCAACCGTTTTTTTCATACTTGGCAAGAACTGCGATACCGAGGCCGTCCGTGCCCTCAGCTTCAACTGGTTCCTGCGCCTACAGAGTGTTGGAAGATTTTCGGCCCAAAGGAGTCGGCGTGTTACTCAGATCGCGGTCTCTCATCGCGGAATGACAAACCATGCAAGATCGCTGCGTGTTGTTTCCTTCCTGCGAAACCAGTGCATAAGTCAGTCCATGCACCGACCAGGTAACGACCTTGTAGCCCTCAACCGTAGCGTAGTGAAAACTTACTTTCTGAAAATCGACTTTGACTCCTCCCGAAGCCACGGCCACCGAATCAGGCGCCACGAGCAAGCTCACTGGTTCGGTCTGCATCTGGTAGGCAATGAAAGCTGCGGACTTGCCCCCGACTTGCACCAGCCTCGCGCCTTCAAGGTGATAGGGGCGATCCTCGCCAGGGGCCGCAGGAGACGCTGGTAAGTCCAGAGAGAACGGAGACTTCGTTCTTAGCCAGGCGTTGAGAGCCTCATGCGAGTCCGACCGAACGTCGAGCGCGAGTCTCCCCTGGGCATGCTCCCGATGAGTACGAACTGCAAGTTCGGAAAACTTCCGTCCAGAGAGCTGCGCCCCCGAGGACGACCACATCTCGCTGACGACTCCCAGTATCACGACCACTGATACCGCGGGCACCAACCACCTCATGAACTGCCAACGCGATCGCGCGGGCGCTCCCGGCGAAGAACTGCGGGCAGGCCTCGAAGGCGCTTTGAGTTCCGCCAGCAGTTTTTCTTCGTGAGGAGTCGGGTCAGCGTCCACGGACGTAGCCGCACGAAGCAGCGGGCCGCAATGGTCGCAGAGCGCGGCATGCATGATCAACTGCGCAGCCCTCAACTCCGGCCACGCTCCGGCGGCTACTTCAGGCCAGTCGACATCATTCTCTTTGGGACACTCCGGTCCCGGCGCCGTCACCGACGCCCCCCGACTGGAGAATTGGTGGATCAGTTGCCAGTATTTCGACACCTTCGCGCTGCAAGCCAAGCATGAATCCACGTGTCGCTTGGCCTCGCGAAGGACGTCCGGAGAAAGCGCCTCGCGCCTGTGCCCGGACTCCGAAGTCGAGGGCACGAGAGCATCGAGCTCTTTGTTGTCAATATGTTTGTCGACTGGACGTCTCAAACTCGAGCACTCCTCATATAACCAACACGATTTCCGCAGCGAATTTGCTTTTTTCCTCTATTTGCCCTTCTCCTCGAAATCCTGCCCAATGCCGAGAATCCGGTTCCGAATGGAATGCTTCAGCCGCTCTATGACGCTTCCCACCCCCTTGGTGCCGAGCCCGATCGTCGGTAAGGAGGCTATTTCTTTCGTGCTCATTCCTTGCCGGAAGTAGAGCCAGAAGATCATTCGGTCACGTTCCTGGTCGGGTCCGGTTATGCAATCCCTGAGATGCTCATCGATCTCATTCAAAAAGATCCCGAAGCCGATCCTTTCCTGGCTTCCATGAGCCTCGATCCCCGCTTCGGGGTCGACCTCGCTCGTGGAAACATGAGGTTTGTCACCTCCGGACGACTGGCTATAGCCATGCTTGAAGAAGTCGTGAGTGACATTGGCGGCAGTTTTCTTCAAATATCCCAAAATAGCCTCGGGGCGCTGGATCGCGAAGTCCCGCAACAGATGGCAGCCGCCTTCCCAGAGTTTGAGGTAGGTGACTTGAATCAAATCCTCCACCAGCGGGCGAGAGGGTCGTCCCCATAATGACGCCGTGCGCATGATCATGAGGCTAATAGGCTTTCCAACTCGCGCAACGAATTCCTCCCACGCCTCGTCATCACAGGGGCCGGCGCAAAGACAAACAACATCTTTTAAGGAGAGAGACGAGTATCGCGTTGGTCTAGGATCGCTCGACATCTTAATTTGTTTTGTTAGGATGATTTCTCGGCTTGCTTCCGCATTGGATGATCGCGAAGACGTTCCGCTCGTAAAAGCTTTGTCACCGTTGTGTCAACAGTTCACACATCGCGCTCCACGCCGTTTCGCCATCATTCACTTTCGAGATGAAAGCGCTGTTGACTTTCTGGTTGTCCGTCGTTCGCGTGACGCCAGATTCCTGCCTCTCAGGCTGTTCAGAGCGAACTACGCCACTCTCCTCGATGCCTGTCAGCCTCTTGGCCACCGTTGGCTTGCGGAAGTGTTTGCTCAATTGTTCCCGAAGTTGCAAACGCGCTCGAAACAGTCGCGACTTGACCGCAGACAGCGCGAGCCTCAGCACATCTGCCGTTTCGTCGCCTGAGAGTCCTGTCACGTCCATCAACACGAAGACCACCCTAAGTGCTGGACTCAAGCTTTCCAGGCCTTTGATCAGTGCCGCCCGTAACTCGGTGGCGGAATAAAGCTGCTCGGGATTTGGAGCCCAATCCGTTACGTCCAGTGGAATACCCTCGACTGGCTGTGCAAGGGAGATCCATCGATCATTCGTGATGCGACGCTTTCGCAGTTTCCCTAGGGATTCGTTCACCGCGATGCGAGTCAGCCACGTGGAAAAACTCGACTTCTCCTCAAATTGATCCAGCTTCGTGTACGCCTTCAGGAATGCATCCTGCACTGCCTCTTCCGCGTCTTCCCGGTTCTGCGTGATGTGACAGGCGATCCGTAACAGCTTAATGTCGTATCGCTTTACAAGCTCCTCGAAGGCAGCGACATCTCCACGCTTGCAGGCATGCACCACCTCCAGGTCGGCCATTGCCCTTTCGGTCGCGAGTTCTGTCGACTGTTCACTCACAAGCTCTCTCTTTTCAGCGAAGAACGTTGTCTGAGCTACGGAACAAATTTGTAGCCGACGCTGTGCACTGTTTGAAAATGAACCGGACGCCCCGGGTCTCGTTCGAGCTTCTTGCGCAGTTTCAAGACGTGGTTATCCACCGTGCGTGTCGTTGGGTAGTTTTCGTATCCCCATGCTTCGTTCAGCAATTCGTCCCGCGAAAACACTCGATTCGGATTCGAAAGGAAACATTTGAGTGTTTTGAATTCTTGCTTGGTTAGGGTGATGACTTCGCCCGACATCCGGCTCACCTGCATCTTGATGAAATCGACGCAGACGTCGGCAAACTGTGCGACTCGATACTCCGCGAAGGCGTTGGAGTCGCGAACAAACTCGCAGACCTTGGCCAGCAATTCCCGCCAGCTGATAGGCAGCAGGACCGCCGGCGCCGCGGGCAGAAACGGCTCCAATAATTCCCGTCGCTGGCTCCAACCGTTCTGCGAGACCAGTGCCACCCGGTAGTCATTGAACTCCGACATTTCTGTCAGGGACGGGAGGCTCAGAGGGTTATGGTCGAGCACTGAAAGACTCTTGCTTTCTTCCGTGTTCGCCGCGGACGGCTCGACCTCTCGCCTCGGAGTCAGGTTGATGAGATTTCCGGGACCTCTTCGCGAAAATCGAGAACCCAGGTAATTCGGTTGACTCTTCAATGCCATTGCGATTCCTCTTGCCGACCGTGCGCGGGGCCCCGGTCCTCGGACGATAAACTGTTGGATTGTCCCGTGTGCCATCTGAACGGCAATGCCGCTTTGTGTCAATTCACCCCTGCTTATCGGTACATAGGCAGTACATTTCCAGCTAAGTTAATGATGCTGTGGTATTTATCCCTAGACATATCCAACCGGCTCGCGGCCGAACATGCTAAACTTCGTGGGCATCCGGGGCGCTCGCGTGGATCCACAGCGGCATAATTCCGTCGTGCGATTCGGGACCTACGAAGTCGGTCTCCAGTCGGGAGAACTTCGCAAAGCCGGCGTCCGGATCAGAGTGCAGCAGCAACCTCTGAAGTTGTTGGAGATACTGCTGGAACGTCCGGGAGAGGTTGTTACCCGGGAAGAACTGCGCAGCCGAATTTGGCCGGACGAAAGCTTTGGCGACTTTGACCAGGCCGTCAACGTAGCTGTCGCCAAGCTGCGAGCCGCTCTAGGGGACTCCGCCGACAATCCACGTTATGTTGAGACCCTTCCTCGACGCGGCTACCGCTTCATTGCCGAGGTCGCCGTCGTCAACCTTCCTGCCGGCAAACTGGAATCGGCCCCTGACGTTGGAGCTTCGGCCGTAGAAGAGGCTGCTCCGGTCGAGGTTGGCGGGAAGGTGCTGCAATCGAAGGCCATGCCTGGGCAGCACGCTTGGAAAATGTGGCTCCTGGCTCTGCTCCTGCCCCTGTTGGCGTTGGTGGCCTGGATGCTCATCCCGAGAATCCGGCAGCAAGCCAATATTGCTTCTCCCGACCCCGTTCGTTCGTTGGCCGTTCTTCCCCTGGAGAATCTTTCGAGCGATTCCCAGGACTATTTTGCCGACGGCATGACGGATGAGCTGATCACTGATCTGGCGCAGATCAGCGCGCTACGCGTGATCTCCCGGACCTCGATCATGCCTTACAAAGGCGTGCGCAAACCCTTATCGCAGATCGCACACGAACTGAATGTCGACGCCGTGGTAGAAGGCACGGTGCTGCGTTCTGGGGACCAGGTTCGAATCACGGCGCAGCTGATCCGGGCTCCGGCCGACAAACACCTGTGGGCGCAGAGTTATGAGGGAGATGTGCGCGATACCTTGGCGCTACAGAAGAGGGTGGCTCGCACCATCGCCGAGCAGATACGAATCACGCTGACTCCGCATGAAGCGGCAGTGTTGGAGAACGTGAAGGCGGTGAATCCGGAAGCCTACGAGGACTACCTCAAGGGACGATACTTTTGGAGCAAGCGATCCGCCGATGGTTCGAAGAAAGCCATCGACTACTTCAGCCAGGCTATCGCGAGCGACCCCAACTATGCTCTGCCCCATGCTGGCTTGGCGGATATTTATGAGCTGTCTGATAGTCCACAGTTAGCTCGGCAGGAAGTCCAGAAGGCACTTAGCCTCGACGATCAATCCGCCGAGGCGCATAACTCGCTGGCCAGTCTTCTTTACTTGTTTGATCGGGACTCGGAAGGGGCGGACCGCGAGTTCAAGCGCGCTCTGGAGCTCGATCACAACTACGCCCCCGCTCATCACTGGTACTCCATGTACCTTGCGTTGGAAGGGCGCAAACAAGAAGCGCTGGCCGAAGCGGAGAAAGCGTACGAATTGGATCCACTCTCGCCGGTGGTTGGCGCCAACCTGGCAAAGATTCTGCAAGAGGCTGGGCAGGATGACAAGGCCATCGAGCAGGCGCATAAGACGCTGGATCTGGAGCCGGATTCCGCCGTCACCCACGCCGTGCTTGGCATCATTTATGAAAGCAAACGGATGTACGCTGAGGCGATTGCCGAATACAAGAAGGCATTGCAACTCGGCGGATCGACCGCAGAAATGCACGGGCTTCTTGGGTATTGCTATGCGGTGTCGGGAAATCGCAGCGAAGCCGAAAAGATGATTGTCGAACTGAAAGCTCTCTTACCCACCCATTCCCGCGCTGCCCTCGACCTGGCCGTCGTTTTTTCCGGCTTGGGGGACAAGGAAAATGCATTGAACTGGCTGGGAAAAGCAGAAGAATTGCATGTGGGCGATCTGATTGGAATCGGAAAAAATCCACACTTTGTTGAACTGGGCAGCGATCGTCGCTTCCAAGCCTTACTGCAGCGGGTGCGGGCTCCTAAATGAGTGCGCTAGCAAGTTTGTTGGTTCGAATATCTCAACTTAATCTTTAGGCGATTACTCGCTCGCTGTTACGAGCTGGCGCTGTTCTCCGAGTCCATCGATTCCCAGTCGGATGATATTGCCTTTGCGCAGATAAACCGGTGGCTCCTGCCCCAGGCCTACGCCGGGCGGAGTGCCGGTGGAAATAATATCCCCCGGCTGCAGACTCATGAAGCGGCTGAGATAGCTGACGAGGGATGCGACGCCGAAGACCATCGTTGACGTTGATCCGTCCTGATAACGATGGCCGTCCACCTCCAGCCAAAGATGAAGTTTCTGCGGATCGAGCACTTCATCGGCGGTCACGAGGTAAGGTCCAATTGGCCCGAAAGTATCTGCGCTCTTGCCCTTTACCCACTGCCCGGTTCCCTCGAGTTGAAAAGCGCGCTCCGACAGATCGTTGACAACACAGTAGCCCGCAATATAGGAAACAGCATCCTTCTCGGAGACATACTTTGCCTCCTTGCCAATGATGACGCCCAGTTCGACCTCCCAGTCGGACTTCTGCGAGCCTCGAGGCATGACAACGTCGTCGTTCGGCCCGCAGATCGCCGAGGTGGCTTTCATAAAGATGACCGGCTCGGATGGTACGGTCATGCCCGACTCTGCCGCGTGATCGGAGTAATTCAGGCCGATACATACGAACTTGCCGACGGCGCCAACACACGCGCCAATTCGAGGAGAGCCTTCAACTAACGGCAGTGACGCTGCGTCTAACCGGCGAAGTCTTTGAATCGATTCCGGAGACAGGGAAGAACCTGCAATGTCTGGAACGGTGCCCGTGAGATCTCGCAATGCGCCCTTTGCATCGACCATGGCCGGGCGTTCGTGGCCGACGTTTCCGTAGCGGAGCAGTTTCATAGGTTTAGTCTAGTGCTGCGTTTGTGAAGTCTAATACAATGCGCTGTGCTCGCGGGACTCCCGGCACGCAGCGATCTCACTCACGGGCGGCGTTTCCTAAAAGAACTGGTATGGAGCAGACTTCGTCGGCAGCGATATATCCCAGCCTGAAAGACAAAGCAGTCGTCGTCTCAGGCGGAGCCAGCGGCATCGGCGAAGCCATCGTTGAGGCGTTCGCGAAGCAGCACGCGCAGGTCTTCTTTCTCGATATTCAAGACAAAGCAGCCGAAATCCTGGTCGAGAGACTGCAGGGAAGTGGCCTCGCACGAATGAAGTATTTTCACTGCGACCTTACTGATATCGAGGCTCTGCAAAGGACCATGGGAGAGATCCTGCATCAGGTTCCGGCGGTCGACGTTCTGCTGAACAATGCCGGAAACGATACGCGACATGCGGTCGGAGAGGTGACGTCGGAATACTGGGACCGGTGCATGCAGGCCAATCTGAAACACCAGTTCTTCATGGCACAAGCGGTTCTCCCGGGGATGCGTCAAGCGCAGCGCGGCGCAATCATCAACATGAGTTCGATTGGCTGGATCATCCCGTCAACCGGAATACCCGTCTACGTCACTGCTAAGGCCGCTGTCGTGGGTATGACGCGGACCCTTGCGCACGAAGTCGGCGGCGATGGCATTCGGGTCAACGCTGTTCTCCCCGGCGCCATTCTTACCGATCGTCAACGTAAACTCTGGTTTACCGAAGAGTATAAGCAGCAGATTTTGAGCCGCCAGGCGATCAAGAGGATGATTCTGCCCGACGAGGTGGCGAAGCTGATCTTATTTCTCGCTTCTGACGAGAGCCTTGCGATTACCAATCAGAGCTTTGTCATTGATGGCGGGTGGGTGTGACGGGTTGTGTTCCTGTTTTGCCACTCTGAATCGCCGGAGCAGCTTTTCAAGTGAATTATCGCGAACGAGCCCGATGGAGTTGGAAGTCGCGCAGTCGCATGATCATGATCAGCTGCGGCATTCTGCTTGTTCTCCCGTTCCTATGCGCCCCTGCGGGCGTCGCCCAGACAGCATCAAGTCTGGCCCAGCTGACTCAGGCATTCGCTCATCCGCCGGATGACTGCCGCATCATGATGCGCTGGTGGTGGTTCGGCCCCGCAGTCACAAAACCAGAAATTCAGCGGGAACTCGAGCAGATGAAGGCGGCTGGAATTGGAGGCGTAGAGATCGCCACCTTGTATCCGTTAGCCCTCGATGATCCCCAGACCGGTTTCCGCAATCTGCCTTATCTTTCGGACGAACACATCGACGACATTCGCTTTGCCGCCGCAGAAGCCAGAAGACTCGGGATGCGCGTCGACATTACACTTGGCACCGGTTGGCCGTTTGGGGGACCACACATTCCCATCACCCAGGCGGCCGGTGAAATGCGAGTCGAATCCATTGCGATTCCAACCAGCGCACGTTCGATTGCGATCCCCAGCATTACTACGGGTGAGCAACTGGTCGCGGCGTTCTTGGTTCCCGGTATCGGTAGTGCGCTGGACTTCAAGCGAGCGAAGCAGGTCCCGACGTCCGCGACCGAAAATGGTCGGTTGCAGATTTCTCCAGGCCTAAGCGGTTCGTACTCTGCAATCCTCTTTATCTCCAGCCGAACGGGAATGACAGTGAAACGTCCGGCCGTTGGGGCAGAAGGCTTCGTCCTCGACCACTACGATCGGAATGCAATCGAGAATCACCTTCACGCGGTGGGCGACCGCCTGATGGAAGCGTTCGGAGATCATCCGCCGTACGCCGTATTTAGCGACAGTCTGGAAGACTATGGATCCGATTGGACCCGTGATTTGTTGCAGGAGTTCCGGCAGCGCCGCGGCTACGATCTCACCCCTCATTTGCCGGCTCTGGTCGCCGACGCCGGTCCCGAGACGCCCGCAGTCCGGCACGACTGGGGCAGAACGCTTACCGAGCTCGCGAACGAACATTACCTCGCGCCTCTGCACGATTGGGCACAGCGGCATCACACCTTGTTCCGCTCGCAGACCTACGGATTTCCTCCGGTGACTCTTTCCAGCAACCAGTACGCAGACCTTCCCGAAGGGGAAGGGAAGGCGACGTTGCTGATGTGGCGGCAGTTTTCCGATCTGCGTTGGGCCGCGTCGGCAGGTCATCTGTTCGGCAGGCCCGTCATTTCTTCGGAAACCTGGACCTGGCTCCATTCTCCCGCGTTCCGCGCGACGCCGCTCGATATGAAGGCCGAAGCCGATTTGCATTTCCTCCAGGGGATCAACCAATTCGTCGGCCACGGCTGGCCCTACTCGCCGGAAGTTGCCGGGGAACCGGGCTGGCGCATGTACGCCGCCGGCGCATTTAACCCTCACAATCCCTGGTGGTTCGCCATGCCCGACTTGGCTGGATACCTTCAGCGCGTCAGCTTCGCCCTCCGCCAGGGCAAGCCGGCCAACGACGTAGCCCTTCTCCTGCCGAACGATGACGCATGGGCCAGCTTCACTGTCGCCAACGAGGCCTCGGCTTCTGTGACGACTAAAGGCGGATTCAACACTCGCGGCGAAGATGTCAGCATCGACGAGTCGATGCCAAAACTGCTGGGGAACCACGTCATCCCGCAGATTCTTGACGCCGGGTTCAACCTGGATTTCATCGACGGAGATGCGATCGACACTCTCGGGATTCACTATCCCGTGCTGGTGCTGCCCGGTTTCGAACGCCTGCCGCTCGCTACCTACCAGAAAATCGAGCAGTACGCCCTCCACGGAGGGATTGTCATTGCCACGCGCAGATTGCCTTCCACCGCGCCAGGACTGTTGAACGCCGAGAGCGACGCCCGCCAGATACAAGCAATTTCTCAACGCTTGTTCCGCGACAAGGGCGCGGTGGGCCACTATATAGAGGACGAAAGCCAGTTGGGAAGCGCCGCCGCCACCTACCTAAAACCGGATGTTACCTTTTCACCGAAGGCTCCAGAAATCGGATTCATCCACCGCCAACTGACCGCCGGACATCTGTACTTTCTTGCAAATACCAGCAATCGTCCACTGAGCGTTCTAGTGCACTTCCGTCAAGTTGCGAAATACGCCGAGTCCTGGGACCCGTTCACCGGTGAGGTCACACCGATCGAGAACGCGGCCAAGATCGACATTTCGCTACAGCCCTATGAGTCGCGTCTGATCCTCTTCACCAATTCAGCCGTGAAGCCGCAGCCAGCCAGGATTTCCGATGCTCAATCGAAAACCATCGATCTCTCCACCGATTGGAACCTCACGTTCAGCGGCTTGAATCAGACCCTCCACATGTCCACTCTCCACTCATGGACTGAAGAAGAACGCTTCAAATATTATTCCGGCCAAGTCAGTTACGAAAAAGTCCTGGACCTACCGGCGGACCTGAGTTCAGAAAATACTTTGGTTCTGGATTTCGGAGAAGGCACACTCGTAGAGAAGCCGCAGCCTCTACCGACTTTCAATATGCGGGCGTACCTGGAAGGCCCGATCCGAGACGCCGCCGAGGTCTTCGTCAATGGCCAGCGCGCAGGAGTGGTCTGGCATCCCCCGTACACCATTGATCTCACCACGTTCCTGAAGCCAGGAAAAAACGAGCTCCGCATCGTCGTCGGCAACACGGCGATCAACTCACTCGCGGGACGCGCTCTGCCGGACTATCGCCTCCTGAATGATCGCTACGGCGAACGCTTCGTTCCCCAAGGAATGGAGAACTTGCAACCCCTCGAGTCTGGTCTTCTCGGCGGCCTCCGACTCAAGGTGACGCCGCGCCATGCCATGTTATCGCCACCAAACCGGGGATATGTAAGAAGTGAGTCAGTCAGCAACGCCGGCGCTAAGCCCCATCTCTTCGGCAGGGATGTGCTTTCGCACCAAAGTAAGCAACGCCCCCTTTGCTTTCAATGACTTAACTCCGTATAATCCCATACAGCGCCGCTAAACCTTCATTTTACACCGTTCGTTGGGATATGGATGCGCCAGACCCTTTGGGTCCAATAGGATAGGCCTAGTCCAATACCCAGGGAAAAGTGTAAGTACCCAGGTACTCCATTGGGATTCCCCGGGAGAGCTGCAAGTTTTGGGTCACTGTCTCAGGTTCATCCGAGGCAAGGCCGAAAACGGGAGCGGTTCAGGCAGTTAGAGGGACGAGCCTTGGCATTGCATCAGGGCCTGTTCCGGATCGAGAAGTCAAAGCCGAGTGCTTTGGCTAGAAGCTAAAAGCCAGGAGCTAGAAGCAATCATGCGCAAGCCGATCAAGTACGTAGAAAAAGTAGCCGTCGCCGCCGCCAAGGGAGCATGGGTGGTGTTTGACCGGTTCAACCGGATCAAGCCGAATCCCTCGCCCACGCCGAAGTGGTCCGAAAAGCCGCTGCTCAAGTCTTACGAGAAGTCGAAGCCGCCGCTGGGCTGGCCGCGCACTACTGATTCTCTTTGCCCGAAGTGCGTGCCGGAGATCCGGCAGCAGATTCTCGACGGGCACCTGCCGCATGAAGTGTTGATGAACGAGAAGGTCGGCGAAATCAAGGCGCAGATCATTGAGCGCGACGGCAAGATCCTGATGGTTAAGGATTGCCCCAAGCACGGCCACTTCGAAGATCTCATGTCGATCGACACGGAGTTCTCGAAGCATCTCGAGGACGTTTTCCCCGGGCGCGACATCGTGGCCCACAACGACGAGAAGCTGCATCACCACGGATCATCGACCGTGAAGTACGGTCGTGGGTCGGTGCTGACCATCGACCTAACCAACCGCTGCAACATGATGTGCGATCCCTGCTTCATGGACGCCAACCAGGTTGGCTTCGTCCACGAACTGACTTGGGAAGAAATCAAGACGATGCTCGACAACGCCATCACCATCAAGCCTCGCCGGCAGATGAGTGTGCAGTTCTCGGGCGGCGAGCCGACGTTGTCGCCATACTTCCTGGATGCCGTTCGCTACGCCCGCAAGGTTGGATACAACTCGGTGCAGGCCGCGACCAACGGTATTGAGTTCGCGAAGAGCTTTGAATTCGCGCAGCAGGCCGTCGAGGCCGGCATGCGCTACGCCTACCTGCAGTTCGACGGCATCGGCAACGCGGCCAACGCGCACCGCATGGTCGGCAACCTGTTCGACGTGAAGTTGAAGGCGATCGAGCACCTGCACAAGGCCGGATGCGAAATTGTCCCGGTCGTTACGATCGTCAACGGCATCAACAACGAACAAGTCGGACGCATCATCAAGTTCGCCCTCGACAATCCCAAAACGATCAGCTTTCTGAGCTTCCAGCCGGTCAGCTTCACGGGCCGCGACGAAGCCGTGACCGACGATCGCCGCAACGCGCAGCGTTACACGTTGAGCCACCTGGCACACGACGTAAAGAATCAAACCGGCCTGGGCGAGCCAAGCCGTGACTGGTTCCCGATCAGCTTCATGGGAACATTTTCAGACTGGGCCGACCTGATGCACGTCAACGACCCCAAGAACGACTGGGGCCAACTCAGTTGCGGTTGCCACCCGAATTGCGGAACTGGCATGGCCGTCATGATCGACAAGGAAACCAAGGAAGCCGTTCCGGTTACGGCATTTCTGCACGGGGATCAACTGGCGAAAGACATTGCCAAGGTGAATGATGCAGCGCGCGGGAAGTTCCTGACCGGCCTCGGCATGGCGCTATGCCTGATGAAGAACTACGATCCGTACCAAGCGCCGACGCACTTCAAACTGGCCGACTTGTTGAAGAAGTTCGACAAGAATTATCACATTACAGGTAAGAACTACGGCAAGGTCGGTCCGGACCGCACGATCGATGACGTCATGAAGCGGCGCACATCGGATCGGTGGAACTTCCTGTTCATCGCGGGAATGTGGTTCCAGGATCTGTTTAACTACGACTTCCGCCGGACGGAGCAGTGCATTATTCCGTACGCGACGCAGGAAGGCGAGATCTCGTTCTGCGCCTACAACACGGGCGTGGGATGGCGGAACATCATCGAGAAGATGCACATGACGGCCACGCTCACCAAGTGGTACGAGGAGCACGGGCGGCATGAGATCTTCGCGGGCGGCAAGAAAGTAAACATGGAGCAGGCTGAGACTGCCACCGAGTATCTCAGGCTGCGCGAGGAGATCGTTACCAACGAACTGCAGCACGATCTCGACAAGCTGGGCATCGCGAAGAACGCGCGCGAAGAGAAAGTGCGGGCGCGGGATGCGAAGCAGAAGCAGACTGCCGACGCGAAGGCTGAGGCGCGTGGACCGGAGAAGAACGACGCGGCCTACAACGCTCGGATGGCTTCGCTCTATCGCGAAGTCGTGTTGAAGGAAAAGCCGGCAGTGGCCGAGAACGGCTTCATTCCGCTGGGCGCGCTGACCAAGCCGAACGGAAATGGCAAGGGGCACGAGGCGCCGGCGGTTAAGCCGGAGATTGCGGAACCGGTGGCTGGAGACTAGCTCTCAGTTTTCAGAAAAACCATACGGGCCGCCTTCGGGCGGCCCGATTCTTTTGTGGCCTCTCATTGAAGCAGTTGTTTTGTGGAGTGGAGCGACAACGGACGAGTTGCCCACGCCTTCGTATAATTCAGGAACTTATGTTGCTGACAATTTCCTCTGCGCAGCGGCCCGCTACGGATCTTGGGTATTTGCTGCATAAGAATCCGGCGCGGCTGCACTCGTTGGAGCTTTCGTTTGGGAAGGCTCATGTGTTTTATCCCGAGGCTCGCGAAGAACTGTGCACGGCGGCTTTGCTGATCGATGTGGATCCAGTGGGATTGGTGCGGGGGAAGAAGGGGCAGCATGACGGTGGGACACTCGATCAGTATGTCAATGATCGTCCATATGTGCTGTCGTCTTTTCTGAGCGTGGCTTTGGGACGGGCGTTTGGCACGGCGATGTCGGGGCGCAGCAAGGGTCGACAGGAGTTGGCGGATCAGTCAATTCCTTTGACAGCGAAGTTGGCCGTGGTCGCCTGCCGGCCAGGGGAGGAGTTGATTCGGGATCTGTTTGAGCCGCTGCGGTACAGCGTGACCTGCGAGCGGCATCCGCTCGACTCGAAATTTCCGGAGTGGGGCGAAGGGCCCTATTACTCGGTGACTTTGACCGGCACAGTGCGGGTCCGAGATCTTCTCAATCATCTTTTTGTGCTGGTGCCAGTTCTCGATGCGGAGAAGCACTACTGGATTGGCAAGGCTGAGGTGGAGAAACTGCTGCGGAAAGGCGAGGGATGGCTGGCGTCGCACCCTCATAAAGAGGCGATCGTGAAGCGGTACCTGCCTAGGCAAAGGCAGTTGGCGCGGGAAGCGCTGGCTCGGTTGGCGGAAGAGGACCAGCCTGATCCGGATGCAGCTGCCGAGCAGAATACCGAGCAAGAAATAAAGATGGAGGAGCCACTTAAGTTGTGGCAGCAGCGCATGGGCGCGGTAGCGGCGGTGCTGCGCTCGTCGGGCGCGAAGCGCGTGCTCGATCTGGGATGTGGAGAAGGGAAGTTGCTGCGCGAGTTGCTGGAGGAAAAATCGTTTACCGAGATTGTGGGGATGGATGTCTCGTACCGCAGCCTGGAGATTGCGAGCCAGCGGTTGAAGCTGGACCGGATGCCGACGAAGTTGAAGGAGAAGCTGAAGCTGATTCATGGGTCGTTGATGTATCGGGACAAGCGGCTGGCGGGGTACGACGCAGCGACGGTGGTGGAAGTGATCGAGCATTTGGATGCCCCGCGGCTAGCGGCGTTTGAGCGAGTGCTGTTCGAGGCGGCCCGCCCGAAGACGGTTGTCGTGACTACGCCGAACGCCGAGTACAACGTGAAGTTTGAGACCTTGCCGGCAGGGCAGTTCCGGCATAAGGATCACCGGTTTGAATGGACTCGTGGCGAGTTTCAAGAATGGGCGGGGCGAGTGTCCTCACGCTTTGGATATACGGTTCGCTTTCTCCCGGTCGGGGAAGAAGACTCGGAGCTGGGCGCGCCGACGCAGATGGGTGTGTTTAGCCTGTGAACATCACGATTCCTGAACTGTCGTTCGTCGTGCTCATCGGTCCTTCGGGATGCGGGAAGTCGAGCTTTGCCCGGGCGCACTTCAAGCCTACCGAGGTGCTCTCTTCCGATTTTTGCCGCGGGCTGGTCTCCGACGATGAGAACGATCAGGCGGCGACCAAGGATGCGTTTGATGTGCTGCACTATGTGGCGCGCAAACGGCTGGCTGCTGGCCGGTTGACCGTAGTCGACGCCACGAATGTGCAACCGGAGGCACGCAAGCCTCTGGTAGAAATCGCCCGCGAGTTTCACGTGCTCCCCGTCGCGATCGTTTTGAATTTGCCCGAGCGTCTTTGTCAGGATCGCAATCAGAACCGCCCGGACCGGCAGTTTGGTCCGCATGTAGTGAGAAATCAATCGCAGCAGCTGCGGCGATCGATTCGCGGGCTCGAGCGGGAAGGCTTTCGGCACGTGTTTGTGCTGACCAGCCCGGAAGATGTGGCGTTGGTCACCATTACGCGACAGGCGCTCTGGAACAATCTGAAGCATGAGCACGGGCCGTTCGACATCATTGGCGATGTGCACGGGTGCTTCGCGGAGTTGAGTGCGCTGCTGAGTCAACTTGGATACACGGTGGAGTCTGAAGCGGACGGCCCGCGGGCAACGCCGCCGGACGGACGGCGGGCGATATTCGTTGGCGATCTCGTGGATCGGGGGCCGATGATTCCTGACGTTCTTCGTCTTGTCATGCGCATGGAGAAGGAGGGTACCGCATTCTGCGTTCCCGGAAATCATGACATGAAGTTGATGCGCAAGCTGAAGGGGCGCGATGTGCAGTTGACGCACGGACTGGCGGATTCGGTGAAGCAACTCGACGAGCAGCCGCCGGAATTCAAGCTGGAGGTCATCAAGTTTCTCGACGACCTGGTGAGCCACTACGTGCTCGACGACGGGAACCTGGTGGTGGCGCATGCGGGAATGAAAGAAGGGATGCAGGGGCGTGGGTCGGGCAAGGTGCGGGACTTCGCGCTCTACGGAGAGACCACTGGCGAGACTGACGAGTACGGGCTTCCGGTTCGCTACAACTGGGCGGCCGAGTACCGCGGGAAGGCTATGGTGGTGTACGGGCACACACCGGTCGCGGAGCCGGAGTGGTTAAATCGCACGATCAATATCGATACAGGGTGCGTGTTTGGCGGGAAGCTGACCGCGTTGCGGTATCCGGAGAGGGAAGTCGTTTCAGTGCCGGCCTTGCGGACTTACTACGAGTCGGCGAAGCCGTTGTTGCGTCTAGACACCGGCGCTCCGGTATTGACCGCGCAACAGCAACTGGATGATTTGCTCGATATCGAGGATGTGGTGGGGAAGCGAATCATCCAGACTCGATTGCAGAAGAGCGTCACGATTCGGGAAGAAAATGCCACGGCGGCGCTGGAGGTGATGAGCCGCTTTGCCGCGAATCCGAAGTGGCTGATTTATTTACCTCCCACGATGTCGCCGTGCGAGACGAGCAAGCGCGACGGTTTGCTCGAGCATCCGGAGGAGGCCTTTGCATACTACCTGCATGAAGGTGTGCACAAGGTAGTGTGCGAGCAGAAGCATATGGGATCGCGCGCGGTGGTAGGGGTGTGCCGCGATGCAGATGCGGCGCGCAAGCGGTTTGGAATTCTCGAGGGAGAAACTGGAGTTTGCTACACCCGCACCGGACGCCGCTTCTTCACCGATGCCGGCTTGGAGTCGCAATTTCTGGAGCGCGTTCGCTCTGCCGTCGAACGTGCCGGATTGTGGGACGAACTGAAGTCCGAGTGGGTATGCCTCGATTGTGAACTCATGCCATGGTCAGCCAAGGCACAGGAGTTGCTGCGGTTGCAGTATGCGCCAACAGGCGCAGCAGCCCGTGCGGGCTTGGCGGCTGCGATCGCGGCTTTGTCCTCCGCTTCGGGCAACCCAGAAATCGCGAGCCTGGCTGATCAATTTCGGCAACGATCCGAAGCCGCGGATCTCTATGTGGAATCTTATCGGCGTTACTGCTGGACCGTGCATTCCCTCGCTGATCTGAAACTCGCGCCCTTCCATCTCCTGGCGAGCGAGGGGCAAGTGCATGCGTCGAAGGATCACATTTGGCACATGGAGACTCTCGCTCGAATCTGCAACGCCGATCCGGCATTGCTCTTGCGGACACCGTTTCAGGTGATCGATCTCACCGATAAGGCGGAGCAGGATCGTGGAATTGCCTGGTGGGAGGAACTGACCGCAAGTGGCGGCGAAGGCATGGTGGTGAAGCCCTGGGAATTCGTGAGTAAGGGACGAAAGGGTTTGGCGCAGCCGGCGGTGAAGGTTCGCGGGAAAGAATATCTGCGAATCATCTACGGGCCGGACTACACGATGCCGGGCAATCTGCAGCGGTTGAAGAGCCGGGGGCTAGGCGCAAAGCGGTCGCTTGCAGGCCGGGAGTTTGCCCTGGGATTAGAAGCCTTGGAACGCTTTGTGCACCGCGAGCCGCTGCGGCGAGTGCATGAGTGTGTGTTTGGAGTGCTCGCGCTGGAGAGCGAGCCGGTCGATCCCAGGTTATGACGAGCCGTCAGCTATCCGCTTTCAGTTGAACCACACGTAGCCCGCCTGAATCCGAAAACCTTTCGTGAAACGAATTGCCCATCAATCACACCATTTTGCGATGGGTGTCGCAGGAGGTTGTATGTCAGCGTTAGTGGAGCGGGTGATGACGGCGGGGCGGCCGGTGGGTTCGGTGCCGTATTGTGTATGGATCCCGATGTTGGGGGCGCTTTGGGTGGCGGTGAATGTGGTTCTAGTGGGCTTGGGGACGCAGATTCCGTATCTGATGAGCTGTTCGTTCCTGGCGGGGATTGTCAACGGGACGATTCTTTCGGTAATCGCTGTGGCGAAGGCGAGTGACAGGTTTCAGGCGGTTACGACCGGGTTGCTGGGGGGACTGAGTTTAAGCAGCCTGCGCAGCGATGGCAGCATGGTTTGGAAAGCGATGCAGGGGCTGCACGGAGTCCTGGACAATCTGGTCGGAGGAATGGGTTTCCCGGGTGGGGAGAGGGTACACCAGGAGATAGAGCAGGAAACGCTGTACATCGTGTGGACGACAATCCTGGTGGTGTTGGCATCGTTGATTGCGGAGTGGGTGCGGACGGCGCGGGCCGCGGAGTGATGTCGGCTGTTGCGGGCGGGCGTTCAGTCTGCTCGCTGCCAGCTGATGTTGTTTCTCGAAGTATGGATTTCTTCTTCCGCCCCTCCGGCCGGTCTTTAATCGACTAGATTTCCCACGCCTACAATCGTGGGTTGCGTTGGCCGCTTCGCGGCTCGTGTTCCGTTGGTCGAGCTGTGTCACCTTCCTAGCTACTTTCCATCGCAAAAATGAGGGATATGAGGAGTGTAAACAACGGAGGCGGACCCGAGGTTGGGAGCAAGAACATTCAGTTTGTGCTGTGGTATTCGAGAAAGTAATAAAACATTTTGACGACATATTGTTTTGGAAAGAAACGGTGATTAGGATGACGGCCATGATCAAACTACGTCATCAACAACCGTCGCTGTGGCATCGAGGTTTAGCCAAGGATATCGAGGGGTTGTGGGAACCGTGGATGCGGCTGGTGGACAATCTGCTGGAAGATGAGCAGCTTTTGGATGCGGTGTACGAGGCACAGGGAGAACGCCACCCGCAGAACCGCAGCCGTGGCCGGATGCAAACGCCCGCGGAAGTCGCGCTACGGCTGCTGTTGTTGAAGCATATTCGGAACTGGAGCTATGACGTGCTGGAGCGAGAGGTACGGGCCAATCTGGTGTATCGCGCGTTTACCCGGATCGGGGATGAAAAAGTACCGGACGCGAAGACCTTGGCACGACTGGGGCAATTGATCGGTCCGAAAGTCATTGAGCAATTGCACCGACGGGTGGTGGAACTGGCGCAGGAGCGAGGAGTGACGCAAGGTAAGAAGTTACGGGTGGATACGACGGTGGTGGAAACCAACATTCATTATCCGACCGACAGCAGTTTGTTGGGGGATGGGACGCGGGTGCTGACGCGCACGATGAAGAAGATCGAGTCGAAGTCGGGAGGTCTGAAACGTAAGGTGCGGGATCGCATGCGCAGCATACGGAAGCGAGTCCTGGCGATTGCCTTATCGGCTCGACTGCTGGGACCATCCGGAGAAGAACGGAGAAAGCGGCAGTACGGGGAGCTTCTCAGCTTGACGCGGAAAGTGGTGAATCAGGCGCAGAGAGTGCTGGCGGAAGTGAAGCATTCGCCACGCCGTCGACGTGCCCCCCTGGCAGCACTGACGCAATCGTTGGAGACCATGATGGAAAGAGTTCGGCAAGTCGTGAAACAGACCCGGATACGGATTTTCGCAGGCGACACGAAGTCGCCGGGAAAAGATCGTCAGCGTGTTCGAACCGCACACGGAAATTATTCGCAAAGGGAAGGCGAGCAAGCCCAACGAGTTTGGCAAACTAGTCAAGATTCAGGAAGCAGAAAACCAAATCGTAACTCACTTTGAGGTCTATGCCGAGCGGCCTGCGGATTCGACGCTGTGGTTGTCCTCGATCGAGGTACACCAACAGAGATTAGGACGAACCCCGCGCACGGTGGCTGCCGATGCGGGATTTTATTCGCGCGAGAATGAGAAAACCGGGCAAGCGCTGGGCGTGAAGTGGATGTCGGTGCCCAATAAGAAGACCACCAGTAGCGAACGGAAATGTCTCCAGCATCAGCGTTGGTTTCGTAGAGGACAAAAGTGGAGGACGGGATCGGAGGGTCGAATCAGCGTGCTCAAACGCAGACACGGGTTGCGTCGTTGCCTCTATCCCGGGCTAGACGGCATGCGGCGATGGGTAGGACTCGGCGTGATCGCAGACAACGTAATCCAGATGGGGTGCTATCTTGTGC
>DASRRV010000065.1:0-3634 GCA_035695545.1 Candidatus Sulfotelmatobacter sp. | reverse complement strand
ACCGTGACTTTCTTGCGCATTGCTACGTCTCCTTGGGTTTCGAATATGATCAGGTTTTGAAATTCAACCGGCTGCGACGGCGGACTGCATATTCTCGATGATCGCGGACGCGTACTCAGACGTCTTCAGCTTTTTCGCGCCCGGCATCATGCGTTCGAGATCGTATGTGACGCGCTTCTGGCGGACGGTTCGCGCGATGCCGTCTTCGATCAAGCGGCCGGCCTCTTTCCATCCCATGAATTCGAGCATCATCGCGCCTGAAAGCATCACGGAACTCGGGTTGATAACGTCCTTATCGGCATATTTCGGCGCAGTTCCATGGGTGGCTTCGAAAACGCCGAAGCCGTCGCCGATATTGGCGCCGGGAGCCATGCCCAGGCCGCCGACCTGCGCGGCGCAAGCGTCAGAGAGGTAATCGCCGTTCAGATTAGGTGTGGCGAATACCTGATACTCGTCGGCGCGAGTGAGCACCTGCTGGAAGACGGAGTCAGCGATGCGATCGTTGATGAGAACCTTGTTCTTCCACTGGCCGTGGCCGTGCGTTGCGTAGATGGTATCGAGCGTCTGCTTCACTTCGAGGGCTACGGCTTTTTGAAAGGCCTCGTTAGCTTGACTGAGTCCCGGCTCGATCATCGCGGCGATTTGCTCGATCGTTAGGCTTTCGTTCTGGTCTTTGTTATCGAGAATCCAGCTTTCGCGCTCGGTGACGATCTGCTGGCGAAATTCGGCGGTGGCGAGGTCGTAGCCCCAGTCGCGGAAAGCGCCTTCGGTGAATTTTTGAATGTTGCCTTTGTGGACCAGGGTAATGATGGTGCGCTGATTCTCGATGGCGTACAGGATGGCGCGGCGGACGAGGCGCTTGGTGCCTGTGGGCGAGATGGGCTTGATGCCGACGCCAGAATCTTCGCGAACTTTCTTCGTCACGCCCGCAAGCATTTCGTTGTTGAGGAAATCGATCAGTTTTTTTGCTTCGGGAGTGCCGGAACGCCATTCGATTCCCGCGTACACGTCTTCGGTGTTTTCGCGAAATATCACGACGTTCATGCGCTCGGGATTCGTGACGGGCGAGGGCACGCCGTGGAAATAGCGCACCGGGCGGACGCAGGCATAGAGATCGAGCACTTGGCGCAGCGTGACGTTGAGCGAACGAATGCCGCCGCCTACCGGCGTGGTGAGTGGTCCTTTGATTCCGACCCGGAAATCGCGGAAAGCGTCGACGGTATCCTGTGGGAGCCACTCTTTGAACTGTTTGAAAGCCTTTTCGCCCGCAAAAACCTCCATCCACGCGATCTTGCGCTTGCCGCCAAAGGCTTTTTCTACGGCTGCGTCGAACACACGGCGCGACGCGACCCAGATGTCGCGTCCGGTGCCGTCACCTTCGATGAAGGGGATGATGGGCCGGTCGGGAATTTGAAACTTGCCACCTTCGTAGGTAATTGGTTTGCCTTCTGAGGGAACTGCAACGCCGCTATAGGAATTTTTCATGCGCCTCGGGACTCCTCGCAGGGGGCAGGTCGTTGTACGACGTCAAAATGTGCCACTGCGGAGCCAACAACGTTAACACAATCGGCTGGTGAACTGCAGCAGTGCAGCGCTGAGGAGTGATTCCTCTAGCCACTAGAATTTATTTTTGCCTCAGAAGATAAAGATCTTGGTGACCGCCGGGACGCGCATACACGATGGTGGAAAGGTCAGGGGAAAAGTCGTAGGCATTGCCCTCGTACATGAGTGGAAAGGCAAAAGGTAGCTTTAGCGCAATCTGCGGCTTTCCGACAAGCATGCCGTCCCGCCAGGCCTGACGGTAGATTGTGACGCGTCCTTCTGACTGGACAGCATACGAGAAGGACTTGCCATCAGGAGCAAATCGAGCTCCAAAAGTCGCCACCCCGGGCAACAACAAGGCGCACTTACGATCGGCCCTAGATAACTCGTAGATTCCGGCCTTTTCTCCAGCCGGCACCAAATTGAGCAGATATTCGCCGTCGGGCGCTACATCGAATACCTCCCCACAGCCCTCGACAAATTTCTCCAGGTTTGATCCATCGACGTTTTCTCTCCAAATAGCCCATCCGGAGGTGACTAGACCATTCAGGTAAACGGATTCCTGATCAGGGCTCCACAGAATATTTTGGATCACTACCCCTATCCCGTTTAGCTCGCGAGGCCGCCCACTATCCGCAGAAACGACGTACGGTTTGTCTGGTTTTCCGGCTGTTTCTTCCTCCATAAAAGTGAGATGAAGATTGTCAGGCGCCCAAGTCCCCGTGCCCAGCGAACCGGAGGTCGTCGTGGCGACTTTCAACTTCTGGCTTCCATCAATGTTCGACACCCAGACCTCAGCTCTCTCCTGGTCAGGGACTGTGACGTACATTAGGCGTTTCCCGTCCCGGGAGATTGCCGGCTGTGTCGCATCCTCAACGATGTTCGTCGATTCTTTCGTCCGCGTGTTGTAGGCGGTCAAGAGACCGGAGGACTTGCCATTCACGAAATAAATCCCTTTTCCGCCGGGGTCGAGCATGGGCGAAAAATCCGGCCCGGCCCCGAATGTAACTTGAGTAAGCGTCTTCTCTTTCAAAGAGTACTTCCAGATGTTGGTCAGGCCGTTTATGCTCCGGCTCAGCAGCACCGTCGTCCCGGGTTCCGCCCAGACCGCATCTAAGGGGTTCCCTATCACCTCACCCAACTCAAGCGCCGTTCGCGTTTGCGCATTCACATCGTAGGCTCTGAAATCTTGGATTTCAGATTGCGGATTTGAAAGGAAGACCAGCAGATGGTCTCCCGCAGGAAAAGGCAGGATCCTCCTGGGACGAAGGCCGGGTGTATTGAAGCGATACACTTCTTGCTCTCCCAATCCGGATTTGTCCGAACGAAATATCACCCCCATCTTTGCGTAATAAAGCCAACGGCCATCTGGAGAAGGAGCTACCGCATAGCCGAGTGCCAACCGATTCGGGTTGCCACCGAGGGTAGGCACTACCCAAACATCGTTGATGCCGGGCCGGTAATAGATTTCGGTCCCGTCGGCGGAGAAGCTGTCCACAACCTTATCGGCACTGTCGTTGGTAAGCTGTAGCGGTTCGCCTCCCGAAATTAGCATGATGAATACCTGCGCCACTCCCCCCACTGGCGATGTGAATGCAACGGCATGCCCGTCTGGAGAAAGCCTTGCGCCATCCATCGGCTTCTTCCAATGGCTGATCTGCGTAACCCTTGCCGGGCCGCTTGGTGCGGTGGTAGCGCCTTTGAAGTGATACACAGCGAACCCAATCGCCGCGAGCAGAATGCCTGCCGCAGCCACGACGATGTTTTTCGTGCGCATGGGTCTTGCCGCGCCGCGCGCAGGCACGTTGCTGGCGGAGCCACTCGTCATGTCCACAGCAGGCTGCTGAATCGACTGTGCTCCAGTAGCAGACATGCGGCCAGAGCTGCTGTCTCGTCGCAGCCGCTTCAGATCAGTACCGATGTCCGAGGCGTGCCTGTAACGTAGTTCTCGGTCTTTCTCCAAAGCCTTGTTGATGATTTCTTCGAGCTTGGGCGGCACATCGGGGTTGAGCCGGACTGCAGCAATTGGCGGCCGATTCAGAATCGCCTCAGTGATCACTCCCGACGTATCCCCCCGAAATGGTAGAGCGCC
>DASRRV010000064.1:0-8115 GCA_035695545.1 Candidatus Sulfotelmatobacter sp. | reverse complement strand
CACGGCGGGAGGAATCTGCTCGACGGCGATGCTGATGCCGAGGTAGGTGGATCCCCAAAACAGATAGACCAAGCCGAAGCAGAGGATCACGGAAAAGCGGTGGTGGCGCTCGGCATCGGTCATATTGCGGGGGAGTTCAAGATATCAGACGGGGGAAAAGGGCGTGGGGATTCGATTTATCTGACGGGGGGAGGGGTGACCTTCATCGCTTCATCTGATGGTTTGGGATAAAAAGTCATGGATACATCGATCGCACTATTTTTTTCGTCATAGTTCAAGCGCGTAGCCCACACCGGATCGAAGTTCGGATAGGCAGGACGGAAGAATTGGCGTAGAAAAGTGCGCAGATCGTCTCTGGTGAACACTCTCCCAGTGATCTGTTCTTTCCATGCTTCTTGCCAGCGCTGTAATCGCTGATCGTCCAGTCCCGCGACAGAGAAGTTTCGGAAATGGAACTGTGGACCTTCTTCAATTTGAATATTTAGGTTGATCGTAGCGTTGTCCTCATCGAACGTAGTATTCGGAATGCAGGTGAAGTTAACATAACCGCGTGATGCGTACAGGGATCTGACCGCTTCGAGCCCGTTAGCAATTTTGTCGCGTCCGAAGATGTCGCCGCTGTGGGTCGGTATGAGGCGGAGGAGTTCGTCCTCGCGAAAAACAGTCATCCCTGACCAATGAAGCCGGCCTGTGCGATAGAGCTGCCCTTTGTTGATGCCCTGGAGCCGAAGGTCAACGATGCGAGTGGATCCACGGGCCTCAATCAGAATCGCCTGGGCCTCAGTCTGAACTTTGAAATAGCCTCTGTCTTGGTACCATTCTCTGGCTATCTCTGACGCCATTTCCGCTGCGTCCTGACTCCAGCTCTTTTGGTCTTCGCAAGGATTGCGGAAGTGCCTTCGAACCTCTCGCGCGATTTGATCTCGCTCCTCCTGCGGCACCCGGGGAGCGCCGGGAAAGACGACGTGCCGGACCTTTACGATAACTTGGTTTTCATACTCAGAGTCACACAACTGCCCGGTCACCAGGGGCGTTAGCAATACGACACAAGCAGCGGCGAGTAAGAGGCGGCGCATGGCGAATACCTTTTCGTGCGGCAATTATAGGCGTTTTGGAATGTTTTTCATCCACCGGCGACCCGCCACCTGCCACTCGGTTCACGGGGGTTCCACCCGCTTGCCATCCGGGTTATACTAAGTGAGTAGTTATGCGCTTCGAGAATCCCAATTCGCACTTGCCCGCGTGCTGGCTGCACTTTTTGGTGTGCCCGCGCCGTCATCTGGCAGTGTTGCCTTCGCAGGCGCGTCCCAGTCTGTTCGGCTCTGACTAATTTCCCATCCTCCCGGTTCGCATTAAGCGCCAAATCAGAGCGGTAGTCCGTCTGATTTGAGCGACAAGGTCCGGCCGCATCAGGCCAACGACCACCGACGAACGACCAACGACCAATTTTGGAGGATCCCATGTCGACCAAAACTTTGATCGGTCCGAAGCTCAAGACTTCTCTGCCTGGCCCGAATGCCAAGCGCATTATCGATGGCGATGACAAGTACATTTCGCCGTCTTACACACGTTCTTATCCGATGGTGGCCAAACACGGCCGCGGCATTGTAGTCACGGATGTTGACGGGAACGAGTTCTTCGATTTCTCCGCGGGGATCGCGGTGACTTCGACTGGGCATTGCCATCCGCATGTGGTGGCGGCGATTCAGAAGCAGGCTGCCGAATTGATTCACATGTCGGGCACTGACTTCTACTACGAGAACATGGTGACCCTGGCGGAGCGGCTTTCGAAAATCGCACCCATGCCTGGGCCGCACAAGATTTACTACGGCAACTCGGGGACTGAGGCCGTTGAGTGCGCGCTGAAGTTGTCGCGCTATCACACCAAGCGGCAGAACGTGATTGCGTTCTTTGGAGCGTTCCACGGACGGACCATGGGTTCGCTGTCGCTGACAGCTTCGAAGCCGCAGCAGAAGCGGCGTTTCGCGCCGCTGGTTCCGGGCGTGACCCACGTGCGCTATCCAGATGTTTATCGCGGATGCGAAGGCGGAGCGCAGGATGGCGAGGCGTTCGCGCTCGGTTGCGCGCGCTTCATCGAAGACAAGTTGTTTAAGACCACGCTTCCTCCCGAGGAAGTCGCAGCCATTTTCGTTGAGCCGATCCAAGGTGAAGGCGGATACGTCGTCGCTCCCAACGTGTTCATGCAGGAACTGCGGCGCATCTGCGATCGTCACGGCATTCTGCTGGTTGTGGACGAAGTGCAGAGCGGCGTGGGACGCACCGGCAAGTGGTGGGCGGTTGAGCACACCGGCGTGCATCCTGACATCGTCTGCAGCGCCAAAGGCATTGCTTCGGGAATGCCGCTCGGTGTGGTCATCAGCAAGGCTGAGATCATGGATTGGGTTCCGGGTTCGCACGCTTCCACTTTCGGTGGAAACCCGATCTGCATCGCGGCTGCCGAGGCCACGCTAGATGTGATTGAGCGCGAAAACCTGATGAAGAACGCCACCGAAGTCGGCAATCACATGCTGAAGCGCATGGCAGACTGGCCCACGAAGCACAAACTGGTCGGCGATGTTCGCGGGCGCGGATTGATGATCGGCGTCGAAATTGTGAAAGACAAGAAGACGAAAGAGTATGGCGCTGCGGAACGCGACCGCATTGTCGAACACGCTTTCGAGCGCGGCGTTCTGTTCCTCGGCTGCGGTCCCAGCACTCTGCGCATCGCTCCTCCGCTCATCGTCACCAAGGAAGAAGCGGATGTAGCGGTGGACACGCTGGAAGAAGCGATCGCGGCCGTCGGGAAGAGCGCGTAGGCGTGGGATCCCACCTTTGCAGAGCGCGAAGGTGGGGCATCCCGAGTCTGAACACAAGGTCCCCTTCGACTTCGCTCAGGGCAGGCTCTCGACTGCGCAAGGCGTTCGCCTTGCTCCGCTCGGGATGACAGAGTGGCTTAAGGAGAAAACCATGTGGGCCGGAACGGTGGAGTCCATCCATGTAGCTTCCGATGCTAAGGCTCCGACGCGGGCCCTCGATCAGGCCCAGGCGATTCCCGGAGTCGGGTTGGAAGGGGACCGCTACGCATTGAAGCTGGGAACCTTTTTTAAGCCCGCACCGGACTTCGAATTGACCTTGATCGAGGGGGAGGCGCTCGACGCGCTCAAGCGCGATTACGAGATCGAACTTGCGCCGGGCGAAGCGCGCCGGAACGTGGTGACGCGCGGCGTGTCGCTGAATCATCTGGTGGGCCGGGAGTTCCGCATTGGGGACGTGCGGATTCGGGGCATTCGACTGTGCGAACCGTGCAGCCACCTGCAGGCCCTGGTCGGACGTCCTGTGATCAAAGGGCTGCGGCATCGCGGAGGACTGCGGGCGCAGATTCTGAGTGCGGGAAATATTCACGTGGGTGATGCCGTCAATGAGTGAACCCACTCTCGAGGAATTGATCCGGGGCAAAGGAGCGCACGCTGATCCGGTGGCGTGTGTGGAAGACCTGTCGTTGGATCTGGCGTGGAAAAAGATTCCCGGATTTCCCCATTCGATCTGGCAGATTTTGGGGCACATGAACTACTGGATGGATTATGACCTGAAGCGGATCGCCGGGGAGCGGCCAAAGTATCCGGATCATGCAAGCGAGAGTTGGCCTTCTGCTACTGGACCGGTGGATGCGGAAGAGTGGAGAGCGGAAACAGCCCGTTTTGCCGGATTGCTGGACAAATTGAACGCGCTGGCGGACTCGGTGCCGGAGCTGCTGGACGTGCAGGTCGAAATTCTGCACTCGTCGCAAAGGTCGAGATCCTCCACGGTGCGAGCGGTATTGTGGCAGACGGTGGTGCACAACAGTTATCACATCGGGCAGATAGTCATGCTGCGGCAATGTTTTGGCGCATGGCCTGCCCGTAAAGGCGGAGACACCTGGTGATTCCGCGAGATCTGAGAAGTCATCTTGAATTTGAAGCTTTCAACTCGTGCGTGGTTCGCACTGGCGGTTACGCTGGTGCTGTGGGCGTCGGCCTTCGCGGGTATTCGCGCGGGGCTCAAGGCGTATTCGCCGGCGCATGTGGCGGTACTGCGTTTTCTCATCGCGTCGGTCGTGCTCGCCATCTATGCGGGCTTCGCACATTTTCGTAGGCCTGCGTGGCGTGATGTTCCGGGGCTAATCCTGACCGCAGCCTTTGGAATCTCCTTTTACAACCTGGCATTGAATTATGGCGAGACCCGCGTCACCGCGGGAGCGGCAAGTTTACTGATTGCTTCGACGCCCATCTGGACGGCGCTGTTCGCGATGGTTGCGCTCCGCGAGCGACTGACACGCCTGGGATGGTACGGAGTATTTCTGAGCTTCGCCGGGGTAGCTTTGATCGCGAGCGGCGAGAGCCAGGGGATTCACCTTTCGGAGCAGGCGTTGATCATTCTTGCGGCGGCGGTCGCGTCCGCGATTTATATCGTGATGCAGAAACACTTCCTCGGCCGCTACACGGCGCTCGAGTTCACCGCTTATTCCATCTGGGCGGGAACGCTCTTGATGCTTCCTTTTGGCCGCGGCTTGACCGCGGCGGTGCAGCATGCGCCGATCGGGGGAACGCTGGCGGTGGTTTACCTGGGAATTTTTCCGGCGGCGATTGCCTACGCCGGGTGGGCCTATGTTTTGTCGCATGGTCCGGCGGGAAAGATTACGTCGTTGTTGTACCTGATTCCGGTGTTGGCGATTGCGATTGCGTGGATGTGGTTGGGGGAGATTCCAAGATTGTTGTCGTTGGTTGGTGGGGCGATCGCATTGACCGGGGTGGTACTGGTAAATTTGCGAAGGAGAGAGCCAGCGACCATACTTCCGCAGAATATCGTTGTGTCGGCGTGCGAAGTGGGCCGTCCCTCCGGGACTTGATCCCTTCTGCGACTTTCCCAGCGCGGAAGCGGTGGGCTAAGCTGGGCCGCGCCTCCGGCGCTTACGGTCATCCGAACAGCTCATGTAGACACGGCCACACCGTGGGCCGGCGGGACGCCCGGCGCTACTAGTTTGGGCTTGTTCTGAGGGGTAGGGGTCCTTCGACTGCGCCTCGACTCGCTTCCCTCGTCGCGGTTTCGCTCAGGAAGGCAGGCGTGTGTGGCGGGACCCTTCGACTGCGCTCAGGGCAGGCTCTGGCGCTGCGCGTGACGGCGGTCACATCTTGAAACCGGACGCGGCGGCTAGAGTAATCACGTAGGCTGCGATTCTCATGTTTTCCGGGCGTCTTACGAGGGCCACAATTCGGTCTTTGGACTGGGTGGCCTGTCATCTGCTTCGTCCAGAGGAGACGGCTCAACACCAACGCACCGGGCGGCGGGGAGAGGAAGACGTATATTTCCATCTGCGGCGGCTCGGCTACGTCATGGTCGCGAGGAATTTTCGTACGCCACGGCGGCGAGGGGAAATTGATCTGATTGGGTGGGATGGAGATGTGTTGTGCTTTGTCGAGGTGAAGACGCGCACAACCCGCGACGTTAAACCCGCGGAAGCCGCAGTGGATCGCGATAAACGTCGTGAACTCAATGCTGTAGCACGGGAGTACCTCCGTTTTCTGCCGCCTTCGATCGAGTGGCGCTTCGATGTTGTGAGCGTATATTATTGTGGTCAGACCAGCCATCCTAAGTATGAGTTGTTCAAGAACGCCTTCCCGGTGCAATAAGGCAGGAATTTCGCTCGAAAGGACTTCGCTCGGTGCCTGAGCTCAGAAAAGATCCAATTGTAGGCAGATGGGTAATTATTTCGACGGACCGCGCCAAGCGTCCTACGGATTTCGCGCGCGATGCGGTGAAAATTAAGGGCGGATTTTGTCCGTTCTGCTACGGCAACGAGGGCAAGACGCCTCCCGAGATTCAGGCTTACCGGCCAAACGCGAATGGGGGTCCGCCCGCTCAGCGCGATACTCCCGGTTGGACCGTGCGCGTAGTTCCCAACAAATTCCCCGCGCTCGGCATTGAGGGCAACCTCAACCGTCAGGCCGAAGGGATGTTCGACAAGATGAACGGCATCGGTGCCCACGAAGTTATCATCGAGACGCCGGATCATAACGCTAGCCTGGCGACGCTCCCTCCGAAACGCATTGAAGACGTGCTGTGGACCTTCCGCGACCGCATTCTGGATCTGAAGAAAGACCGGCGGTTCAAATACATTTTGCTGTTCAAGAATCACGGAGAGCCCGCGGGGGCTTCGCTTGAGCATGCTCATTCTCAGCTGATCGCGCTACCGATTCTTCCCATTTATGTGGTCGAGGAACTGGAAGGTGCAAAGCAGTATTACATCTATAAAGAGCGCTGCGTGTTTTGCGACATCATTCGTCAGGAAATCGAAACTGGCACGCGCGTCGTAGCGGAGAACGAAGATTTCCTGACGCTGGCTCCGTACGCGCCGCGGTTTCCTTTCGAGACCTGGATTCTGCCCAAGCAGCACGAATCGGCGTTTGAGAATTCGTCCTCGCACATGTTTGAGAATCTGGCGAAAGCGCTCAAGATGCTGCTGATGAAGGCTGACCGGGTGCTCGACAATCCTCCCTACAACCTGGTGATCCACAGCTCGCCGGTGCAGGACCCGACCAACGATCACTACCACTGGCACATCGAGTTCATGCCTAAGCTCACCAAGACGGCGGGATTCGAATGGGGTACGGGTTTCTACATTAATCCGACGCCTCCGGAAGAGGCAGCCAAGTTTCTGCGGGAAGCAAGTGTGGAAGAGCCAGTGACGGCGACGGTGGGGTAGGTTGTCTTCCTCGTTTGTTTGGGGGAAATTCCTTTCAACGTTTGCAATAGCGGGCACGAAAAGGATCCTTCGACTGCGTTACGCTCTCGCTAAGCGAGATCGCAACTCCGCTCAGATGTAATGAAAACAAAAAAGGCGTGCCTCCAAGGGTAGAGTACGTGCTCGAAGCACAAGCCCTGAAGGAGGCACGCGATGATCCACGTTGGCGTAGATCTTCACCAGAGATTCTGTTACATGACGGCGCTGGAAGCAAGAGGCAAAATCGTGCAGGCGGGGCCGGTGACGAACGAGAAACTGGCGCTGCGGAAGTACTTTCGTCAGTTTCGCGGGCAGTCGGTGCAGGTTGCGGTGGAGGCCTGTGGGTTCTGGCCGGCGTTTCGCGAAGTGGTGGAACCGGAAGTGAAGCGCTTGGTGCTGGTGCATCCGCAGCGGGTGAAGGCGATCGCCTCGGCCAAGCTGAAGAACGACCGGGTGGACTCCGAGACGCTGGCCCATTTGCTGCGCTGCGATCTGTTGCCGGAGTCGTGGAAGGCGGATCGAGAGACGCAGGCACGGCGGCAGCAGGTGCGCTTGCGGGCCACGCTGGTGCGGCAGCGCACGCGACTGAAGAACCAGGTGCACGCGGTGCTGCATCAGCAGGGGCTGCGTTCTCCGGTAACGGATTTATTCGGCAAGCGCGGACGGCTGTGGCTGGGCCAGGTGAAGCTGCCGCCACAGGCGCGCGAGTCGGTCGCGACGTGCTTGCGCATGATCGATCACTACGGAGAAGAAATTCAAAAGCAAAACCTTCAACTAGGAGAAAAAGCAAAGCAAGACCGGCGGGTGCGCTGGCTGACGACCATACCTGGTATCGGCGAAGTGTCGGCCATGATGGTGCTGGCCGAGATCGGCGACTTGGGACGCTTCTCCGACAAAGAGGCTTTGTGCAGTTATGCCGGACTGGTGCCGCGGGTGCGGGAGTCGGCAGGCAAAGCGGCGCGGAGTGGGATCACGCGGCAAGGCTCTCCCTGGCTGCGCTGGATGCTGGTGGAAGCCGCGCAGGTGGCGACCCGCACTTCGCCCGCGGCCAAGCGCTATTATGAACGCTTGCTGCGCAAGAAACACAAACACGTGGCGCGGGTGGCTCTGGCGCGCAAGTTGCTGATCGCGGTCTATGCCATGCTGCACGATGGCGTGGTGTTCGACGAAGAAAAGTTTGCGGCGAGGTAAGGGGAATCCGTCAGCTCGAAGTCATCCTTGCTCTTCGAGAGCGACGCTCAGATGGAGCGGCGGAGTCCGGACATACCTTATGTGCCTCGAGCACGAATAGAAGCCTGTCCGCATCGCCGCAAAAATCCCTATGGACAGCTACGCCCGTTTTCATAGAAGGATGACAA
>DASRRV010000063.1:0-4879 GCA_035695545.1 Candidatus Sulfotelmatobacter sp. | reverse complement strand
AAACGAAGAACGATGAGTTGCGAGCGGCAGCCTTAATGAAGTCATATAGTGCCATCATGGCCTAGCTCCTTTCCTCGAATCTCCGCATTGCCCATATGGCGGACTGAAATCTCGGATCAGGAATGATTTAACTGGAGAAGTCTACATTTGAGGATAAGAGAAAGAAACAAAAGTAATAAAACGTTGCCCCCCGGATTTCTTGTATGCGACACGAGATAGGACACTTAGAGTTTTATCGTTTCGGCTGCTATTAACCGAAGGATATTCGTCTCGCCTGTTGACCAGTGACCGCCGCAAGTGGCAAGCAGACGCATACATGAATCTCCGGATTCGATGTGGAGGAAGTGGTTGCGACAGAATCTCCGCTGAGCCTGCTCGTCGCAAAGCCAATTTAACCAGAGAACAGGGGAGGGAAACGAGATTGTGGCTTGATTTGAACCGACGACCTCTTGGTTATTTGGCTGCCGGCAATGCACTTTGACGTAAATCGCGCTATTCCCAGAGGTGATCATGTGCCGCCCGATTCGAGGAGATAGGTCCCGAATTGTCGGCTACACGGAAGTAGTCGCGGAGCTCCGAACCATTCGTCTCGCGGCCCAGAAACGGCGTTCGAGGACATTATCAGAGTTCACTTCCCACAACGGGACTTCTGTCCCGGAATAACTTCCGGATTGCCCGTGACTCGGGAGCAACCAACGGAACATGCCGAGATTGCTTTCGCTGAGTTCACTTTTGCTTCCCCACTACTCCAAGGCGAGGCGATTTTTTATCTCAACTTGACGACCTTGCCGTTTGCACGTCCTTTTCGAACGATTAGCACCCTAGAAGTTGGGTGACATTAACGGCCGACTATTACCATGCCAGTCGCCATGCACTACGCGCACCGAACATCTGTGTAGTTATTCACGATGGAAAGCAGCGTCCGAATGCAAGCAGCAACTTGGGCGATCCTTGAATGCGAATCTTCCGCCGGAGCAGCGCCCATACAAGATTGGCTTCCTTGCGCAGAAAGCGCAGCCAAGTCTGGCTGTCGGCAGTAAGTCGCAGATCGGCTTGCCCATTGTGGCCTTCAGAAACCTGCAACTTTTCGTCTCGAATTGTGACTGTTGCTTTCACTTCGTCGTGGCCGGTGAACGTGAAGTGATAGACAGCGTTAAGACCTTTTGACTGACCTTTCTGAAAAACGAAGTTCAAGCCTCGCAGGAAGGCGCGAATGGTTCCTTGGCCGGCGAGGCCGTTCGACACACGCTTGGTCTTTTTGTGCGGAAAGCGCCGCGCCACGTAGTCCTCGGCGTCGGAGCCGGGAACTACGTAGATCGTTTCAGTTTTGTCTTGCAGCGGTTTCACCACATCCTTGAGAAACTCCTTGCGGTCGGTCAAGAACGGCGCAATCACGTCCTCTCCGGCAGGACAAACCGACAAGCAGTAGGCGGCCTTGTAGTTCGCCCCAAACGAAAGGCTCTGCCACATGGACACCGATTCGGCACCCGAGACTTTCTCCCGGTAATCGAGCGCGCTCTTGCTATCCGCGATTTTTTCCACCCAGTCGTTGAACCCGCCCATGAACTCGCGGTAGTTGTGCGTGTAGCACGCGGAAAAATCGAAGCTGCCATCTCTGCCGATGGCTCCCGTCGGGCACGCCGCGACGCATAGCTTGCATTCTAGGCAGGGGTTATAGACGAGCGGATGTGAATATTCGGAGATTTCTGCATCCACCAGTACCGTTCCCAGGAGAATGAAATTCCCGAACTTGGGATGAATCACGTTCCGATGAATCCCCATCTGTCCGAGGCCGGCCGCTACCGCTACAGGCTTGTGAGAGATCACCCACATTTTTGATCCCCAACGATCAGCCTCCATAGGGAACCCAACGGCTCCGCCATTGATCGCGCTAATCCCAACCTCTTGCAGTGCCGTTACGATTCGGCGGGCCACTTCGTTGGTTTCGTCTGTCGTGTGATGGAATTCGAGATTGGAGATTGAGCGGGCTGGGGTCCGGATGTTCTCCCGGTTCATGCGGCAGACAACACTAATGAGCGTTCTCGTTCTGGGAAAGACGTTCTCAATATCGGCTTTCTGATCGGCAATTTCTGGCCGGTCGCGCTCAACAAAACCCACATCGTCTGCACCCGCATCCAGGCACAACTGCCGGAGCCAAACTGCATCAAGGACCTGATCCGTGGGGACTTCACCCCGGTTCATCCTCTCCTCGTAAAAATGCTTCACGGTTGGGTGCTCAGCCAAATTCTCCACTAATGTTCTCCTCGGCGGCCTGCAAGAACGTCAGTTCCAACCGGCCTATCCCATTCCGACCGGCACCAGCTTCTTAGACGCCTTCCAGAGCTGCCTGTCGATGAACCCGGGGGCGAGACGGCGCATGATTGCGAGCTGTTTTGCCTGCCCTGGCCGGATCTCGAGGGCACCCGTCTTGAGGGACGCAAAGGATTGCTTCACCAGCTCCTCAGTGGTGATCAAGGTGACCTCGCCTTCTGGAAAGGCTGCCGTCAAATCTGTCTTCACTGCCGGGGGCATAATCTCAATGACCTCTACGCCGGTTTCCTCCAATTGGAACCGCAGCGACTGGGTGTAGGAGTGGATCGCCGCCTTGGTGGCGCAGTAGATCGGCGCGCACGGCAGCGGCACGAAGGCGAGGCCGGAGGACACGTTGATCACCGTGCCTTTGTTCGCTGTGAGGAGGTCGATAAACGCGGACGTCACGCGAATTACGCCACCGACGTTAATGTCCATCTCTGTCATCAACCCTGTGAGGTCGGCTGCCGGGGCCTTGAGGTTCTTGTAGAGCATGATGCCCGCATTGTTCATCAGCACATCGAGCTTGGGAAAATCAACTCTCACGCGCTTCGCGAGCGCGGCGATTTGCGCGGGTTCTGCGACGTCGCTCTGGATGGTGTGGAGCTTGGGGTGCTTGGCTTTCACCTGATCGAGCACTGCTTGGCGTCGACCGGTCACGATGACTTCGTTGCCGAGTTCGAGAAACTTGAGGGCAAAGGCAAGGCCGATCCCGGCGGAGCCCCCGGTAATGAGGATGGTGCGGCCGCTGAGTTTCATAGGAGACCTTTCGTAAATGTTGTCCACGAAAACATGTTCACTTGTGGCGGACCGGAAACTTTTCGACCCTCACGAGCCCATCTTCCAAGCTCGCATGCTACATTAGATTACAGTCATAATCTTATGGTTACAAGAAAAATCTCAAAAGCTGTGCAAAAGATGATCCCGCACGCTCACCAACACTTTCTCCCGTTCGGCAGGCTCGGTAAGAAGGCGGGCAATGGACACGGCGCCGGCCATCGCACTGAAAATAACGAAGAAATTTCGTTCCCGCTCTGGTGCCGTCGCACCCGGCATGAACTCCACCCACCGCTCCGCGCGCTCTTTCATCAGGCTTGAAATTTGTTTCCTGACGGTAAGTTTGGCGCGAGCAATCTCCGGCGCCAACGCGGCAACCGGGCAGCCCGTTTCGGGATGATCGCAGTGCTCGGGTGAGAGGTACCGTCGGACGACCTCCTTCCACCTGTCCTCACGCGGCACGTCTTGCAGGGAGGAATAGACCTTCTCGCTGTCCGAGAATGCCTGTGCAATCGCCTCAGCGAAAAGCTCGTGCTTGCCGCGGAAATGCTTGTAAAAGCCGCCCACAGTCAGGCCCGACGCCTTCATCACGCTGGCGACACCAGGCCCCTTCAGCCCTTCGGCGCGGAGCTTGCGAGCGGTGTTCCGCACGATACGATCTCGCGTCTGCGTCTTGTGTTCCCGTTCGTAACGCATATCGGTTCCTTATTAGATTATACATGTAATCCACAGATTCAAAGATTTTAGTCAGCGAGAAGTAGTACTGGCTCTGCGACAGCCAGTCGAGACATCGTGCTCGGCACGATCACACTGGGATTCTCCGACCTAGAAATCTGCTTCTGCGAACTCCGCCGAGTCGATGCGTTTCCTCTCCGTCATGGCATTCGGAAGTGGACCGCGGGGCCGCAGGTCAGTACCGACAAACGTGTTTGCGGTCAGGTTACTCCCAGATGGTCGGCTACTCGGAAGTATTCGATGGTGACGATTTGGACAGACGGTGCGGAGCGGGTGAGTCAATCGGTTCCGATCACTTGCGCCATCGGATCGGTTTGGCGCCTGACGGTGTAGGCGTGTAGCGTCGTGTACGCTCTTCCGGAACTTCCCCATAAACCCTCTCTCCGAGGAGCTTTTGGACGAGGCTACATCAGGCTACACGGCTACACGTATGCGGAGAGAGAGCACGTATGTGTTCGTCGACGCTGTGTTTGCCGATCGCGATAGGACCCTTTTCGTTGAATAAGTGGGGACACGAAACAGGAGTGAATCTGCTGCGGCGCCCTGTACCAAGCGAATAATCAAACCTATGCCCCGAATCCGTGCTCAATGCGTCGTCATCATTCTCCATTGATTGTTGTAATCGGGCGGCGTGTCAGTCGTGGTACCGACGATTGATCCGTCCGCACGCGTCCAGTAGTGGTTGTAGTTGTTACTCACCGTACGACTGCCCCAGACAGGATCCTCGGTTGTCGTGACGCCGCGGCGAACTTCACTGTCGCGTTCCTGCGTTGCGTCACGAATCTTGTTGCGTGCTTCCCAGCCGGACATCACATCAATGTTGTTTCCGTGTACGACGCTCGAGCGTTCCTGCGCTGCGCGGCTGGCGGACTGATGCGCCAGGCTTGCAGCCATGGCATGTTGCATATTCGTCACCGAAGACGTGAGCGCCTGCGCCTCGCGCTCGCTGCGTGCCTGCCACTGCGCATCGAATCGGAAGCTTGCAGTCATCGTGTGCAGGACGTACATTGCGAAGGTCGCGTCCACCGATTTTTTCACCGCAAACCCGCTGATTTGA
>DASRRV010000062.1:0-4455 GCA_035695545.1 Candidatus Sulfotelmatobacter sp. | reverse complement strand
CGGAAGATCACCGGCGGCTGGATCAGTTGCTATCCGCACGCAGACGCTGCCACCATCCTGAGTGATCCGGGCGAACAATGCCGCTCGCCGCTTGCGAAACCACGAGACGGCTTGTAAGGCTGTAGCAAACCAAGGTGTCCGGGCGCGCAAGTCCCGTAGCAGAGCTAGATAAGCATCGCCCCATAATCTTTCGGGCCCAAGGCTTCGGTCGTGCCAGTTGATGGTGAGAACGCCGCCGAATCTTGTTACATTTTCGATCAATGGCAGCATGGCAGTTCTAGCCCGGTCATTGGGGAGGTTCATGTATGAAGGATAAAACAGAGCTGTGTCCATGATATGCAATGGGAGTTCGAGCAAATGATCGACCTCAGCGTGCTTGAAGACTTGGGTTGTTCCCGCGCGGTATCCGATCGTTTCGTTGTAGCCAATCGTTGAATCATACGAATAGCCGGCTTTCTCAAGGGTCGCTGGCGCTTGCGAATCAAAGTAAAGCCAGTGCATCCGAACGCCGGTTTCGGCAGTGCCCGTGATTTTCTGAACGTCTTGGCATTCATCACGACCCTTGGCGGTGTCGCGCCATGCGTCGATGCCGTGAACAGCGATTTCACGGTTTGCTGAAAGCAGCTTCTTCAAGTCATCTGCGATATCCGCCAACGCGTAGCGCGAGGCGCGCTTGGCTCTTATTCGACCGTGAGAATCAACACCGGCATTCCCCTTTGTTGGAATGACGAAAAAGGTTGAGGCAAGGTCACTTTCCAACTCCAGATAGCGACCGACCTGGTTCCAGAAGTCTTTGACAATTCCAGCAAACACCAGAGGCAGGGAAAACGCGGCCTTCCAATTAGTTACCACCTGTCGCAAAGACCTTCTTCCTCGGCAAAAATCGATTACCGAGCCAATTAGCGCCCTGTAGAGAAAACCGAACATTGTGCGGTCGCACATGTGCTGGCGCACACGCGGATGATCAACGTCATGAGTAAGGGAGACGATAAAGCGATGGTCCGCGGGAACGGGAGGTATCTCGACGAGAGTGATGCCGTGGCTGACAATGAGTTCACGGAGCAACGAAATGTGCAGGTCCAGCGTGGGTATACTCGCAAATTCTGCCGGCTGGCCTCGCGTCAGCAGGTATCGAACTTCTTTGAACAAATCAAAGCCGAGGCGGACCACAGCTTGAGCGCCGGAGGCTGTCGAGATTGCGGCCGCCGAGTTTGTTTCGTTGTGAAGGAGGACTTTGTCGACTGGGCCGTCGAAGAGAAGGCAGCTTCCATAAATCGGCATTCGCTCGCCGCGAAAAGAAACCAAATCGTGTCCAGGAACAGACCGTGTCTTTATTCCTGGGTACTCATCAAGCGCCTGCCGCTGCGCGCCGTAAAGCAAAAGCAACCTGGCGTCGTTCTCTGGAACGGGGCTGTTTGAGCAGAGCAAGACATCGTAATGCGCGCCAGGCCGATGGAATTCCCAAGGGGTCTTAAACAACTCAAAGAACTCGGCGACGGCATGACGTTCGGCTTCACTGGCAACCACACCAATCATTTTGAGCGAGCTGAGAAGGTAATGGGATCCGCCGGGCAGATAGATAACCGTACTCGGGGATTCTTACTTTTGCTTTTTCTTTTGGTCCTGTTCATCAGAACGGGCGTGTTGGAGCATGAGCACTAGGACGAGTAAGAGTAAGAGGCACAGTGCGTCCACAGTATCTGAGCGTCGCTTAGAAGAGCTCGCTGATAGAATTCAACAAGGTGAGCCGCTCACGGCTCCACGTGTGTGAGAGGTAAACTGCCTGGCCGCGCTTGACTGTTTCGGCCACATAACCCGGATGAGAATAGGCGAATGCGATTTTCCGCGCGAGGTCATCCGCGTCGCCGAGTTCGAAAAAGATCAGGTCATCGTCGCCGAAATAGTCCTGTATCCCCCGCGTTTTCGGGGCGATGACTGGTTTCGCGAGCGCCAAGTATTCGAAGATGCGTGTGGGCGTATTGATTTCAGTGAAGATATTGCGGTGGTTGGGGATGATCCCCACGTCGCAATTCTCGATGGCCTCGACGATCTCTTTGAGATTGCACGGGCCGAGGTAATCGATATTCCCGTCGAGTCCCCGTTGCTGGGCCGACTTCATTACTTCCTGAAAGAAAGGAGTTCGCCCACCGCACACTCTCAGTCGAACAGATGGGATTGTTTTTCTAACCTTCTCCAATGATTCCAACGCCAGATCGAAACCGTTTCGGTGAACCAGCGAGCCATGATAAAGAATCACAAACGGATCGGACCCATTGCCGTTTTTGCCGTTGCCATTGCGAGCGTCAGCGCGCTGCAACTGGAAGACGTCGTCATCAGGTGAATTAATTACGACCCTGATTTTATGCGGCTGGCAACTGCGCGAAGAGTAGATCTTCTTGCACGCGAGATTCACGGTCAGCACGAGATCTGAAAAGCTGATACTCCACTTTTCCAGTCGCTTCAATATGGCTACGCTGAAGCTTTCCTCGGGCAGTTTGAAGATCGTCCGCATAAGCTCAGGCATGGGATCGTGCAGATCCAATATGACTTTTGCACCGAGAAGCTTCGGTACCATCGCGCTGAAGACTAGAACGTCCGGCATGTTATGCACATGGACGAAATCGTAGCGGCGCGTCAGTGACCTGGAGGCGAGGTGGAAGAATGAGGCTAAGACAAACGCGGCATACTGACCAACGTAACCCAGCTTGCTGCCACGGTGACGCTTCAACCGAACACGTGTGACGTTGATGTTGCCATAGGTCTCCTGCGCTGGATCGCAATCGCCGTCGCGCAAGCAGATGAGATCAACAGTGACACCTTGCGCCGCCAATGCCTCCGTCGCTCTTCTGGGACGCGGATCCCCAGGGTAATGTGAGAAGAGCAGGACTGCGGCGTGTCTGCCGCGCAGCCGGCAAGTCCTTAGCTCCGCAGCCTCATCACACTCATGGGGCCTCGCTTCGGAAGGACGGTTCTCGGTCACGTACCTCGCTACATTCCGGTGTGAAAGCACGAGTAAGGAAAGAGTAAGAAAACGGAGAAGTTCGGATCTCAACAATCCCGATGGAACGGGGAGCGATGGCTCGTAGAAATTGGAACCGCAGTTCAGCCGTTATGAATGCGACGGATTAAGATTCAGCGTCAAGCCACTTCGGGACGTAGGAACGCGTCTTGTTTACCACGACTGCAACATTGTTTCGTTCAGCGATCAACTTCCCGAAGCTGCGCTTGATAACCTCGCGGCCGTTCTTTTCCGCCTCGACCACGAGCAAAAGCTTGTCCATGAAAGCAGACATTCCCCACGTGGGACTCGTTTGTTCCAACGGGGGCATATCGAAAATGATGTAGTCGAAGTCGCTGGCTTTTAGATTCGGCATCATGTCGAAGAATTTTTTCAAGCCAAGCTGCGCCGGCCCGGCATTTGAAGGTCCTACAGTAGCCAGATAGAGATTATCCGAAGCTGAAGCGATCGCCCCGTTTGGCTTAAGAGCCGCCTTAAGAGGATAGGCAGGTTTGCCTTTGAAAAACGGGTGCACTTCTTCCGGGCCAAGGCTCACATCGACCAGGAGCACCTTACCGTCGTTCGTTTCCGAAAGTGAGGCAGCGAGGCCCGCTGCGAGGGTGGAAGCTCCTGCTTCTTCCGAAAAGGCGGTAACACCAACCAGCTTCGGTTTATGCGTCAGCTGATTGAGTTCGAAATAGAGACCCAGGCGATCCCGGATTGCGTCACAATAGGGTCGGATGAAATGACCGGCCTCCCAAGGCGCCAACCTGGGGTTACGCCGTTCCGTGGTAAGAGCTCCCGGGTTCGCTGAACCATTACGAGGCAAGGCGAAGCGTCCGTTCGCATACGGGATCGAGAGCATCAGCGGAATCTGCAACTGCGTCTCCAGTTCAAGCGGCCGTCCAACCGTCCGGTTCAAAACCAATCCCCTTAGTAGCGCGAGCGCTATACCCAGGGCTACCCCTCCCCCGGCCAGCGCCAGGGCGATCTTATTGCGCAATTTGGTCTCTAGCATGGGAGGGGAGGGTCGCTGGACAGCGCTAATATTGGGCATCTTGGAGGGGTCCAAAGCCTCGTCGATCCGCGCCTTTTCCAGTGATGCCGCGAAATATTTGTAATTCGCTTCGTCCATCTCACGCTTTCGCTCCAGGTCTTCGATTTGCGGGCCGAGCTCCGAAAGCTGTTTCGTCCGCTGTTGAACATCGCGAAGCCGGGACTTGAGCACCCCGACCTTTGCCTCGAGGCCAGCAACACGAGATTTTTCAGATTCGGGGCTTTTTCCAGATTGCGAGGTGTTTTCTTTCCACCCCTTGGACTGGCTTTCCGTCCTCCGATTAGCGAGCGCCTGGTGTTCGGCTAACTCCGCCTCGGCGGCGTCAAGCTGTTCTCGAGTTTTCGCCGCCTCGGTAGTAATAGCTAGTGAGCCCTCTTTAAGCGACGTAATCCCTGTCTTG
>DASRRV010000061.1:0-8019 GCA_035695545.1 Candidatus Sulfotelmatobacter sp. | reverse complement strand
CGGGTTGTGCCTTGAAGTCCATGGAATTCAGCCTCCTGAAATGGGGGCCGCGGCAAAGCCTAGCTCGCAGCCGCGTACCAAGTCTTGCGTGATGTCCGGTAACGGCCATTGCGAAGCGTAGACAGGGAGGTTTGCAGGCCGGAACGTCAGTAAACGGCAAAATAGCCCCGAAATCGATCGTGATGGAAGTAGCCGACCCTATCCCGTAGTGGGGAAGGCAGGAACTCAGGATGCGTCAAGGCGAGGGTGCTGAGTTGCTTCCGGGGTTCGTACCGCCAGCATGCAACCAAAGGATTCCGTGGGAACAAGGGAGATCCGTCAGGCTCAAGCCTGGCTTGTAGGGTCCGACAAGCGGAAAGCGAGAAAGATCCGAAGGCCTGACGGAAGTCAGACTGCCTGTTAGTACTTCGAGGACGGGAGAGCCGGCCACATGGGGAAGCGGGCAGCAGAGGTTGAATTGTTCGTGGGAAACATGAGCTCCATTCAAAGGGAGGATACGGCCTTCTATGCAAAGAGAAGAACCGCCAGTCATGACAACAGGACTCGAACGAATAGCAGACAAAGCTCGGGGTGAGCCGAAGCTTCGCTTTACGTCGCTGGCCCATCACATCACGAAGGAACGGATTTGGGAGAATCTATGTCAGATTCCGGCCAAGTCCGCAGCCGGAGTGGATGGACAGACCGTAACGGAGGCGAAAGAGAGCTTTGAGGAATGGATTGCAGGCATGTTGCAGTCGGTCCACCGTCAAGGATATCGAGCGCCGGAAATCAGGCGGGTCTATATCCCGAAGCCCGGAAAGCAGGAGATGCGCCCTCTGGGCGTGCCGACAGTTGCGGACCGGGCACTCCAACGAAGTGCCTCTCAGGTACTATCGGCCATCTATGAGCAGGACTTTCTGTCGTGTTCGTTCGGTGGACGAATGGGAAGAGGCGCCCACCAAGCGCTGGCAACGCTCCACGAGAGGATTGCTGGCGGGAAAATCGAGTGGGTGTTGGAGGCGGACCTGAAGAACTTTTTCGGCAGCTTAAGTCACGAATGGATGCTCCGTTTCGTGCAGCACCGAGTGGGCGATCCGCGCCTGATAAGTTTAATCCGGCGCTGGCTGAAGGCAGGCGTCCTTGAGGATGGAGAGATCCATCCAAACGAGGAGGGGACCCCGCAAGGAGGGTCGATCAGCGTATTGCTGAGTAATGTATATCTCCACTATGTGCTCGACCTGTGGTTCGAGCGAGTGGTCAAGCCCCGGCTTCGGGGCGAGGCTTGCAGGGTGCGATATATTGACGACTTCGTGCTGTGTTTCCAATATCGTTCGGATGCTCTTCGTATTCAGGAAGCACTTGCCAAGAGGCTGGGGAGATTCAGCCTGACTCTGGAACCGACGAAAACTAAACTCGTCGAATTTGGCCGCTTCGCGCATCGACACGCGAGCAAACGTGGCCGTAAACGCCCGCAGACGATTTATTTCTTGGGCTTTACCCTGTACTGCACTCGCAACCAGAAAGGAAACTTTCGGATTGGTTTCAGTACGGAAAGGTCACGACTCCGCCGCGCGCTCTTGCGCTTACAGGATCAAATGAGACGGATGAGGCATTCGCCACTCCAGGAGCAAGCCGATCAACTCAATCGAATGCTCCGTGGCCACGATGCATACTATGGCATTGCCGGGAATCTCAGGTCACTGCTGAAGGTCCATCGGGCTGTGGAGCGCTATTGGCGCAAAATGTTGAGCAGTAGGAGCTGGCACGGCGCGGTCAGTTGGGAGAAATTCCGGCAGATCCAGTCGCGGTTCCCGTTGCTCACACCAAAGCTGCAGCTTCCTTACCCGAAGTTACAAGCTATTGCCAAGCTGTGAATCAACTTCTGACGAGCCCAGTGCGGGAAATCCGCACGCTGGGTTCTGTGGGAGCCGGAGGTGGGTGACTGCCTCCGGCCACCCGGTGGGTACCACGCGAGTGGTATCCCTACCGGGTTCGGCAACCACCAACAACCCTTTTCAATTCTCATAGCCGAGGCCGTCTCGATGACGATGGCAGAGCGTATATTCGTCGTAGTATGCATAATCTCTTCGGCCTGTTGATCGCAGTTTTCGCTGCATTCTGGTTGTTCTTGGCTACTCGTGGAATGGCAAAAGAACTCAAGGCACCAGAGCGGACCAAGTGGATTAAAGGAGGAATGTACCTACTCATCCTGATCGGTGCTGGCGGATTTTTCGCTGCCGCTCTTTCTGCGACGGGCATCATCAAAATGCCTGGTTCGTACCAATGGCCTGCTGGCTACGTTCGCGGGGTCGTTACAGCGGCCGATGGCAAGCACATTGTCCCGCTCATGCCATCAGGAAGGCTCCAGATTTACGACTCCCAATGGCACTTCATACGAGGATGGAATGTTGACGCTGGCGGAGGTGATTTCAAGGTTCGGTGTTCCTCAGATGGAGTGATCGAAATTTTCACAGCGAGAGGCCAGCGTCACTATTCTTTCACTCAAGATGGTCTTCTGATCTCCTCGCAGAATCTGCCGGAGCCGTTTTCTTCGTTGCCCAACGAAAGTCAATCAGTTGTGGTTCCCACTTCACCACTATTGTGGATCTTCTCCAGTCCATTTCTCTCATGGGGTGTGGCCGTGGTTGGTTTCGTGGGCTTAGCAGTCCTGAAGAAAATGGGTCACTCATCTAGCCCCAGCAGTTGAATACAAAGGCACTTCTCATTCAGTACATCGGCCCGATTGACGCAATCAAGGCCATCTCGCTCAAACCCCTCTTGGGAGGATTTTGAGTGTAAACGAGATTTATCGACAGTTAACCACTGCGACCGCAGACGTCCTATACTCCGATTCTCCGAAAGCACTCAGGTTGTTGTTCAAAATTGAGGCCCAAAATGAAAGATCAACAAATGAAGGAACAGTATTCTGGAGTGCGAGATCAAGAGATACGGGCGGCACTGGATCAGCATTGGGCGGCGTCCGATGCCAATGATTTTGAAACGGAACACCGCATCTATCGCGAGGAGGCGGTGCTGGAATACCCACAGTCAGGCGAGCGAACTCGCGGTCGAAGGAACATACGGGGCCAGCGCGCTAGTCAGCCGAGCAAAAAGCGCTTCGCTGTCCGGCGAATCATTGGCAGCGGTGATCTTTGGATCACCGAATTCATCCTGACATATGACGGCAAGCCGTCCTACACCGTGAGCATCATGGAGTTCAAGGGCGACAAGGTTGCGCGGGAAACACAGTACTTTGCGGATCCATTCGAGGCCCCCGCATGGCGCACTCAATGGGTCGAACGGATGGACACGTAATCCCGAAGCGCAGGGACGTCCGGCCAACTGAGAATTCCAGATCTTCAAGTTGCGCTATGCTTGGATCGATGAGTGTCTCTGCAGCGGGAAAAATTCAGCTTCGGCCGGCGACGCCTGCGGATTTCGACATGGCACTGAACCTCTACATTGTCACCATGAAGCCACTTACCGCTGAGCTTATGACTTGGGACGAGAACAAACAGTCTGCGGGCTTCGCTCAGCAGTGGAACGTGGACGATGCGCAAATCATTACTTTTGACGGCCGCAACGTTGGTTGGCTGCAAGCAGCGGAGACCGCTTCAGAAATTTTCCTTCAACAGCTGTTCGTGTCGCCTGAGTATCACGGGCGAGGCATCGGGACGAAAGTTTTGCGAGATCTCCTCAAGCATTGGCAAACGACGGGAAAGCCCGTCGTTCTAAACGTACTCAAGAATAATCCGGTGCGAAGTCTCTATGAAAGGCTTGGCTTCAGTGTTGTCGGTGAGGTTGGCGTCAAATTGCACATGAGACGGAATTTCTAGACTAGAGTTGTTATCTCGTCCCTGCGCTGACTGCCGACGCCTTCGTTTTCCCCGCGCTCTCAACGGCAATTCCCAACCCGGCGACCAGCGCTTCTACGACTCGAAGATCGCCCGCCGTGAATGCATCTTGCTCGGCGCGATACAGCGCCAGAACCGCCGCAACTCCGGCAGCGCCTTCCATGGGCACAGCCAGCGCCGAGCGCAGCTTGCGGTGGTTCTCGGGATCGTCCACGTAACCCGGTTCCACCAGAGGATTGCCGTTGCGAATTGCCTTATGGTTTTGCGCGACCCAGCCAGACAACCCGCCTCCGTGCGGAATTCTCAAGGAAGAGAACAAGCGAGAATTTTCTCCACCCACAAACTCTGCCGTAAGCACGCCATTCCTCGGGCGGTAAACGGCAATAGCGTCGTGCGGCACCAGATGTTTCAGACGCACCGCAAGTAAAGAAAGAATATCCTCGCTGCGCAGAAAGGAGCCTGAACCGCGGTTGAGAGCGATGATCTCCTGCGCTTGCAGCCGCGCCGCCACAATCAAGGCAGCGGAATCTTCGGCCGGTCCCGACGCGTTGGCATTTGTGCGGGCGGACTCCTCGAAACCTGCGTCGGGCGCCAAGCCTCGTTTCACCCTGACATCTGTGGACAATTTCGGCGGGCTCTGGATCGGCTGTTCACTGGCCAGCTTTTCAAGTTCGATGTAGCGCCGGTGCAGAATCGAAACCACCTGCGGATCGAAACTCTTGCCCGCATCTTCAACCACCTTCGCCATGGCCTCATCGAGCGGCAGGGCCTTGCGATATTGCCGGTCCGAGGCCAGAGCATCCAGGCAATCCACCGCAGAGAGAATGCGCGCGCCGATCGGGATGGCCTCCCCGGCCAGCCCGTTTGGATAGCCGCTGCCGTCCCATTTTTCGTGGTGGGCGCGCACGATTGGCGCCACCGGATATGGAAAGTCGACTTGCTCCAGAATTTCCGCCCCGACCGTGGGATGGATCTTCATCTTTTCGAATTCTTCAGGCGTCAGTTTCCCCGGTTTCGAAATAATGTGTTCGGGCACGGCCAGCTTCCCAATGTCGTGCAGCACCGATGCCGCACGTAGCGCCTCGGTTTCGTCTTCGCTCAAGCCCAGGTCTTTCGCCAGTTCCATCGCGTAGACGCGCACCCGCTGCAAGTGTTCGCCCGTAGTTTGATCCTTGGCTTCGATGGCCAGCGCGAGCGTTTCGATGGTTCGCAGGTGCAGGCTCGATACCTGCTCGGCGTGCCGCTTCTCGGTCTCCAGTTTGCCGAGATAAAGGCGATAAGAGCGGTACATCAGGTAAATCGGCGGCAGGATCAGCAGCGACGATTGCCATCCGATGTGCCCGTTCAGGAAGTGGACCAGCCCCGCTACAGCGGCTCCGACCATGTAGTAGGGGAACGACCAGAGATAGCTGTCGTTCCAGACCTTGGAGATGGGCTTATTTTCGGTCAGCCCAATGATGGTCGACATGGCCGCCGTATTGCAGCCGAAGTGGATGATCGCGGCCACCAGAAGAGCAAGCGGTCCGGGTCCGTGCAGGACGCGTGCCACAACCAGAGCGTAGGCGCCGTAGGCCACCCAGCTTGACACCGTCAGCTGCGACCAGTTGAAAAGGAACTGCACCAGCTTCACCCGGTGCTTTCGCCGCAAGTAAGCCTGGCCCACGGTGCTGGCCAGGACAATCAGCAGCGTCTCTGGCATGCCGAGTTCCAGAATCCCTAGCAGAGTGAACAGGAAGTTAACTGAGAGCGTTGCATCATGGTCCGGGAGCGTGACTTTTAGCGACGATGCCAGCAAGGCCGCAATCAGGTAGCAGGCGAATTTGACTGGATCGTTCGATTGCCAGTGAGAAAACGCCACGGCAACGCACAGGGCTCCAGCGAGAGCCATCGCGGCGATGAACACACGTGCGCCAATCGATCGTATCCATGACATAGGTGGTGTTTAAATTCTCAACTAAGCGCGGAAGCATGTCCGCCCAAAAAGAAACTCCTTGATTACCAAGGTTTTCGATAAATCAGTTACTTACAGCGATGTTGGCCGCCGCCGGCAGCGTCCGCCCGAGACAAGTTGGCCCGTGCCCCGGGCGTGGGACAAAGTGCCCGTTGAGTTTCGCAACAGAATCCCGTAACCCACTGATAACGAAAGGTAACTCGAGTACTCTTTTGGACCGCCACCTGCACATATGAAAGTCACTTAGGACGTTACGCGCCTGTGAGCGCTTTGGTTTTTGGGGCAATTTGGGGGGACAAATGAAGAAGTTCTTGATGCTACTCTTGATTTTTGCGGTTACGTTTGCGCACGCCGACAACTCGAAACTATCGCCAGAGCTGCAAAATTATCCATCGACCCAGAAGGCGCAAGTCATCGTGCAGTATGCGCCGGGGACGCAGGTGACTTGCAGTGGACTATTAGGCCTGCTGGGATGCCTCGTCAACGACGTTCTGAAACTTGGTGGCACGATCCTGTCGTCCTTGCCTTTGGTCAACGGGCTGGTTGCGGTGCTTGATGGTAACGGCATCGTGACCCTTTCGAACCAGTCGAATGTCGTATACATCAGCTTGGACCGGCCACTGTCGCCGACTCTCAGTAACGCGGCGCCTGCCGTAAATGCGTTTGCGGCCTGGCAATCCGGTTACACTGGCGCCGGCGTCGGAGTGGCGCTGATCGATAGCGGAATCGCCAGCCATCCTGATCTGAATGGCGGCGCTTGGGGATCGTCGCGCGTGGTCTTCAACCAGAGCTTCGTTCCGGGTAATTCCAGCGCCAACGATCAGTATGGTCACGGCACGCATATCGCAGGCCTGATCGCGGGCAATGGCGCCAGCTCGACCGGCTCTGGGTATTCCAAGACGTTTGAAGGCATCGCTCCACGAGCCAAGCTTATTAACCTGCGCGTTCTCGACCAGAACGGCGTAGGCACTGACAGCGCCGCGATTTCAGCGATCATGACGGCAATCTCGTTGAAGAACACGTACAATATTCGCGTAATCAATCTTTCGATGGGACGTCCGGTCTACGAGAGCTACAAACTGGATCCGCTGTGCCACGCGGTCGAAGCAGCGTGGAAGAGCGGAATTGTGGTCGTGGTCGCAGCCGGCAACAACGGGCGCTATCAGGCAACGAATGGCTATGGCACCATTACTTCGCCCGGCAACGATCCTTACGTGATCACAGTGGGCGCGATGAAGCCGATGGGAACGCCGACCCGCGTTGACGATTTGATGGCCAGCTACAGCTCGAAGGGTCCGACTGCGCTCGATGCGATCGCCAAGCCTGACATCCTGGCTCCCGGCAACCTGCTGGTTTCGCTGGAAGCTCCGGGCTCGACACTCTACAGCGAGTATCCTGGCAATCAGGTTCCCTACAGCTACTATGTCAATGGCGGAAGCAGCCCTCCGTCATCGAAATACTTCACGTTGAGCGGCACCAGCATGGCGACTGGAGTTGTGAGCGGAGTAGTCGCCGATCTGCTGCAGAAGAGTCCGACCCTCACTCCCGATCAGGTGAAGGCGCGCCTCATGAAGACGGCTTGGAAGTCGTTGCCGGCCTTCAGCAGCACGACGGATCCAACCACCGGAATTACCTACACCGATCAGTACGACGTATTCACGGTCGGCGCTGGGTACATCGATGTGGAGGCCGCGCTCGCCAACACTGATCTGGCCAAGGGTACGGCGATGTCTCCAGTGGCTACGTTTAACGGAACCGCCGACAGCGTCAATCTGAACGCCAACCCATCCTCCATCTGGAACACTTCTTCCACCTGGTCCTACTCGACAGTGTGGGGAACATCTCAGTTCCTCACCGGCACAAGCAGCACATCGGGCAGTACTTCCGCTAGCAACGCCATGTGGGGAAGTAACGCGATGTGGGGCAGCAACGCGATGTGGGGCAGCAACGCGATGTGGGGCAGCAACGCGATGTGGGGCAGCAACGCCATGTGGGGTAGCAATGCGATGTGGGGAAGTAACTTTGCAACCGGCGAAAAATAAACAATCTGCGCACTCGATTGAAAAAGGGCCGCGAGTAGATCGCGGCCCTTCTTTTTGGTGTGCCGAGCATGTTTGACAGCTTGGAGGTGAAAGTCCTCTTCACAACGTGATGGACGTGAAGTGATAGCGAAGCGCAAGGGCGAAATAACACTCGTCGTGAGGCGGGGCCTGAAAGAAGCGTGGAGCAAAGACG
>DASRRV010000060.1:0-6946 GCA_035695545.1 Candidatus Sulfotelmatobacter sp. | reverse complement strand
TTTCAGTTGGTACCTTCAGCAGGAGCGTGTGCTCGCCCCAACGACGGTGGCCAACTATGTATCCCTCATCAAGAAGTTCTTGACGCATCGTTTTGGAACTGGGCCGGCGCACCTTTCCGATCTGACGGCTGCCCAGGTCGTCGGATCGGTGCAGCGCCTTGTACCGTCGCTTTGCCGGAAGCGAGCCAAAGTAATGACCAGTGCGCTACGTTCATTCCTTCGCTACGCTCGGTATCAGGACTTCATCCGATCGGATCTCGCGGCCTGCGTGCCTTGCGTGGCAGACTGGTCCGTCGCGTCGATTCCAAAGGGCTTGCCGATCGAGCACGTCAAACGAGTGCTGGCCAGTTGCAATCGCAAGAGTGCCATCGGCCGACGCGACTACGCGATCCTGTTACTGCTGGCACGTCTTGGGCTGCGAGCAGGCGAAGTTGCGGCTCTCACATTGGAGGACTTCGATTGGGAAGCCGGGCGGCTCACCTTGCGAGGCAAAGGTGACCGCTACGCTGAGCTTCCCGTACCAGCCGATGTTGGGAAGGCGATCGCGGCTTACCTGAAGGACGGACGCACGCGCTCGACCAACCGCTGTGTGTTCTTGCGGGCACAAGCGCCGGCCGTCGGCCTTAGGAACAGCAGATCAGTGGGCTTAATCGTGTCGAAGGCCCTGGCACACGCTGGGATCAACTGTCGTAGAAAAGGTGCGCACCAGTTTGGGCACACTCTGGCAACCGAGATGCTCCGCCACGGTGCATCGTTGGCCGAGATCGGCGAAGTCCTGCGGCATCGCAACCTCCAAACTACTGCGATCTATGCCAAGGTCGATCTGGCTTCGCTACGCACACTAGCGCTTCCGTGGCCGGGAGGTATCCGATGAACACGTTGCAGAAAGCTTTGCAAGAATACCTTGCTATGCGTCGCGCGCTAGGATTCCAACTGCTCGACGCTGGTCCTGCCTTGTCCGATTTCGTTTCCTTTTTGAAGCGAAGACGAAGCTCCCATATCACCATCCGACTGGCGCTAGAGTGGGCCCAGAAACCTGGTGCTCAACCAGCAAGATGGGCTCATCGGTTGGGTTTTGTTCGCGGTTTTGCCCGATATCGGAGTGCTACGGATCCTCGGACGGAGATTCCACCCTGGAGACTTTTGCCTTTTCGATCAAAACGGGCTCGCCCGTACTTGTATACAGACAATGAAGTGCGCATGCTTTTGAAAGCTTCTCTGGGATTGTCTCCGAACAACCCACTGCGAAAGTGGACCTATCACGGCTTGTTGGGTCTGTTGGCGGTTTCGGGTCTGCGCCTCAGTGAGGTTCTTTCACTCCGGCTGAGCGACGTGGATCTGCAGAACGGGGTCTTGACAGTACGTGGAACGAAGTTTGGCAAGTGTCGATTGGTTCCCCTTCACCGTTCGACGCGAAAGGTGCTGTCGATGTACAAGTCGCGTCGAGGCCAGTACCTCAAAGGCCAACCGACCTCTGACTTTTTCTTTGTTACCAAACGTGGAACGCGATTGGACAAGAACAACGTCCGCGGAACGTTCCATGCTTTGTCGCGGCAGATAGGCCTTCGAGGTGAGTTCGATAGCCATGGACCTCGCCTCCACGACTTTCGTCATCGATTCGCCGTTCAAACCCTTTTACGTTGGTATCGCTCCGGCGACGATGTCGAGCGGCGTCTTCCGGTTCTTTCCACTTATCTCGGACACGTCCGTCCAGACGATACCTACTGGTATCTGACCGCTTGTCCAGAACTGATGGGACAGGCCGTTGAGCGGTTAGAGAGACGCTGGAGGACTCCGAAATGAAGAGCACATCGAACTTTCCTGGCTTGTTGGAGGGTTTCTTCATCCAGCGTTTGCTGCAGCAGAAACAAGCCAGCACACACACCATTGCTTCGTATCGTGATACGTTTCGACTTCTGTTCCGGTTTACTGAGAAACGCCTGCACAAAACACCCTCTCAGCTCACCTTGGAAGAGATCGACGCGCCATTGGTCGCAGCCTTTCTTAATGATCTCGAGAAAAGCCGCTCCATCTCACCACGCAGCCGCAATCTCCGACTGACCGCCATTCGTTCTTTCTTTCGCTATGCTGCCTATGAGGCACCAGAACACTCGGCCCAGATCCAGCGTGTCCTGGCGATTCCCGGCAAACGGTATGACCGTGTGCAGATTCATTTCCTTTCACACGCCGAACTGGACGCACTTCTCAGCACTCCTGAGCTAGAGACCTGGTCTGGCCGCCGCGATCACGCTCTGCTGATGGTGGCGGTGCAGACGGGATTGCGCTTATCTGAGCTGACGGGCTTGAAGCGACAAGATGTCATCGTCGATACCGGTGCTCATGTGCGCTGTACAGGGAAAGGGCGGAAGGAGAGGTGTACCCCACTGACCAAGCAAACCAGGGCGGTTTTGAAAAACTGGTTGAACGAACCCCAAAAGGCGCATACGGAAATGCTTTTTCCCAATGCTCGGGGCGGTCGTCTCAGCGGTGATGGCGTGCGATACATCCTTGCTAAACACATTGTGACCGCTTCCAAGACCTGCCCTTCCCTGCTTCGGAAGAAAGTGACGCCGCACGTGCTGCGCCACACGATGGCCATGGAACTGCTTCAGGCTGGAGTCGATCGCGCGGTGATCGCACTTTGGCTTGGACATGAGTCCGTGGAAACTACGCAAGTCTACCTCGATGCCAATCTTGCTCTTAAGGAGGAGATCCTTGCAAAAGTGAGATCACCGAATGGTAAGAACTCCGGCCGCTACAAACCGCCAGATAGCATCCTGGCCTTTCTGAACGGCCTGTAGCATCGCAAAACTATGTCGAGCAGTGAGGGGATTTAAATCTGGCGGGCTCCAGTCTGAGGCAGAGTTGCTGGATCGGCTTCCTCTCCTCTCGACATAGTCTGGAAGGCCACATGGTATCGGCATGGACGTTCATCAGGCCGATATTTTGGACTGCTTTCGCCGCGTTGCCGTATGCTCCTCTCAGCGGTATTTTCTCTCCTCAAACAAAAAAGTGCCCACCTCCCGCGCGTCTAGGTTTTGCCGATTCCCTATATAAAACGTTTGGCAACAACCCTCTCATCGGACCCTAAAAAAGTGCCGCCCGGATACCGGACGGCATATAGACACTTGGGATTCGATTGAATGGCTAGTTGACCGTGAAGCTCGTCGTGCTCGTGACGCTCCCACCCGGAGTCGTGATCTCAATGACTCCGGTCTTTGCGCCTGATGGAACAGTGGCCTTCACTTCCGAATCGTTGATCACTTCGAAACTGGTAGCGTCGACATTATCAAACATTACTTTGCTCGTACCGGTAAATGTGGTCCCGTTGATAGTGACCCCTGTTCCGACCGGGCCACTGCTTGGACTGAAGCTTGTGATGTGAGGTTCGACGGCAAATGGCCCAATCGTGGCTGATCCAGCGGCGGTTGCGACAATAATGTTCAAGCCAGTCTTTGCGGCTGCGGGCACGGTCGCCGTCACTTCAGTGTCGGAAACGATCTTGAACGTCGCGGCCTTGCCCCCGATGGTCACCGCGGAAGTCTGCGTCAGGCTCACTCCAGTCAGCGTTACCGTGCTTCCCACAATGCCGCTCGTGGAGCTGACTTTGGTCAGCTGCGGAACAACCCGGTAATTCTGATTGCTCTTATAGCTGGTCGTGAACGTGGTGACGGTAACGGGCCCGGTCAGCGCGCCCCTCGGAACCACTGCCGTCAGGAATGTGTCGGAGACGTTCTTGAAGGTTGCTGTGACCCCGTCAAACGTCACTCCCGTCGCGCCGGTGAAACCTTGGCCAACGATGTCGACCGTGGCTCCTACTTTCCCGTAATGCGTAACCAAGCGGACGAAGGGCTTGATTCCAGTGCCCAAGCGGTACGCAGTGCCGAAGTTGTCGACGCCGCCCGCAGGCGTGGTGCCGTAGAACGCACCACCCGTATCCTGAGCCACGCCCCAAGCGAGGGAGCCGTCTGTACCGCCTTTGAACTCGTACTCAGTCGTCAGCACCCCGGCGGTCGTCATCTTGAACACAGTTCCGCAGCCTGACACGCAGCCTTGTCCCCCATACGCATTTGTCCCGTAGAGATTTCCGTCGGAGCCCAGGATCAACCCAGCGTTTGTGTAGGACCCGACGTTACCCGCGACCATGTAGTCGAAGCTGTGGATCGTGGTCAGTTTGCCGGCCGTCGTGATTTTGAAGACCGTGCCGTCATTGTAGGTTCCTCCTCCAATGGTGGTGCCGTAGAAATTGCCATCGGCCGCCTGCACCACAGGTCCGCTCGGGAATGCCCCGTCGTCGCAGTTCGTGAGCGAGCAGAACTTATACAGTACCGTTACCACACCCTTCGGCGTCATCTTGATGAAATAGCCATCGTAGTACCCCGAACGCCCCGTGATCACCATGTAGAAGTTGCCATCGTTGCCTTGCGCTAGCGTATCGCCCGGCCCCGGATCGCCCTCAGGACAGGTTTCTGTGCAGAAGTCGTGGAGCTTGGTAAAGACCCCGGCGGGCGTCATCTTGAAAGCGACGCCTCCGCCGTGGCATCCGCCGCAGCCGCCGATTCCGCCTAGCAGCGTGGTGCCGTACAAGTTGCCGTCGATTCCTAGAGTCATCGCCGTCTGCGGATTGTAACCGCGGGTGAAGTCGAACGAGTACACTACGGTTTCGACTCCTCCGGGAGTGATCTTGAAAATCGTGCCGTAGCCGTCGGCACCACCCCCGGAGGTCGTGCCGTACAGATCACCGCCGGGAACCAGCGTCAGACCGGCCAGAGGGTAAGACCCGTCAGGGCAGTTCGTTGTCTTGCAAAAACTCCACAGCGTGGTCAGCGTGCCAGCTGCGTTAACCTTAAACACGGTCCCGTGGCTGTAGGTTCCGCCATATTGCGTGGTTCCGTAGAGATCGCCGTCGATTCCCTGGGCGAGGTTCACGTACTCAGGATTCTGTCCGTTCGTGCCGGTGAAGGTGGAGAGCAGCTTGTAAGTCTGCGCCGAGGCGCTGACCGCAAGACACAGACTAAGCACAACCACAGTGGAAATTCCTTGCGCGTAGGATGAGCGCAAGACCCCAGGCCTTTTCATATCCAGAACCCCTCCTTCAGTCGCTTGTGCAAGACCGCAATCCCCCGATGCGCCCCACACCGATGAGCCATTTTCGGCATCCCCAATTCATGCCAAAATAAGGTGCTCTGTGGGGAGCGGCGCCGTCGGAGTCGCATTTTGCAGAATCTATCCCGAAATGTCCTGACGGAATTCTTAAGAAGTCTAAAGAAAAGCTAAGTCTATGCCCGCCAACACTTCGGCTCGCAACGCGCAAGAGATTCCGGCGCGTTTGTGGCGCTTCAGCGACTGCGAACTCGACGACCTTAGTCTGCAACTTCGCGTAAATGGCGACCCTGTTGAACTCGAACTCAAGCCCCTCGAGGTTTTGCAGCAGCTCTTGCTCCACGCAGGAGAAGTGGTTTCTAAGGAAGCGCTGCTTGACTCAGTCTGGCCCGGCCTGAACGTCGTTGATGGTTCGCTCGCCACCGCTGTCTCGAAGCTGCGTAAAGCTCTCGGCGACGAAAACGTTATTCTTACCGTCCCGCGTGTCGGCTATCGCCTCGCCGTCCCCGTGCACAGCACCGATATTTCCGCCCCCACCCCTTGGGCAGCTTCCCCCGCGCTGCAGCCGGGCGACCCCGTTCCCGGACGCGAACATTGGCGCCTCACCCGCCGGCTGGATCTTTCCAGTAGCAGTGAGGTTTGGCTGGCGGAACATCCCAAAACCCACGAGCAACGCGTCTTCAAGTTCGCCGCCAACGATGCCCGCCTAAGAGGATTAAGGCGCGAAATCGCCGTGGCCCGCTTTCTCCGCGAATCTATCGGCGAGAGCCCCGCCTTCGTCCGCGTTCTCGAATGGAACCTCGAGACGCATCCTTACGTCATCGAAAGCGAATATGGCGGCTCGAACCTGACCGAATGGGCGCAGCAACAAGGCGGCCTGCAAAAAATCCCGCTCTCCACGCGCATAGCAGTGATCGTCGACGTTGCAAAAGCAGTCGGCGCCGCCCACCATGCAGGCGTTCTGCACAAGGACTTGAAACCGGCGAACATTCTGATACAGTCCCGCGCCGATGGCACGCACCAAGTTAAAGTTGCCGACTTCGGCAGCGCTTCGTTGGTCGACCCCGCTCGCCTGCGTGCGCTGGGCATCACTAGTTTCGGCCTAACTCAGACTGGGGGGCCGCGATCTTCGTCACTTACGGGAACCCTGATGTACCTGGCTCCTGAAGTGCTTTCCGGCCATTCGCCAAAAGCTGCGGCGGACGTTTACGCCCTTGGGGTCATGCTTTATCAAACCGTTGTGGGCGACTTTCGCAAACCGCTTGCTCCCGGCTGGGAAGCGGGCGTTGATGATCCGCTCCTGCGCGAGGACATCGCCGATGCCGCTTGTGGAGACCCGGCCAGGCGCGTACACAGTGCTGCCGAGCTAGTCGATCGTCTTAGGAATCTCGACCGCCGCCGCGGCGAGCGCGAAGAGCAGGCCGCAGCCGCACGCCGGCAACAAGCTGCGGAAAAAAGGCGCGCCCAAGTCCACGCCCGCGTTCCCTGGATACTGCTCGCGGCCGTTCTCCTCGGCGCAGCGGCCGTTGCGTTCCGCAGCTTCCGCAAGAAGCCGATATTGCCGGCCACAGGCGTCCAGACCATTGCCGTGCTGCCCTTTCAAAATCTCGGCAGCGATCCCAAGGTGGATTTTCTTCGCCTGGCGCTTCCCGACGAAGTCGCAACCGCTCTGAGCTATGTCCATCCCTTGTCGGTCCGGCCACTCATTACCTCCCGGAAGTACGACGTGCCCAATCTTGACCTGCAAAAAGCGGGCAATGAGATGGGCGTCTCTGTAGTCATCGCCGGACACTTCCTGACCGAACAAAACAAATTACAGCTAAGCTATGAAGCCGTCGACGTT
>DASRRV010000059.1:0-3160 GCA_035695545.1 Candidatus Sulfotelmatobacter sp. | reverse complement strand
GGCATCCTTAGATGAAGGTCGTAAGCACTCAAAAGTGTAGAACAGATTGACGAAAGCCGAAAATGTTGTGGCTATCCACCAGCGAGAGGCACGACCCACCCGCGGGCTAACTCCCAATTAATCTGGTGATCATCGGATAAGCGCCAGTTGCGGGCTAGAAACGGCATTGTGGGAAGCAGGAAGCCTCCGGTTGCCGACTTCGGCGTCATGGACTAGAACGGGACTTCTGGCCCGGAATCACTTTTATATTGCCCGCCACTCGAGCGGAACAGGTTACGCGCTTTCAGAACGAGAGCAACCTGGAGAATAAGAAAAAGAGGGATTGTGCGATTCACTCCACGGGACCGAGATAGTGATCCAGCCAATCGAGTGTTTCTTTGAACCAAGGGGTGAATGGGAGCCCGTGTCCGGATTCCAGCACGACCTGGCGCTTGTCTGCCGCGGGAGCACCGAGGAGGCGGAAGAGAGGCTGCTGGGACGTTTCGAGTGGCGCGGCAAAATCGTACCGACCATTGATCATGAGTACAGGGATTTTGACGTGCGGCGCGAAATTAGCCGGATCGACTTCTGGTGGCGGTTTCCAATGAGAAGGAAGTCCGCCATCCGTTAAGATGGCGACTTTGAACCTATTATCGACAGTAATCATGATGGCTCCTAACTCCCCGCCCAAGCTAAAGCCGTAGTAGGCGATGCGATCCCGATCGATTTCGGGGCGCGTTTCGAGATAGTCCATCGAGCGCCGCAAATCCTTGACCTGCTGGATGGTTAGATCCCGGTCCGCGATGGTGCCCCTCTCAACTCGTTTGCCCTGCCGCTCAAGAGTGCCCTTGTATTCTGGGAAGAGGAGTGCGCGGCCGCTCTTCACGACGAAGTCGGCGAGAGACAGTTGTGTGTCTTCGAAGGAGTGGAAACCTAACGCTTCTGCTCCCGGGAAGAATACGACCGTTTGATAAGGGGGCGTGGCGTTTTTCGGCAGAAGGAGGTACGCAATGACTCGCTCGTTGCCGTACGCTGCATTGAACGTGATGCGCTGTCGCCGCCAGTACGGAGAGGTGTCGTCTTCCGATTCAATCTTTGCGTCGAGCGGAGTCAGGTCATACGAATAGAGTCCCTCGTAGATGCGAAAGACAGAATCCGAAACGGGTTTCGCGTTGCGGTTATCAATAGTTGGAAATACAACCTGCCCGGTGACCGTTTCGACAACCGCGCCCCGGCCCAGATACTTGACCAGCCTAAAGCCATTGGTCGGCGAACGATCAAATGGAGGTCGCGCATCAGGTTGACGATACATATAGACTGGTTCCGTAAAAGAGCCTCCAAGGATATAGCGACGGTCGTTACTCGCGTTGAAGCACCACTCCTTGACGTTGCCCGCCATGTCGTAGGTACCGAAAGGCCCGAGTCCTGGATAGCTACCGACTGGCGCCGGACTTTTTCCTGAAAAGTTGCTCATCTGCAAAATTTCTGAGTCGGTGTTCATGATGGCAGCACGGTACCAGTGATAGATGGTCGGCAGGTTTTTGCCTGCGAAATCCGCATAAGCAGCAGCTTCATACCAGCTCACACCGCTGACAGGATATTCGTCCTGTCCTGAGGGAAAACTGCCGAGGTCCCATCCGGAGGGAGCTGGTCGATCCGTCTTGTCGACGAAGAGGGCCATGGCTTGCTCAAAGTTGAGGGTATGACCATCTTTGATGAAGGAATGTTTCCAGTATTTGGGATCTCGGTAGCCGCCGGCGTCGATGAATTTCTTGAAATCCCGGTTCGTGACCTCGTATTTGTCGATGAGGAAATCCTCCAAATTCGACTTACTTCCTGCAACGCTCACGTCCCCTGCCGGAACGCGTACCATGCCAGACGGAAGGCTCCCAATTTTATCGAGGACGAAGTTCTCAGCGTCGTCGCTAGCTTCGATGGGTTGATACCCGTCCTTGGTAACTTTCAATGCATACTGGGCATCGATCAGGGGGATGTTCTCCAAGGGAGTCTTGCCGAGATATTCCCAGTTACCACGAACGTCCCGGTATTCTCTGAAATACACTTCGGCGCCCGGCGGAGTTGTGTGAAACGTCTCGGGCCAGAGATATTCGGCTTCTAGTTTCTTGAGGACGGGATCGTTCGGGCTATAGCGTTCCGCCTGCCGGACGAGCCGGTAGGTGGCTACTCCCTTCCGGTCCATCGCAAGCTGCTGGATTTGCGGTATCGCTTGCTCCCGCACCCAACGGATGCGCACGTAATGGCGGTAGGCAAGTCCCGCGCATATAGCGATCAATGCAAACAGAGCGATCCCAGCGGCCATGACACCTGGCTTTCGGACTACGCGTGCTATCGGTACGGCTCCACTGGATTCGAGGAAGCGCTGCTGCCGGGCGCGTTCGAGTTCGGCATGTAGCTCGCGCGCTGAACCGTAGCGTTTGTTTCGTTCCTTCTCAAGCGCCTTACCGATGATGCGATCGAGCTCCGCGGGAATCTGCCGGTTCAGCCGCGAAGATGGTGGCACTGGATTGTGCAGTATAGAGTCGAAAATCACCGCGGAGGTCTCACCCTGAAATGGCCGCCGGCCGGTCGCCATCTCATAGAGAACGGCGCCGAAGCTGAACAAGTCCGTGCGCGGATCAAGCGGCTCGCCGCGTGCTTGCTCAGGCGACATGTAGGCGACGGTTCCCACAGCAGCGCCCGGACTGGTGAGCAATTCCTGGGTCACGCCGGCAGTAGGCAGTGCGGAGGCGCCAACGGCGTCCGCCACTCGATAATGCTCGTAGGTCATTTTTGCCAAGCCGAAGTCGAGGATCTTGGCATGTCCGCGTCCGGAGACGAAAATGTTGGCCGGCTTGACGTCACGGTGGATGATGCCCCGGCTGTGCGCCGCCTCGAGACCCTCCGCGATTTGGATGGCCAGACTGAGTAGCAAATCGGTCTCGACCGGGCCGCCTTCAATGCGGCGTTTGAGCGTCTCGCCTTCGAGGAATTCCATCACAATGAAAAGCTGGCCGTCGTGTTCGTCAATTTCGTAAATCGTGCAGATGTTGGGATGGTTCAGGGCGGAAGCCGCGCGCGCCTCGCGCCGAAACCGTTCGAGCGCTTGCGGATCGCTCGCCACGTCCTCCGGCAGGAATTTCAGTGCGACAAAGCGGCCGAGTTCAGTGTCCTCGGCCTTGTA
>DASRRV010000058.1:0-5125 GCA_035695545.1 Candidatus Sulfotelmatobacter sp. | reverse complement strand
TTCCAATTCCCTCAACTCGGCCTGGCGCTTAAGGTGCGCACGATTACCCACTTGCCTGAACGCTTCTCGAAGAGATCCACAAACGCAAATTGACCGCTATACTCTTTTCCGTCCTGGATCCTCTTTTCCTTGACACCGGCTTGAACCACGGCAACATTTCCGAATGCCTGCACATTCATAGGTCCAAGTTCAAACGAGACGAGTTTGTGCTCGCCGGATTTGAAATCGTCCAAGAGGTCCTCTTTGCGGAAAAGCTTGCCCGACGACCCGACTGTTGCCCAATCGTCGGCGTAAACCTGATTGAGCTTTTCTAGATCGACGGCCACCATTGCATCTCCAATATCCTGTTCGAGTTTCTTGATCTCCCTGGCAGCGCTCGGATCGGGGACCGCTTTGAACGAGTCGGGTAAATCTCCCGATAAAGAGCGCACGACCACCCACTTACCTGCGCGCTTCTCGAGGAGATCCCCCCAAACAAGCTGGGGATTAGTAACTTTTCCGTTCTCGTTCCGTTTTTCACGGACAACACCTTGGCCCAAAGCGACATTGCCAAACACCTCTGTATTACTAACGATGAGAATCTTCTTCTGCTGCGACGATTTCATGCGGCCTTGGAGAGCTGGGCGACGGAAGCTTGTCGTGCAGTTAGGATGGCGGTGATGGCTTGGCGTCCGTGTGGGGTGACTTGGTAACGATGAGTGCGGGGAACCTTTTGGAGCAGGCCGTGTGCACGGAGGATGCGGAGCTTCCGGCTCACCTGCGCCGACCGGCGTTTTGCCTGTTGGGGAGAATCTGGCTGGGTCTGGAATAGAAGCCGCTGCAGGTCACGATTCCGCAGGCCGTTGATGACGAACTCACCCCGGCCGATGGCTGCGAGCAAGGCGCTATCGGCGGCGTCCAGCGGACGCAGGGCGCGTACCCGGTGGCCATTCCAGTTCACCGGTCGGGTCAAGTCCTGGACCAGTTCCGCCACGGTCGTACTCTCGTCCACGCTGGCCAACGCATCCAGATAGCGCTCGTTGGCTTTCTGCGACACCTCGGCCCGCCGGTGCAGGTCGGCAATCCCCCGGCGCATCGGCCTCCATGCCAGGGGACCCTCCGGATCTCCCTCCTTGGGGCGATAGGTGCGCAGGTCTTCGACCTGATGGATGGTGCACTCCGGTCGCAACACGCTGCCCACCGGGGTGTATGCCTTGTCGTACAGTTTCTGGCTGTTGCCGTTGACCGCATGCTTCAGACGCACCCCTTCTTCCCGCTGCTTGACATCGCTCACCACTTCCCCGTTGAACCGCGCCGGAACTTCTCCCTTCGGCGGGATGCGCCGTCCCAGAAAACGCATCACATCGGTGCTTCCCAGCGCCGTCATCCCGTGCCGCAGCAGCCGCGGATGCAGCCGCCTCAGCGTCGCCGCCTCCCGGAACACCACATCGCTGGCCCACTCGCTCTGATACGTCGACCAGTAGTAGCGGAGAGGATACTTGGCAAACGCCTCCTCATGCAGGGGGTGGAGTTGGCCGGCAATCGCACCCAGCAGTTGGGGCCAGTCCGCCTTCAGTTGGCTGTCCATCAGTTCTTGCGCTCGCGCCCAGTCCTCCACCCAGGGAAAGCAGTTGTCCTGCCGGAGGTAGCTGAGCCCGACATGATCCATCTGCCGGGCTAGCCATTCCCTCCCGTTCAAGCAGATCTGGATGGGAAACGGAAACCAACTCTGGATGCGTGCGTTCATGAACCCGAACACGGGATGCATCCAGTAGTGGTACAGGCATAAGCAGTGCCGGTCGCGGCTCACCAAATCCAACTTCTTCGTCTCTCGGTTCTTGAAGATATCGAAGCTCCGGCAAGGCTCGACGCTGGTCAGCACACACACCAGCCCGTTGCCAATTCCGTCTTTGACGGCGATGGCACGTGCCACATCTTCTTTGCTGATCTTGCTCGAGGCCAGATACTGGACCGGTCGCTTCCCTCTCCGCGCCTCCGCCAGAGAAGCTTCTTTCAGCCGCTCCGTCACCTTCTCGGCGTGCTCACCGAACTCTTTTTTCAGCACCCGATTGGCCCACAGGTACCCTTCCATTCCGGCCACGTAGGAGATTCCCCGCAGGTGGCCTCGGAACACCAGCCGGTCAAAGCCCGATAGTATCCCGTTGATCTTGTCGCCGAACTTCGCGATAAACTCCTTCATGGCGTTCTCCTTCGTTGGGATTGTCTGTCTTCGAACAACAAACATCCTACGAAAGCAAGAACGCCTCATGTTTGGTTGCGGCTATGCCGCGCTGTGTCTCTGTGCCTCTGTGGGGAACGTTTTCCTACACCTGCGCCTTCACCCGCGACGCGAACTTCTCCCGCACCTTCTTGACCTTAGGCTCTACCGTAAACATGCAATACGGTTGGAAAGGATGGTTCTTGAAGTAGTCCTGGTGATAGTCCTCGGCCACATAAAACGTTTGCGCAGGCTCGACCGCAGTCACGATCGGCTGGTCAAACACCTTCTCGCGCGTCCACTCCGCGATGATCTCTTCGGCGGTCTTCTTCTGCTCTTCGTTCAAGTAGAAGATCACCGACCGGTACTGCTCGCCTACATCGTTACCCTGGCGATTCAGCGTCGTCGGATCATGCACCGTGAAGAAGATCTCCAGCAAGTCGCGATAGCTGATCTTTGCCCGATCGAAGGTGATCTCCGCAACTTCGACGTGCCCCGTAGTGCCGGTGCACACCTGCTCGTACGTCGGATTCGGCCTGCGTCCGCCCATATAACCCGAGCGCACCGACTCGACGCCTTCGAGCTGAACGAATGCCGCCTCAACGCACCAAAAACATCCCCCACCTAGAACTGCCTTTTCAGTAGTCATAAGCTTTGGATGCAGGACGAGCCCTGGGCGTTACATGGCCGATCTTAGGTGCGCCGCTCCCCGAGCTGTCATCACGAGCGAGTCCCGTATCGCGGGACCGCGAGGGATCTGCTTTTTACTTGCGGGTAAAACTCTCGGCGAGCTAACGGCTAGTTGCTAGCTGCTAACCGACAACTGACAACTGGCTACTGGCTACTGCTTCTGATATACCCTCACATAATCCACCAGCATCTGCCGCGGAAACTGCGTCGTCGCATCCGGATTCCCTGGCCAGTCGCCGCCCACCGCCAGATTCAGCAGGATGAAGAATGGCTGCGTGCTGAACGGCCAATTGCTCGGCGACGGAGCGGCGCTCTGCGTGTCCGTGGCATAGAGGGTCCCGTCAATGTAAAAGCGAATCTGCTGCGCCTCCCACTCGACGGCGAAAACGTGGAAATCACCGGACAGCGCACCGCTCGGCAGGGTGTACGACGCCGTGTAGCCCGCCGGAGGATAGTTCGGTGCGTGCAGTGTGCCGTGCACGATCGCGGGCTCCTTCCCAATGTTCTCCATGATGTCGATCTCGCCGCACGCCGGCCATCCCGCGGTGTCGATGTTGTTCCCGAGCATCCAAAACGCCGGCCACATGCCTTGCCCCATGGGAACCTTAATGCGCGCCTCGAACCGGCCATACTGCTGCGAGAACAGGCCCTTGGTCTGCAAGCGCGCCGACGTATAGTGGCGCGAAACCCCGTCAGGGCCGGTGTAATCTTCCTTCGCCGCCGTAATCACCAGATTCCCGCCGCTCACCTGCACATTCTGCGGACGCGTCGTGTAGTATTCCAGTTCGTTGTTGCCCCAGCCGTTGCCGCCAGTCTGGATGGCCCACTTGCTGGCATCGGGTGCCGATCCGTCGGCGCCGCTGAATTCATCCGACCACACTAGTTGATACGTCGGCGACACCGGAGTCGTCGTCGTGGTGGACGTCTGCGTCGCCTGCCCGCCGCACGACGTCGCGGCGGCCACGGTGAAGATCGTGATAAGGATGGAAGCGGCCTGAATTCTGAATCGAGAAGAGAGCATTGCAACTCCTCATCAAAAATTCCGCAATGATTCTAGTGCACGCGTGTCGGATTTGCAGTGAGCCAATCTGGAGCCCGAGGGGCGGAATTGTGTTAGCCGTGGGCGTTAGAAACTCTGTCGCAACCACAAAAAGATTCTCAGGGTGGGACATAGTGATCGAATTGCACAGGAATGAGCTGCGAAGCGGCGGCTTTGCCTTTAGCCCAGGGCGCAAGCCCCGGGTGAAGTGGGTAAAATGTCGAGCCGCGTAGCGGCGATATCGGTTGCGACACAATCTCGTCAGCCCCGGGCGATGACACGGAAAGATCCACGAGCCGGCTTCACAGGTTGCTGAAAAACTCATTTCGCCGACGATTTTGCGTCAGGACATGGCTTCTGCCGCGCCGTTGAGTCCTTTATTCTTGTCATCCCGAGTCGACTTTAGTCGCCGGGTCTGCTTTTCTGGCTTTTTCCGCAGCCTCTTCAGCCGGCGGCACAAAACATTCCAAATCCCACTTTCTCTGTGCTCTTTGTGTTCGCTGTGGTGAAAGCATTTGTTTAGGAGCGCGAACACTCCGAAAAACTGCGGAGCAGTGATGCGCTGTTAGTCGTGGGCGTAAGCCCGCGCACGGCGCCAATGCAGCGCGACAGCCGCGGAGCGGCGTCTTTCGATCAATCCGGATTGATTGCCGCTGACCGCTTTTCTTAAAGATTGTTCTTATGTGATCCGTGTGAATCCGTGGTTGCTCTTATCTGACGGTTGACAACTGACAACTTGCTACAATCCGACCTCGATGCGCGACCGCGGATCCAGATAATCCCTTAACCCATCCCCAATGAAATTGAACGACAACACCGCCAGCATGACCGCCGCAGCAGGGAAGAGCACCAGGTGCGGCGCATCGAACAGGTGCGACCGACCGTCGTTCAGCATCGATCCCCAGCTCGCCGTCGGAGGCGGCACTCCCAATCCCAGGAAGCTCATCGTCGCCTCCGCCAAAATCGCGCCCGCCATGCCAATCGCCGCCTGCACAACCACCGGCTGGATGATGTTCGGCAAAATGTGCCGCACAATGATTCGCAGGTCACTTGCGCCCAGCGCCCGCGCCGCTTCCACAAATTCCCGCTCGCGTACCGCCAGCACTTGCGCACGCACGAGACGCGCATAGCCCACCCATCCTCCGATGGAGAGCGCCAGCACCAGGTTGAACAGCCCAGGGCCGAGAAACGCCACAAAC
>DASRRV010000057.1:0-4297 GCA_035695545.1 Candidatus Sulfotelmatobacter sp. | reverse complement strand
CAGTTAATCCGTTTTCCAGACTGGGAGGCTCGACGTGTTGCTGGTTAAAACGTCATGGCGGATTCCTACGCCTGGAGTCCGTCCCACGACCAGTGTGGGATTGTGAGGCCGCTCGGCACATCATCGGCGGACTGATGGTAGCGGGACATCGTTGTCGTGGTCGCCCAGGCGAAGTAGTCATGCAGAACTTGTCGCAGGGCACCGTCGTCGGCTAGTCCGACATCGGCCAGAGCTTGGTCGAAGCAGGCAATCGCGCGGCGATCCATTTCGTCGTGCTCACCGTTGCCGCTATGAATCTTGACGACGGCGGTCTCGTCACCATAGGAGTCGGAATACGTGCTGGGGCCACCGAGTGCCTCGGCCCAGTAAGCGGCGAGGCGCTCGACATGGTGGGGGTGGAAGCCGTGGCTGAACGCATGGGCGACCACTTCGTCGGCCATCACCCGGCGATGCCACGCATCGGCAAGACGGCACAGACCGTCGTTCCCACCCGCAGCCTCGAAGACAGTTTGCATGTATCCATGATTGACGATCCTCCCGTGTCTTTGCAAGGCGATTGGCGGCGCGATCGGGTAGGCCGACCCGTTGCCGAGTGTTACCGCACAGCACGGCCCGAGTCCTGTCGTTTCGTCACGCCATATTGCCTAGGCCCTACCTTCGCAGTTATAGCAGGTAAAAACACATTGCAGTCGCTGCAGCGCGTTAAATGAAAGGAAAATGCTTTCCTTATCGGTGAATGCATGCTACATGAAAGAAATGCATGTATTCGAACGTGAAGTGAATGGTCGGCGCTATCGTATCGCGGCACAATCGGTGTGGGATTCCGTCCAGGGGCGGTCGGTCGCCCGACAGGTGGTGCTCGGCCCGGCGACGGCACCGCCGCTGGCCGATCTGGGCGCGACGCGAACGGTAGGTACGCAGGCCGTTGGAGATGTTGGGGCATTGATCTGGGTCGCCGAGCAACTCGATCTGATCGGGCACATCGATCGAGCGTGTGGCGAGGTTGGGGCTAAGAATGGTCCATCAGTGGGGGAATTGACCGTGGCAGTGGCTATCCAGCGGGCATGCTCGCCCGGGCCCAAACGGGATTTGGCAGAGTTCCTGGAGAGCAGTGTAGCGCGCCTGTCGTGTCTGCCGGCTTCGGCGTTTAGTGGCCAGGCCTATCACCGTGTGGCGCAACAGGTGAGGGATGAGCAAATACAACAGGCGCAGATTGCGATAGCGAAGGCGGCTGTGGGGCGATTCGAGCTTTCGGCCGACGTCCTTGCGTTCGATACGACGAACTTCGATACCCATATCGCCACCCTGACGGCCGGGGAACTGGCGCGTCGCGGGCATGCCAAGAGTAAGCGCCGGGATCTGCGTGTGGTGGGTCTTGGCCTGCTGGTCAGCGAGACGGGTCACGTGCCGTTACTCTACCGGACCTATTCCGGAAACAGTTCAGATCAAGCGGTACTGACGGAATGCCTGAATGGGTTGAAGTCGCTGCATGAGTCGTTGGATGAAGCCGAGCGCCGACGGCATGCGCAGCGGACGTTGGTGCGAGACGGCGGGAGTTGGAGCCCGCAGTTGGAACTGGATTTAGACGTTGCCGGTTATTACACGTTGATTTCGTTACCGCTTGGACATACGGCAGCGGAAGAGGCGCTGCAGATGGCGGCCAAACGAGGCGCCATGAAACGGCTGACTGGTAAGTTGACTGAAGTCCGAGCGGCGCGCATGCGAACCCAGGTGGGGAGTCTGGATCGCACCCTGGTGGTGGTCGAAAGCCGGGAACTGCGAGAAGGCCAGAAACGCGGTATTGCGGTGGCACTGCGCAAAGCCAAAGGCGAGTTAAACAAGCTGGATCGACTGGTACAAGCCAAACGCATCTCGCGTAGCAGTTTGGAACAACGTGTTAAAAAGGCGCTTGCTCGCGAACATTTATCGGATTTTGTGGTGACCGAGATCGGCGGAAGTGATAAGACGCCCACCTTCAGTTGGCAGGTGGATGCGGTCCGGCGCCGGAAACTGGAAACGACTCGGCTCGGCCGGCGAGTGCTGTGCACGGATCAACATCTGTGGAGCACGGGCCGCATTGTGCATGCGTTCCGCGGTCAATGGAATGTTGAAGAACTCTTTCGTCGGGCGAAGAAGGGAGGCGTGGTACCGTGGGGGCCATCGTATCAATGGGCCGACGGGTCCATCCGTCTACATACTTTTGCCACGGTTCTCGGACTGATGCTGGTGAGTCTGGCAAAAATCACGCTGGGAACGGATGATTCCGCGCTTGCCATGATGAATGACCTGGCCGGAATCCGCGCCACCTTAGTGCGCACAACATCCGGCGGTAAAGGCCGTCGGGCAACCGTAATGCTGGCACCGGAGCTCAATGTTCAGCAGCGTCGCGCCGTAAAACTATTCGAGTTAGACCGTTGGATGCCTACACTTCTTTCATGTATGACGACTCGTCCCATTCATGCCTAAATTACACCTTAACAAGCTACTTTGCTTGCAGATCCTGCGAAGGTAGGGCTAGATGGGCGAACGAGTGCGTATGGGCGACTGGGATATGAGATCCGTGACGACGGCCTTGGTCTTGTCTTAAAAGACGTTTTCATTCAGTTTCGTCGTATTCGCTGAATCCTGAGTTCCTGTCGTCCTTGAAGTAGGGGCGCAAGATTCGGATCAATTCGGTAAAATCAATGGGCTTGGCGATGCAGTTGTCACAACCAACCTCAATCGCTTTCGCTCTCCAGCGAACATCCGTGCAAAGCGACGAGAGCGCAACCACGGAAATATTTTCGGTATCCGTATGATTCTTTAAAATGGTCGTCGCTTGAATTCCGTTGAGTTGAGGAAGGTTCAAGTCCATCAAAACCAAATCTGGATGAGACTTTCTTGCAAGCTGAACAGCTTGTTCCCAATCCTCAGCTTCTAAAATGTGGCAGCCGTTTTCGAGTAAGAACAGTGCCAACAAGTCTCGAATGTCCTTATTGTCCTCGACCACAAGGACGACCGGTCTGTGTGCGATCATGGGCTAACGTGAATCCTCTGGAATGTCACCGCAATCGCAGCACCATGACCCAGTCCCGCGCACGATTCGACGGCGGGTCTAATAAACAGCGCCTTCGCTCAACGCAAAACAGAAGGGATGAATCGCGATCGCTGCGTGACTTCCGCGGCAACGATTGAAGCGTGCCGACGATGCCTAAGCCGCCATCGGCCAGTCGATGTCGACCAACTCCCAGGTCGTGAGGCTGCTGCATTTCGGACACCGAGTGAACGTTTGACCCTGTGAAAACTCAGCCTCATAACCGCAACACTGCGATGAATACCGCCCGCGTTCGTTTGCATCCGTTCCAGTTTTCATGTTGTTCTCCTTCACTCGATCAAATTTCTAACATGATGGGCAAAGTGCAATTGTGTCGCCAAAATGTGCGCGTATACGAGTAAGTAACTATTGGCGACCACAATTACCAAGATTCAGCGTGCTTCGAGCCTGCGCGTGACCGTCAGATGAACGTACCTATACCTAGTTGGAGGAGGGACGGGAAAATTGCCGTAATGCGGCTAGGTTCGAAGACAACGACTACTCGGGAGTGCACCATCGCCCACCAAAAACACGTGAAGCATCGATTCCATGTCGACCCTTTTTCAAGCACGGCAATACAGGGACGATTTGGGCATGACACTCGTTCGGCTCTTAGATTGCTAATACATTGGAGTGTCGGCGATTGAACAGCCCGAAACCCAGTTCGAACGGACTGAGACAACCCGAATCGTATCGGAGCGGCCGAGGATAGAAACGATCTGTCTGGTTTTTATCAGCCTCGTTGCCGCGGTTTTTATTCTTCGTTACGCTCAGGCGATTTTCCTCCCGTTTGTTTTATCGCTTCTGCTGTTCTATGCGCTGGATCCCGTCGTGTCCTGGATATCCTGCTTCGGCATTCCTCGAATCGTGAGTTGCCTTCTCCTGGTTTTTGCATTTCTTGGGACAGGCGCTTCAGGCGCTTACCTTCTGCGCGGCCAAGCAAGCGACCTGGTGAATCGCTTACCTGAAGCGATGCGTAAAGCAAAAGTGGCCATTGAATCGCACCGGAACGGCCAACCGGGAACAGTGGCCAACGTTCGGAAGGCCGAGGGCGAGTTGGAAAAAACGGCATCGGAAGCGGCAGGCAGCCGTCCGAGTGCAGGTGTCACCCGCGTACAGATCGAAGAACCGATATTCAAAACCAGCGATTACCTGCGGTCCGGATCCATAGGTGTCGTAGGGTTCATCGGCCAAGCCGTCACGGTGCTCTTTCTCATTATTTTC
>DASRRV010000056.1:0-23266 GCA_035695545.1 Candidatus Sulfotelmatobacter sp. | reverse complement strand
CTTGTACATATAGCAGCGCGTCTAGGATGTCACAACACGGTTATGTGTATAATAAGCGTGAGATGAAAACCCGATGATAAAGCCATTTAACAGCGACCCTTTCGCGTTCTACTGTTACGTCGAGGAGGAGGGTTACGAATGGGTTCGGGGCCGTCTTGTGGGGTGCGGAGAAACAGGGTACGTGCTCCCCAAGACTATGCCCTCTGGCCTGTTCCTGGAGTTTGCACGGCTTGAACAGGAACCGGAGGCGATTCGCCGCTTTGCTTGCGAGTACGGAATTATCGCCGCCGGTGGTCCAGAGGCTTTAGTAGCAAATAAGGGGAGGTTTCATAGCGGCTCAACAGTTGCAGAATGGGCCGCCGAGATTGCGGACATGGGCGAAGTAACACGCATTTGGCAGGCTATAGAGGACCCAAAGCGGCGGGCAGAGCTGAAGGAAATAATTACGCGGGTGAATGGCGCGATTCGATGTTCAATCAGCACACCCAAGCAAGTATGGAATTACGCTTGGCGCGAGGCGGACTCTTACCGTTTCGGAAAGAAAGACCTCTTGTTACCCGCGAAGTATGTGCTTCAGGCGGAAATCAATCGGCGTCTAGCGGACCCGCAAAACGTCACCGCGCCCCGCCTAGTGTGGACTAGGGATCACAGTGCAAAAGAACGATCTCAGCGTTTAGTGTTTACGCCCCCAAACCTTCTAGCCGCTCTGTGGCTTCAATTCGCGCAGGCCCTTACCGGAGACTGTCAGCTCAAAGAGTGCGAAGGGTGCGGAAAATACTTCCTACGAGGACCCGGTGCGAACCGCCGCGACGGCGCGAAGACATGCAGGGACGCTTGCCGTCAGAGAAAACGATGGCTCAAGAAGAAACAAAAATCCTTGCGCTGATTGGGCCCCTGCCTTAAAATTTCGCCCGGATAGGAAACGCGCGTAAGTATTTGGTTTTAATATTGGTCGGGGCGCGCGGATTTTGAACCGCGGACCCCCTGCGCCCAAGGCAGGTGCGCTACCAGGCTGCGCTACGCCCCGACTTTAAAAGACTTAGGCCACGTTCGACCCGTAGGTAAAGTCTAAGGTAGGGGAGCTATTCCTGCAAAGGGAAGTTGCATTTCGCGAAAGTCCCGAAGCGAATCCGCGCAGCCGTGTCATCAGTCGAGGTTAGTCGAGGTGGATATTGAGGCAGTCCGCAAGCTACGGCGTAGCGGCCTTAGCTGGCGTTCTGTTTCAGCCGAGCTTGGGGTCCCGAAGGACACGCTCATTCGACGCTGCAGAACAGCGTGAACTCGCTTCTACTACTAGCAGCATCACCATCTTCCCCGACGAATATAGCTCATCCAAGTTCTTCGATTTCATCAGGCGTTCGTGAGTCGTATAGCTGGTAAGCCGAAAGACGATCTTCCAGTCGGCGAGTGGAAAGAAAATCTTCCGGCTCGTGATGTTAGTCGGTGTGTGGCGAAGGATCAGCACCGGTCCTTTCGACTTTGCATAGCATCGGGAGAGCGGCCCGTGAAGCCGCGCCCCAGTACAGCGCAACCATGTCCGGCAGCAATTCCTGAAGCATGGTCAGGCGAAGAAAGATCGCTGCACGCATTTCAAAGATCGCTACGGGACCGATGCGCCGTGACCGGGGAGCCGCTCCGCTGGATTCAAGGGTTAACTATCAACCCTGCGCCTTACGCAGTTTAGCTATCTCGGCCTCACGTAGTAATTGCAGTTTTTGCAAAAGCCTAGTTTCAAAAGGCGTATTGTTGTTCTTGGTTGCGCGTTGAAGTTCCCCGACATGTTTGACAGTCAACTGAATCAGAAGCACCAGTTCGTTTTCGTCTACGTCAATAGTCATAACCCTCCCCTCCCAGTTTAAAATAAGTTGCATGAGCTCTCATGGGTTGTATGTACAAGCATAGAGCGGTTGGGATTCGTTAGTTCCCAAAGCAGCGGCCTTAAAGCAAAACCATGGTTGACGGTCATTTGGACTAGTACACAACGCTACGGTTCGCCAATAGTCGAATTGAACGGCATCACCTATGGTTCGGCCCGTAAAATCGTTATCGGGCGGTGTCGTCGCCGCAGTACACCAATTCCTCACATAGTAAGGGCATTGACCATTTTGGCACAAGCCTTTGACGCCTGTGTATTGAGTTAGCGTAAAAGCAGCTTCTTCGTATAGAGTCCCGCCCTCCTGAAAAATGTTGTGCCCGATAAAAGAACAATACACACCGTCATTAGAATCATCCTCACAGCCGGGGTGTGTGACCAAACAAGAATTGGTTTCATTGGTGTCAAGTGTGACAGACGCTGGTATCAGGAAGTAGGTGGTTGGATTACCTGACAGCTGTTGACTAAAATAGTGCCCACCAACCGCCACGTTGACCGTACCCGTGTGAGTTACCGAGCCACAATCGCCGCTTGTTTGGGTTGTGCCTGAAAGGGTCCATGTGAAGGTGGCCGTCGCGTGAAAAGGACTCCAAGACAAAATCGACATCGTCTGGGTCTTCGTTGTGGAGTATTGAGGGTTCATGCCTGTACAACCCGGCGGTCCAGACATAGGCGATGCCATTGACGCCATTGAGTGTGCGGCTGTTCCCGGAGAGATTGACATGTTCACTTTTTCCGCAGTGATGGTGGACTCCAACGCAGCATAACCAACCGCAGAGAGAGTCTTCCGCAAGAACGTCTGCGTGTCACTCGTAATAACGGCCTGTTGAGTTTGCAGAGCAGTTAAGGCCGTGTAGTTGCTTGCACTGGCAGACACCGTCGCGTTGTACTGACTGATAGCTGAATCATCCAAGAGTTTGAAGTTACCGAGGGCAGTCATGGCAGCTGTGACATCGTCGGCTGTTAAACCAACATTGTTAGTCAGGTTGTCTCTCAGAAGACTGAGTGACAGGCTTGATAGTGAAATATAGTACAACCTGTGAGCGTCACCGTCGGACACGCCAGAGCCAGTGATATTCTGGCAAAGGGTGCAGGGAACCAGCGATAACATGAGCAATAACATCGACGACAAATACGCGGAGTGTTTCATTGTGGTTGTCCTTGTGGCAATTCTATGAATATAAGACGGTCCTTTGATGTTCCGAGTTGCAGCCCCGATAGAGTGCGTCGCTGAGTGATGAGCTGTCAGTGACGCTAATCACACTACCGACACCAACATTGCAAGCTGCTTCATCCGGGTGAAGTTCAATCCCACAGCGACGGGGGCACGGTCAGCGTCAGTTTCGGTGACGGACAACGGCGGAGGCAGTCCACAAAAGGTGGGGTTGGCAGGTACGGGAACGTAGGGCAGCCGGGACGAGATGCTCCTTCTCGTTGAAACTACATTTAACCTCGCAACTACGATTGCTTCCAAGTGGCGCTTACTGGCTCATCCTGCGCAGGCTCGGACGGCCCGAGCCCCGTCCCGAGCTTTGCAGCCCGATGCGGCGATGCTCAGACCGGGGGCTTGGATGACGTGTTGCTGCGGGTGCGAGCAGAAAGACGCCCCAAGCTATGCGAAGGCTTGGGGCAAGTGACTATCCCAGACGTAATGGCTCTAAATTTCTTGGCCGAACCCAGTGTACTCCGCACTTAGCGCCCCCGCAATGATTTCCTGGGTTCTTCATTGGACCTGCTCGCAGCGTGCTTACCGCTTCTTGCTCCAGGTGGCAGAGACCACGCGGTCCAGCAAGTCCTGTCTGCCCCGGATCCACGGCGAGTAATGTTTCTGGGTCGTGGTCACGGACCGGTGCCCGAGCAAACGACTCACGTGCTCAAGCGCCACACCTCGTTGCAACAAAGCGCAGGCGTATGTGTCCCTTAGTCTGTGCGAGACCATGTGTCCCTGTGACTCGACTTGCGCCAACTCGAATACCTTGGCAACGCGGGAGGACCAATGGCTAGTAAAACTGGCCTCCGACGATTGCAACTTACGTTTGTCCCAGAACACATACTGCGGGTGATCGTTGGGCACTGCTAGGACTTCCTTAGCCACACCCGCGGGGATAGGGATGTACAAATGCTCGCCCGTCTTGGTGCGTCGGCGCACGACCTTGTACAGGCCGCCATCTTGTAGTATGTCCGACCGCTTCAAAGTGCAAGCGTCCCGAACGGCCAGCCCGCTATGCCGCATTAGCTCAATGAGTGCGTGCTCGCGCGAGTTCGCACTCTTAAGCACCCGTTTATATTCCTCGTCCGTGAGCGGCTGAGTTTCCGGCTGCGTATTTTTGATTGGGGACAGCTTGGGTACGTAGGATATCCAGCGGGCGCCATACGCAAAATTAATAAATGTGCGTATGTGCCCCTGCACCACGGCCCGCGCGTAAGAAGATTTGTGGATAGCCGGCCACGTCTCGCGGTAGGCGAGCAGGTTTTCCAGTGTGAGCGCGGCGGTAGCAGTGTACAGTCCGCGCCCCTCACAATAGTCACACAGGCGCTTTAGCTCCAGTTTGTACATACGCAGGACGCTAGCGCCCGAGCCTTGCGCCTTCTTGCTTGCCTCGAAAGTGGCCACCGCGTCCCGGAGCAGCAATTGGCCTTTGACTTCCTCGGGTGCAGCAGGAGTGCGTCCGGCCAGTTGGTCCGCGAGTTTCCGCTTTACCTCGTCCGCCTCGACCCAGGAGCGCGTCCCCGCCTTGCGCCGGAACTGCTTACCGTTGAGGGACCACCGTAGATGTTTACGGCAGTTGCACCGGCGTGCAAACTCGTCCCCGGCAAACTTACAGCCGGGTGAATGTCTCACAAATACAACGATGTCGGGCGTGTTCGCAGGTTGTACGCGCGGGTCCATATTCGGTCTCTCTACCGGAACACAGGCTAACACAAAGCTAGCACAGGATGTCAATGGTCATCGTAAAAGGCTTATTTGGCGCGGCGGTAAGAGGGAGTGTGTAACTGTAAGCAGTAATTTACCATTGCGGAGCCCGAGACAGATACGGACAGACGCTCGTTGCACCGTACCTGATTGGATGCGGGCCGCAGGACTTCGGCTGCACAGCGGGCAAACGCTACAATAGAAGCATGGCTAAATCGCCACGCTATACGCCTGAGCACGCTGCCGCCGGTCTCGACGCGGAGTTTTCAGAGATTGAGGTCTGGCCCAATCAGTTCCCTGGATACGAAATTGTGGTGGATGACCCGGAGTTCACTTCGGTGTGCCCGAAAACCGGGCTGCCGGATTTCGGAGTGCTAGCCATTCGGTATATGCCGGATAAGAGCTGTTTGGAGCTGAAGTCGCTGAAGGAATATTTGCAGTGTTACCGGAACCTGGGGATTTTTCAGGAAAACGTCGTCAACCAGGTTCTCGAAGACGTGGTGAAGTGGGCGAAGCCGGTGTGGGCTGAAGTGCGCGGAGAGTTTCGACCGCGGGGCGGAATTTCGACGACGATTTTGGCGAAGTGGCCGCGGCCGAAGCGACGGGTTCGGTAACCCTGTATGACGCGCTTCAAGGAGTTGCAGAGGATCGAAACCGCCATCAAGCACAAGAATGCAACCGAGCTCGAATGGGCAATGGGCTACTGCCGGATGGGAATCCAAATCGCCACTCGCAAAGATCACACGAAGTACTGGCATGGTGTTGAGAAAAAAGTTCGCGAGGCCCTGGCTGATGTAGTCGAGCATTCAGACTGAGGCCTACCTGCAAACCTCTGATCTATTCGCCATGCTATATTCGCTGGACCCGTGGCTCAGTCAGAACTCCAACCTCGTACAGCGCTGATCGTCCTGACGGCGCTGAACCTGCTCAACTATGCGGACCGCAATGTGCTGTTCGCGGTGCAATCGATGGTGCAGGATGAGTTTCACGTCAACAACACGCGGATCGGGATCCTGACGACCGCATTTCTGGGCTTTTACACTTTGGCAGCGCCGTTTGTTGGGCCGGCGGCAGACCGATATTCCCGCAAACTCATCATTGCATTGGGCGGAATCTTCTGGAGCGGACTCACTCTGCTCACGGCCTTTACGCACAACTATACGGAGTTATTGATACGACACACGCTAGTGGGGATTGGCGAGGCGACGTTTGTCACAATTGCGCCGACGTTTGTGTCGGATCTGTTTGCCGAGAATGTCCGCGGGCGAATTCTAGGAGTGTTTTATCTCGCAATTCCGGTGGGGTCGGCGGCGGGGTTTTTGCTTGGCGGGAATCTGGCTCCTCATTACGGGTGGAGGTTTCCTTTCTATATAGCAGCCGCTCCCGGGTTTCTGTTGGCGGTGGCAGTGCTATTCCTGAAGGAGCCTGAGCGAGGACAGTTTGATTCGCTCAAGGAGACTCCGGAGCGAGGGACGGTTTTGGGGTTGGTGCGCAATCCGGCGTTTTTGACGGCGACGCTGGGTATGGCAGCGATGACGTTTTCCTTGGGCGGCATTCAAGTGTGGATGCCCAAGTTTCTCATCAGCGAGCGGGGATACACGCTGGGTGCGGCGAATTTCGACTTTGGAATCATTATCGTCGTGGACGGAATTCTCGCGGCGCTGATCGGTGGATGGCTGGGAGATTTCCTATTGCCGCGGATGAAGAGTTCCTACTATCTGGTCTCGGCGTCGAGTATGCTGCTAGGTGTGCCAGTCATGATCGTGGCGCTTTTTGTGAGGGGGCCGTTGATGATACCTGCGATCGGAGTGGCGGCGTTTTTCCTACTACTCAACACTGCACCGCTGAACGCGGCGGTGATCAACTCGGTGGGAGCTCATATTCGTGCGACGGCGCTAGCTGTCAATATTTTCATTATTCATTTTCTGGGCGACATGCCTTCGCCGACCATGATGGGTTGGGTGGCCGATAAGCGCTCGTTGCAAGCGGCGTTTATTCTGCCGGTGATCGCGATGGGGATTTCTTCTGCCATACTGTTTTATGGGATGAAGTTCGCGCCGGCCGTGGCGGTGGACGGGCAGAAAAGCTTTCACCACTAAGAGCGTCACCCACGAAGGACGCGAAGGTCCACTAAGGAAATCTCTCGACTTACTCCGAATGGCTTACATTCATTGGATTGCGGGAACGATTCTGGGGCTGGCGTGGTTTTCCCGCATCATCGATGCCGCTCTTGGCATGCCCTCTGTAGCTGATATTTCCCGTCCCCCGTGGGATCGTGATCCGGTTTTACCTTCCGGGAACCCACACGTCTCCATCATTGTCCCCGCGCGCAATGAAGAAGACGTGATGGAGCAGGCGCTGAACACCCTGCTCGCGCTCGACTACGACAACTATGAAGTGATCGCGGTGAATGACCGGTCGACGGATTCGACGGGCGAGATCATGGAGCGGGTTGCGTCAAGGCTTGCCTCCGAAGATCCCCACTTCTCGCAAAAAGCGCGAGAGATGGGGCACCCAAAGTCTTTGACTCTGCGTGTCATTCATCATCGGGAACTCCCTGCCGGTTGGTTGGGGAAGACGCACGCCATGTGGACTGCGTCGCGGGAGGCTACTGGGGAATGGCTGCTGTTCACCGATGCGGACGTGCTCTTCAAGCCGGATTCTCTGCGGCGGGCGCTGGCCTATGCCGAGGCGGAGCCTGCGGACCATGTGGTGCTGTTTCCGCGGATGATCATGAAACGGCCGGGCGAGTTCATGATGATTGCGTTTTTTCAGACCATGTTCATGTTCGGGCATAGGCCGTGGAAAGTGGCAGATCCCAGCACTGACGATCACATGGGCGTGGGTGCTTTCAATCTGGTGCGGCGCAAAGTGTACGACGCAGTCGGAACTTATGCGGCGCTGCGCATGGAAGTACTCGACGACATGAAGCTGGGGAAGGTCGTGAAGAAGGCGGGCTACGCCCAGAGGAACGTGTTCGGCGGCGATCTGATTTCCATCCGGTGGGCGCATGGGGCGATGGGCATAGTGGAAAACCTGACCAAGAATTTTTTTGCGGTTCTGTCGTTTCAGTGGTGGCGCACGGTGATCTCGGCGATCGGGTTGGCGTTCCTAAATTTCGGGCCGTTTTTGGGAGTGTGGCTGGCGCATGGCTGGGCGCGGGTGCCGTATGCGGTGGCGCTGGGGTCAATGTTTCTGATTTATCTCGGGATGTCGTGGCGGTCGGCGGTCCCGCCGTACTATTTCTTGCTGCATCCGGTGAGCGCAGCGATGTTCATCTACACGCTGCTGCGATCGATGGTGCTCACACTTTGGAATGACGGAATTGTTTGGCGGGGGACGAAGTATCCGCTGGACGAGTTGCGCAAGGGGATGGTGTGAACAACTGCACCGTCACAGCTCGTGATAGGTACGCGAGACCGCTAGTATGGCGCAACACTAAATAATAACTTCGCGGACGGGGCAATTGTGTTGAGCACGATCTCCGTCACAGGCCGCTGACTGATTTTCGCGCCTTGCGCTTCAACCAGCGCTACCGCTGAGATGCTGGAATAGTCCTCCCCTGCCGCAATCAAGGCAGCCAATGCGGTTTGCAGCGGCGACAGACTTGGATTGAACGCCACACTTTCGATGTACGACCCGCGATAAATCCGGCGGCTAGTTCGGATCGCCACGCCGGAGGGAGATTTGCTGTAGGGCGCGTAAGACTGGCGCGCTGCCTCCAGCGCCGCCAAGACCTCGGGGCCACCAGAGTAGCCGCCAGGAGACAAATTTGTGTACGGCACTGGAAATGCGCCGTGCTGCATCCCCAGCGCGTCTGGACCGAATGCGGCGGGCAGCAGCGTCGACAGTTTCGCCGGAGGTTTGTCTGGAATAAGGATCAGCATGTTGCCATCCGGCGACATCTCGTCGATGAATTGGCGGCAGTGACCGCAAGGCGCGCCTCCAACAGCGAGCGCGGTGACGGATTTTTCGGAATGCATGTAGGCGTTCGACAGTGCGGACTGTTCAGCATGAACCGCGAAGCCGAGACACTGGCCAGGAATTTCGATGTTGGCCCCGGTATAGAGGCTGCCATTCGCGCCTCTCACGACGACTCCGACGAAAAAGTTAGAAATGGGCGCCCGGGCGTAACTCTGCGCCAGGGGGAGCAATGCCACCATCAACTTCTCGGAGCTCAGATTTTCATTTTGCGCAATGGCCATGGCGTCGGCGGCGGAAATCTGGCCGCTATAGGCGGAGCCTTCCAGAAGGCGGCGCAAAAGGGTGTGGGACTTGTCCGTGAATTTTGGCAGGAGTTTGCGGAGCGCGTGGCCGCTCGCCTGGTCCGCAGACAGTGGGCTTCCCGTCATTGCCAGGCCAATGGCTGACATGCCGAGCGTTGCAATCATGGTCCTGCGGTTGATGTGTGATTCGGTACCCATTTAGCCTCCGCTCTTCGCGATCAGTATAGACGGAGCATCCGCGCAAACGCGGGACAGGCGCGACCGATCAGTCCCGCGGGTCGTCGCCTTCCACGTCATTGCCGTAGGTGGCTGTGTTATTGGGCTTGGCTTTGGTCTTGGTTGGCTTCTTGGTGGGGCGGAGGCGGCCGGCGCTGTAGTGTCCGCGGTTTTCTACGTCGTAGTTCTTGGGGAGCGGAGGGACCAGACTTGCGCCTCCGCTGATCTGGCTGATGCGGTTGAGGATGATTTCGGCGTGGCCGTCGTAGAGCTTCACGGGGGCCGTGAATTTCGATAGTTCGTCCTTCCAGGAGGCGCACGTCGCCGACATCCTTCAGGTCTGAAGCGAATACGACTACCGTGAACGGACAGGCGATCTGGTCTTCGCAGAAGTCGAGGTAGTGAACTCCTTTGATTCCGACTCTCACGCGATGGACTTTTCCTGTTACACATTTGGTTTCGCCGACAACCTGGCTGGCTTCGTGAATGGGAATACAATCTGCGGCGGAGAGCAGGGGGGCGCGAACAGAATCAGGATAAGCAGCGCGATGCAGTTTGTAGCATGAGGACTGAGCCTACATCGCGCCTCCGGGCTTTGCTCGGCCGGACAGGCGCGGGCAGCTTTCCCCACCTGTTCTGTTGCGGGATCAAACCAGGACATAGACATACGAGAATTTTAGGAACGGAATGGGCAGAGGTCTGTGATGCGGCGGGAAAAATCTGAGGTCGGTTCCGGAACGGAACTGGAGAAGTCCCCACTTCTCGCGCCAAAAACGCGCGAGAAATGGGGCACCCAGCTGTACGATTTACTTGAACGACTTGACTGCTGCGGCTTCGTCGTCTTTCACGTCGAAGACAGTGTAGAGTTTGGTGATCTGCAACAGATCGTTGACTTTCTTGGTAAGGTTTAGGAGTTTGAGTTCGCCGCCCTGATTCTTGGTGGTGGTGAAGGCGCTGACCAGTTCGCCAATACCGGAGCTATCGATGTAGTTGACGTCCTGAAGGTTCAGCACAATCTTCTTGTTGCCCTTTGAAAGCAGGTCGCGCACGGTATCGCGCAGCACAACGCTGCCCTCGCCCAATGTGATGCGACCGCTGCAGTCTACAATTGTGACTCCATCCACTTGCCGACTACCAACCTTCATGCTCACTGGGAAGCCTCCTTGCCGCCCGCGGTTGGTCCGTGGACGCGCTTGATTAATTTGAGTTCGGTGCCCGTCTGGGATGGGCGAATCTCCACCACATCCATAAACGAACGCATAAGAAAAATTCCTCGCCCGGAGGTCTTGAGCAAATTCTCCGGAGCCAAAGGGTTGGGAATCTTGCTCAGGTCCAGCCCTTTGCCTTGATCGCGAATGGTGATGATCAGGTCGTCGCCCGTGCGCTCGAAGGCGAGGGTTACTTTCTTGTCCTGGGCATATGCATTGCCGTGCAATACGGCATTGACCGCACCCTCGCGCACGGCCATTGAAATCTGCATGACTTCGTCGTCGGCGAAACCGAGTTCGGTAGCAATGATGGTGGCCTTCTCCTCGGCGCTGTCGATCGTCTCCAGCGAGGAGTCTAGCGTGTAAGAGACCCGTTGTTCGGTCATGGCCATGGACGAAGCTAAGACACAGTATAAGGCCCGGGATTGCCGTAGTGCGCGCCGATCTATCCACGGACCGCCTGAAGGCGCTCGCCAGAGGCGTTTCCTAGCGAATGCGGTAGTTTGCCTGTCGGATGGGGAATTGTCAACGATGGATGCATTTACGATGCATTTAGGCTGGAGATGTAGGCCTGTGAACAGACGACAGGGGTTGCGGGCTTATAATCTGGCGGCGTGACCCAGAACTCTGCGCCAAATCTCCGAGCGCGTTTGCGGCGCATGTTTTTTGCGGCCGTTCTCACTGTCATGGGGACGTCGGCGCTGGCGTTTGGAGTGGATTATGCAGTTTTCCGGATCCGTGTGGCGGCGAACTGGAATGGCTATGGTTCGGTGACTGTGAATCATTACACTGCGGTTCTGCAGAAAAACGGAAAGACGACCATGACCTTTGATCCTCCGGTGAATTGGACTTGCGTGAACGCTGCATTCCCGCATGCGGGATTCTTGCCTTGCTGGTATTTGCGGAGGAATCCGGACCAGCGGACAGATATTTAGGTGTGCGGGCTATCGGCTAGAATGGTCGGTCGATTTCGATGAAGTTCGAGGGGGACCCATGTTGAAGAAGGTTGCACTCGTAGGTGGCGTGGTCTTGGCGATGACCTGTGCGGCGTTGGCGGGCGGTTCAACTACGTCGGACGCGCGGCTTCAAAAGGCCTATCGCTTCCAACAGGGCGGCTGGACCTACGTTCATCTGGAGGGATCGGCGTCTGACGTGGGATTTCAGCACGGATATCTTTTGGCGGCGGAGATCCAGGACGCGTTCGAAGCCATCAAGCTGTTCGACACGCGTGAGACGCAACGCGACTGGGAATTCTTTCGCACGACGGCGCGGCAGATGCTCTGGCCCCACATCGACGCGGAGTATCAACAAGAGTTGCAGGGCATTGCGGATGGTGTAAAGGCGCATGGGGTTGAGTTGGATGTGTACGACATCGTAGCTCTTAACGCGTTCGAGGAAGTGCCAGACTATTACGTGCCCTGGCTGAACAAGCAGCAGAAATCGGCCGAGGTACCGAAGCTCACGGCTCCTGGCAATTGCAGCGCGTTTATCGCGACCGGTGGCATGACCAAAGACCATCAAATCGTCGTCGCCCACAACAACTGGACAAGCTACCTGGCGGGTGAGCGTTGGGTGATTATTTTCGACATCCAGCCGGAGCACGGGAACCGCGTCCTGATGGACGGCTTTCCCGGAGTCATCACCAGCGACGATGACTTTGGCGTGAACTCAGCCGGAATGATGATTACTGAGACGACCATCACGCAGTTCGAGGGTTGGGATCCGAACGGGAAGCCCGAGTTCATGCGGTCGCGCAAAGCGTTGCAGTATGCAAACAACATTGATGACTATGTGCGTATTGTCAAGGAAGGCAACAACGGTGGGTACGCCAATGACTGGCTCATCGGAGACCGTAAGACAGGGGAGATCGCTTATCTCGAGTTAGGGTTGAAGAATACTCCGCTATGGCGCACGAAAGACGGATACTTCGTGAGTTCGAATTTTGCCCGCGATCCAAAGGTGCTGAAGGAAGAAACGACCTTTGATGCTAGTGATGCGTCGTCTTCACCGAATGCCCGGCATGCGCGCTGGGAAGAAGTGATGAAGCGGGCGAAGGGAAAGGTCGATGTGTCGATGGCCGAGCAATTGTTGTCGGACCACGTAGACACCTTCGAGAAGAAAGAACAGCCGAACGAGCGAGCGCTGTGCGGACATGTGGATGCCTCTCCTCGGGGAGTAAAAGAGTGGGGATGGGACGCGTTTAATCCCGGCGGCGCCGTGCAGGGGAAAGCGACCGACAGCGCGATGGCGGCGAAGATGAGCTTCGTGGCAAGAGCAGGGCATCCGTGCGGAGCGGACTTTGTGGCAGCCGATTTTCTGGAGAAACATCCTGAGTTTGGGTGGCAGAAACCGCTCCTGCGGGATATGAAGGCGGGGCCGTGGACGGTGTTTACGGCGGGGCAGAAGCAGTAGCCAGTACCCAGTTGCCACCGAAGAACCAACAGCAAAGACCAACTTCAAAATCAACATCAACGGCGGCGGACAAGAGTGTCCGCCCCACCTAGACAAAGCCGAAAATCTGAATCGGGGTGATAAACAATTTTGATTGGACTCGAGACGTGGCGCCGCCTAGAGTCCTTAGGGTGCAGCCCAGCCGGACACGAACTCGCGGACTTGTGCGCCGGATGAACCCTCCGGAGGCACCGCTCACGCTATTTCGACCGCCATTTCGCAATTACCAGTTCGACGGCGCCTACGATGAAATGTTCGCGTTGCCCGGGGTGCCGAGGGTGCACTACCAAGCCCTGTTTCAAAACCTTCTGGAGCTTCCTGCCGAGCAGCTGCGCAAAACTCAACAAGCCGCGGACTTGTCGTTTCTGCACCAGGGCATCACCTTCACGGTTTATGGGAACGACGAGGGAACCGAGCGAGTTTTTCCCAACGACCTGCTGCCGCGAATTATTCCTCACGACGAATGGCGAAAGATTGAGAGCGGACTGACGCAGCGCATCGCCGCGCTGAACCTCTTCCTCGAAGACATTTACCACCACGGACGAATTCTGGCCGATGGTGTGGTTCCTCACGAATTGGTTTATAGCTGCCGCCACTTTCGGCGCGAGATGCGCGGGCTGACCGTGCCGCGGGGAATCTACGTCAGCATCTGCGGCACCGACCTGGTGCGTCTGCCCGATGGAAGTTTCGCTGTGCTCGAAGATAACCTGCGCGTTCCCAGCGGCGTGTCGTACATGCTAGCGAACCGGAAGGTGCTGAAGAAAGTTTTCCCCACACTGTTCCGCGATTACGGCGTCAGTCCGGTGGACCACTATGCGCGGGCGCTGCTGGCGACTCTGCGGGCGCTGGCTCCGCCGAATACATCGACACGGCATGAACCGAAGGTCGTTCTGCTCACTCCGGGCGTATTCAATTCCGCTTATTTCGAGCACACGTTTCTGGCGCAGCAGATGGGAATTGAGTTGGTCGAGGGGCGCGATCTGTTGCTACACGACAACGTGGTCTACATGCGGACTACCGCCGGTCTGCGGCGGGTGGACGTGATCTACAGGCGGGTGGATGACGACTTCCTCGATCCGCTGTGCTTCCGTCAGGATTCGAGCCTGGGCGTGCCCGGGTTGTTTAACGCATATCGGGCGGGGAATGTTGTGCTGGCGAATGCGATTGGGACTGGCATCGCGGACGACAAGGCTCTGTATGCGTACGTGCCGGCGATTATCCGGTACTACCTGGGTGAGGACCCCATCCTCGCGAATGTTCAAACCTTTCTACTGAACGACCGGTCACAGCGAAGCTACGTGCTCGAACATCTGGACGAACTCGTGGTGAAGGCTGTGGGCGAGTCTGGCGGGTATGGCATGCTGATCGGGCCGCATAGCACCGAGGCGGAAAGGGAAGAGTTCCGGCGGCGGATCGAGGCGGAGCCGCGGAACTATATCGCGCAGCCGACGCTGAGTCTGTCGCGGGCTCCGTGCTTCCTCGAGGGAGAAGTACAGGCGCGGCATGTGGATCTGCGTCCTTACATTTTGTACGGCGAGAACGTAACGTTGGTCCCGGGTGGACTGACGCGCGTGGCGCTGCGGCGGGGGTCGCTGGTGGTGAACTCGTCGCAGGGCGGCGGCAGCAAAGACACCTGGGTTCTGCGAGCATGATCGAACTGGGAATGAACGAGCAAGAATGAACGAACGGAGGTGCACAGTCATGCTTTCCCGGGTTGCGGACAGCTTGTATTGGATGAGCCGCTACCTGGAGCGCGCCGAACATACGGCGAGGCTGATCGACGTTGACCTGCAGCTGCGCCTCGACCAGTCTCCCGAAGCGGGTGCGGGGCGCTGGCTTCGGCTGCTGGAGGCTTCGCAGGTTCCTCCGCCGGAAGACGGCAAGATCGACGCTGCGTCGCTCACCCATGTTCTGACTCTCGATCGTACAAACCCTTCTTCCATTCTTGCTTGCGTGGCTGCGGCGCGAGAAAATCTCCGGCAGGTAAGGGAGCAGTGCAGCACGGAAATGTGGGAGCAGCTCAACCGCCTGTACTTGCAGGTCAATAGCACCACGGCGAGTGAGATTTGGTTGCTGCATTCCTACGTATTCTTTCGCGCGGTGCAGGAGGGCGCGCACCTGTTCCAGGGCGTCACCGATTCGACCATGTCGCACGGAGAGGGATGGCAGTACATCCAACTGGGCCGGTTTGTGGAACGCACCGAGGCGCTGGCGCGGCTCATTGGGACTCACTTTGGACGGCTGCCGCATCCGTCCGATCAGGCGGTGGAGAGTGAAGAATATTTGGAGTGGGTGGGATTGCTGAAGTCTTGCGCGGCCTTCGAGGCATACTGCAAAACTTATACGGCAGAGTTGCGGCCGCTGCGTGTGGCGGAATTTTTGCTGCTGAATTCCGAGTTTCCGCATTCGGTCCGGTTCTCGGTGGATCGCGTTCGTGCGGCATTGTTTGCTATCGGAGAGTTGACTGACCGCAAGGCTGAGCAGCCCGTGCGGCTGGCAGGCAGACTGTGCGCCACACTCAGCTTCAGTCAAATCGACGAAATCATGGCGTCAGGGGCGAGCGGCTATGTCGACAGCGTGCGTTGGCAGTGCGCGCAGGCGCATACCGCGATCCAGCAGGTGTATTTCGACTATTCGGTGGAGTCGGCGTTGGTTTCGTAGGAATTTTGTAATTTGGTAATTTTGAAATTTGGTAATTGGGAAGTTTTGTCCCAATACGATCGCCGAGTTCAAATTACAAAATTACTCAATCCATACTCAATACATACTCAATCCATATGATCTATTCCGTCCGACATACGACGACATTTCGCTACGAGCCCGCGGTGCGCGAGAGCGTGATGGAGGTGCGCCTGCAACCGCGCGGCGATGGGGAACAGCGCTGCCTGAGTTTCACGCTCGATGTCGATCCAACGGCGAACATCATGCAATACCGCGATTTCACCGGGAACACGGTGCATCACTTCGATATCGCGGGAAACCACGCACAGGTCAAAGTCACGGCACAATCAGCGGTGGAGGTGCAGGTGGTTCCGGCGCCGCGACCCGCCGATAGCGGCGCCTGGGCTGATCTCGATGCTCTGGTCGCAGGCAATGACTATTGGGAAATGCTCTTGCCCAGCCACTTCGCGCACTCCAGCGAGCCGTTGCAGGAACTGGCGAAGGAGTTGAGATGCGAGCGAAGAGGGAATCCGCTGGTGTTGCTGACGGAACTTAACGAAGCAATCTACAAGTTCTTCGCATACGTGCCGAACAGCACAAAAGTAGATTCGCCCATCGCCGAGGCCCTGCGCACGCGGCAGGGAGTTTGTCAGGATTTTGCGCACATCATGATCACGCTGGTGCGGTCGCTGAACATGCCGTGCCGCTACGTCAGTGGATATATGTTTCACCGCGATGAAGATGAGAAAGACCGTTCGGTGGAAGGCGCGTCGCATGCCTGGGTTGAGGCGCTTGTGCCGGGGTGGGGCTGGGTGGCATTCGATCCGACGAACAATCTGGTCGGCGGCGACCGGCACATTCGTGTGGCGGTCGGACGCGACTACGCGGATGTTCCTCCGACGCGAGGAGTGTATAAAGGCGAGGCACAGAGCGAACTCAGCGTCGCGGTGACGGTGAGTCCGGCGAACGCAGTAGCGCCGGAACCGATGGCTCCGCTCTTCGCGGTGCGGTCAAGGCCTGTCCTGGTTCGGCACGCGGCGCGGTCAGAGCAGGAACAACAGCAACAGTAGGTTGGCGGCCTTCGCGGGGTTCTTGGCGCTTCCGAGTCAAAAGATCTTAACCGCAAAGTTCGCAAAGAAAATGCGCAAAGATCGCAGAGAAAAATCTTTCAATGTTGTTTTTGCTTAACAACATCCAGATGCTGCTGTGCATCCGTCATGCCCGGGGCTAGCTGCAGCGCGGCTGTGTAGGCATCTGTTGCGGCTTGTATTTGTCCCTTATCTTCTAACGCGCGGCCTAGCCAGAACTCCGCCTGGGCCAGCGGTGCGAGTTGCGCGGCGCGAGACAGATCACCGATCGCAGCGTCCAGAGTTCCTTGACGGTACTCCGCAATACCACGTCCGAGCAAACTGTTCTGTTTGTCGGGATTGATCTGCAGCGCGGCGGTGAATTGCTCAATGGCAGCCTTTGGATCGTTCTCCATCAGCAAGAATCCCAGGTTGCTATGGGCCTGAGCGGCCTCGGTCGCGTCTGAGCTGTACTTCAGCGCAAGGTCGTATTCGCGCCGGGCAACGGCTGGGTGATTCTGCGTTTGCTGCAGAACGCCGAGATTGTAGTGCGCCGTCGAAAGCTGTGGAATGTATTCCGCGGCGGCCTCGAAGTGCGGCTGCGCCAGGTCGGGGCGGCCCATCTCCATGAGCGCGGTGCCGAAGTTATCTTCGGCAATGCCGTTGCGCGTGGTCACCTGCAATGCGTGCGAGAACAGCGTGTAACTGTTGTGCCAGTAGTTGATTTGCAGGAAGGCCATGGATGCATAGGCGATCAAAACCGCCGTGGTGACTGCCCCTTGGGCAACGCTCGAGAGCTTCAGGTACGCGAACAGCTCGGCACAACCCCACACCGCAATGATGAAGAGTCCTACGAACGGAAGATATGCGTAGCGGTCGGCCATCGCCTGGCGCCCAACCTGCACAACGCCGATCATAGGAATCATCGCGACGAGATACCATAGCCATCCCATGAGCAGATAGCGGTGACCATCGCGGTAGATCCATGCGAGCGCGGTGACGACGACGATCAGCAGCGTAGCCCCGGCGACTCTCCAGGCTGCCAGCGAGCTTTCGGGATGTGGATAAAACACCGCCAGCCCGGCGGGCCAGATGCCTTTCCCGAGGTATGCCACGTAGGAGTAGATTGCGTTGGCGATCCGCTGTCCTAGGGGAAGTAGTTCCGTATTGCCGAGGGCTCCGCCGCTGCGCTGCGCGTAAAGAGTGATCCATGAACTGGCGGCGGACAGGGCGAAAAGCGGAATCTTCTCTGCTATGAGTTGAAACCGTGTTGGGCGGCCCTCCGCTATTGCGGATTCAACGGCAGCACGCCCCAGCGGCCAGTAGTCCCACAGCAGGAGCAGAACAGGGAAGGTCACGACCATCGGCTTGGCGGCGAGCCCGAGCGCGAACAATACAACTACTACTACGTAGCGGCCAACGCTTCTCCTACTGGCGTACCAGCCGTAGGCGGCCAGTGCCAACAACAGAAACAACATCGAGAGCAGCGACTTTCGCTCTGCCACCCACGCCACGCACTCGACATTCAGGGGATGAACCGCGAATAGCGCTGCTACCACTGCGCTGCGTAGAACGTATCCAATGGCGCGCAGCAAAACGAAGAACAGCAGAACCACGTTGAATGCATGGAAGATCACGCTGACAACGTGATGCCCCCTCGGATTCGTGCCGAAGAGTTGCACGTCCGCCATATGAGAGATCCAGGTCAGTGGATGCCAGTTCGCCTCGCCAGTGGCCGTGAAAGCCCATGCGATGTTGCTCCAGGAGAGCCCTGGGAGCACGTGGGCATTCGCAGTCACATAAGCGGGGTCGTCGTAGTTCACGAATGCGCTGTCGAGGGTGGGGAAGTAGAGAACCAGCGTGGCGACGAAGAGGGTCAGCGAAAAGGCGAGAGGAGAACGCAACGACCCAGATGTGATTGGATTTTCTGCGGGCTCGGGAACCGGCTTGGATCTAGGCACTGTGCTCTAAGGGTTATCCAAAGCTAGAGAAGAATGGCGGAGAGCGTGGGATTTGAACCCACGATATACCCGTTAAGGTATGTCCCCTTTCGAGGCGGATCGTAATCCGCATCTAAGGGATTCTACGTCAATGGCTTAGAGTTTGAAAGGTGCGATAAAGGTGCAGATAAAAAACTCGTTGCCATTTTCGTTGAGGGAGTTCTTCGAAAGGACTTGCCGAATTTTCGCCCGCGGGGCGCGACTTTCGGCTGGGTGACAGCTCTTCATCGCGCGTTTGCGCGAAATCGAAAGCTGAACAACAATTCCAGCGCAGAAAGCAGGTTTCATGGCTCGCGGATGTGCGCGTTATCAAAGAGGCCAGGTGATCGCCACCGAGGCCGGTGGCTGGGAAATCCACTACAACGTCAACCTGACCGATCCTACAACCGGCAAAGCGAAACGACATCACCGCAGCCTGGTAGTGGGCTATAGGCCGAAGATGCACCGGGCCCACGCTGAGAAAATCCTGGCAGCGGAACTCGCCGCCATCAACGGCGGTCTAGTTACCCGAGCCGCAGACGGGACCATCACATTTTGGCGATTGGATGCGGAATTTCTACGTCCCCATGCGCGGCGCTAACTGGCGAGACGGGACGCGCCGGACCAACCTCGACTACCTCACCAGTCACGTCTATCCAACCCTCGAACACGTCCCACTCAAAGACATCACCAAGTTTCAGGTCCAGATGCTACTCAACCGACTGGCCGCCGAGGAATACTCGTGCACGGTTGTTTACCATGTGCGCGATCTGATCAAAGCTGGATTGGCGGAGGCCGTGGACCAAGACGTCCTAGAGCGAAATGTCGCTCGCAAGACGGTCATTCCTGAGATCGAGGAGTCCGAAAAGCCGGTTCTTCCCGTCGAGATGTATGCCAAGCTCTTGGCGGGTCTTGATGGCATACGCGACCGTGCCATCTTCCTGATCGCGTGCCTCTGTGCCCTCCGGCCCAGTGAACTCTTTGGCCTGACCCGGGGATGCTACAGCGGCAGTGTATTCACGATCGTCAATACCGCGTGGCGTGGCCGGCTTCAACGAAAGAAAATTAAGCGCAAGAACCGCTGTGGTCGCACCAATTACCGCCTTGTCGCGATCCCCCAAGCCGTGCGCAAGGCGATCGACTTGTGGAGGGCGAGATGTCCGAACCCAGATGCCAATGCCCTCATGTTCCCAGGGATGCAAGCGCGCGCGCGAAAGCCACTGGCGACGCCCATTCATCCAGACAATTGGCTGCGCCTGCGTCTGTACCCGGTCGCGAAAAAATTGGAGATCGCATTTCACCCTACGTTTCAGGTGCTTCGCAGGAGCTTCTCCACGCATGGCAAGAAAGAAGCACACCCCACCGAGATGCAGGCCCAACTCGGACACAGCGATATTCGTACCGCCCTGGACATCTATACCCAGATTTCGGACCCGGAAGTGGCCAGAATGGTGAACCAAGTCACAAACCGCATCTTAGGCTTGGGTGAGGAGGGCGAGTCCGGCTCAGTTCGGTGAAACGGGTGAGGAGAAATAGAAGCTAACGGCTTCCTGATAAAATAAATTCAAGTTAACGGCGCGGAGAGATGGCCGAGTGGCTGAAGGCGCGCGCCTCGAAAGCGTGTATACCTTAACGGGTATCGGGGGTTCGAATCCCTCTCTCTCCGCCATATGTGTTGATATCAATGAGTTGTATACTGGTGATACCTACCGAGATACCGAGTTGAATCGGAGCTCGTCCCGGTGCCCAACACTCAGTCCCGCGAAGTCAAAGCGTGTCCAAACCCCGCGCGCGGTATTGCCCCATCGTCCTCGCTTCCAACGGTCGCGTCCGGCCCGACCTTGTCGTTGTAAACTGCCACCCCGAGCGCCATCCCGAAGGGGCGTACTACCTAGAGTGGCGGGAGAAGGGACGACGTGTCCGCTTGTCCGTCGGCAAGGATGCCGAGGACGCTGCAGTTCGCCGCCAGCGCAAAGAAGCTGAACTCCACGCTCTTTAACAACGGCGTCGCAGTCCTGCCCGAGAATGAAGAAGGGCACAAGACAGCCGCAGCAGCCGTGGCGCAGTTTCTGGAGGAGACCGAACTCACGAAGAAGCCCAAGACCCTTGCCGCCTACACCACGGCGCTCAACTACTTCACTGCATCCTGCCGCAAGCTCTACCTGCACGAGATCGAGCGGCATGATCTGCTGAAGTTCTCTGCATTTCTTCGGGATGAAAAAGAACAATCACCGCGATCCGTCTACGACAAGTTTGAGTGGTGATGACGTTCCTGAAAGCCAACGGGATTCGTGGCCTAGCCGGTAAGAACGGCTGGCCGCGCTATACAGAAGAGGAGCCGGAGATGTATGAGCAGGAACAACTGGACAAGCTCTTCAACTCCTGTAATGAGGAAGAGCGGCTCTGGTATGAGTTCTTCCTGATGACGGGGATGAGAGAGCAGGAAGTGAAGTACACCTACTGGTCCGACGTGAACTTCGCCGCGTCAGCTGTTCGGTTCACCCACAAGCCGGATCGGAACTGGACGCCGAAGGCATATAAGGAACGTGAGATCCCGATTCCGGCCAGGCTGGCGAAGAAGCTGAAAGCATGGAAGGCAAAGTCTGACAAAGTATGTTTCCTCGTGTTCCCAACCGCCGGTTGCAATCCGAAACTGGATTTCCTCGACTGCCTGAAGGCTTGTGCCGAGAGCGCGAAGCTCAACAAAGAGGACTTTTGGTTGCACAAGTTCCGCTCGACATTTGCGACTCGGTGTCTATGGGCAGGCGTCGATCTTCGCACGGTGCAGCAATGGCTCGGTCACTCAGACTTGGAATCCACGATGCGGTATCTGAAGCCGTCACGCAGTCAGCAAACCAGAGAAAAGGTGAACGAGATCTTCGGCTGATCTCAGTGGCTCTAAGATCGCACCGACGGTGGTCGGAAACGAGCGTAAAGGCGGCATTACAACAACCGCCGCCAGAGACTCCTTTGTTTAGCGACGGACGAAACTCGCCGGATCCAGTTCGTAACCTTCCTCCGCGACGGCTTTCTCGATGGCCGTGCGTACTGTCTGCTCATCCGCATTCTGGGGTAAAGTACAGTGGCGCCGAATGACTTCCTCGCCGGTTTCAATCCTAACCAGCCAGCTTGACTTGCTCGGCGTCCCATGAGAATTCCACACGATCCGCATGCATGGCATTCCTCACTACCACCAAAAACAATTGTAGTGCCGGGCAGCGCTTTCACGCAGTGTCCTCCGCCGAGACTCCGGCATGCGCGCGTTTGGTCGCGGCACGGGATACACTCCCGATCTGGTCAATGTGTGCTCTGGCGAGTGGCTGTTGAAAACTCACTCCCGCGAAAACGCTCGAAAACCTTTGCGTGAGGATGCCCCCTAAACGACCTTCTCTGCTCGGGTAGACATTTTCTATCCGTGACATTTTGGCTGTTTTGCGAAAAATGGAGTTTTTCAACAGCGTAGGGCCCGGCCGGGAGGGTTCTGAGAAGTGTAATGGCGATATTTCAACGGTCACGATCGGACGCACCCGTCATTCTGGGTCAATACACATCCGGGTAAATTTCTTTGCACACGTCACGTTTCCATCGAATCGTTGCGTAATGTTGGATGAGGTTGCTTTCCCATGCGATAAATGACTAGCTTCTCTCAGTCTTCTTCAAACCCGTTACACTCCACGTCCGCATTCCCAGGCAAACACATGAGATCCAGAAAAGTTAGAACGATATTTCCCCAACAGAGAAAAAGGGCAGCGAGCACAACGGCCTCGCTGCCCCTGTTGATAGGTCTGATGCCGATTATTGGTTGAGCGGCAGAAGAGCCTGGCAAGCCGGTTCGCCGGCGATCGCTGCGCCCGTGGGATCTACGCGAACCACAGCATCTTCAAACGAGCAGAAGCTGCGGATACCAGTCTGGTTCAGTGTGACCGGAACGCCTGTCGCGTAGTAGGTCACGTTCGGAGTTGCGCCCGCTGCGGCCGCGAGGAACGTATAGCCGCTCTTGGTGCCGGCAGCCAACACGCTGTCGATCAAGCAAGCAGTCGTCGAGCTCGGGGTGCAAGGCGCCACGCCGCCGAGAACCGCCAACGAGCCAGCAAAACCAACCGTCGGATAAGTGGAGTTGTAGGTGACCATACCGGTGTTGATGGTACGGATGGAGGCGACAGCAGACGACTCGTTAGCGGCCATGCGGGCCCGCAGCAAGTTCGGAATTGCGATCGCTGCGATGATCAGGATGATTGCCACCACGATCAGCAGCTCGATCAGTGAAAAACCCCTCTGTTTGCGCATCTCGATTGTTCTCCTCAGTTGTGTCCCGATTGAATTTCTCCCGCCGATGACACTCGCTTCCAAATTCAACTGCATCTGCCGAGCCAACTCCTTTAGTTACTTTTGGGGCAGCTCTGCTTAGAAAAGGACCTTTGTTTTCAGCGGAAAGATAGACTTTCGTGCCACATGCTAAGGGACGCTTCTGACAAGTTCTGCCAAAATGCGGCATCACGCTGACACTTCCTGTCAATGCGGGATTTTGCGGCGCTACCTGATGGACTCGCACCAAGGCTGGTACAACGCTGACGAAACCACGCCATTACACTTCTATGAGAAGGTCATAAAAGTCAAGGCCGACGTGGCGGCCCTCCATATTTTTTTTCTCCGACATCAACGACGCTGCGT
>DASRRV010000055.1:0-10809 GCA_035695545.1 Candidatus Sulfotelmatobacter sp. | reverse complement strand
GTGCTCGCCGCAAATCTGCTGATCTCCGCGCTGGTCGCGTTCTGCGGCTTTCTCGTCATCGGCGCCAATCCCGACAATCTTCCCAAAATGCGCTGGGCGCGCTTCGGCATCTTCCTGCCGGTCCTGATGACCGCTTCCATGTTGTGGCTTGCTGTAAGGGGATGAGAGCTGAGGATGTGAACCGAAGAAGAGAACTTCAGTTCGCCGCCGCCCTGGTTTCGAAGAACGCAACCAGGAACAGCACTCCCAGCAGCGAATCGACTCCCGCAAACACCAGGTCTGTCGGATGCAATCGTCGCTGCAGATAAAGCACGAGCAGGCAACCTCCGTAGCTGAACTTCTCCAGCACGGAAGGAATCATCATCAGTCGGTAGCGCACCGGATCGCGCGCAATCACCATAAACGCGAATTGCCACGCCAGCCCCGCGCCCAAAAACCCGTAGTAAAACGCAGGATGCGTGATCGCCGGAGGATCCTGCCGCCCGATCAAATCAAACATGAAATAAAGAGGCGTCAACACCAGCACACCCCAAATGCTGGCAATCCAGAAAACGATCTTCGCGAATTTCATTTTCCCGCCTCTCGAGACGGACGACTATCCGCCGAAATCCCGCTTCACTACTAAGAACGCGATACTACATCCATATCCCACGAAAGCTTCCCAGGGAGAGACTGCGGCTGCTACCGATACGCGATGCTTTGTCGAATCACTCTTGTCATAATCCGAGGACTCCCATCGGCCGGAGTAAACCAGCGCCGTCGCTCTGTCCAATTGCCGTGATCATCGTAGATGACCTCCCACTCGACATTTCCCGGGCGAGTACTTGCTTTATGTGACACAGGATCGACGAACGTTTCTCCCCCGGCTCGTTCCTTGCCGGAAGCATCAAGGGCGTGCAGCTTAGTGAGGACTCCGTCACGGTCGAATTCAAATGCTGTATGAAGGACCAGACTTCCGTCAGTATCGTAGAACTTCTGCCCGCCCGAGTGCTTTTCGTCGTCATACTCGACAACCAACTTTCCCGGCAGTGGGGAGTAATCATCGCCGCTTCCCAGCTTGAACGGATCAGTATTTTGCTCAATAACGCGACCCTTTTCGTCGTACTGGAATTTCACGTGGTACCACTGCTGGAGCTGACTGCCGCTGAGATCGGAAACCTTGAGATCAATTACGCGGTTTCGGTCGTCGACGACCTGAACCTGCTCAAAGAACTTGCGCCGTTGATATTTTTGTAATCTGCTCAGGGTAATTTTGTTCCCCTCGTAGGTAATCTCCGTCAAGGTCTGCGCATATAGTTCGTATCCAAGGGGTCTGCCTTTTGAATCATATTTCAAGTCTACGTAGTCATTCAGCAGTTCTTGCTTGTCGCGGCCAGCATGAAATTCTGAAAGACGGCCGACTTTGTCCTAGCTCCAACGTTGCCATTCACTCCAGCCTGGGAATCTCCCGTCGGTTCGATGATGGTTTACGGTTTGGCTTTGCAGCCTTCTGTTCATCCAAAATTTGTCGTCGTCGATACACCTGTCGAATCTTCGTGGATGGACTTGACGAGCTGGTCATCGCCGTCAAAGGTCAAGGTAGTCTTGGTGTGATAGGCGTACGGACTTTGGTTCGGTGACTGAGTTTGCTCACGCTCCACGCTGGCGACGTGTCCTTTTAGATCTACCGTGTTCTGGTGCTGTGGATCCCCTTGCATGATCGCCGTCATCTGCGAAAAGATCGGCGGGTTCTTCGGGGGACCCGGAAGGTCCGCGATAGCCTGGGCAGCCGGCAACGTGGACATCTGAGCCCCGCAGAAAACGCACATAAGGACACAACTGACCAGGAATGGCGACGAGAATCGTGTCATGCGGAGTTCATACTACGATGAAGGTGGATTACTCGCCAACATTCGGGCAACCGCCAGTCTCCCAAACAGAAAAGGCAGCCCGCAAGGCTGCCTCAATTGGAACGAGTTGCTTTGTCCGCGCCCGTCTTCTCTTATTCTCCGCCCACAGTTAGCCCATCCACCCGAATCGTGGGCGCCGCCACCGATCCGCGGAACTCCAAATCATTGGCGATCTCAGAAATATTGAAGAACAGCTCCTTCAAATTTCCCGCCACCGTGATCTCTTCCACCGGATACGCGAACTCCCCGCCCGAAATCCACTGCCCTGAAGCTCCGCGCGAATAGTCTCCCGTCACCAGGTTCACTCCCTGTCCAAGAAACTCCGTTACGTAAAGCCCTTCTTTGATTCCGCCAATCAATTCCTTCGAACTCTTCGTCCCAGCCTGCAGAAAATAATTCCCCGGACCAATCCCCGGTGTACCCGCCAACCCGCGCGAAGCATTCGCCGTAGTCTGCAGGCCGAGCTTCTTGGCCGTATAAGTATTGAGCAAATACGACTTCAGCACGCCGTTCTCCACGACCACAGTCCGCCGCGTCGGAATCCCCTCGCCATCAAACGGACTCGTCCCAAACCCGCCCGGCATCGTGCCATCGTCGATCACGTTGACGTTGTCCCCGGCAATCTTCTGTCCCAACTTGCCCGCCAGAAACGACGCCCCTCGGTACACCGAGTCACCATTCACGCCTTCAAAAATGTGTTCGAGAATCGAAGTCGCCACCATCGGATCAAAAATAATCGGAACCTGAGCAGTCTTCACCTTCCGCGCCCCCAGTCGCCGCAGCGTGCGCTCGGCCGCAATCTTTCCAACCTTCTCCGGCGTATCAAGCTTGCTCAAAGTTCGCGCCACCGAGTACCAGTAATCCCGCTGCATCGCGCCTTCCGGAGTTTGCGCAATCGGCACCGCCGCCACCGAGCAATACGACCTCCGGTACTCGCCCACAAATCCGTGAGAGTTGGCCAGAACCTTGTGCCCGGTTGCCGCGTCGAACGACCCACCTTCCGAGTTCTTGATGCGCGGATCAAAATCCAGCGCCGCCTTTTCCGCACGCCCCGCATACTCGATCCGATCAGCACCTGGCAGCGAATAAACGTCTTCGTGATAAAGCGCCAGATCGCCCGACAGCGAGCCCAGCTGCGACGTCTCCGGAATTCCTCCAAACGGATCTTCCGACGTAATCTTCGCCAGCTCCAGCGCCGACTTCACCATGCGGTCAAGGCCCGCGCGCGAAAAGTCGCTCGAGTAAGTACTGGCCGCCCGCTGGCCAAAAAATACTCGCACTCCAATCGCCTTCGATCCCGACTCCTTCAGAGTCTCGACCTGGCCGAGGCGAACCAGGGTAGAGAACTCATCGCCCTCGCGGACCACGCACTCCGCAGCAGTCGCGCCGCCGCTCATCGCGCGTCGCACAATGTCCTGCGCAATCTCGCGCAGATCGGTTTCGAGTTTCGGGTTTCCAGCTTCGAGTTCAGTAGAAGACATGAAGGTTTAGATCCTGCTTTATTCTAAGGCTATGGGATCGCGTCCTCTTCGAGGATCGCTTTTTCGGCTGTCCCTTTGATCAAGGCGATTAGATCTCTGCTGAATCTTGCAAGTGGTTCGTACGTGGTCCGCAACTCAAGCTTCAAGGTCTTCTGAGACTCCGGTCTTGTGTCGCCCCACGCGGGTGTCGCTAGTCGAACTGGCACACCGATATGTCCTCGACTGTCGATCGGATACACTTCGATGCCGAGATGTTCGTTCTGTATTGGTCCCGGCGTTCGGGCACCGAAACCGCCGGTGAGCAAGCAACGGTCCCGTTGCGGCAATGGGTATTCTGAGATTGCGCTGGCAAACTTCTCGATTTCGCCAGCACCAAAGTAGGCTGATCCACTCCCGACGAACCCCTCAGATTCAGCGTCCGCGAAGAGCTCGCCTGTTCCGTCCCCGTCGTCAGCAAATCCCAATCTAAGAAAGCCGTGCTTCATCTGCGCTCATGCTACTGCATGAACCCGCCCGGATCTTTCCTCGCCGTCCCGCCCACGGTCAGCCGGTCGATCTTCAACGTCGGAATGCCCACGCCCACCGGCACCGCCTGCCCGTCTTTCCCGCAGGTCCCAACGCCTTCGTCGAGTTTCAGATCGTTGCCCACCATCGAAACCCGCGTCAGCACATCGGGCCCGTTTCCAATCAGCGTTGCTCCCTTGATCGGCGCCGTAATCTTGCCATCCTCAATCATGTACGCCTCCGACGCCGAGAACACGAACTTCCCGTTCGTAATGTCGACCTGCCCGCCGCCGAAGTTCACCGCATACACACCATGCTTCACCGAGCGAATAATATCTTCTGGATTGTCCTGCCCTGCCAGCATGTAAGTATTCGTCATGCGCGGCATCGGAATATGCTCGTAACTCTCGCGCCGCCCGTTGCCGGTGTTGCCCACTCCCATCAGACGAGCCGAGAGCTTGTCGCTCAAATAACCTTTGAGAATCCCGTTTTCGATCAGCACAGTCTCCTGGGTGGAGTTGCCTTCATCGTCCACATTCAGTGATCCACGCCGCCAGGGCATCGTCCCATTGTCGACCACGGTGCACTTCTCGCTGGCCACGCGCTTGCCCACCAAGCCCGCGAACGCCGAAGTCTTCTTGCGATTGAAATCCGCTTCCAGCCCGTGTCCCACGGCCTCGTGCAGCAGAACTCCGGGCCATCCCGGACCGAGCACAACTTCCATCTCGCCCGCTGGAGCCTCGCGCGCATCGAGCTGCAAAATTGCCTGCCGCGCCGACTCCTTGGCAAAAAACTCCGGAGTCTTCTCCCCGAAAAAGAAATCCAGCGCCACGCGACCGCCGCCGCCGGAAGTCCCTCGCGCCGAATTGCCTTCAGTCTTGGCGATGCACGAAACGTTCATCCGCGCCAAAGGCTGCGAGTCTTCGGCAAACGTTCCATCCGATCCCACCACCAGAATGTTGCGCAACTCGTCGGCATAGCTTGCCCGCACTTCCTGAATCCGCGGATCGTATGCCCGCGCCGCCTTGTCGGCCCGCATCACCAGCTCAACCTTCGCGCTGATCTCCGCATCCACCGACGGCAGCGTCACCGGATACAAACTTCGCGCCGCCGCTTTCTGAAACCCGGCGACGGTCGCCTTCGCAGGTGCGCTGGCAATCAAAGCCGCCGTCCGCGCCGCATGCAAAATCCGGTTCGCCGAAAGGTCATCGGTATATGCGTAGCCGGTCCGTTCGCCGGAAACCACGCGCACGCCGCAGCCGGCAGAAATCCCCTGCGAGGCCGACTTGACCATCGACTCGTCCACCATCAGCGATGTCGAGGAAAGATATTCGAAGTAGAGATCGGCGTAATCGCCGCCCGCCGAAAGCGCTGCCGCCAGATAGTGTTCCAGGTCGCGCTCGGCCAATCCGTAGTGCTCAAAGAAAAAACGCTGTCGATCCAGTTGTTTGTCCACGTGTTTTAGATGCTCCTCAACTCACTAGCGACTCGACGCAACGGTCCGCCGAAAGACCCAATGTCATCCTGAGGGCCCGCACTTTGGGCCCGAACGACCTATGCAATTGTTTGCTGCGGGGGCTGCTCCCGAGCCGACCCAATATATGGCTGATTCCTTCTATTATCCCACACGCCCCCGCCCCAATCCGCTCCCTCCAAATCTTCCGCAGCCCCCTCCATAACGATGGTCACTCGTCACAGACTCGGCCCGCCAGAATGTAGACAATGCCATCGTGCCCCCAGACGCCCTCACCCGCACCGTGCAGGACTTCCTCAACGAGGCTTTCCCGATCGCGAGCTCTCACCCGAGAAACCGCTCCTCTATCGCGCAGCTCCCGCCCTGCACGTCCATCCCGCCACCGACATGCTCCTGCGCTACCTCTCTCCCGAAATCGACTGGGAGTTCGTAGGCCTCGACGAGCGCAGGCGCGAAGGCGTGAAATCCGTCTTCCGCAACCGCTCCCCGGATAAAAATCGCCGCAACCCCGATCCTCGGGACGCCACCTTCCAACTACCAGTGGCCAACTGACGAATGTTGTCGGGAGAGACGCGGTCAAGATGCAACGTGGTAGCGGAAAGGGCACGGCCTTGAGCCGTGCCCCTGAGTGTGCTCGTGATTCCGACTGGAACCTGCCGCCCCGGAGCCGGAACTATTTAACCTGCGCCGTGGGCCCTGCCTGCGGAGGACCGTCAAACGTATTCCCAATCGCATCCCCGGAGAGAACTAACTCTACCCGCCGGTTCGCCTGCCGCCCCTCGGGAGTATCGTTCGATGCGATCGGCTCATTCTTTCCGAATCCGCGAGCCTCAACCGCGCCGCCCGAAATACCCTGCTGCACAAAGTAGTCGCGCACCGCCTGCGCCCGATGCTCCGAGAGATCCTGATTGTACTGATCGCTGCCCACGCTGTCGGTATGCCCTTCCACCGCGACGTGCAGACTCGGATAAGCCAGCACGATGCCCGACACTTTCGCCAGCCGCTCGCGCGCTCCGGGAAGCAATTCGTAGCTTCCGCTGCGGAACAAAACGTCCGACATATTCGCGATGAGTCCCCGTGCTGAATCGCGCGTCGCGAGAATGGAGTTCAATTGCTGCAGCAGCCGCGCTCGCAGCTCCTGCTTTTCATTTTCTGCCTGTTGTCGAAGACTGTCTGACTGTGCCGCCGCCGCCCGCGCTTTGTCTGTCTCAGCCGCAAGCACCTGCTGCTGTGCGACCGCTTCGGCTTTAGCTTTCTCCGCCTCGTCCTTCTGGCGCGCCGCTTCCTGCGCCGCAGCCTGCGCTTCCTGCTTCATGCGCTCCGCTTCGGCCTGAGCCTGAACGGCTTGCGCCCGCGCTTGTTCGGCCTGCGCGCGAGCCTGCTCCGCCTGAGCACGCGCCGCTTCAGCATCAGCACGCCGCTTCGCCTCAGCATCCGCGTCCGCGCGCGCTTTAGCCTCACGTGCCGCAGCTGCAGCCTGCGCTTCTTCTTCCGCCTTCTGCTTCACCGCCATCAGCCGTGCTTCTTCCGCAGTCTCGGTAGCTTCCTTGGCGGCCGCTTCCACCGCAGCCTTGTTCTGCTTCTGCCGGTAGATCTCTTCCGCGTGCATCAACTGCTGGCCGGCCTTCGAAAGGATGGCCGCCGCATACTTGTCCGCCGCCGCTATGTGAGCGATCCTCACCGCATTCCGCGCCTCGAACAACTCCAGCGGAGTCTTCGAATCGATCCCGAATATTGCATCCTGAATGTGCGTGTTGGTCGAGGAGTACGTCCCGCGCGTCACCAGCTCATACTTGGCGTCGATGTTCACGCCGCCCGCGCCGCTCAGCGGAGCGCTCTCCATCACCACCATGTTGCCCGGCTGCGTCACCGCGAAATAAGGTTCTGCCGTAACGATCATCCCGAACGTCTGCAAATCCGTATAGGCCTTCACGTTCGCGTTGCCATGGTGATCGAGCGACAATTCGCCCAGGTTCAGCGGACGTCCTTGCGGCGACACCGCCCACAGCACGTAGGTCAGATACTCCAACCCAAACTTGGTCGCGTCTTCCAAGCCCTGAAACTTCACCTCGATCTCGAAGTTCGTCTTCTTGCCCTCGACCTTGGCATCGCCCGACGCACGCTGCAACAGATCCGTTCCCTGGAAATCGACCTTGGTCTGTCCACCTTGCAGCCGGTAATGCACCGCCTTGGTCGTGCGTGAAACGGTCGCCAACGTCGCTGTCGCGGGAAACGACGTTTGCGTCTGCGCCGACACCATCGTCGCCGCACAAAAAATCAGGGCAAGACACAGTTTCTTCACAGGGTTCTCGATCTGGGGGAGATAAGAACTATTTAATCCTCTCAATCTTCGTTGATGTCCCCAGGAATGCAAAGAACAGGAAGGGATAGCACTTTAGTCACTAACTCGAGTGAGTGTTCTGAATGAAGGGGTCGCGGGCTCGGCAGGAATGTGGGTCGAAGCTTCAGATTGAATGTGGGTCCGGGTCTCAGAACAGAAACTCTGAAACTTTGAAACCTTAAGGCACCACCGCAACCGCCCCTTTCGCTCCCACCACCAGTGCTCCGCCCCCTGGATAAGCACTCGCCGCATTAAACTTCATCTCAGAACCTTTCTCTGGACTGATGTGCCGCAGGTCCTTAGCCGGCCGAAAAGCAGAAACAAAATCCTGCCCCACCAGGAACAGTCGCGGAGAGGGAACTGTCTTCACCGCCGTCTTCTTTCCCGTGTTCTCCGCATTGCGGTGCACTCCGTGTGTTTCCTCACTAGCTTTTCTGTCATAAACCGCCGCCGAAAAAAACACCTGCGGATGAATGCCCGAGAGAGTCCACGTCTTTCCTCCATCATCGGTAAACGCCAGGTTCGCCCCGTCCTCACTTGGAAGCTTGTAGTTGCCCCCGGCAATCACACCGTGCATCGCATCCTGGAACGCGATCGAGAAAATTCCCGCCGACTCCGGCCCATGCACAATCGGAGTGTCCGACACCTGCCAGCTCTTTCCGCGGTCGGCAGAATGAAATACTCGCGCCACCTTCCCGCCCGTCGCAAACCATATGTTCGAATCGGAACCACCCGGAATAATCGCGATGCAAGTATTCGACGCCGCGAACGCCCCTTCGCCTTCCGTCGCCGCCGGCAGCGGCGTCGCAGAAACCCGCCGCCAGTTCTGCCCGTCCTCAGTCAGCAAAATTTCAAACTTGAGCGTCCCCGCATCGTCCAGCACCGGATCGCCCACCACCACTCCATGCGTCGCATCCCAAAACGCGATCGAATCAAAGAATCCCTTCGGATCGGCATTCAGCAACTGCAGCGCCCAGTGCCGCCCCGCATCGCGAGTGTGATAAATGCGCGACTGCTCCCCCGCCCCCGACGACATCAGGAACGCGTCATCACTCGAGAAGGCCGCAACCCCGCGGAAATCCAGCGTTCCCGCATCCGGAACTTGCCCCGAAGTCCACGTCCGCCCGCCGTCTGTAGTACGAAGATAAGTCCCATGAGTCCCGCTCGCCCATGCAATCTCCCGCGACACCACACTCACCCCGCGCAGACTCTCGGTAGTGTGCGAGTTCTGCACCTGTAATCCAGATTGCGCAAAGCCTTTCGCCGCGAGGACTAGAGAGGTGACTAAAGAGAGAACGAGAAAGATGATGGGACGACGCATAGAGAAAGAGAAATCGTCACAAGAAGGAATGAGTCCGGACCCGTAGCCCTGAGCTGGCCGAAGGGGGCGTCTCGCCCCCGGAGTCCAATGTTACTTCGCCGTGAAGTCCGCGAACGACGCCGTCTTCCCAATGTAAATCCGCAGCGTGCACCGCGCTCCCACATGGGCAAACGCTACCTCTAGCGCCTCCGACGGCTGCGCCACCTGCGCGGTTTCCATCGCGGTCCGCGCAATATCCTGCTTGTCGTCATACGCGGAGCCCGGCGTCACATTCTTGTTAACCACTAGCGTCCAGTGATCGCGCGCCGGAATCGGATACACCGTGTAAGCGCCGATCGGAATCATCGAACTTCCCAGCGAGAGCTGCGCCTCGGTGAACAAAGTCATCGGCGCTCCTCCCGGAGCCCAAGGTTTCCCGTTGGCGACTTTCTCCTTATTGGTAGCGACGGCGTTGTAGCGCACATAGACCTGGCGTCCATCGTCGAGATTGCAGCTGGTGGCGGAATTCGGCGTGCCGCCCGATTGCGCGGCCAGCCAAGGGGTCAACAATAACGATAAGAGTACAGCCCTCCAGACGATTGTGGCGGACATGGGGTGGGAAAGCCCTCCGCGCAGAAGTGTATCCCCGTCGAGCCTTTCTGTGAAAAGAATTTCCAGCCCGACTCGCCTATCAGGCCCCTGAAACGAAGAAGGAAGAATGTAGGGACAGCCGCAGAGCCTGCCCTGAGCACAGTTCGACGGCCTCGCTCCATCGCGAGCAAGTCCCGCTAGGCCAAGGCCCGTTCGTACCCGCGCCTCTCCTTCGTCATGCGTCTTCGGTGACGTTTCCCGCCCCCCTATCGGTTGCTACCGTCACTAGCAGGTACTGGTGCGTCAGGTACCTGGCAGTAGCAACGCACTTAGAGGGGAATCAATGGCAAAAGCGAAGTTAAGAATTCTTTATGGCGAAGGCGACGACGAGATTCTAAAGGCGCACGCGGCCACAATCGAGAAGGCCGGACACATCGTTCAGCAGGCCGCAGGCCGCAAAGCCGTGCAGGAAGCCCTGAACAAGACCCAGTTTGACCTGGTCGTCCTCGGCCCTACCCTCACCCGCAACGACCGTCATCACCTGCCCTACATGGTCAAAAAGGCCAGCTCAGAGACCAGCGTCCTGGTCATGCACGCCGACGGAAGCCGCCATCCCTACGTCGACGCCTGCACCGATACCGGCGCCAGCCTCGAGAATGTCCTCAGCCGCATCGAGGCCATGAACATCGCCGGCATGATGCCCAAGGCCGCAGCCGCCTCGGCAGGCCGCTAGCCCTCCCAAGCATTCCCTGGGGCGTATTTCACGGGTGCCCCATTTCGCGCGCGTTCTGAGCGCGAGAAGTGGGGCCTTCCGGGATGTCCTCACCGTGTCCATCTCCGCGAAGGGCGAATCAGGCTCACCATAGGTGGAACCATGTCGCGTCCAAGCCAAGTATTCCAGTAGAAGAGCGCACAAAATGACAGAAAAGTGGGATTGTCCATGAAGTCTTCTACGCTCAACGTCCGTCTGAAGGTTTCACGAACGCCTGGGTCATCCGGCGAGGAAAAGAAAATTTGCGATCGGTCGTTCCCATTTCTCCCGCGTTCTAACTGCGGCGAGTGGGCCTTTTCCGTATGCCCCCGCGGACGCCCATATTCAGCGATGGGACGAACCAGACTAACCAATAGGTGGGAATATATCGCGCCCACGCTTCAGCATCCCAGTACAAAAATCACTGAAATGATAGAAAAGTGGGACTTGCGGTCCACTCTTCTCGATTCTCAGTCTT
>DASRRV010000054.1:0-82065 GCA_035695545.1 Candidatus Sulfotelmatobacter sp. | reverse complement strand
CACCGCCATGCAAAAGCTCATCGAGAGAACGGCATTTCCGCACCGCGTCGAGCACGCGATCGAGCGAATTCAGCCACACTGGCGGCTTCAGTTCTACCTGGCCCAACACCGGCTCCAGTGCTTGCGCTACGTAGGGCAGATCGACTTCAGGATCGTTCACGCCCGAAGGCGCCAGCTGGCTGAAATACTGCACCAGCAGAAAATCAATCTTGTCGCGGATCGCGTCGGTCTTGGGCGTCTTCCCAAGGAAGTGCTGGATCAGGTCCAGGACCCCTTCCGGATTCGCGACCGAACTGGTTTGCAGGAACTGGCGCAACTGGTGCACCTGGATGCGCTGGTCCATTTCGTCGAGCCAGTGGTTGGCCTGTTCGACGGCCTCTTTGCCGGGCGTTTCGACTCCCGCCTCCAGGTCGGGACAGGCTTTCACGTCGATGGCGAACTCACGCGCCAGTTCGAAGTAAATGGGATACAGGCGGCAGGCAAACTTCCATTGGGTGGCGAGGTCTTGTACAGGTGTGGTTGGAGTCATGATTTCACGATCCAGTTGGGCACTTCTCCGCAAAAGCGAGCGGCTACGACGGTTTGGCCAGGGTGATACTGCACCGCGACCACCGACGCTTCGAAATCGAGCGAACCGTCGGAGTTGCGCATGCGCAGAACATCGGCGAACTCGAGCGGGGTGTTGCAGGCGAATAGGACTTCGCGGGGAGTGCCAAATTCAATGATGGTGCTTTCTGTGAAATTCGCGGCTGACGAGTCACCTGCCTGCAAGGTGCGGGCGAGTTGAACCGGCATTCGTACCGGGGTCGCGTCAGGAAAAAAACGGGCAAGCCCCGCCACGGTGCTGGCGGTTTGCGCTGCGCGTCCCGTTGCTGTGGCTTGTTGCGCCAAGCGGATGAAAAACCCCTTACCTTAACTCGCTCTGCCTGATTTAAATGCGGTCGGGCTCCCCCTCTTCCTGGTTTGGAAGAGCTTTGGGGAGCCGTAATCCGCGGTTCGACAGAACTACGGAGCAACACGGGAACCATCTCTCGGAACGGAAGGACTAGCACCGAGGTGGATGCATTTTCAGCGGGTTAGCACCTGATTGCGATGCATTGGAAGAGGTTTATTAGCGGTTACAGTCTCATCGTGAGACGAGCGTCTCAGAATCAGTTGTCGCGGCGGCAGGTTCTTGCGCGGTCTAGCAGAAGCTCGCGTTCCCTGGCGTTGCGAGTCAACGCCGCCGCGCGCTCGAACTCTGCCCGTGCCTCGTCAAAGCGACTCAGTTTCTTGAGAAGATCGCCACGCACGCTCGGCAGCAAATGATAGTTCTCCAGCGTACGATCGGCCGTCAGCGTGTCCACGATCTCAAGCCCAGCTGCCGGACCGGAAGCCATTCCGACAGCCACCGCCCGATTCAGTTCGACGATCGGGGAGGGAGCTACCCGGGCGAGTTGACCGTACAGAGTCGCGATGCCGGTCCAATCGGTCTCCTCCGCTGTGCGCGCCCGCGCGTGACAAGCAGCGATCTGTGCCTGCAACAGATACCATCCTCGAGCTGAACCCAGTTTCTCGGCACGCTCCAGCGCCCCCAACCCACGGCGGATGAGCAAATGGTCCCACTGCGCCCGATTTTGATCGAGCAGCAGGATGGGCGCGCCCGAAGGCCCTACGCGAGCCTTGGAGCGCGACGCCTGGATCTCCATGAGCGCCACCAACCCGTGGACCTCGGCCGCCTGCGGCGCCAGTTCGGCCAGGATCCGCCCCAGCCGCAGCGCTTCTTCGCAAAGAGAGGGCCGCATCCAGTCGTCGCCCGCCGTCGCCGAATAGCCCTCGTTGAAGATGAGATAGATAACCTCGAGCACCGACGACAACCGCGCGGCCAGTTCCTCCCCCCGCGGCACTTCGAAGGGGACGTGCTTCTCTGAGAGCGTACGCTTCGAGCGCACGATGCGCTGCGCAATCGTCGGCTCGGGAACGAGGAAAGCCCGCGCAATCTCGTCTGTGGTCAGTCCCCCGAGCAGCCGCAGCGTCAACGCGACTTGAGCATCGGTCGAAAGCACGGGATGACAAGAGATGAAGAGAAGCCGCAGCAGATCGTCGCCAACATTGTCGTCGAGAGCGGAATCCAGGTCAGGCACGGCCATCTCTTTCGCGCCCAGTTCGCGTCCGAGTTCCTCGTGCTTGCGCTCCAGGCGCGTATTTCGCCGGAAGTGGTCGATGGCGCGATGCTTGGCGGCAGCCATGAGCCAGGCGCCCGGGTTGTCCGGAACGCCCGACTCCGGCCATTGTTCCAGCGCCGCAACCAGCGCATCCTGCGCGAGATCCTGGGCAAGGCCGAGATCCCGCACGATCCGCATCAGGCCTGCAATCAGCCTGGGGGACTCGATCCTCCAGACCGCGTCGATAGCTCGATCGACGTGGGCTCGATGAGTATCGTCGCGATGGGGATCAGTGGCCGTCACAGCTACCGATCACACCATGTTCAGGCCTTCAGTGCAACTTCAGGTTGGCCCACGTTCAGGCAATTGATATCAGCACTGGCATCGTAGAGCTGGCGCAGTTCGCACTCGCCCTCTCCCGCGACCTGCAGGAACTTCCGGGCTAATTCGATCGCGTCTTCCTTCGAATTTGCCTTCAAGATTGCGAATCCGCCCACAACCTCTTTCGACTCGGTGAAAGGTCCATCGGTGAGGCTAAGCTTTGTCCCAGATCGCCGAACCCGTGCGCCGAGTATAGTCGGCAAGCAGCCTTCTGTTGCCAGCAACCAGCCGGCCTTCATTCCTTCTTCAACCAGCTTGCCCATCGTGGCCATTTCCTGTGGAGAGGGAGGTGTGGTCCGCTCCGCGTGTGTATAGATACTGAGGAATCGCATGACTTTTTCTCCTTATTGGGTTGATCGACGTAGATTCAACGAAGCGGACTCCTGCCCGTGTGTGTCGGCTATTGTTTGCCAGGAAAGTCGTTAGGCCCATACATCTGGCGAACTTCGGTCTCGCCCTCCCAGCCCGGCCAATGCTGCTTGTGAAGCTCCATGAAGACGACCGCCGCCTGGACCGCCTCTTCCTTCGACTTGAACTCGAACTGTGCGTATCCCCCGATCACTTCTTTGGCCTCCGAGAATGGTCCATCGGTCACGGTCACTTTGCCGCCGGAAAGCCGGACGCGCGCACCCTGCGCAGTGGCCGTGAGCCCACCATTGCCAAGCATTTTGCCGGCCTTGGTCTCTTGCTCGGCAAGCTTGCCAATTGCATCCATCAGTGACTTTGGGGGCGCCCCCTGATTTTCAGCGTGTTTGACTATCATCATGAATCGCATTTGTCCGATCTCCTTGAAGTTAGTTCTGGTTGTAAGCCGAGTCTCGGTTGCTGCCGGAACCGGGCTCTATTTGAACGTCGAATGAAGTTTTGCGAAATCGACATAGGCCCAAACTTTTATTTTCGCTCAGCGTTATCTCTTCTTGGCGGCGAGCTTGGCACTCAGTTCTCGCTCCTGTTTCCTGAGTTCTGGAGTCATCTCCGCGCCGAAGTCTTCCGCCTCGAATACCTGGCGGATCTCAACCTCAGATTCTCCTTCATGAGGATTCGGGCAGCGCTTCAGCCATTCGACCGCTTCCTCCATGGACCGCACCTGCCAGAGCCAGTAGCCGGCTATCAATTCTTTGGTCTCGGTGAACGGCCCGTCGATGACCGTTCTCTTTTCTCCTGAGAACCGCACGCGCTTGCCCTTGGAACTGGGTTGCAGCCCGTCACCGGCCAGCATCACGCCGGCTTTCACCAGCTCTTCGTTGAACTTTCCCATGGCGGCCAGCAGCTTCTGTTTCGGCATGACGCCAGCCTCGGAGTCCTTACTTGCCTTCACGATCACCATGACTCTCATTTTGGTCTCTCCCGTTCTGAGCTTTGAGATCAGCCTCTATTTTGACGTCGAATGGCGGGGGGCCGAATCGACAATTGAACAATTTTTTCTTGAAATTGAATTCACGTTCTTTTTGAAGTTATCGTGCGACAAAACCGACCCCATATTGATAAGCAGTAGAGGCCAGGATGATACCAACATGTGCGGAAGGAAACGCTGTACAACCCACCGATGATCGCCGCAGGACTGTGCGAACTGCGAAACGAATTGGATGACCGCGAAGGGCACGTCCACTCCCGGACCGTCAAGGCCAAGAACGTGCCTCACTTCCGCCGCCACGCCCGCCAACTGCTGGTGCAGAAGAAAGATGCCGAGTCCTAAAAGTCCAGCTCCTGCGATTGCCCTAGCGCGTCCCATGTATGCCTTCTTCATTGCCGTATCCCTTCGCTTTTCCTGCTTCTATTGATTCGTCGAGCGAGGGATTACGGAATCGACAATGATCACAAAATTTTTCGAGACACATTTCCCCAAGGGATTTCGCAAGGTTCGGAGTCGCGACTCCGAAAAGTGCGCCATTGCGATGAAGGACCTACGACTTAGGTTGGGTTAGCCGCTGCAGACGGTGCGCGAGAACCTCACTGCAGAGTATGGCTGGACGAAGTTGGAGACGCCACTCCGCCAATGTTGTAGCGCTTCAGCTTGCGGTACAGCGTCGCGCGGCTGATGCCCAGCATGCGTCCGGCAAGGGCTTTGTCACCCTTCACCTGCTCAAAAACGCGCTGAATCGTGGCTCGTTCAATGTCTTCCAGATCGGTCGTCGATATCGGCGCATGCGGAGGTGCGGACACTGCCTCAGCCCCGGGTAGATCAGGGTCGAGCACGACCGGTCGCGGTGCCGATTGCGGCACTGGCGTCCCCGAGGCGGTGGATCCCGTGGCAATGGACGGAGGCAGATCGCCAAGATCGATGACCTGCCCATTCCCTAACGCGACCGCGCGCTCCACGCAGTTTTCCAGTTCGCGGACGTTGCCGGGCCAGTCGTATTGCATTAGAGCTTTCATGGCCGCACCGGAGACGTGCATCTCCGAGCCGGCGGCGTAGCGCTCCAGAAACCAATGAACCAGCATGGGAGTATCACTGCGCCGCTCACGCAATGCCGGGACGTACAAGGTCACGACATTCAGGCGGAAATAAAGATCTTTGCGGAATGTTCCGTTCTTGTAAGCGGCTTCAAGATCGCGGTTGGTCGCTGCAATCACGCGGACGTCAACCTTGATGCGCTGATTGCTTCCCACCGGACGCACTTCTTTTTCCTGCAGCACGCGCAGGAGTTTTGCCTGCAATTCCAGAGGCAGTTCGCCCACTTCGTCGAGGAAGATGGTGCCGCCATCGGCGGCCTGGAACAATCCCTGCTTCGATTTCAGCGCTCCGGTGAAGGCTCCCTTTTCGTAGCCGAAGAGTTCGCTTTCAATCAAAGTCGGTACTAGCGAGCCGCAGTCGACCGCAACAAAAGGGCGTCCGGCAAAAGCTCCACGGAAATGCATGGCGCGAGCGACCAGTTCCTTGCCCGTCCCGCTCTCTCCATAGATAAGGACGGGCGTCCGCGTGTCTTTCAGGCGCGCGACCATCCGCAGAACGTCCTGGATTTTGACGGACGATCCGACAATCCCGTGCACTGCGGTCTCGGAATCCATGCGCTGCCGTAGAAACTCGTTTTCCTCGACGAGCCTCACCTTTTCCGCCATCCGCCGCAAGAACAACCGCAATTCTTCAAGTGGAGAAAAAGGTTTCGTGATGTAGTCGTAAGCGCCTAGCTTCATGGCCTGGACGGCAGTTTCGATCGACCCGTGTCCGGTCATGACGGCCACTTCAATGCGGGGGAGCAGTTTCTTTACTTTCTCCAGGAACTCCAGGCCCGACATATGCGGCATGACCATGTCGGTCAATACCATGTGCGCAGGTTGTTCTTCGAGCAGCGCCAGGGCGGAGTCGCCGCTGTCCGCCTCCAAGCAAACAAAACCCAGCGCTTCCCCAACGGTCATGCAAAGCTTGCGGATGGTCTGTTCGTCATCGACGATCAGCAACCGTATCCGACTATCGTCTTTATTTCCTGGGACGCTCACTGGGCCTTCCCCATCGTTTGCGACACGACATCGATAAAGTGCTGTACCCGGAAGGGCTTCTCCACACAGGGTGCGCCGGTTTCGCGCAAAGTGGCGATAGTCTCCTCGTTGGCGATGTCTCCGGTAATAAAAACCACCCGCGAAGCCAGTTCCGGGCGGTGGCCCTTGATCCACGCATGCACCTGACCTCCGTCCACGCCGCCAGGTGTGCGCATATCCGACACCACTCCGAGAAAAGATCCGTTCTCGAGCAAGCGAAGAGCTTCTACGCCCGATTCGCAACACACCACGGGATATCCGTTGCGCTCGAGAGCGGCTTGCACACACGCCATGACGGCGGGCTCATCCTCGATGAGCAGCACTGGCAAACGAGACGGTTTGAATACGGGTAGGCTCATTTTGGTCGTACTCCTGCAGCCACACTTAAGGACGCCGTGTTAGAAGTTGCTGGAAGACGGACAATGAAGGTTGCTCCTTGTCCATCCGAGTTGTTGTGGCAGTGAATATCGCCGCCGTGCTCCTTGACGATCCCGTAGCAGATGCTGAGGCCCAGGCCGGTTCCCTTCCCCACTTCTTTCGTAGTGAAGAACGGATCGAAAACCTTGCTGGGGTCGGAGATTCCACTGCCGTTATCGCGCAACGAAACCTCGACCGAATCGCCGGCTTTGGTCGACATGATCTCGATCCGCGCCGGACGCCCCACTTCATGAACCGCATCGTAGGCGTTGTTCAGAATGTTGAGGAAAACCTGCTGCAACTGGTGGGCATCGCCCATTACCTCAGGCAATTCCTCATCGAGATGCTCGATCACTTCAATGCCGTGGCTGTGGAAGTCATACGAACGCAGCTGCATGGTTCTTCGCAGGATCGAATTCAACTGCACAGCAGTGCGTTGCGGTGGCATCTGCCGCGCGAAACTCAGCAGGTTCTGCACGATCTGCTTGGTGCGCTGCGCCTCTTGCAGGATCACTCGCAGGTCCTTGCGGGCGGTCTCAGGCAGGTCGGTGCTTTCGATCAGCAGGTCCGCAAAACCGAGAATTGCAGTCAGCGGGTTGTTCACCTCGTGAGCCACGCCCGCAACCAACTGACCGACGGCCGCCATCTTCTCGGCGTGCACCAGTTTGTCGCGGAGCACGGCCGAATCAGTAATGTCCGTAAGCACCACGACGATGCTCGTGACGATGCCCTGTTCGTCGCGCATGGGACTGAGATTGGCCGAGAACTTTCCGGCGGCTCCATTGCCCCGCACGATCTGCAGCTCCAGATTGTCGACTTGTTGGCTGTTCAGGGTGCTCTGTACAGCGTCAGCCAGCGGGCGGGCAAAAGCGGCGCCAACCAGGTCCAGCAGCGGACGTCCCAGCAGATCTCGTTGCTCAAAACCGGCATCGTACCACCGTCGATTCGCGTAGCTGATCAAGCCCGCAGTGTCCGCCACCAAAATCAGGCTCTGCGTATTGCTAAGAATCTTGCCCGAAAAATCTCGTTCCCGATACAGTTCCGACTGGTAAGTGCGCAAGCCAGTCACATCCAGCATCAATCCCCGAATCTGCAGCACGTTGCCGTGATTGTCGTACATTCCGAAAGCGTTGATCAGGACATGAATGGGAGAACCGTCCTTGCGCTTGAGGGTCGCCTCAAAATTTCGCAGGTAGCCGTTTTCCTTCATGACCTCGGAATGTCGCTCGCGCTGTCCGGGTGAAAAATAGAGTTGCTTAGGGATGTCGATCTGCAGCAAATCCTCGCGGCTGCTGTATCCCAGCATGCGAACCATGGCGTCATTCACTTCTACAAAACGCCCGCCCGGCGTGCTGAAGAACAAGCCTTCTTGAATATTGTCGAAGAGTTCGCGGTAGCGCCGTTCGGCCTCGCGCCGGTCGGAAATATCTTTCAACACGTGAATCGTCTGCATTCCCTCGTCTTGTGCAGCATGCACACGCGAGGTCGATACCAAGTAGGTGCGGTCGAACACAGGATGCACGAACTCGTCGGAGTCATCGGCCATGGCCCGGCAGAACGGGCACGAATGAGCCGCCACCTCGCTGTTCAGCGCCAGCAGGGCGCGCATGTCGACACCAATCAACTCGGCCGGCTTCACTCCGATCATTCCTGCCAGGGAACGATTCACCCGAAGCACTTTCCCAGAGTGGTCGTGCACCACGATGAAATCCGTAATGGCGTCGAAGATTTCCATCCAGTGCCGGTTGGCCTGCTCGACGCGCGTGAATAAGCGGGAGTTCTCCAGCGCCATGGCCGCGTGACCCGCCATAGTCTCCAGGAAGACGCGATCTTCCTGAGCCAAAGGACGCGAACGCCCGGAGAGTGCGAGCACCCCGGCCAGTTCTCCGCTGGAGCCTTGAAGTCGTACCAACGTGCACTCGGCCCAACCGAGTGTGGAAGCCGAAGCTGCTCCCAACAACTGTTCCACGGACCCGGAGACCACTGTCCCGGAATGTCGCGCCACAAACTCGCCAAGCGCCGCACCGAGTGTGCGATCAACTCCACGATCAATCGGGTAAGCCGGGGTCGCTGGACCCTTCGCCGGTCCTTGCGCAGACGGCGCCGCATCCCGGTCTTCCCTTCGGTCTTCCCTTCGATCTTCGCTGCGATCTTCGCTTCGAACTGCCGTTCCACCTTCTCCGCGCTCTTCCGCGCGATGTTCCGAGGCCGATCGATCAGAGGCGCGGCCACTCGCAGGAACAATCGCAATGGATGCCTCCCCGCTTTGCAACGCGACCACTTGCCAGTGCCGCTCCTGCTGCACCGCGAGGAATCCGGCACGGGAGCCGGTGAGATCCGCTGCCCTGGACACGAAGCGGCGGGCAAACTCCGGCAGACGCAACGTGCCGTCCATTTCACGCGCGAGTTCGATGAGCGCCTCGGCGCGTCGCCGGTGCATCTCCGAAAGATGCAGGTTGCGCGCGACTTCCAACGCCACCGCCGCCTGATTCGAAAGCGCCCGCGCACGGCGAATGTCCTCTTGCGAGATTCCCGTGCCATCGAGCCGGTCAAGAACGCCGAACATTCCCAATACCTGTCCACCCGATCCCAGCAGTGGCACCGCCAGAAATTGATGGACCTGATACTTCGCAATCACCTCAATATTGGCTCCCGGAGCCCGGATCGCCTCATCGGTCCAGAACACTTCCTTCGCGCGCAGGGCCTTGGTCGCAACGCCTTCAGGGAACACCACTTCCGCGCGCTGCGGCTCGCCCTTGTCCACTCCGTAGCGAACCCGGAACTGGTCATCCTCAAGCAGCGCAATGAAGCAGCGACCGTACCCCAGAAAATCCGAGGCGCGCACCACAAACGCCTGCAAGAAATGCTCCAGATCGCTGCTGGAGCTGAGCTGGGAGGAAATCTCCAGCAACTGATGCAGTTCATGCGCTTGCGCATGAGCAGTCGCGTGGAGTTCCGCATGCGCTACCGCTACGGCTCCGAAGCCGGCAATCGCCGACACCAGTGCCCGCTCCTCAGAGGTAAAAACGCCGTCCTGGCGCGGATATACCAGGATCGCTCCCTGGGTGCGCGAAGTACGAAACGGTGCCGCAATCAACATCCCCGGAGAAACCAGATTTCCCAAGGAGTGCACATCGGTTCCGATCGATACCGTAATCGGTTCTCCCGCCGCCACCGAGCGTTGCGCCAGATCTGCGGCAAAGCGAATCGTCTGTCGATCATGGCGGGCCCGCGCCGAATTCGCCAGCTGCGGAGTCTCCGCGGAAACCGCTCTTAGTTCGAAAGGGCCTTCGCGGCGCAGCAACACGCAAACCAGCCGCGTCCGTAACAGCAGCCGCAACCGGTCAGCCAGGGCCTCGATTACCGCTGAGACATCGGGCGCTCCGTGCAGCATGTGGGCCACGTCCGCCAGAATTTCCGCCCGCCGGTGGTCTTCCCGCGAAGCATCGCTCAGCCGCGCGGCCTCGAGCTGGCTGCCCAACTGCCCGGCCAGAATCGTCGCCTTGGCCGCGAAATCTTCGTTAAAGAAATCGTCGATGGAATCGTGCAGAAAGGTCACCGCCCCAATCACTTCGTTCGAGACCAGCAATGGTGCCGCCAGCAGCGACCGCGCGCCATATTCCTCGGCTGCCGGAAAGTTCGCGGACTCCACGTGATTCCCGAATATCGTCCGCTTCTGGCGCACCGCTTCGGCGGTCACCGCGCTCTGCTCGGGACGCACCCTTATCCCTACAAAGCGCTCCGCCAGCTTCCCATCGGCCTGCTCACCTACAAGCTCATCCCCCGCGTGGCGGCGCCAGAAATAGACGCCTGCGACCTGGAAGAATTCTCGCGTCGCGCGGCAGAACAGCTGAATGATCGATTCCGCGCTGGTCCGCTCTCCCGCCTTTGTCGCAATGCGTAACAGCAGCTTCTGGAAGGCCTCATCGGAGCCGGGCGGCACGCCGCCACCCGCTGAAACGATAGGACCACTCCCTGGAATGCTCAGCGCTCCGCCGGCCATCGAAGGAAAGTGTTCTCGATTCACAAGTGCTTGAATCTACAATGGAAACTATCTGTCATCTCAATTTGAGTCAAGGGAAATGGGTACCGGGGGTGCCTTGGTGTGAAATCCCGAGACAAACTTGAGACTTTGTCTCACGCTGAGAAATTATAGCCCCTCGCGCCGGAATGAGACGGCTCTCGCCAGCGACGATCAAAATTCTCACTCCGCAACAACACTCAACTCTTTTCGTTACCAACACATACCGTTCATTACTTTGGTTTTTGCGAAAAGGGCGCAGGTGGCCCGGCCGTTGCACGCTCAGGTTCACCAGCTTCTTCTAGCAGGAGGGATTGTGTCCAAAAGATTTACGGCAGCATTGTTAGCCGTGCTGTCCCTGGCCCTGACGGTTGGCCCCGTCCATTTGGGGGCCCAACAGGCCCAGAACGACGAGCTCGTCCGCCGGGCAAAGAGTAGAGTCCAGCCACTATACCCCGAACTGGCCCGGAAGATGAACATCGCGGGCACGGTCAAAATTGAAGTTGTGGTTGCGCCCAACGGCACGGTGAAGGATGCCCGGGTCGTGGGCGGCCACCCGGTCTTGGCTAATGCGGCGCTGGATGCCGCCAAGAAGTGGCGCTTTGAACCGGCGAGTAGCGAGAGCACCGGGATTATCGACTTTAAGTTCGAGCCGCGGTAACGGCACCACACTGCGGAGGAGAAGGGCATGACAATCGGCAAAAAGCTGTACGTGAATTTCGGAATCATCCTAACGATGGTGGTGGTGCTGTTTCTCGTGAACTGGTCGGCGGTGCAGCGCGAGCACTCGGCCAAAGCGGCGGCAGCGGCGTCTCTGGAGCTGAAGGACATCACCAATAACGTCCGTTCCCAGATGATGCAAAACCGCTTGTACCTGAGCAACTACCTGCTCAGCGGCGATACCCGCGAAGTCGACAGGATGAACGAGGGGATGCGGACGCTGAACGAGAAGTTGGAGGACGGCAAGAACAAGGCCAACTCCGAGCAGGTCAAGAATGCGCTCACCAAGGTCCAGCAACTCGAGCAGGCCTGGGGCAAGGAGTTCTCCCAACCCCTGATCGACAAGCGCAAAGACGTCGACTCTGGCAACGCCACCGTTGCCGAACTCCAGATTTACTACCTCCAGAAAGATGCGTCCGCGTGGGTCAAGAATTCGACCGACGCCCTCGACGTTGCCGACAGCGAAAACAAGAACCTGGTCGACACCCGCCGCAAATCGGATGACAGCGCCTCGACCTGGACGATTACGGTGTCGCTGCTGAGCACGATTCTGGCCCTCGGATTAGGCGGTGTGATCGCCTTCCGTACCGCCAAGGCCATCACCGATCCGCTCACCAACCTGATGAACGTGGCTCGCGGTATCGGCAACACCGGCGACCTGGAACACAACATCGACGTCAACCGCGACGACGAGATCGGAGAACTGGCCCGCACCTTCGCCAAGATGGTCACCTACCTCAAGGAGATGGCCGGAGTTTCTGAATCCATCGCCGGAGGCGACTTGCGCGTCGAAGTCAAGCCGCGTTCTTCGCACGACACCTTGGGCAACGCTTTCGTCCGCATGGTCGAAGGATTGGCTGGCCTGGTGCGCAGCGTCCGCGACGCTTCGTCTCAAGTTGCCAGCGCCTCCGGGCAGGTGGCCGGAGCTTCTGACGATTCCGCCAAGATCGGGTTGCAGGCCTCGTCCGCCATCGATGAAGTCACCAGCACCATGCACGAAATGAGCGTCAACGTGCAGAACATGGTGAAGAGCACGCAGGTGCAGGCTTCAAGCGTCAGCGAAACTTCTGCGTCCATTGATCAGATGGTGGCGTCGATTCAGCGTGTCGCCGACACGGCAAAAGTCCTGCTCGACATCTCGAACCGTTCCCGCGAAGAAGTCCACGCCGGAATCGGCACCATGGAAAAGGCCACCGACGGCCTGAACCGCATCAACACCACCATCAACTCCTCGGGCGAAATCATCGGGGCCCTCGGACAGCGCGCCGACGATATCGGCAAGATCATCGAAGTCATCGACGATCTCGCCGAACAGACCAACCTGCTGGCGCTGAACGCGGCCATCGAAGCGGCCCGCGCCGGCGAGCACGGCTTGGGCTTCGCAGTCGTCGCCGACGAAGTCCGCAAGCTGGCGGAAAAGTCCGCGCAGTCGACCAAGGAAATTTCCGAACTCATCCAGAGCATTCAGAAGGAAGCCCGCAAGGCCGTCGAGAACATGGACCGCTCCACCACCATCGTCAACGAAGGCCTGGAACTGGGCGGAGAGTTGAACGCCGCCCTGCGCAAGATCTCCAACGTGGTCACCGAGGTTTACAAGTTCGCCCAGGAAATCGGCGCGGCCACCAACGAACAGTCGCACGGCTCGTCGCAGATCGCGCGCGCCACCACGCGGCTCAACGAAATCACGCACGAAATCAACTCGGCGGTGGAAGAGCAGGCATCGGGAGCGCAGGCCGTGGTCAAAGCCATGGAGCGCATGCGCGAACTGGTGCAGCAATCTACTTCCGGCTCGACTGAACTGGCAGCCTCGTCGGAACAGATGTCGAAGATGTCGCGCGGCCTGCTGGAATCCCTCGACCGCTTCTCTCTGGAAGAAGCCTCGCGCGCTTCCTCCGACATCTCCGGCGGTCGCGGAGCCAAGCGCGCCGCGGCGGGAGCCCAGTACTGAAGTCCGCCTTCTGAGCCAGCGGACAGTAGGAGCCAGAATTCATGAGCCGAGAACTCCATATCGTGGGCTTCAAAGTGGGACGCGAGACCTATGGCGTGCCTATCACTTCCCTGCACGAAATCGTGCGGGTCCCGGAGATTACTGCTGTGCCCGATGCGCCCGACTACCTGGAGGGCGTGATCAACCTGCGCGGCAAGATCGTTTCTGTCATGGACCTGCGCAAGCGTTTCGGAGAGAAGGAAGCGGCGCTTAAGAAACAGAACCGCATTCTGGTCGTCGAGCATTCAGGACGTCTGGCCGGCCTCATCGTCGACTCGGCTTCCGAAGTATTGAAGATTCCAGCGGACGCCGTCGAAGCTCCGCCCGCCGTGTTTCAGGAGGGTGGACTGAACTGTGTCACCGGACTGGGCAAGGTTGCAGGACGCCTGGTGGTGCTGCTTGACATGAGCAAGCTGCTGGCTCCCGGCAGCCTGCAGCAGGTAAAGAGCGACGCAAGCGAAAAGAAGGCCACTGCGAAGCCCGAGGCACGGGGCGCTGCGGCAAGGTAGAGACTGAGGTTTCAAAGTTTTCAAGGTTCCAAGGTTTTCCCAACTTTGAAACATTGAAACCTTGAAACTGTGAAACCTTAAGATTCAAACGAGAGAACGCATGAGCACATCCGGAGCGGCACCTGCTCCCATACTTACGGAAGCCGAGCTGAAGTTGTTGCAGGCGCTCATCTATCAAGAGTGCGGTATGCACTTCGACGAGCGCCGCACGCACTTTCTTCAGGATCGCCTGCTGCGGCGGCTCAAGGAATGCCGCGTCGACTCTTTCTATGCCTACTACCGTCTTCTGATCAGCCAGCAAGGCAAGGACGAACTGGCCAAGCTGCTCGAGAACCTGACGGTCAATGAAACCAGCTTCTTCCGCCATAAGGCACAACTCGATCTGTTCCAGAAGACCGTGCTCGAAGAGCTATTCAAGCAGAAGAGCTCGCGGCGCGAATATTCCGTCCGCATCTGGAGCGCGGGCTGCTCCACCGGGCAGGAAGCTTACACGCTGGCTATGCTTGTGACCGACGCGCTGGCCTATTACTACCTGCGCAATCCGTTGCCGGTGGACTTGCCGCTTCCCAAGCCGTTGGTGCCTCCGCCGTGGCGGGTGGAGATCCTGGCCAGCGACATCAGCTACTCGGTGCTGCGGACCGGGCAGGAAGGCGCCTACAGCGAGAACCAGATGTCGATGGTCGACTACGGCTACCGCCTGCGCTATTTCGACAAAGTGGGAGACCGCTACGCCATCAAGAAGCCGGTGAAAGAGATGGTGCACTTCGACTTTCACAACTTGAAAACCGAATACCTGCCCCAGCGCAACGACGTGATTTTCTGCCGCAACGTCATGATGTATTTCGACGAAGCCGAACAGAAGCGGCTGGTGGAGAAGTTCTATCGCTGCTTGAACACCAACGGCTATCTATTTGTGGGACATGCGGAAAGCTTGTTAGGACTGACCAAGAAATTTCAGATGGTGCACAAGGACAGCGGCACGGCGTATCAGCGGCTTGAGGTGCGGGAGTAACGAATGACGAATTCCCCCGATGAGCGTGGCGCGGAACTGCGGGAGCTCTTCTTTGAGACCTCGCAGGAACTGCTGCAGGCGCTGAACGAAGAAGCGCTGAAGCTGGAGAAGACTCCCGGCGACGAAGAGATCGTGCGCGGGATTCGGCGGACCGTGCATACCCTGAAGGGCGACTCGGCGGCCTGCGGGCTGCGCGAGTTGAGCGAACTGGCGCATCAGTTTGAAGACGCCTTGTCGCTCGAGAGTGCGGCGACCCATGCGGCTGTGGCTGAGATTGCCTTTGCGGCCGCAGACGTCTTCGTCGAGATGATCGCGGCCTACCGCAACGGCGGCAAGATGCCGTCCACCAAATCTTTGAGCAAGAAGATTCAGGACCTGACCGCTGTGCCAGCCGCTGCGAAAACTCGACGCGTCCGGAAGGCTGCATCGACGATCGCGGCGGGCAAGAGTGCCGGGGGAAAAACCGCTGCCGGAAAAACGGGAAAAGCGTCGGCGAAGACGCCTGCTTCCAAGAGCACCGCAAAACCCGACGCGGGATGGACCGAGTCCGAAAAGCTGGCCGCGACTAAGGCACAGGCCTCTGGCTTGACCATGTACCACGTCGTGATCAAGATCGATCCGCATTGCGCCATGCCGATTGCCGGGCGCCAGTTGATTCACAACGCTCTCGGCAGCGTGGGTCAAATCGTGGCCGTGCGTCCCGATGCCAAGTCTCCCGCAGCCGCGAAGCAAGTCGAGTTCGTCCTGGCCAGTTCGCAGACCGTCGAGCAGATTTCCGCCAAGGGGCGCATTCCGACCATTGCCGCGGAAGTCACCGTGGAATTGATGCTTGCGGCCGGCTCGACTCCGAAGGACGCCGCAGAAAACGCCAATCTCGCTCATGAAACCGCTGGCGAGATATTGCCGGAAGTCGAAGCCAATGTGGTTCCGCCCCCGCCCATGGCCGTTCCGGGGATCGAACCAGTTGCTGCCCACGCGATGCAGGAAAACATTCTTCGCGTAGAAGCGGGGCGCATCGACAGCGTACTCAACCTGGTCGGCGAACTCATCATCGGCAAGTCGATGTTGCAGCAGGCGCTCAACGAGTTCTCCAAGCGATATCCCAAAGAGTTGCTGCGCGGCAAGTTTGCCGACGCCATGGCGTTTCAGGCACGCGTACTCAACGATCTGCAGCGGTCGGTGATGAAGATCCGCATGGTGCCCGTCGGCCAGCTGTTCCGGCGCTTTCCGCGCATGGTGCGCGACGTGTCGCGCCAGTGCGGGCGCGAAGTGGAACTGGTCCTCAGCGGTCAGGAAACCGACCTCGACAAAGGGATTCTCGACGCCATCGCCGAGCCTCTTACTCATCTGGTCCGCAACGCCGTGAGCCATGGCATCGAACCCCCGGAAGAACGCCGCAAACTGGGCAAGGCGCCTCACGGCGTGGTCCGGTTGAACGCGTATCATCACGGCAACCAGGTTGTCGTCGAAGTTTCCGACGACGGCCGCGGCATCGATTCGCAGAAGATTCGCGCCAAGGCCATCGAACTCGGCCTGACGACTCCCGAAGAAGCTGCGCGGTTGACCGAGGCCGAAACCCTCGACTTCATCTTCCGTCCCGGCTTCAGCACCGCCGAGCAGGTCACCGAAGTCTCCGGACGCGGCGTCGGCATGGACGTGGTGCAGAGTGTGCTGCACCGGCTGAAGGCCTCCGTCGGCGTGGAGACTCATCCCGGCAAAGGCACCACCTTCCGGCTGAAGCTGCCACTCACCCTGGCCATCATCAAAGCACTCCTGTTCTGGGTGGAGCAGCGCCTGTATGCCATTCCGCTCAACGCGGTCGTGGAAATTTCGCGGACCTTCGAATCGGAAGTCCATCAAGTCGACAACTACGAAGTCCTGCAATTGCGTAATCAGGTGCTGCCGCTGCTGCGGCTGGGCCGTCCCAAGGTCGAAGAAGATGAGCGCAAGGCCAAGCTCTTTGTGCTCGTGATCATGGTGGGAGAGAGGAAGTACGGATTGATTGTCGATGCGCTGGAAGGCGAAGAAGAACTGGTGATTAAGGCCTTGGACGACCAGACATTTGCGACCGATCTGGTTTCCGGCGCCTCAATCCTCGGCGATGGCCGGGTTGTCCTGATTCTCAACCTGCCGGCCGTGGTCGAGCACGTTGCGCGGTGGCGCCCGCAGGCTGCGGGACAGTCCAATTCCGGTTTGTTGCTGACGCACATGGACCGCTTGCGGATGGCCTCGACTCCGGCAGTAGGAGGCCAGGCATGAAGAAGTTAGTACGCGTGCTCGTGGTCGACGATTCAGCCTTGATGCGAAAGCTGATTCCGCAGATGTTGGCCGTCGACGAATCCATCGACGTGGTCGGCACCGCGATGGACGGCACATTTTGCCTGAAGAAGATTGAAGAACTGAAGCCCAACGTGGTCACGCTCGACCTCGAAATGCCGGGCATGAACGGCATCGACACGCTGAAAGAAATCATGCGGAAGCAGCCCGTTCCGGTGATCGTCTTCAGTTCGCACAGCACCGAGGGCGCGTCGGTCACGATGAAGGCTCTCGGTCTGGGCGCGTTCGATTTCGTCACCAAGCCCAAGGACGCCTCGGCTCACATGGCGGAGACGGCCAAGGAATTGATCGCGAAAGTGAAAGCTGCGGCCGAGTGCAAGCTGAAGCCGCGCATGCTGCCGGGAGTTCCGCCGAAGCCCGAGAAGGTCAGGGCCGCTGCGGGCGCTCCGACCAAGATTGTTGCGATCGGCGTTTCCACCGGCGGACCGCAGGCAATGGAGTACTTGCTGTCGCAGCTGCCCGGAGATTTTCCGGGAGCGATCACGGTGGTGCAGCACATGCCAGATGGATTCACGGACATGTTTGCGCGGCGCCTCGACGAAGTTTGTCCACTGCGCGTGAAAGAAGCGCAGTCCGGCGACCTGCTGTTGCCGGGACGCGTGCTGATCTGTCCGGGAAGCCGCCACATGAAAGTGAAGCGGTTGCCCTTGGGAGACATCGTGGTGCTCAGCGATGATCCCCACGTGAACGGGCATCGTCCGAGCGCGGACGTTTTGTTGCGCAGCGTTGCCGAAGAATTCAAGACCCACGCCATCGGAGTGCTGATGACCGGCATGGGCGATGATGGCGCCGAAGGTTTGGGAATGATCAAGAAGGAAGGCGGCATGACCATCGCGCAAAACGAAGAGTCCTGCGTAGTGTTTGGCATGCCGAAAGCGGCGATCGAGCGGGGATACGCCATTCGCGTAGTCGCCCTGGATGTGATGGGCTCGACGCTACAGGCGCTTTGCGGCCGGAACGCGGCTGTGCGCGCGGGACGTTAGACTTCGGGCCCGGCAAGTAACCCTGACCAGCGTGATCTGGCTGGGGCGAGCCGGGCATGATATGCAGTAGAACAGGGGAGGCCTGTATGGAGCAGTTTGCACCAGTAAAACGCAGCAAGGACGGGCAGCCGGTCCGCTATTTGATCGTGGACGACTCCGTGTTTGCCCGTAAGAACCTGGCCCGCATGATCGAAACGTTCGGCGGGCAGGTGGCGGCTGAAGCCGGAGACGGCTTGACCGCCATCAGCGAGTTCGACCGCACGCATCCTGACATCGTGCTCATGGATATCACCATGCCGCAGATGGAAGGGATCGAGGCGGCTGAACGGATCGTGCAGTCGCATCCTGAAGCGCGCATCGTGATGGTGTCGTCGGTGGGCTACCAGGAAAACATTGTGGCGGCGCTGCAGCGTGGCGCGCGTCATTTCGTGCAGAAACCGGTGAAGCCGGAAGTGCTGTACGAAGTCATCAAGTACGTGCTGGGCGAAGACGGCGCCGTCGCGAATTCGGCAGGAGCGGGAGTCTAACTCGATGAAGATGGAACTGATCCAGCCTTTCATCAATGCGGCGGACGCCGTGTTGTCGCAAGGACTGCAGGGCAACACGAAAGTGGGCAACCTCACCATGGAAGAGGAAGCCTATCGCCGCAAAGGCGTGGCGGGCATGATCGCGCTGACGGGCGACATCGAGGGCCGGATCATTCTCGATCTCGAACCGCAGACCGCCGTCAGGGTGGCCAGCCACTATGCCGGCGCCGAACTGCCTGAGTCCGACTCGCTGATCAAGGAAACCATCTTCGAACTCGCGAACCAGGTCGTGGGCAACGCCATCTCGGCGCTCAACGACCAGGGCTTCCATTTCCGCGTGCATCCCCCGCTCCTCCTTACTGCTCAGGAGGGCGACAAGACCAGCGAGGATACGGAAGCTTTGATGATTTGCTTTGAAACCACCAAGGGCAACGTCTTCATGAACGTCGCCCTCCGCTACAACAAGAAACGCCTCGCCGATCACGCGGCGCTGGGGGCTTAGACGTCGGCTTGCCGAACCAATTCTCGTCCTGATAGCAGCCACTGGGTCCGCGGGTGAGCTGCTTTGCCTCGTGTCGATTGTCAAAGCGCGGCTACGCAACCAATTTTTGTACGTCGAAAACGGTAAAATCTTGATTCTGCTTTAGTTACTGTGATCGTTCACCTTTTTGTGCCTGCAAAATCCTCGGGAATAAGGACTTACGCGTAAAATCTTCCAGAATAAGGACTTACACCGAGCAGAACGCCATGCCCACTTCTTTTTTGACGTCGAAAAACGGTAAAATATTGATTCTGTTGGAGTTGCTGGAATCCGACGGCACCGGCTGCCCGCAAAATCCTGCGGAATAAGGACTTACAGGTAAAAGCTTCCAAAATAAGGACTTAGCGGACACGATCTGCTTGCACCTTCCAGGGGCATTGGATACGGGCTTTCTGGATGCCGGGTCGCGCACGGAAGTAGTGTGCGCTTTCTATATCCTCAGTCAAGGTTGTGCGTCACACGATGCGGATTTCTTTCTGTGGAGGGCTGTGGAAAAGTTGAAATCGCAGAGCGGAATAGCCCAAGCGGTTCGATACCCGTGATGATCGGCGTGATGAAGCCGTAGAGGTTAGTTCTGCGGCGGATAGAGCCATTCTGGACTACGCGGGTTTTTCAACTGAGAAGGGGGCGCGAGAGCTGGAAATGGTGAAGCGGGGAATTTCATCCTGACAACGTCGAGCCCCGCGTTGCGGCAACGAAGAAATGTGCGTTGTTCGTCAAGAGCGATCAAGACGGTTGAAGCAAGGTAAACTCTGGCATGCCCCTGGGAGACAAGTTGGAGCGGCGCGCGGTTCAAGGGCGCGTTGGCCGTCGCGCAGGAGCTCAAGCGCTTGGAGCGTTTCGTCTTGGGAGATGATCCGCTCGTGACGCACATTCAGGGCATCCCAGGCATAGGCAAAAACTCACCTGCTGGATGCGCTGGCGGCAAGTATCGGCGGAAAAGGTGCTTTCGTTGTGCGGATCGACGCCCGCTGGTGTGAGCCTTCCCCGGCCGCCTTGTGTCGAGCGATCTGCCGGGAAATCGGCGTATCGGAGTCCGAAGATTCCGCGGCGGTAGCGGCCGGCCTGTCAGACAAAAGCTAAGCGAACACTTCTGGTGCTCGACAGTTACGAATCTTTCCGTCTGCTTGATTTGGCTAAGGCAGGTTTTTCTGCGGTCGCTCGGCGACACTGTACGTACAATCCTGTCCAGTCGCGAACGGCCCCGGGCAGCATGGCGTATAGCCCCGGAGTGGAGAGGCCTATTTGATTCCCTGTTCCTGGAAAACTTTTCTCCGGAAGTGGCTCTGGAGTATCTGACCTCGGAGGCTGTACCGGAGGACAGCGCTCGCGAGTTGAATCGGGTTGCGCGCGGTCATCCATTGGCACTTTCCCTGGGACTGGCACTTTACTCTGTGGGCGGGCAGGTGCGTGGCAGCGCTGCTACTCGTCATGAGGTACTGGAGCACATGGCGGCGCTCTTTCTGGAGGATGCCGATGCGCGAACCAAACAGGTCGTGGAGGCCGCCTGTCTGGTTCGAACCGTTACCGCGCCGTTACTGGCGGCCATGCTGGCGAATATCCCTGCCGATGAGGCACTGGATCGGCTACTTGCGCTGCCACTTGTCAGTGTAGGTCCTCACGGACTGCTAGTGCATGAAGCCGTTCGCGGGCCGGTGACGGCTGCTTTCAAGTCTCGTGATCCGGCGCGGTACCAGGCGTACCGGCGCGCAGCCTCGCAGGTCGTGCGTGAGCAACACAAGCAGGCGCCGCGATCCGACCACTGGCGTTCGACGGCGGACGTACTCTACCTGCTTGAAAACGAGAACCTACGCGAAGGTTTTTTCCCAACGACGGAGAGCCCGCTTTCCGTCGAGCCAGTTCGCGCCGACGACTGGACATCAATTTCAGCGATGATTCACAACTTCGATGGACCACAGTCGCATCAAGCACTCGAGCAATGGTGGCGGTACCATCCAGACTCGTTTTTCGTTGTCCGGGATGAACATGGCGGAGGGCAAGGGTTCTACCAGGCAATTGTGGCATCGAAGGTTCACAAGAATGTGATTGGGAAAGACCCGCTTGCGGCAAGCTGGGCAAGGGACCTGCCGCGTTTTGAAGATAGGGCCGCGACTCTCTGGCTGCGGCGCACGCTGGATCGCGACACGGGAGAAGGGCCGTCATCTGGGCAGGCGGCATGCTGGCTCGACATCAAACGTACCTATTTGGAGCTGCGTCCGCAGCTGCGCTGGGTGTATACCTGCTGTGATGCGGAGCTATATCGCCGCTCCTTCGAGCAATTGGGATTCCGGCTCGCGGACGAAGGCCGCCCGGCGATCGACGGGGTTATGGCACACACATTTCGTCTCGACATGGGAGTGGATTCCGTAGATGGCTGGCTCGGCAACCCGCCTGCCCAGGAAACCGGCACGGCAACCGCCGAGGCTGCGGGTTACTCGCCATTGCTCAATGAGCAAGCGCGTGAGTTAGTAGTGAACGGAAGCCGAATTGGCCTGACCCCGCTTGAGTTCGGAGTCTTCGCCTATCTCGTGGCCAGGCCAAACCGGGCTGTGGCTAGTTACGAATTAATCGAAAGGGAACTCTCCACATCCCATAGCCGAGACTCGGTGGATACGACTGCAGGATTGCTGCGCACCGCCTGGATTACCGGGTGGTTCAGGTAAGCCTCGGCAGCATCACGGTTGGCAAATAGATACAGGCCTCCCATCTCAAACTCCTCCTCCTGCGAGACCCAAATCTTCCAGATCAGACCTTCTACGGAGGCAATAGTGTTGGCGGCTTCCCGGCTCTTGGCCAGCAAGACACCCGGCGGCGCCCGCAACTTGAAGCGCAGGTGCAAGACGGTGGTACCAGTAGCACTCTTCTCTGACATCTCGTTTCTCCAAAGTGTTGATCTCTGCATGTGTAGCAGACAAAAGTGAGTCTAGGACTCCTGAAACCTTCCGAGATGAGAGCAAGATGAGAACATGATGAGGATTGGGTACTGCGTCCCTTAATTGCTTTTTGCAAGAGCGGGAACCGGTCTGACCAGTACTGCCAAGGAATATGCGCCCGGGCTTTGCCCGGTGGACAGCCGAGGGCGAATGTCCCTACATTCGCTGTCACTACATTCGCGGTTGTATTCGGGAATCGACCTAACGCACTCTATACGGAAAACTTGGGGTCGCCTTCGAGGATCTGCATTTGGAGTTTGGGGGCTTCGCCAGCCTTCCAGAGCTTGGTTCGAGACTTGGCGCGATAGTTTAGCGGGCCGCCGTCTGGGCGAGTGCTTCTTTCGATGGGGCGGGGGATACAGACGAATTCGGTTTCGATGAAGTCGCTGGTGGCGTGAACTACCGAGTAGCCGTGGCCTCCCATGTCGACGAAGGAAAGGTGGGGTGACAGGTCAGGGTTGGAGAGGGCTCGGGCTTTGGCAATGTCTCCGCTCTTTGCATACTCGAGACAGGAGCGCACTCCGTGGCGGAGCAGGAGATTCATGGTGGGCTGCACGGCGTGATCGTTGGGGCCTTGTCCGAGGTAGAGCGAGCGCAGCGGGTGTTCTTTCGGGAAAGAATGCTCCAGAGCTTCGATTATTCCCGGCGCGGAGATCGAACCCGTGACGAAGGCGATGCCGACTGGCACGAACGGTTTTGGGGGAAGGGCCTTCGCGGCTAGTCCCGCCCAGAAGCTGTGGCGATCACCGGCTACGGTGACAAAACCGGTGATGCGATTTTCCTGGATGAAGTCATAAATTTCTCCGCGCTCGACGTAGGCGGAGCCGTGATCTCCCATCGGCGAGGCTGCGTAGCCTGTCTCGGGCCAGGGCTTCCCTGTTCCAGGCGGGAGATTTTGGAGGTCGGCACGCATGTCGAGCGTGGCGGTGGTGTTGCCCCAAATCTTCCAGGTGGCTTTGGAGTTGCGCAGGCGATCGAGAAACCAAGTTTTCTGTTCGGCGCCGAGAATTGTTTGCGCGGGGCGGTCTTTGCAGAAGTTGTCGATCTCGACGTTGCCGAAACGAATTGAAGAGGGGGGCCGACCGCCTTGATAGGTCTTGCCGGCGTCCAGGATTTCCATCGCGGCTTCGGAAATGAATTCCGGAAAGTCGTCGGTGGAGAGAGGGTTTGCCTCCGGCTGATCGGTGGGTTCTTCGGAGCGATAGGTACGCTGGTCCGTGACGATTAGTTCGATGTTGCGGCCCCAGCGCAAGGCGCGATAACCCTTGAGGCTTCCGATGGCGGCGAGATTGTTGGGCTCCTGGCCGAGGCCGTGATCGTCGAAACGGGTGACAGGAGCGTCGACGACTTGCGGAGGATCGAAGCGATCGAGCGATGGACCGCTGGGTTTTGTGATGCGCGCAGGTCGATATTCGAAGAATGCCTGGTTGGCGGCGACTTTGCGGGTCTGCGCGGGTAGGTTTTTCCCACCGAAGCGTTGCAGGGATTGCCAGCCCATCCAACTGAACTCGTGGTTGTCCCACATGTTGACGAAGGGCCAGCGGGCACGCGCGTCTTGAAGGTCGGGATCGCTCAGGTACGCACGATAGACGGCGCGGTAGTCGTCGAGGGCGGTCGGGATATGGAAGTCGCGGATTTTTTCGCCGTGGGGATAGCGGACGAGGTCGCGCACGCGACGGTCGTACATGCCCTGGGGACGGTCTTCGGGGTACCAGACGATTTCGTAGATGAAGTCGCCGAGGTGCAAGACGAAGCCGATGCGGTCGGCTTCGGAGGCTTGCTCGTCTTCGAAGATCATTCTGCGGTAGGCGTTCTGCGCTCCATCGTTGGCGTTCTGGCAACTCACGAAAACAAAACGAACGGGTCTGGGATCGTCAGAGTCTGGCGCGGTGAGGGTTCGACCTATGCGGCTGCCGGAACCGTCGTCACCGGCAAAGCGGTACCAATACACGCAGCTGGGCTTGAGGCCTGCAACGAGGACGCGGCAGGTCCAATCGCACGCTGCGGAAACTGGAGCTGAGGCCGTCGCTACGACGCGGGTGAACTTTTCATCTTCAGCGACCTCGACGTTCAGCTTCGAAGCTGAGTTCGCACCGTTCGGCGGGCGGCGCGTCCACAGTAAGACGCTGGTGTTGTCGGGGTCTCCGGAGGCTACGCCTTCGGGGAAAAGATCGCGGCGTTCGCGCCAAGCGAGGCGGGACTTCGCTCCCAGTGGATTGCCCCAGGCTGCCGTCGCGCCCATGGCGGCGGCCATAGCTAAGAATGCGCGTCTGGTGATGATCGACATCGGAGCGTTGGCCTTCAGAACAAGAGTGTACCGCGGGCGAGCCTATATGACATCGTTCGCCTGAAAACATCTGACACTCCACCGCGAGTGCGGTAGAGTATCTCGGCAAACGGGCGTCGCCGAGTCAGAGGAAACGGGGCGTCATGGGGAATCAAGGTCATCGTTCAATCCATTTCGGTCAATCCATTGAAGGAGAGTCGCATGATGACATTGCGAGAGCATGCAGCAGGAGAAGAAGGCAGTCGCGCGTTCCGTCAGCTTCTGGGTTTGATCGCCGTGCTGATGTGCTGCAGTTGGGGTAGCGCTCAACAATGGGTAACCGTAAGGCAACCGTTTCCTGGCAAGGCCGGGCTGGCGCTGTTGCGCACAGACGGCAAGGTCATGGTGGAGGAGACAGCAACAGGCTGGTGGTGGCTGCTGGTGCCGGACGACACCGGGAGCTACACCGATGGGGTTTGGATTGCGTCCGGCCTGCCCCTGAGTAACTACGATCCGACAGGTTTTGCTTCTGCCGTTCTGCCAGACGGGCGGATCATCGTGGAGGGCGGCGAGCACAACTTCGGTCAGAAAGTCGAGACAACCGTAGGCGCGATCTTTGACTCCACGACCGGAGTCTGGACGGAGGTTCCGCCTCCTGCGAACTGGAAGCGGATCGGCGATGCGCCTTCGGTAGTGCTACCCGACCGCACGTTCATGATGGGAGCCGTTCTTAGCAGACAGCAAGCGCTTCTCATCGATCCCATTCATTTCGTATGGAAGGCGACTGGCACGGGCAAGCTTGATCAAAACTCCGAAGAAGGCTGGACGTTGTTGCCGAACGGGAAAGTGCTGACGATCGACCTGGAGAACGGCAACGCGTCGGAATTGTATGATCCGGGCACGGGAAAGTGGACCGCCACGGGGAACCTGCCGTTCTTCATCGGCAACAAATGCGGGAAGAACATTGTGGCCGAAATCGGTCCCGCGGTGCTTCGGCCGAACGGCACTGTTTTTGCGGTAGGAGCGAACAACAAGACCGCGATCTATCACCCTGCGACGGAGAAGTGGTCGGCGGGGCCGTCGTTCCCCGATGGATTTGGTTCGTCAGACGGGCCAGGAGCGATTCTTCCGAATGGGAATGTATTGGTGAAGGTGTCGCCGTGCTTTGCGCCACCAAGTATTTTTTTTGAATTCGACGGAACGAAGCTGAACTCCGTGCCATCCCCGCCGAGAGCCTTGGTAGAAAAGTCCGGTGAGGGCCATATGCTCGTGCTGCCGAATCGAGGACATATTCTGTACACGGATGGGTCCAGTGACGTTGAAGTCTATGTTCCGAATGGCTCGCCGAACAGCGCGTGGTTGCCGACGATTACGTCTCACCCCGCTACAGTGACGCGTGGCCATGCATACATTGTGAAAGGAAGACGGCTGAACGGCATGACGCAGGGTGCGGCGTTTGGCGATGACGCGCAGATGGCGACGAACTATCCGCTGGTGCGGATTACGAACAATGCAACGGGGCACGTGTTCTACGCGCGAACCAAGAACTTCAGCACCATGGGGGTTGCGACCGGAACAGCGATTGTTTCGGCGACCTTTATTCCGCCGACTGGCATGGAGACGGGAGCATCGAAGATGGTGGTGGTGGCGAATGGGCTGGCGTCGGCGGCCGTGGCGATTACAGTCCAGTAGAGGGTAGTTCGTTCGCCGCGAAAATCCCTCCCCTTGACGGCGCTCAGAGCGGGCTTTCTCGCGCAGAAGACGGGCGAGAAATGGGGCGCTCGGGTAACATCTTCAATTTTCTACCAGGTGGCGGCTTTCACTTTTTCCAGCATTTGAGTCAGGGCGGCTTTGTCGAAGTATTTTCCTTTCAGCCAGACTGCCTGAATTTGTGTGGTGTTTCGGATGTCGGCGAGTGGATCGGCAGCTAGCAGCACAAGATCGGCTACTTTTCCTGGATCGACTGTGCCTTGTTCTGCGCTTCTGCCCATGAACTTTGTCGGATTCAGAGTGGCGGCTTGCGGAGCGGCCAATGGCGGTAGGCCGGATTCGGTCAGCAACGCGAGTTCATCGTGGAGGCTGAATCCCGGGAAGCAATAGGGATTCATGGCGTCGGTTCCGGCCATCATGGGAACTTTGCCGTGAAACATGGCGCCAACGACGTGCTCGTCCCTGGTGAAGATGCCGCGCGCCATTTAAAACAGGGCGTTGTTCCAAAGCTGGCGCTGGGTTTGAGTTCGTTCATCCCAGCGATTGCGAAATCTTTTGTCGATGTAAGCGAGGCGGGAGTCCGACACGAAGCGCGAATCGTCGAGACGCCCCCAGAGGCGGAGCACCGTCAACGTGGGTACCTGCCAGGTATCGTTGGCGCGGAATTCGGCGAAGAGTTCCTGACATTTTTTCTCGTCGAGGGAGCGCTAGGCCTCGGCTGGAACGGCCATTCGGTCGCGAAAATATCGGGAGCGGTTCCGGTCGGCCATCAGAGACTCTTGCCGGCTGGAGCATGCGAAAGGAATTCCGATGAGATGTTCCATGGAGCGCTGCCCGGCGGAAGAGGCTTCCTGCGCGGTGAAAGCGTCGGGGACATGACCTTCAAATGGAATGTGCTGCTGCTTGGCTTCATCGGCGATCGCGAAGTAAGCGTCTCGCGGCAGGCGCGAATAGACCTTAATGAAGTCGGCGCCACTGGCCTTGATTTCGTCGACGGCGCGGCGAGCGTCCGCGGGCTTTTTCACCACAATCGATCCCGGCCAGACCGGAGGATTGCCATCGACAATCGCGCTGGCGAGGTAGATCTCTGGGGACGGGGTCTCGGCGACCAGTTCTTTGCGCAGCGCCGCCGTGTCTTTTTCTCCCGACATTACGCGCACGCCGGTCACGCCGTTGGCGACATAGAGCGCCAGCTCATCTTTAGTCTTGGACGTGAACATGCATGTCCCATGGGCCGGGGATGATGAATGCGCCGTGGGCATCGACTGAGCCAGGAGTGTTGTCGGTGTCCTGCGTGGGGGCGATAGAGGCGATGCGATCGCCATGAATCCGGACTGGCTGATCTTTTAGTTCGGCGCCAGTCGCCACGTTGACGACGGTGACGTGACGGATGGACATTTCGGCGGTAGGACGCTCCTGGGCGAACGCAAGGCAGGCAGAGAATGCGACGGCCGCGCACAGTGTCTTCACAAATACCTTCCCGGGGGAGTCGAGGTAGGAAGGCATTATCCAACAGAGGGGGAGAAAAATGAACGGTGCTTTTTCAGGCAAGGAGCGGAAGTTGGGAGCCGGACTGCTGACCGGAATCTTCGGCGGGATCGGCGAACCGTCTTAGCTCAGGATATTTTTGAATCAGCGTGGGCGGAGCCGGCACGCGCTTTCCGTTCAGCATGGCTTTCAGTTCGAGGGCGTTGACTCCGGCTTTGCTCTCGAAGTGATTGTTGGTGATGACGTAGGTCGTTTCGGCCTGCCTCGCGACATTGTCGATTCGGTCTTTCCAGCTTTCCAGTTCGCTTTCGCTGTACAGATAGTTGTAGCGGTCGTTGCGGTTGTCGGAGTCGAACCACTGATCGTAGTTGCGTCCGTGGAGCCGAACATAGGCTATGGGCGCAGTGACATGTTCGGTAGGAGCGAGGGAGCGGCCGAGGAGCGGTTGATCGATGTTACAGAACGCGACGCTCTTTTGCGTGAAGGCCGCCAAGCTTTCAGCGTTGTTCCAACTGGAGTCGCGCACTTCGACTACGCGGGGATATTCGATGAACTGGCGCAGGAGGCGGTCGAGGTATTCGCGGTTGAGCGAGGTGTTCTTGAACGAAACCGGGAATTGGATCAGCAGACCGCCGAGGCGTCCCTCGTCGGCGAGGGCGTCGAGGCCTTCGCGGGTGCGGGCTTCGTCTTCGTCGGTGGGACGGATTGTGGCTGCAGACGTGGGCCCCACGACCGATAGGGGCGAGTGGGTAAAAGCGCGATAGAGCTTGGCGGTAAAGAGAAATCCGGGGTTGACGGCCGCGACCTTACGGCACCAGAGCTTGGCGAGTTCGGCTCTGAGTGGCCCGTAGAAGGACGTATTGATTTCTGTGGTGTCGAAGAAGCGGGCAAGGTATTCGAGTTCATGCATCTTGCGGAGCTGCATGCCCGGCGGGTAGAAGACGCCATTCCAGTCTTTGTAAGACCAGCCAGCCGTACCAATGCGAATCTTGTGCGAGTGGGTCAGAGGTGCGCGGACTGGGGCCGTGGATTCCATGAAAGGAACCGCAGACGGAGGGCAGGGCAAGAGTAGCACACGGGCCGGTTGGGGGCGGAAGCATCCGAAATCAGGTGGTCAGATGCTACGATTCTCTTCATGGAAACCAACGCGGCGCCGCAACAAGGTGGAACCGGAAGCGGCTTTGCAGGACGCACCGTGCTGTCTTTTGAAAGCCGGCGTTCCACGGAGATTGCAACGCTAATACAGAACTGCGGTGGCCACGCGGTAGTGGCGCCCGCCGCCAAGGAAGTTTCAGCGGCGAATGACGCGGATGTTTCGCGCTTCGTCACTTCCCTTCTGAACGGCAAGATCGCCCTCGTCATTTTTCTCACCGGAGTCGGCACCCGGGCCCTAGCTCGCGCGGTTGAGCCGTTCTGTTCGCGCGAGCAGTTCATTTCATCTCTGGGCAAAGTGCCCGTGCTGGCGCGCGGTCCGAAACCGGTCGCGGCGCTCAAAGAATTGGGCGTGCCCATCGCTTGGAACGTGCCTGAGCCAAATACATGGCGCGAGATTCTTCAAGTGCTCGACGCGAACAAGGTTCCCGTGCAGGGCCGATGTGTTGCCGTGCAGGAGTATGGCGTTCCCAGCAAGGACCTAGTGCAGGGATTGCAGCAGCGTGCAGCCGAGGTGCTCCCGGTGCATGTCTACGACTGGGCCTTACCGGATGACACTGCGCCTTTGAGAAATGCAGTGGCGGAGTTGCAAGCGGGACGGATTGATGTCGTGCTGTTTACCGCCGCCATCCAGGTACATCACTTGGTACAGTTCGCCGAGGAGATGCATTCCAGAGATTCGGTGCTGGCAGGCTTGCGACGATCCAGAATCGCCTCGATCGGACCCGTCACTTCCGAAGCGCTCGCAGAATACGGGATCCCCGTGAGTCTCGAGCCGACTCATCCGAAGATGGGATTTCTGGTCAAGGAAGCGGCGGAGGCTTCCGAGCGCGGTTCGCTGTCGACTTAGCGATTTGAAGATCGCGCCGAGTGAGGTTGGTTTCCGACTGGCTGGTTTGCCTGAGCAGACAACGACTGATTCAACTGGCTGGCCAACTGATTGGCCTGTTCGTTCGAGATTTGAATCTGGCCTCCAAGCACGACGCTAAACTCGCCGATGTTCGCATCCTGAAATTTCGCGCTTTGCACCGTGACCGAGTTCTGCACGGCCGGCGGTAGCGTGGTCTTGAAGTCTGCTCCGGCGCGCATTGCGGTAAGGACTAACTCGCTGGATTTGTCGCGCAAGGCGTCGCCGAGGAAGCCGGAGCGAAGTGCGTCAGCCATGATGCCATTGGCCTCGATGCGGCCAAATTCGGTGTGCAGCTTCAGGGTATTGGATTCACCAACTGCGGCAGTGAGCTTCAATTCGACGCTGCCATCGCTTTCCGCTAGCTCGTTCAAGACTTGCTGGCCATACATACGAGAACAAGTCCAACGTTCATAGTGCAACAGGACTACGAGCAACGCTCCGGGAGTGGACGGTGTGAGGGTCGCTTGGCGAATGGCCACTCTCTGGCCGCAAAGATCGGAGCGATCGAGTTGCGCGCGCAACAGAGCAGTGATGTTCTGCTGCAGGTTCGAGAGGTTGTTGACCAACTCGAGCCGGAACGTGCGCTGGTCGTCGTCAACGGAAGTCTGGGAGAGCACGCCTGAGACCGTGATGGGCGCGGATTGATCGCCAAGGGTGACCGGGCTCTTGACTTGCGGGAGTGTGAAAGCGAGATCCTGGCCATTGGCGAGCACAATGCTCATTTCTCTGCCGAGCGCGAGTTGCTGATCGTAAAAATCGCTCAGAACTTTGGAAAGACTCTCGGCCTTGGCCGTAACTTCGGGGGCCGCCTCCGCGACTGCCAAACTCTGATCGAGTTTCTTCACTTCGAGTTCGAGATCGGAATCAGCTTTGACGATTCTCTTCATCACTTCTTTCAGTCCGGACTTCTGGGCCGCGGAGAATCCGTCGAGAAATCTCTTGTTGCCGGCGCGTGCCGTTTCGACTGACTGGTCGAGAGGAGACTCGCGAGAAGCGGCTTGGGATCCTTTCGGGGCTTCTTTGCCGTTTTCTTTTCCGACTTGCTTGCTGAAAACGTCGACATCGGCTTTCGCGGCTTTCGTGCTTTTCAGGAGAGCTTGAAATTCGGCGATCTGCTCGCTGGTGGCCTGCACGGCCAGGGCATGATGAAAATCTTTTAAGGTATCTTTCTCGGAAAGGCCGCTGGGGCGGTTTGAGCCGCCGGGCATGCTTCCGCCCATGCCGTGTCCGCCGCCGTGGTGCTGGGCGAGAACGAGGGTCGGAAGCGCCAGCAGCGCGGCTCCCACGATCAGGGCATGGGTGGCGGCGAAAATTCGTTTTCGAGACATGATGCAAATCTCCGAACACAAGGTATGTCGAGTGTGAAAGTGGAATCGCCAGGTGGGAAGTCCAAGGCCCGCGTCGATCGGGTCGATATCGGTGCCCGGACCAACCTGGCGACGCTCGCATAGCTTGTCTCAGGGAGATGCAGGAAGTCCACCGACTTTACAGATCTTTGCCAAAATTTACGTTCGGGAGCCCGAGGGGACTCGCGCGAACGTGGAATTTGTGGGCGAGGACGCGGCGGGGCTTTCAGATGAGGAGGATGGGGACGGCTTTTCCGTGCCGAGAGAGGAACTTGTGGCGGGGTGGCGCGGCGTGCAACATAGGAGCCATGCGCGTGCGGACATTCCCGGTTTTGAGGTTCTTCCTTTCGATCTTCCTCTCGCTCTGCCTTTCAACCTGCCTGGCGAGTGAAGCCCTGGCTCAGGAGAAAGCGGATGTGGCGAGCATCCGCGCCTTGGAAATGAAGTGGACGGAATCGTATCAGCACAGACAAGTCGACGTTCTGTCTTCGTTGTTGGCCGACGACTATGTAATCACTACCGAAGACGGCAGCACGTACGGCAAGGTCGGCTTCGTCAGCCACAACGCCGAACCTTCCGAGCATGTGGAGGTCGCCGAGATGTCCGATCTCAAGATTCGAATGCACGGCGACACGGCGGTGGTAACCGGGTCATATCACGAACGCGGCGAGTCGGGCGGAAAGCGCTATGACTATCACGACCGGCTGACAGACGTGTGGATGAAGATTGGCGGAAAGTGGCTGCTGATCGCGTCGCACTACAGCATTCCCGCGAGCTAGCGGTTCGATTCCCGCGCAGTCCAGCAACAACAGCACTCACTTCGAATCCGTGGATCGTTGTCAACCAACTCTCAGTGGGGCGTTTTCTTCCATTCAAGCGTTTTTTCGGCATGGGACGTATAGGGTCAAAACGTTGTTTGCTGGTGCTAGGCTAGAAGGTTCGGATGAGAGAAAGAAGTTAACCGTGTCTATGGAACTCGGGATCGGTGCGGTCATTGGGTTGTTGTTTGGCGGATTGCTAGCGTGGCTTGTGCTGCGCACTCGGACGGCATCCTTACAGGCTCGTTTAGCGTTGATGGACAAGGAGCTGGCAGCTACCAAGGCTGATCTGGCGCGGCTTTTGCAGGATCAGAGGCAACTGGTAGAGAGCCGCGCGCGGATGGAATCGGCACTCGAATCGGAGAAAAAGGCGAGCACTGAAAAGATCGAATTGCTGACGCGGGCTGGGGAAGATTTGCAGAATGCGTTCAAAGCCCTGGCCGCGGATGCACTCAAGAGCAACAATTCTTCGTTCCTGCAGATCGCGCAGGAAACGTTGAAGCGTTTTCAAAGCGAGGCGAAGGGCGATCTCGATGCGCGGCAGAAGGCGGTCTCAGACCTGGTGACGCCGGTGAGGGAGTCGCTGAGTAAGGTGGACGCGCAGATTCAGCAGATGGAAATCGCGCGCGGTGAGGCGTATGGCGATCTCAAGGCTCAGGTTCAATCGCTGATCACGACACAGAGAGAACTTCAGTCGGAGACGGGAAATCTTGTGCGGGCGCTGCGCACTCCGAATGTTCGCGGACGGTGGGGAGAGATTCAATTGCGACGAGTGGTCGAGATTGCTGGCATGCTGCCGTATTGCGATTTCGCCGAGCAGGAAACTGTGACCACCGAGGCCGGACGATTTCGGCCGGATCTCGTCATCAAGTTACCCGGCGGCAAGAACGTAGTGGTGGACGCGAAGACTCCGCTGCAGGCGTTTCTTGAGGCCTTTGAAACCAACGACGAAGAAACACGCCGGGCTTGCCTGGCGAATCATGCCCGTCAAGTGCGGGATCACATCAACACACTGAGCGGGAAAAAATATTGGGAGCAGTTCGAGTCGACGCCAGAGTTTGTCGTGATGTTTCTGCCCGGCGAGACGTTTTTCAGCGCGGCGCTGGAGCAGGACACGGGACTCATCGAGCACGGCGTTTTGAACAGGGTAATTCCGGCGTCGCCGACGACTTTGATCGCTCTCTTGAAAGCCATCAATTATGGATGGAATCAGGAGAAGCTGGCGCGCAACGCGCAGCAGATCAGCGCGCTGGGGAAAGAACTTCATGAACGTCTGCGGAAGCTGGCGGGACACATCACTGGAGTCGGCGCAAACTTGGACCGGGCGGTTGAAGCCTACAACCAGGCTGTGGGATCCCTGGAAAACCGGGTGCTGGTGTCGGCGCGGAAGTTCGCGGAACTGGGAGCGGCCGTGGCTGAGGATATCCCGGAACTCGAGCCTATTGAGACCACGGCGCGCGCACTTTCGTTTGAATGGGACGAGGAACCTCCTGAGAGCGACGACCGTAAGGCGGGATAGGGATTGCGGATCCGGCGGCCTTAAAGCTTTAACCGCAAAGATCGCTAAGAAAGGCCGCAAAGAACGCTAAGAAAAACTTGGCCACAATGGCAAGCTGTTGAGTAGGTTTTTCATAGGGAGGCTCTGATTTTTCGAGGGCGCTTTTCTGAACCTTGGCGGTTCAAGGCTCTTGACCGCCGAGTTCGCAGAGAAAAAGCCGTGGAGGACGCTAAGAAAAACTTGGCCACAATGGCCGCTGGGTCAGGAGTTTTTTCACGATTGGCTCTGCTTTTCGACAGCCTTCCGTGATCCTACGTTCAAAAGGTTTTGACCGCCTAGATCGCGAAGAAAAGCCGCGAAGGACGCCAAGAAGACCGGGAGCCCCCCATCTTGATCGGCCTGGACGAATCTTCCAGGTGAAATAATTCCGCGTAAGTCTAAGAATCTCAAGAAAAATAGGATACGAAATCCCACAGAAACATCCCAAAAGGCATAGTTTGTGTTCGAAAATACGTCTATAATCTTGGAAGTGATTTGATCTTCTGGACTTAGCCTTCCTGAATTGGGGCCCGACATGGCAGCGAAGTTGCTCATTGAGGATCGGCGGAATGTTGTTGCGCCGTCGATCCCGACCCCTGCGGGTTCGGGGCCAGTGCTGAAGCCCATGAACCGGGAAAGCCAAGCTCGATCTGTAGCCGTTCTGTTGTTCCTGCTGACAGTGGCTGCCGTGGTGTTCGCGGGCTTTAACCTCCAGAAAGAAAATGACTGGGCAAGCCCGGATGACGGAGTGTGGTGGGTTGAGCACAATGGCCACCTCGTCGCCGATCGGGTGGACCCGAACGGACCAGGCGCAAAAGCGGGCATCAAATCCGGCGACCAACTGGTGACAGTAAACGGCCAGGAAGTGAAGAGCACGCCGGGACTGGTTCGCCAGCTTTACCACACGGGAGCGTGGTCGAAGGCTTCTTATTCGCTGATTCGTCAGTCGGTGACTCTCGATTCCAGCGTCATCCTTGTCCCCGCAGACCGATCGCTGAATAATTCGCTGCGTCTGATTGCCCTCATTTATCTGGGCATTGGGGTGTACGTTTTGCTGCGCCGCTGGACGGCGCCCGGCTCCACGCATTTCTACATTTTCTGCCTGGTCTCGTTTGTCGCTTATTCGTTCAAGTACACCGGAAAGCTAAACGAGTTTGACTGGACGATTTACTGGAGCAACATCGTCGCGTGGATGCTGCAGCCAGCGCTGTTTCTGCACTTCGTTCTGACTTTTCCCGACCGGCGGCAATTTGTGCGACAGCGTCCGTGGCTGCTGGCTCTTCCCTACCTGCCCGGAGCTTTGCTGCTCGGGCGACACATCGTGGCCCTGCGACTCGCCCAGGCGACGAGCTATTTGCGCTGGGACATGGATCGCCAGGAGATGGCCTGCGGCGCGTTGCTATTTATCGTCGCGGCAGCGGTTTTGTTGCACAGCTACCGCCGGGCCAGCATTACGATCCTGCGTCAACAATTGAAGTGGGTGACACGCGGGACCATTCTCGCAATCGTGCCTTACACTCTGTTCTACGTGCTTCCCTTCTTGATGGGGTCGCTGCCCGGCACGTGGTCGAAACTGTCTGTCCTGTTCCTGGGCCTGCTACCGCTGACGTTTGGATACGCCATCTTCCGCTATCGGCTGATGGACGTCGATCTGATCTCGAAACGCGTCGTCGTCTACACCCTTGCGGTGACGGCGGTGGTTGGAATGTATTTCGCCCTGGTGGCTGGCGTAGCCACACTGGTGCAGATGCGGCAGCCGGGCACGGGACGGTTGGGTCTGATTCTGGCGGTCGTCGTTACGGCGTTGCTGTTTGATCCGGTACGCAAGTGGATTCAGGATCGCGTCGACCAGTTCTTTTACCGCACGGTGTATGACTACCGACGAACGCTGATTGAGTTCGGTCGCGAACTTGGATCGGAAACGGATTTGAACGCGTTGCTGTCGTCGGTGGTGGATCGTCTGGGACGAACTCTGTCGGTGGACCGCATCGCGATTTTCTTGCGAGGGGATGAGGAAGCGGAGCAGTTCGTCCTCAGCAAGTCGGTCGGCATGAGTCCCGTGGGGAGGCTCGACCTTAGGTTCTTGAGCGCGCCGCGCCCAGAACCCTCTGGACATCTGTTCCTGGAGAACACACATCAGGTGCCGCGCGAAACCGTCGAAGCGCAGGAAGCGATTGCAAGGTTGGATCTGAATTACTACATCCCGTGCAGCGCGCAGCAGAAAACTGTTGCCGTGCTCGGGTTGGGAAAGACTACGAAGGGCGACTTCCTTTCCAGTGAAGATATCGAACTGCTGGAAACGCTCGGCGGATATCTCGGAATCGCGATCCAGAATGGGCGGCTCTACGCATCGCTACAGCAGAAGGTGGCGGAGTACGAGCGGCTGAAGGACTTCAACGAAAATATTGTGGAGTCGATCAACGTAGGTGTGATGGCGCTCGATATGGAAGACCGTATCGAGAGCTGGAACGCGCAGATGGAAGTGATGTACGCGCTGCCGCGATGGCAGGCGCTGACACAATCGGTGCAGTCGGTTTTCCCCGTGGAGTTCGTGGAAGAGTTTTACCGGATTCGCCAGAATGCAGGCATCAACAACCTCTACAAGTTCCGGATGAAGACTCCGGCGGGCGAGACGCGAACGGTCAACGTGGCGATCGCTCCGCTGGTTACGCGCAAATTCCAGGTGATTGGACGCCTGGTGATTATGGACGACATTACCGAGCGCGTGGAGCTCGAAGGCCAGCTTTCGCAGGCGGACAAGCTCTCGTCGATCGGGCTGCTGGCGGCGGGCGTGGCTCACGAAGTGAATACGCCTCTGGCGGTGATTTCGTCGTACACGCAGATGCTGGCGAAACAACTCCAGGGCGATCCGCAGAAGTCGGGACTGCTGGAGAAGATCACGCGGCAAACTTTCCGCGCCTCGGAAATCGTAAACAACCTTCTCAACTTTTCCCGCACCAGTGGTACGGAGTTCGCCGACGTGGACGTCAATAGAGTCATCGTCGATACGCTGGCGTTGCTCGAGCACCAGTTCAAAACGGCGAAGATCCAAGTGCGGTCCGAGTTGATTCCATCCATTTCGACAATTCAAGGAAATCCCGGCAGGCTGCAGCAGGTATTCCTGAACCTGTTTCTGAACGCGAAAGACGCGATGCCTGGCGGCGGCACGCTGAACGTCGCGACGAGCAACGGCGACATGGTGAGCGTGCGGGTCTCCGACACCGGCTCCGGCATTGCGCCGGAGAATGTACATCGCATCTACGATCCGTTCTTCACGACCAAGACCGCTCCGAAGGAGGGCCAGAACCGCGGAACCGGGCTGGGACTCTCCGTGACGTACGGCATCATCCAGGAACATGCGGGCAAGATTCGCGTGGAAAGCCATCCCGGAACGGGGACAACGTTTGCCCTCGACTTCCCGCTGAGCAGAAAGGCAGTGCATGTCTGAGGCGGCAGTCATTTCCCGCAACTCGGTGAGCGGCAATCCATCGCCGGCGGGAGCTGTGCTCATCATTGACGATGAGGCGGAGATTCGCGAATCTCTGCAGACCCTGCTCGAAATGGAAGGCTTCGAAGTCGAGACGGCGGTCAGTGGCGAAGAGGGTCTGGCACAGATTGGGGAGCGCCCGTTCGATCTCATCCTGCTCGATCTCGCACTTCCCGGCCGCGACGGGATGGATATTCTCTCGGACATTCGTTCGCACGATTCGCATCTGCCGGTGATCATGATTACCGCGTATGGCACGGTGGAGAACGCGGTGCGAGCCATGCAGTCGGGCGCGGCGAACTTTGTACAGAAACCGTGGGACAACGAAAAGCTTCTGGCGGACGTTCGCGCTGCGGTGGGATGGCGGCGGGCGGAAGAAGAAAATGTTCAACTCAAGCGCGCTCTGAAGCAGCGCTACAACTTTGAAAACATCGTGGGCAAAAGCGAGCCCATGCTGAAGATTTTTGACCTGGTGGCGCAGGTCGCCAACAGCCGCTCGACGGTTCTGCTGCAGGGTGAGAGCGGGACGGGCAAGGAAGTAATCGCGAAGGCGGTTCACCTGAATTCTCCGCGGCGCGACAAGCCTTTCGTCCCGGTGAACACCGGCTCGATGCCTACGGATCTGCTCGAATCCACGCTCTTCGGTCACGTGAAGGGAGCGTTTACCAGCGCGATTGCCTCGAAGAAGGGATTGTTTGAGGTCGCCGACAAGGGCACCTTGTTCCTTGACGAGATCGCGACCATGGGCTTGGAGACGCAGGCGAAAATCCTGCGCGTGCTGCAGGACCGCAGGTTCATGCATCTTGGAGGCATTCAGGAAATCCAGGTGGACGTGCGGATTATCGCCGCAACCAATATCGACTTGCGGCAGATGGTGCGTGAAGGCCGGTTCCGCGAAGACTTGTTCTACCGCCTCAACGTGATTACGATCGAACTTCCGCCGCTGCGTCAGCGCAAGGAAGACATTCCGCTGCTGGTGGAGTTCTTCCTCAGGAAGTACGCCGAAGAGAATGGACGACCTGCTCCGCGTATCACTCCAGAAGCTCTCCGGCCGTTGATGGCGTATTCCTGGCCGGGCAACGTGCGCGAACTGGAGAACGTGATCGAGCGCGCCGTTGTGCTCTCGTCGGGCCCGGAAATCAGCATGGACCTGCTGCCCGAATCGATGATGGGGCGGGGTTCGTCGCTCACCCTGCACGATCCGCCCTCAGATGCCTCGTTGTTTGAAATCATTGGAGACGTCGAGCGACGCGTCATCACCGACATGCTCGAACGCTGTAACTGGAACCAGACCGAAGCCGCGGAGCGTTTCCACGTGCCGCTTTCCACGCTCAACCAGAAAATCCGCCGGCTCAATATCGAGATCAAGAAAAAGGGGCGCGGGTAGTAACAGACTTTCGCGCCATGCCGCTTAAGATCTCCTGCCCTGAAATCAATATCGATCGCGGCTGCAATCTTTCGTCTAGAACTTGGAAATGGAAAGGGCAGTCGCGTATGCCATTTGCCACCACACACTAGCCCCATCCGTGGTGCGGTTGCATTGCACGAACTGCCTACAGTTACGTCACCTGCTGATCGCTGACAGCGTTCTCTGTTATAGTTCGGTCAAGCTCGGTGCTAAACCGTGCCTATCGCCAGACTTCCCAATCGCATGGAATTTATCTCGCCCACAGAGTTCGCCAAGGAGAAGGTCCAGGCGGTTCAGGAATACACCCTGTTGGCAGTGCAGTCTGTGATGAATCTGTTCCGGAAGCCTCTGTACTTCGGCGACATGGTGCAACAGGCGGACGGAATCGGGGTGGGATCGCTTCCGATCGTGGTGTTGACGGGTTTCTTCACGGGCGGCGTGCTGGCGCTACAGACCGCGAACACGCTTCAGCGCTTCGGTTCGATCACCCTGATCGGGCAGCTGGTTTCCACATCCATGGTGCGCGAACTGGGCCCGGTACTCACGGGACTGATGGTCGCCGGACGAAATTCTTCGGGTATGGCGAGCGAACTGGGGTCGATGGTGGTGACCGAGCAGATCGACGCCATGCGCGCGCTCGGTACCGATCCGATGAAGAAGCTGGTCACGCCGCGAGTCACAGCGACGGTGTTCATGCTGTTTTTCCTCAGCGTTATTTCCGATCTGGTGGGCCTGGCGGGCGGACTCATGGTCGCCAAGCTCTTCCTGAGCCTCGACGCGCGCCAGTACTGGAGCAATGCCTGGCAGGTGCTGGTGTTTCAGGATGTATTCATGGGGTTGCTCAAGCCGGTGATGTTCGGGTTCATCATCGCAACGATCGGGTGCTACTACGGAATGACCGCGCGCGGGGGAACTCAGGGCGTGGGCCGCGCGACGACGCAAGCGGTGGTGGCTGCGTCGGTGTTGATTCTCGTCACCGACTTCTTTGTGACCAAGCTTTTGATCTCCCTGCTCTCGTACAAGTGATTCCATGTCTGCGCCTACACTGCCAATGGATCGCGCTGCCGAAGTCATACCGCCACAGTCTGGGTCGGCGATCACATTCGAAGACGTGCATTTGTCGTTCGAAGAAAATCAGGTGCTCCGTGGAGTCTCGTTCCAGCTTCCCTTCGGGGAAACGAAGGCTCTGTTCGGGGTGGCGGGTGCGGGCAAGAGCACGATTCTGAAGCTCGCGCTCGGCCTGTTGCGGCCGGACTCCGGGCGAATCACCGTTTTGGGTAACGAGGTCACACAAGTGCGCGAAGACGACCTCTTCCCGCTGCGCGGCCGCCTGGGCATGGTGTTTCAGGAGAGCGCGCTCTTCGATTCGCTGACGGTGCGAGAGAACGTCGCGTACCGGCTCATGGAGGAGCACGGGATTTACGACGACGACATCGACCACCGCGTGCGCGAGGCACTGCGTTTTGTGGAGTTGGAGCACACGCTTGACATGTTTCCGTCTGAACTTTCGGGAGGCATGAGGCGGCGCGTGGCGATCGCCCGCGCCATCATCACGCAGCCGGAGTTGCTCCTCTACGATTCGCCGACGGGCGGTCTCGATCCGGTCACTTCCAATACGATTGTGGAATTGATCATGAAGCAGCGGGACGTTTATAAGACGAGTTCCCTGCTGGTTTCGCACCGCCTGCAAGATGCCTTTACGATGGCCACGCATCAATTCGACAAGCTGACGAATCAAGTGCGCGTTCTGCCGCGCGGCCAGTATTGCGACGTTCCCATGAGCTTTCTGGTTCTGCGCGACGGCAAAGTGATTTTTGACGGCGATGTTCGACAGTTGAGTCATACCCGCGACGAGTACATTCGCGAATATATTTCCTAGGCTCATGCCCCATCCACGGTTGACCGAAAGACAAATCGGAGGGCTTGTTGGTTGGATCGGCGGCTATATTGCAGAGCAACGCTCGGCCTTTCATGACCGCGCTCGGCCGATCAAGGCCGACGACGAACGCACGCTGCAATCATTCTTTCCTGCGGACGTGCTCGACGCGGTTCGAGTGGTTCGCGGGCGCGCGGCAGAACCCGCGTTTTACTCACAGCTACGGGCTATGGGTATCCGCAATGCGCCACCTTTTTCGGAAATGGCAGGCGTCACGTTTCAAGATGTGGTGGTACATGTTGAGCTGCTTACCCGGTCACTGCTTTTCCATGAGTGAGTGCATGTGGTTCAGTACAAATATCTAGGCCTGCAAGGATTTTCGGATCGCCATGTTCGCGGCTTTCTGACGGGCGGATCCTACGAGGAAATCCCTCTGGTGAAGCAGGCGTATGAACTAAGGCAGATTCGCTGCGGATCCGGCGGCGACATTTTCCGTGGAGCAGGACGTGAAAGAGAGAATCCGGTTGAAGCGATTCTAAGCTTTGTCAGATCTGGGCTTTGTCAGATCTGGACTTTGCCAGATCTGAGTTTCGTCAGAGTCTGTTGCGACGGTTCACTTCCCTGCCATTGCCTTTTCCACGTCTTCCGCCTTCGACGGCAATGCCCCACTCAAGTTGATCAGTTTTCCGGCGGCATCGACGTAGAAGTCATCTTCGATGCGCACCCCGATCTTTTCTTCGGGGATGTAGATTCCGGGTTCGATCGTGAAGGCCGCACCAGGACCGAGAGCGATTGTGCGGTTGCCGGGATCGTGCACACTTAATCCGATGTAGTGGCTCAATCCGTGGATGAAATACTGATCAAGCGGCTTGCCGTGCAGGTCCCTGCCGTGGGATGCGATGTAGTCGCGAGCGACTTTATCGAGCGATGTAGTAGGATCGCCCGTCAGGGTGGACTTGCCGGATTGGAAAGCTGTGATTGCAGCATCGTGCGCGGCGAGCACAATGTCGTAGATTTCGCGTTGGCGCGCAGTGAAGTGTCCATTGACCGGTAGGGTGCGCGTGACATCAGCTGCGTACATGGAGTATTCACCGGCGGCGTCGATCACGACGACGTCGCCTGACTTCATGGTGCCGGAATCATCGGAGTAGTGCAGAACCGTCGAGTAGAACCCGGAGCCGACGATGGGAGCGTACGCGGGACGCTCGCAGCCGCGCTTTCCCCATTCGTACTGCATCAGGGAGGCAACCTCGCGCTCCGTGACGTTGGGCTTCACAGCCTTGAATGCGGCGAAGTGCGCGGCAACCGAGGCGTCTACGGCCTTCCGAATGAGAACTGCCTCGCCCGCATCTTTGATCGTACGCAACGCAGAGAGCGCGGGCTTTACATCCTGGAACGACAGAAATCCATTGGTGCGCTTGAGAAACGCGAGAGGGCCGGTGCTGGCCGTAGGTTCTCCGTTGGATTCGACTTCTGTATAAGCGACGGGCCGGGCGCCGGCGAGCACTTTTGCGGCCTCGTCCGGTAACTTCCCCATCTCTTCGACGCGATCGAAACCGGTGATCTTTGAAGCTTCAGGATTCTCCGCACCCAGCTTGGGCCCGGTCCATTTCTCCTGGATCGGATTGCGGGCCGGAAGAAAGAGTATTTCCGAGTAAGGCCGAGCGGGAACATCGCCCTTCGCGTCAGTCGCCGGTGCAATGAGCAACGCTGAACCGGGTTCGATCATTCCCGAAAGATAGTAGTAGTCGTCATCCTGCCGAAAACCGTACAAGTCGTTCGGCCCTTCGTTCTCTACGCCGGCAAAAAGGACGACAGCCCCACCGACCTTCTTGGCCAGTGCCTCGCGGCGTGCGTGATAGTCCGCGCCGGATTGACGTTCCACGGCGTTTGCGGTTGGCGCAACAATGGCCAACATCAGGCCTAAAAGAGAAAAAGAAAGCGCCCGCTTTTGCATCGAGGCTCTATTTCGCGAGTTGGTATGAAGAGTTCCCAGAATTTACTTCGGTGCGGACGTAAGACTCTTCCCCGCCTGCATGAAGGCGTCTACGTTGGTCTTATCGATCAGGGCCGAGCCAGTGTCCACGAAGCTCGGAATCGGCGCAAAGCTGTCTTTCGACCAATCCTTGTCGAGCGAAGACGGTTTGTGGTGATACACGTTGTCGAGCATCTGCATGCCGACGAAGGCCATGGTGTATGGCTTTTGTCCAATGGTCGCGGCGATCACACCCTTCTGAATCCAATCCAGGGTCTCGGGATCGGTGTCCATCGCCATCACGACTTTGCCGCTGACGTGATAGCTGCTCAACACGCCGGCGACCTCCTTGCCTGATTGCGCTTCGAGACAAACGAAGGCGTCGACCTTATCGCGCTCTTTCCCGATGATCTGCGTGGTCGTATCAAAGGCGATGCGGGGATCACCCTGGATATCGACCACGCGAGTGATCTTGATGTCGGGCGTCTTGGCCAGGGCTTCCTTGTAACCGCGGAGACGCTCTTGCAGGTTCGACTGGTCGGGCATGGAGAAAACAACGACGTTGCCCTTCCCTTTGAGTTCCTGCGCCAGGCGCTGGCCGCCAGTGAACCCAGCCTGATAGTTGTTGGTACCAATGAAAAACAAGCGCTTGCTCGCCGGAGCGTCAGAGTCGAGGGTGATCACGGGAATGCCCGCGGCTACGGCTTTGTCGATGCTGTCCTTTAGAATCGCGGGATCAGTGACGCCCAACAGGATGCCCGTCGCCTTCTTCTGCACAGCCTGATCGAGGGCATCGCGTTCCGCCTTGGGGTCGTAGTTCTGGGGACCGACGAAATCGGAGCGCACCTTGAACTGTGATGCCGCGTTCGAGAAGCCTGCTCCCGCGGTCTTCCAGTAAGAAACTTGCAGATTCGCGGACACGAATACGTAGAACTCGTCGGAGTCGTGGGAGGCCCCGCAACTGAGAACGCACACCGTCGAAAGCGCCAAAGCAGCAGAGTAGACAATCCTTCGCGAGAGGAACATCGCATCCTCCTTGGAACAACTCGGGGCGAGAGCAGAGGCCTAACGCCGATGCAGAAACGTCAGCGACAGGATTGTAAACGAGGGGGCAAGCGGAAGGCGAGGAGCGTGGCAACGCTATCGCATGGCTTTGTCGAGAATGCCTGAAATGACCGCTTCATCGACCTCGCCGGAACCGTTATAGAGCGGCGCTCCCGATGCGTCGAGTACCACAACGTGGGGAATATAGCCGCGGTAATACTTCTTGTGGAATGGCTGTTGCGCCTCGGACAGCGGGTGGTCGAGGTCAACCACAACAAACTGCACGCGGCCTTTGTATTTCTCGTACAAGTTCACCGTTCGGCGCGCCTGCCGTTTTGAGTTGAAACAACCTTCTCCGTACAGGATGATATAGGTGGGCTTGCCGGAGACAGCGCCAGCATCCATGTGGTCGCCGGTGATGAGAGGACCATCCTGACTGTCGCTGGAGTAGTCGAGTTTGGGATTGAGCTTGAGATTGTCTCCGGCGAAGGCAAGCGCGGCCAGTGCTAACATCAGGACCGGAATCGAGTAGAAGCGCATAGGAAACTCCTGAGAAGAGTTGTGTGAAGCATGGCTGCGTCGGCTGATGAGACGGGCGGCAGGACGGAAAGTTACAAAGGCTTCGGACGAACTAGACTCCCACCGGGAAGGGCTTGGTGTGCGTGGTTGCGCTCAGGGCGCGACCGCCGAACCGCCCCTGTAGTAGCGACATCAGACCCGTGTACCAGTATCCCACTACAAACAGCAGCAAGAACGGGACGGTGATGTAGTTCTCGTTGTCGATTGCGTAATAAACGGTGAGGGCAAAATAGGTGCCGATCAATAACTCCAACCAGGGCACCCATCCCAGGCGCTTGCGATACTTGGTGGCGCCGACTTTGTCGCCCTTCGTTATCACGCGGTACTTGGGCGTCCGCGCGAAAGCGCTTTGCTTGCCGATCAACGCTTCAATTACAGCTTTGGTATTGGTGATCGTAAGGCCAATGCCAAGCGCCATCAGGAACGGCAGGTACAGCAGAGCGCGCGGCCAACTGCGGGGAAACAGTTCGCGCTGCGAGACCAGATAGAAACTCGAGATCGAGAACGTCGACGCCATGAACAACGGCAGGTCGATGTAGAGCATCTGAAACCAGCCCTGATAGAAGCGAATGATCATGGCCGGCAACAGCAACACCGACAGCATGATCATCAGCGGATAGCTGATGTTCGCCGTCAGGTGATACCAGGCTTCAATCTTGGTGTGCAGCGGCGCGTCGCTCCGTAAAACACGAGGCAAAATCTTCTTTCCCGTCTGGATCAGTCCCTTGGCCCAGCGCGCCTGCTGCGTTTTGAACGCGGTCATCTCGACTGGAAGCTCAGCGGGGCATTCGACGTCCTGCAGGTATATGAATTTCCATCCCTTGAGCTGGGCGCGATAGGAAAGGTCGGTATCTTCGGTGAGGGTATCGTGCTGCCAGCCTCCAGCTTCCTCGATCGCTGCGCGCCGCCACATTCCAGCAGTGCCATTGAAGTTGAAGAACAGTCCGGTGCGGGCGCGCCCCGAGTGCTCCAACACAAAGTGGCCGTCGAGGAGGATCGCCTCCACTTCGGTGAGGAACGAGTAGTTGCGATTGAGGTGCGTCCAGCGCGTTTGCACCATACCGATCTTGCGATCGGTGAAGTGATGGACGGTGCGCAGGAGAAAATCTTCCGGCGGGGTGAAGTCCGCGTCGAAGATCGCGATGAACTCGCCTTTGGCTGTATTCATCCCCTCGGCCAGGGCACCCGCCTTAAAGCCTTCACGATTGGTGCGATGGTGGTAGCTGATGGGATTGCCCAGCGCGGCGTAACGCTCAACCAACCCACTAGCCACTTCCACGGTCTCGTCCGTCGAATCGTCGAGCACTTGGATGTCGAGTTTCTCGCGTGGATAGTTCAGCTTGCAGATCGCGTCAAGCAGTCGTTCCACGACATATTGCTCATTGAAGATTGGGAGCTGCACCGTCACTCGCGGGAGTTCTTCAAAGCGTGCAGCCGGTTCCGTCGTGCGGTTCCTCCTATGCTTGTAATAGAGGTAAACGAGAACGTAACGGTGTACCCCATAGCCAGCCAGCAGGATGAGAACGAAGAAATACGGAATCAGCAGCGCGATATCAAATGCGTTGGCGTGGTAGAGGCCCCGGAACGTGGTGTCGAGAAAATGCTGGCGGATGTAGGGCCCAATGCCCTTCGGGGCGAACGTAACGCCCGATATCGCAGCCAGAATGAATCCAGAGTTGAACAAGAGGTCCGGTGAAAACTTACATTCTACCGGATTCGAACCGAGTTCACCGAATGCTGATGATCCTAAAGGGCACCGGCGGCCTCGCTGGTTTTCTTCGAAGTTAGCAGCGCCTGCCCCGCTGCGCTCAAGAGTTCCGGATGGATGCGAGCGGCAGAGGAGTAATCCCGAAGACGCAGGGGCATGGAACGCAGAATCATTCGGGCGATCCGCAGCGCGCGGCCGATGGCCTGGTCCATATCGAAGTAGCGGTATTCTCCGAGACGTCCGCAAATCATGAGACGCGCGTCGCCAGCGGCCCGAGACCGGTAGGCTTCATAGAGAAGCTGGTTTCGCTGATCGGGAAACGGATATTCATAGTGGTCGGAATTCTGCGGAGAGTAGGGAGATTCACGCGTAATGACTGTGCCCTGGATATGGGCAACCTGCTCTGGGGGCATCATGTGCTTCCATTCCAGAGTACGGATGTGGGAGCCGTGATCGGGGCTCGGGTTGTTGACTTGTCCGCAGGCTTGAACGAAAGGCTGGCTTTCGACGAAGACATGTTCGCGCGACTGGGCGCGGTAGTCTAACTTGCCTAAATCGTAGGAAAAGAATTCATCAATCGCGCCGGTGAAGATGAGCATTTGCCGGGCGCTGAACATGGCGCGCAGGGCGAGGAAATCGCAATTCAGCACAACCGGAATGCCGTGCAAGAGCTGGCGCGTGAATTCGGCGTATCCTACGCGCGGGATTCCCTGATATTTGTGCAGACAGAATCGCTGATCGTTATCTTGCCGTACATCAAAACGCGAGGCCAACTTGGCCGACAGACTCGTCGCGGGCTGTCCCCACTGCTTCTCGGTGTAGCCTTTGACAAATTTTTCGTAAACCAGCCGTGGCATTATGCCCAGGCAAGCTTCCTCAAAATTTGTCGCACACTTATCGGGCGACGTCTGCCAGTTCGTTCCCACCTCACGGTTGATATATTGCGCGGTAATGGGCCACTGCTCAAGGCGTCCGTCGATGAGCGTTTTCACCACGGCTTCGTACGGAAAAAACTCGGCAAAGCGGTTTACGTATCTCCAGATTTCTTCGGAGTTGGTGCGGAAATAGTGCGGCCCGTACGTATGAATTCGAACTCCGCTGGGGTGCACGTGGTCATGCACGTTGCCGCCAATGTGATTGCGGCGCTCGAGCACCAGAACTTCGCAGCCCGCATCAGCCAGTGTGCGCGCAATGGTTGCGCCAGTAAGGCCCGAGCCCACGACGAGAAAGTCGACTTGGAGAGACATGCGCTTAGTGCGCCCCTCTCCCAAACAGCACTGCAGCCGGTGTGCGCAAGAAGATGAGCAGATCGTTCCAGAGACTGAATTCTCGAATGTAGGCGAGATCGTAGTGCGCCATTTGCAGCGCGGTTTCGTTGTTTTCCCGCGCCGACACCTGCCATATACCCGTGATGCCGGGCCGGACCAAGCCGCGGGCGCGACGCAGTTCGGGATATGGATCGAGCATGTGCAGCATGAGTGGACGCGGCCCAACGAGGCTCATGTCTCCCGTAAGCACGTTGAACAACTGTGGTAACTCATCGATGCTGGTCTTGCGCAGCAAAGCTCCAAGCCTTGTAACTCGCGGATCATCCTTGGGCTTGAACAGGATCCCGCGAGATTCCATACGGCGGATAGCGGAAGAGTCAACCAGCGAGTCTTGTTTGACGTGCATGGTGCGGAACTTCCAGCAGTCGAACCGGCTGTCGTTTCGTCCCCAGCGCTTTTGGCGGAACAGCACCGGCCCGGGCGATGATAACCGCACCGCGAGCGCCGCTAACAGAAGAAGAGGCGTGAGGAGAACAAGCAAGACGAGCGCACTCACGGCGTCAAACATACGCTTTAAGGAGAGTTGCGTACTCAGGAGCGTGGAGGGACGGCTGAGACGAAGGTCCGGCGCGAACGCTACTTGCGCCTCGTCGGTCACCGAAAATCGACCCCTCGGATGTGTGGCCAACGAATTCTCCGCGAAACGGGCCTTGTTTTTCTAAGCCCGTTTCCTCAAACTTCGCTGCTCGACGGCGCCCCTACACTCGCGCCCGCTGAAGCACGCACTAACTGAATCATGGCCAGCGCTACAAAGCGGGGATTGTGCCAGAAATAACGGAACCACAGCCGCCTCGGCTCGGTGCTCAGCCGGAACAGCCACTCCGTGCCTGTGCTTTGCATCCACATCGGGGCCTGACGTTTCTCCCCGGAGATGAAATCGAATGCCGCGCCAACGCCCATCATCACGGCCCGCACGCCTGGCTTGTGCTCCGCCATCCAGCGCTCTTGTTTCGGGCATCCCAGTCCGACGAACAGAATCTGCACGCCGGAATTCTCGATCTCTCGCCGCACCCGGTCGTCTTCTTCGGAAGTGAGTTTGCGAAACGGAGGCGACCAGGAATAGACCACATCAATCCCCGGGTACCGCTTTTCGATTTCCGAGAGCAACGATGCCAGGCTTTTTTCCGTGCCGCCGTAAAAGCCGACCTTAATGCCGTGACGGGCAGTGTGCTCACACACTTTCAGCGTCATGGCGGGACCATACACGCGCGGCTGGCCGCGCACTCCCAGCCAGCGCATCATCCAAACGATCGGCATGCCTCCAGGCGTAACGAGATCGGCTCCGTTGATAACGCTTTGGTACTCCGCGGAGTCATACGACTCCATCACCATGTGGACGGGCGCCTCGCAGACATACCTCGACTCACGCGCGACGGCCCAAGCTGCGATCCGCTTGACTGCATCGGGATAGCTGGTCGCGTGGACACGCATCCCCAAGATGGACCGGCTGTCCAGGTGCTCGACGGGAACCTGCGTCTCCATAAAATTTAAGACCGCGTAATTTGAAATGGCCGAGCAATGCGCCAAAGCGGGGGAACTTCGCGCAGGAAGCGCTTCCAGCGAAACTCAAGACGGTGTGAGTCTTTCAACCCACAGATGTGCGACGGATTCTACACGCGAAACAGGGGTTGTGAAAGATGCAGGAACTTGCACAGTCTGTGACAAAAGAGGAAGGAGCCCGCAGGAGGGAATTTCCACGAGCGCCCCACCTTCCTAGCTCTTCCCCTTGGACTTTCGCGGAAGGTGGGACTTTTAGGTAGAGTTACCGATTCTCGGCCAATTCTCCAGCCTCCGGAACGATGAAGGCATCGACTCTCAAACCGTCGGGCAAGCGCGATCCGGGATCGAGTTCAACCAGAGTTTCAAGAATCTTGGTGTCGACTTTTTCTGTGGGCTCGTCGGTGCGGACATTCTTCGGCCCTAACTGCTGTCCGACGCGGACCACGTGTCCCCAGAACTTCTGTTTGCCGAAGGCATCGGCCGTGACGTACGCCTTCTGCCCCACGCGAACCTTGCTGACGTCAGTTTCATCGACGTCGACGCGGACGCGCAGGGTCTGCCGGTCGCCGATCGTCAGAATCGGATCAGGAACCGTGGAGGAATTCGAAACGCTCTCACCGCTGCGATGGTGCTTGCGGAGCACGGTGCCGTCGATGGAGGACCGAATAAAAGTTTTCTGGTAGCGCGCTTCGCCTTCGTCCAACTGCGCCTGCGCGAGTTGCAGATCGGCCTCGGCCAGCGAGCGGTCTTCCTCGCGGGCGTGATCGTCGACCAGCGCGTGCTGCTGAACAGCAGCCTCATACTTCGCTTTCGCCACATCTGCTTCTCGGCCGTACCGATCGAGTTCTTCGCGCGAGACGACCCCGGCGGAAAATAGTTCCTGGCGGCGGTGCAATTCCGATATCGAATTCTCCATGACCGCCTTGGCTTCGTTCACCGACGACCACGCTTCATCGCGCTCCTGCCGGCGCGCTCCGTTGATCACTTTCCGCAGCACTGCCTGCTTGGCGACAACGTTGGCGCGGGAAGACTCGACCTGCGCGCGGTAGTCTGCATTCTCGAGCTCGGCGAGCACCTGCCCGCGATGGATCGCGTCGCCCTCTTCGACATTCACGGACTTCAGGCGTCCGCTCAGTTCGGAACCGATCTTGATATCTTCCGAGTACGGCTCGACGCGCCCCGGCCCGGCGATCAGCAATGGCGCTTGGCTCGCGGCTGCGCTTCGGGTGGCTGCGGCCGCTGTTTCGTGCGAACGCCTCGATGCCAGCATCAAGGATCCGGTCAGCAAGAAAGCGCCGAGCAGGATCGCTAAGGTTGTACGGTTCTTCAGCAGAGTTCCAATCGAAAACTTTTCACTCATAAAGCATCTCCACTTCGGTAGCTAGAACAGCAATGGCTTAAACCAAGCCCACCGCGGCTTGAGATAGATTTTGCGCCAGCAATCCAGCCGCGACGGACTCGGGTTCTGGCGCGGCGATGGCTCCGTCTTCAATCTTCACAATGCGATCGGCGAAATTGAGGACACGCGAATCATGGGTGACGATCACTACTGCGCGTCCGCGCTTGTGCGCCAGGTCGCTCATCATCTCCATCACGTTACGGCCGGTGTGCGAATCGAGGGCAGCGGTCGGTTCGTCCGCGAGAATGATCCCGGGATCCCCCGCCAACGCCCGGGCGATGGCCACGCGCTGCTTCTGACCGCCACTCAGGTCCGAGGGAAAGCTGCCGTACTTGCCGCCAAGGCCTACCTGGTCGAGCAGTTCGTGTGCTCGTTTTTTCGCCGCTGACGCGGAGACACCCTTCAGATCGAGCATCAGTTCTACGTTCTCTCCGGCCGTCAGCGTGGGGAACAGATTGAAGCCCTGGAACACGAATCCGATGTGCTGAAGTCGAAGCGCTGGCAGTTCCTTCTCGCGAAGCCCCGCCACTTCCCTGCCAGCAACCCGCACCCTGCCGGAGGTCGCCGTCAGAATGCAGCCCATAATCGAGAGGAGCGTCGTCTTTCCGCTGCCTGACGGCCCCATTAGCATGAGGAGCTCTCCCGCGTGTACGTCCAGATCAACACCGCGCAGAGCGAGCGTGCCCGTCGCACCTTCCGGGTAGTTCTTCGTAAGTTCTCGAACAGAAATTGCGGCCTGCATGGTCAATCCCCAATCCGTCGTGATTTCCGAACCCCAGTCAACTCCGACCTACGGAACTCAGCCCTTGAACACCATCGCTGGATCGATCCGCGTTACCTTGTTGATCGAAACCAGCCCCGCTCCCACACACATCAACAGCGTCAGAAAAAACATTCCGACTGCCATCGAGGTAGGCATCAGGATCGCCGCGCCACCTTCCTGGCTCGCCCGCACCACAAAGATGCTGACGATCATGCCCAGCCCGTAGCCGATCACCGCGCTGATCGCCGCCTGCTTCATGATCACTTTGTAGACGTAGCTGTTGGGCGCACCCATTGCCTTCAATGTTCCGAATTCGCGGAGGTGATCCATCGTGGTGGCATAGATGGTCTGCGCCACAACCACGAAGCCCACGACCAGGCCGAGCACTGCAGCAATCAGGACGGCCACTCCCGCGCCGGTCGTGAACATCCAGTAGAAGGTGGTCATGTGGCTGAACTCGCCCGTGGTGAACACCTCGACGTCCGTCACGTGGGCCAGCAGGTCGCGCCGTACTTGTTGCAAATCCGCGCCCTGCGCGACTTTCACCAGAACGAAATAGGTCTGGTCCTCGCGCAGGTTCGTATAGTTCTGCGCATTCTTGAAGCTGGTGAACACATAAGGCGATGTGGTGAACGACCGAATCCCTTTTGTGAACCCGACGACTCGCGCGCGATGGCCGCCGATCTCGAATACTTCTCCCACCCGCGTCACGCCCAGCTTTTGCTTGTAGAGCACGTCAAGAATCACGGCGTCGGGAGACTTCAAATCTTCCACGCGGCCCTCGACCAGGTTCCACGGACGTTCCATGGGATCGTCGACGTTGATCCCGACAATCTGTACGGAGTCTTCGCCGCCGTCGTGGCGCTTCCACTGCGTCCAGTGCGCGATGATTTTCTGCGCGTCTGCCACTCCCGGCACGGCGCGCACCTGATTCAGCTTGCGCTCGCTGAACGCGACTCCCTGCTCGACGTAAGGCACGTTCTTTGACGTGATCCACAAGTCCGCGCCGGAGTGATCGATCAGGTTGGAGGTGGCGGTGGTGAATCCGAAGAACAATCCGAGCTGCACCACGATCAGCACCACCGAGAACACGATTCCCGTGAGCGTGACCGTGAGCCGCACCTTGTCATGAAAAAGATTTCGTTGCGCCAGAGGAGGCATGACTACGCTCCCTCCTTGCTGAGACGCATCAGTCCCCGAAGAGTGACATCGAGCATCATCTCGGCGCGATCCTGCAGTGGGCGCCACTCGACCCACGGGTCCTTGCACTTCGCGATATTCAGAGAAATCACGCCGTGCACCGAAGCCCACAGGGTCTGCGATACCAGTTCTGCGTCCTTCAGTTCGTCGCGCAAGCATCCGGCCTTGATTGCCTCTTCAACCGCCCACTTCAGCAGCGCATAGGCATCCACCTCGGGATTGCCCATGATCTCGCGGTCTTCTTCGTCTGGTTCGTGCGGGGGATGCGGCGTCATGAACATGAAGACGTAGTGATGGGGAAAATTTATGCCGAACTCGATATAGCGACGCCCAATCTGCCGCAGCCGCTCGATCGGGTCTGAGGGCATCGCGGCGGGCTGCATCACCTCCTGCAGCCGCGCGAAATCCTGCCGGCATAGTTCGTGGAACAGTTCGTTCTTGTCGGCGAAATGGACGTAGATCGCGGTTGGAGAGTACTCAATCTTTTCGGCCACCCGGCGCATCGCCACGCCTTCGTACCCCTCGGTGACGAAGAGTTCCCGAGCCGCGTCGAGAATCTTGTCGCGGGTCTCCGACTTCTCGCGTTCGCGTCTTTCTTTGACTCCCATAACGGCGGTTCCTTGGTTAACGGTGTTCAGTTAACATCGTAAAGTTACTGCTTGGCGTTCATCCCTGTCAAGGAGAAACTCGAGGTTGGCTGTGGATATCATTTTAAGTTATTGAATACACGATGCTTCTTGAAAGTCAGGTTCTGAGGCTCTCTTCGCAACTTCTGACACAACGTAGGTCAGGCTCTTCGTGGCCGCCAGGTTCGTTTGCCCGCGAAGCCCGGCTACGCTACAAATAGAGCCACCCATGGACTCCGATTCTGCGGTGTCTAACCGCGAAGCCGCATCTGGCGGACTGTTGCCCTTCTGGATTCGAATCCGGAGGTCAACCTTCTGGATGGTGGCCGTGGCGCTCGTGCTGCGGGTGGGATGGATCATCGTCGCCCACACTTACCGGTTCAAGACCACCGACGGCAACTTCAGCTTCGGTTGGGAGATGGGCAGCATCGGAGCTTCGTTGGCCTCCGGACACGGCTTCAGCAATCCATTCGGCGCCGCAACGGGACCAACCGCATGGGAACCTCCGCTCTATCCCTATCTCATTGCGGGCGTGTTCCATGTGTTCGGTATCTATTCGCGAGCGTCGGCGATTGTGCTGCTCTCGATCAATAGCGTTTTCTCGGCGCTGACGTGCATTCCGATCTTTCTGATCGGACGACGAATGTTTGCAGAGAAGGTCGCAGTCGGCGCCGCGTGGGCGTGGGTCGTGCTGCCCAATGTCATGTTCTGGTGCACGCGAGCGGTGTGGGAGACGAGTCTGTCGGCCCTGCTCGTGGCGGTCGCGTTCTGGCTTGCACTCACCATGGAAGATCGCGAGGGCTGGGCGCCCTGGCTTCAGTTCGGCTTGCTCTGGGGAATCGCCGCATTGAACAGCACTTCCCTGCTGTCGTTTCTGCCCGCTGCGGGATTGTGGGCCTGGTACCGGCGCGGGAAGTGTGGCAAGAAATCTTTAGCCGGTGTCGTGCTCGCGTCCGCTGTTTTCTTTGCGTGCATCACGCCGTGGTTGGTTCGCAACTATCGAACCTTCGGACAGTTTATTTTTGTGCGCGACAATTTCGAAGCAGAGTTGCGACTGGGCAACGGCAATGGCGCCGACGGTACGTTGATGCTGTATCTGGACGCAACCCATGATCCCTACGCGATGCGGCAGTTTCAAGCGATGGGCGAACTGCCTTACATCGCGATGCGCAAGCGGCAAGCAGTCGAATACATCAAGACAGACTACGCGCGATTTGCCGAACTCAGCCTGCGGCGCTTCGTCTATTTCTGGGCGGGTCCGCCGAGGGAGGCACAGCCGTGGTGGTTGACTCCGGCGAAGAACTCGCTGTTTCTAGCAGCGTCAGTGCTGGCGTTGTGGGGGCTGGGACGCGCGTTGCGCCAAGGCCAACCGGGCGCGTGGCTGTTGTTTTGGCTCTTCCTGCTGTATCCCGCGGTGTACTACGCGGTCTATTCGATTCCGCGTTACCGCGTTCCGATTGAGCCGGAGATGGCGGTTCTCTGCGTGTTCATCCTGACGGAAGCGCGAAAGACGGCTACGGCTTCTCGTCCAGATCGATCTTCACCACATGAATCAGCTTGAGCTTGGAGTCGAGAGTGCCAGTGATCTTGACGCGCTGCCCTTCGAACCCGTGCACCAAGTCCGCCCGATCTAGGCGGAACACGTCGTTCCCAGAGGAAAGCACAAGATAGCCGCCCAGCCGCTCAATGCAATAAACCGCGCAGGTGTTGGACGTGCCGCCCATCGACTTCGATTTGAGCATCTCCTGATGCGAGCGGGTGAGCGAATGCACGTTTAAGGCGCACTGGCTGTCGGAGACTTCTCCGCGGAAGATTTTCGGGGTCTGGCCTTGCGCCGCGACGGCCATCGCCACAGTCCCGGCGGCGCACCAAATGGCAAATCGTTTCATGGTAGCTCCTGACGCGCAACTCACGGCTGCACGACGAACTTCATGTGCATGCCCTCATGGTCCTCACTGCATATCACCGTACAGACCACGACGTACTCACCTGGTTCGGCAGGCGCGGTAAGCCGAAACTCCTGCTTCCCGGGCTTGAAGAGCAGGTCCCATCCATCCACTCTGGTACGATCTTTGGCTCGGAGCAGGGTGAAGCCATGAATCGAACCGTCGCGGTTCCATGTTTTACCGCGGCGAGCCGTAACCCGCAGCAGCACTTGTTCACCGGCCTTAACGGTGATCTCAGGAGTACGAAGGCCAGCCATTTTGTAGCGGCTGTCGCTATCCGCGGTGAACTCAATGACGCGGGTCTGCGCACTGGCCAAAGGCCCAACCAGCAAGGCACCCACAGCCACGATCCCCAAAACAATACGATGAATATTGAAGGCTTTTGTCATAGCGGGATTACAAGTTACCTAGGTGGTTACTGGGTCATGTAGAACAGGATCATCCGCATGTCGTCGTCGGTGATGGTGGCGCGGACGCGCATGTGTCGCACGATGGTCTTCATCATGCGCGGCGGAAATTTCTGCGGCGCTGCGTGGCATCGTCCGCAGTTGGCGTGGAAGCGCTGCTCGCCTTGCGTGCGCATGCTGTCGGCATCGGTGACGTTCACGACGGGAACACCGGCAGAATCTTTCGAAGACTCTTTCCGGCTCGCAGGCTCTCCGGCAAGAACATACGATCCCAGAGCCAGCGTGCAGAAAAGCAGTGCAAGCGTTCTCGGAATCGCGCGAGTCATCTTCATTGCGCCCCCGTTCGGCCCAAGGGGATAAGGAATCGGTAGGCGACGCCAAAGCTCCACTGATTGAAATTTCCTGCGGAACTGAATTGCCGGCCATAGCTGACAACACCTTTCAGCCCGTCGTGCAGGAAGTAGTTGACGCCGAAGTCGGCCTCGCGGGTGTTCACGCCTGGAAGCTCAAGATCCTCAGCCATTTCGCTAGTGATTTGGCCGTTGAAGAATTGCTGCATGCGCGCCGCGAATTCGGTGCGGCGCATTGCTTTTTGCCAGAAGTGCGCCTGGCTCAGGCGATAGGCTCCCTCAATCCAGTATCCGCTGCCCACAAAAGAGTGCGCGTATTCGGAGTGCACGCTCAAAGGAACCTTGGACGGTTGCCAGCCCATGTGAAACCCGAATGCGTTCTTTCGGTCGTCTTGCAAGGTCTTCTGCCATGATCCGCCGACCTCGAGTCGCGGACCGGGAAAGAAGAAACCCAAGCGTCCACCCACGTGGCGCTCGGAATCCACGCTGTCAATATCAATGCTGGTAGCGGATGCATAAACCGCGTAGTTCATGTTGACTTTGGCGTTGAGCGGGAAGCCTCCGCGCAACATCGCGCCATCGCTGGGCGCTGTATTGATGGGAAGAATCAGAGGATCGGGCTGCAAGGCGCGAATCCAGACGGGATAGAGGCGTTCGTTAAAGATGCCAAAGGGCGTGAGGAACCGGCCCGCGGTGATGGTGAGGTAGGGGTTGGCGATGTAGTCCACCTGAGCATAGTCGACGTGCTTGTCTACAGGGCCGCCGTAAGGTCCGCCGCCGGGTGGCCTCTGAAACTGGCCCTCGAATTCGGCTCGCGCTTCCACCAGCCAGTGATCTCCCAATGGAACGAGGAGCACTGGATTGATTTGGGTGTCGATCAGATTCTGGCCGCCGCTGACGAAACTGAAGGCGCCGGCGCTGCCGCTCAGGATGGGAACTGGCTTGTCGGTGTCGGTGGTCTGAGCGTTGCTATGAGGCGGCGCCGCGACCACGAGAAACAGCCCCGCCAAAAGAGCGCGGACAGAATTCCGCGACCACGAGAAACCGCGTTTTGTGTACAGAGGCACGACGACTGAACCCCATCTAAAGTCTTGATGGGATTGTCCTTCAGCAGAATATTGAAGGGAACATCACGGAGGTAACTTTCGTATTCTATGGTGTTTGGACAGAGGACGCATGGCTGGGAATTCTCACCATTTGGCAACAGCTGCGTCTAAAGCGTTGAAACGGAGGGAGTCATGAATCGCCATCGCGAGTCTGCCACCTGGTTGGGAGCTATCCTGGGAACCATTTGCGCCCTGTGTACTTTTGCCCTCACCGCTCAAGCCTCGGATCACAGCGGCGCGCTTACCGAAGAGCTTCATAAGACCTACGAACTGTCCGCGAATGGCCGCGTGGAACTCGACAACATTAATGGCTCGGTGCACATCTCGAGCTGGGACCGGAATGAAGTGAAGGTGGATGCCGTCAAGTACGCCAACACGAAGGAACGGCTCGACGAGGCCCGCATCGAAATCGACTCATCGAAAGACTCTATTTCGATTCGCACGAAGTACCCCAACCACGATCAGACCTTTAACTGGGGATCGCACAACAATCCCGCAGGTGTGGAGTACACGCTGACTGTGCCGCGGACGGTCCGGCTGGATGAGATCAAGCTGATTAACGGATCGCTCGACGTTACCGGTGTAAGCGGCGAAGTGCGCGCCTCGTGCATCAATGGACGGCTCGAAGCGCATAACCTGGCCGGACGCACCAATCTCTCGACCATCAACGGCAAGCTGGACGCGCGTTTTGACCAGCTTCCCGGTTCTTTCGTCGAGTTGAATTCGGTGAATGGTTCGGTGGCCTTGACCATTCCGTCCGATGCCAAGGCCGAACTGGAAGCCAGCACGGTATCCGGGGGCATCGACAACGACTTCGGACTGCATGTGACTCATCATTTTGTTGGTCATAACCTGCGTGGAGAGCTGGGCAGCGGCGGCACGCACATCAAAATGTCGAACGTGAATGGCCATATCGAAATTCACCACGCGCAGGATGGACGGGCTTTGAGCCCGGTAAAGGATCTGGACCATCGCGACCACGACGATGATGATGACGACAGCACGATTTAGCGGATACGGGAGACGCTAGGGTTTCGCTTCGGATTCCACGATGTGGCCGAGGGACGCCGCATGACAGCCCACGAGACGGGTGGTGCTACGGTTGTCCTAGTAGATCGTGTATCCCGGAGCGGGAGTGCGCAGGTCGGGCTTCGACGCCGTCAGCAGCAACGCGCCTTCCCGCTTGAACGCCCGCAAGTCTTCCAGACTGTTGAAGGATTTCGTTTTGTAGTCATCCGGAGTGGGCGTGTCGTCGGGAATGCGGCGGGCTTCCACATTTTCGAACGCGTGCTTGTGGAGCAGTTCAATGTATTCGGCGGCGGAGCGCACCTGTACCGGGACCTTCAGCTTGTCGACCCACTGCAGGGAGTACGGATTATCTTTGTAGAGATTGATCAGGATGAAAAGGCGACCGCGCGGCGCCATCACGCGAAATAGTTCCATGAGCGCGCGGTCCTGATCGGGATAGTAGTAAAACGATTCCACCGACAGCACCTGGTCGAAGTAGTTCTCCTCCCAGGGAATCTGCTGCGCCGATCCCCAGACATACAAAATGTTCTCGAAATCCTTAGAAGACTCGCGGGCCTGGCGCACCATCTCGTCGGAGACGTCGAGGCCGATCACCTGGCCGAATCCCTCGGGGCCTTCGCCCACCAACCGCGCGAGCAGGCGCGTGGCCCATCCCGAGCCGCAGCCCAGATCGAGCACGCGCTCGCCCGGGCGCAGATTCATGAGGCGAATCGTCTTCTCAGTGATGTCGAGATGATGGCGCTCCATCTTCTCGCCTTCGCCGGCCGAGGCCCAGCGGTTGAATTCCTGCTGCAGTTTCTCGTCGGGAGTAGGAAGTTTGTCGGGCATGTCTTCAATCCTTACCTTGAATAGTGACTGGTTTCTTGGGCCGCTCATCGACCTGCAGTTGAAAGATGTCGGGCCGCGCGTAGTGGCCGACTACATCGAGGTCATACTTTCCGCGGACAATCTGGGCGCGATCGATCTCGGCCGTCAATATCACTTCACCTTCGGTGTTGGGTCCGGCGAGAAAGTTGCCGAATGGACCGACGATGCAGCTGCCGCCGCGCGTAACGACCGCGTCTGGATCGTCTCCTAGTTTCGCGGGATAGTCCGATGGGAAATCGCGCCGCTGGCTGAACTGGTTACAGGAAAGGACGAAGCAGCGTCCTTCGACCGCAATGTGGCGCATGGACGCAATCCAGGAGTCGCGGGGGTCGGCGGTCGGCGCGCAGTACAGCTCGATGCCCTTGGCGTACATGGCGGCGCGCATCAGGGGCAAGTAATTTTCCCAGCAGATCACGGCACCAATTTTTCCCAGAGGCGTATCGAACACCGGCATCGTGGAGCCGTCGCCGAAACCCCACACCAGCCGCTCTGAAGCGGTTGGCATCACCTTGCGATGTTTACCGAGGTAGGAGCCATCGGGCGCGAAGAACAACACCGTGCAGTAGAGCGTTCCGCGATCGCGCTCGATGACGCCGATCACAAGATAAATGCCGCAACTCTTCGCCGTGCGACTAAGAGCATTCACGGCGGGTCCGGGGACATCGACACTGCTCTCCCAGTAGCGGCGAAATTGCTCGCGACCATCGTCGGTGCGTGAGCCGAAGACGGCGCCGAAGTCGAGGCCGCGCGGATACGCCGAAACGAAAGCTTCGGGAAATACCACGAGCCTTGCGCCCTTCTCGGCCGCTTCTTGAGCGAGGGCATGAACCTTCTTGAGCGTTCGCTCGCGGTCAAACACCACGGGTGAGGCCTGCACCACTGCTACTCGGAACTTCTGGGCATCATTTGGAAGCGAGCGTTGCTTTGCGGTCTTCATGATCGAGTCGGATTAGGTAACGCCCGTACCCTGGTGGCGCTCGTCGTCGCGCGATCTCTGCCAGTTCGTGCAAGGAGCCGCGGTCCGACCTGTAATTCTATCTGCTTTGATCTTTCCGAGCCTGCGCTGCACATGGTGCGGGCAAATTGACTATCGAAAAATACGTTCTTGAATGCCTTGTTCGGATTTCGTAAACTCCCCACGAATCCGACACGACGGTCCTGCGTGCGCCTGTACAGTCCGCACCAAATCTGTGGAGGTGGATCTATGCTCCGTATGCTTGGTCTTGCCCTTGGAATTCTCCTGGCGGCTTCCGCGCAACAATTGATGGCGCAAGCACAAGTCCAGGTCCCGAACGCGGGTGGGGAGAAACAAGAACAAACACCAGCGCACCCCGATTCTGCGATTGATCGGGATGAACTCGTTACCTCAGACGTGAGTCTCGATGACTGGTTGAAGGACCGGGCTGACGAACTGAAAGATATCCTGAGTTGCTATCTCAGCGAGCAGGATATGGTGGTCGAGTTGTCTGAGGAGAAGAAGAACAGCACCGATCCCGTCAAACTGATCGAGGTTCGCATCCAGAGATTGAAGGATATGGCCCGCCACAATGTGGGGCAAAGTACTGCAAATGAATCGAGCCCTATGGGCAGTTCCGGCGACTGGATTACTTCTTGCACAGCTTGTGCTGGCGCAAGCCAGCATCAGCGCGCCCACAAAATCGAGGACGCCTTCTCCAGCCACAAAGGCGGATTCGGATTGCCGCTCGGAAGCTGTTCGGACTCCGCACGGAATCGAGTTCAAAGACTGTAATGGAAAGGTTGAGCACGAAGACCTGGCCAACAGCAGCCCGGGCAATTCAGACGCAAATGGGCCGGCTTCCGAGAGTGGACGACAGTCACTCTCTGTGGCCGATCTGGATCCCGCGACTCGCGCCAAAAAGCAAGAGGCTTTACGCGCGCAGTACGACTACAACATATTTTCCATTCAACACGCAGAACGGACTTTCGAGTTTCAGTACTGGACCGGCAAAATTATCTTTTGGATTGTGTTGCTGATCGTATTCGCAGGTCTGGCCCTTTCCGCGGTGCAGTTCTATGTCGGACTTCGCCATCCCCTTGAATCTCGCGCGAAAGCGGGCGCCAAAGAGTCCCCGCAGGACGACCCCAGTGTCAGCGAATTCGAGGCGACGCTGCAGGGAATCAAGCTGAAGTCATCTGTGCTTGGGCTGATCATCCTGGCCATGTCGATGGTCTTTTTCTACCTGTATCTGAAGTACGTCTACACGATCACCAACCTGGCACAGTGATCCTGACGGCGGTCCCGCCGCTGTGGTACAGTTCCCCCTTCATGGCGACCCGCCCTCAGAGTCCCGCGCCGGAGCCAGGCCCGGGATCGCTCTACTGCCCGAATTGTGCTGAAGAAGTTACCGATCCCCTGACCTGCGGAGATTGTTCGTCCGTGATTTGCCGCCGGTGTGGAACGCCGCTGGAATCTCCCGATGAACTCGGAATCGGATAATGGAATCCACCCCGGCATTGCCTGCCATCGATTCAGTTCGTGACCCAAATACTCCTGACGCAAAACCCACGCTGGTTCGGGGGCTGGGGCTGCTTGATTCCGTCTTGCTGTTGATCAGTGGGGTAATTGGGTCGTCAATTTTTCTCACGGCAAAAGATATTGCGGGTCCGTTGCCGCATCCCGTTCTGTTTCTGCTGGTGTGGGTGCTCGGAGCGCTGATTTCGCTGTGCGCCTGCTTCGCCTTTGCCGAGTTGGGATCGATGTTCCCCGACTCGGGCGGGCAGTACATCTATCTGCGCGAGGCGTACGGAGACCTGATCGCGTTTCTCTATGGCTGGATGCTGTTCAGCGTAGCCAACGGCGGGACCATCGCAGCTCTCTCAGTCGCGTCCGCCGCCTACGCGGGACAGGTCTTCCCTGCTGTGTCGCAGGATCACGTGGTGGTTGCGTTTGCCGGCATCGTAGTCTCCCGCGCCCATGTGCTGGGTTTGGTGCTGATCGCCGTCCTTACCTGTGTGAACGTCGTAGGACTCCGGTGGGGCACACTGCTGCAGAATATTTCAACCTGGACGAAGTTCACGGCGATGGCGGCGTTCGTGGTGTTGGGATTCGCCATCGGCAAGGGAGACTGGTCTCACTTTCGCGCGCACGGCGTCGGACTGAGCCTGGGACTGGGGCCCGCGCAACTGATCTCTGCCCTTGGAGTCGGGTTGATCGCCGTGTTCTGGGCGTACGACGGATGGGTGTACATCACGTGGGTCGCTGGCGAAGTCAAGGAACCGCGCCGTACCGTGCCGCTGGCAATGGTTCTGGGTGTGCTCGCAGTCGGTGCGATCTACATCGCGATGAACGTGACCTATATGTACGCACTGCCGCTAAAGGAAGTGGCTGCGCACGAGACCATTGCGCACGCGGCCGCGGCGGCGTTGTTCTCACCGCGGGCTGCGGTATGGTTGTCGCTCATGATTGCGGTTTCGTGCTTCAGCGCGGCGGCGACATGTACGCTCTCGGGCGCGCGCGTTTATCTGGCCATGGCGCAGGATGGAGTGTTCTTCAAGCGGATGGCGGTGATTCATCCTAAGTGGCGAACGCCGGCATTTAGCCTGATCGGACAAGGTATTTGGGCCGCCGCTCTCACGCTGAGCGGACGCTACGACCAGCTCTACACTTATGTCATCTATGGCATGGTGCTCTCGTACACGCTGACGGTAATTGGCATGTTCCTGCTGAGATGGAAGCGGCCTGAGATTCCGCGGCCATACCGTTGCACGGGGTATCCGTGGCTGCCCGCGATTTATGTTCTGATCGGCACGGCGTGGACGCTGAACACAGTCATCACTCGCCCGACTGAGGCGTTCTGGGGAACGGCGATCGTCTTGATCGGCGTGCCGGGATATTTGTATTGGAAGCGCAGCAACCGCAAGGCTGCAGCGGCGGAGTAGGAGATGTTCGAACGCTACACGGAGAAAGCCCAACGCGTGATTTTTTTCGGGCGATACGAAGCGAGCCAGTTCGGCTCGCCGGTGATCGACACCGAGCACCTTTCGTTGGGCATTTTGCGCGAAGACAGTCGCGTGGCACGGATGCTTCCCGCGCGTGCGCCTGAGGCGATCCGAGCGCAGGTCGACACGCGAAGCACCAAGCGCGCAAAGATATCGACCAGCATCGATTTGCCGTTAAGCAACGCCTCGAAGCGTGTGCTGGCCTATGGCGCGGAGGAAGCCGATTGATTGAATCACCGTCAGATCGGGAGCGAGCATCTTTTTATGGGGTTGTTCCGGGAAGAAGGCTGCCTCGCGGCACAGGTATTGAAGCCCTTCGGCGTATCGCTCGATCAGCTCAGGAAGAAGTCCGAACGCGCGACTGAAGAGGTCCCGCGCTATCGCAGGCCAAGCCCACCGACGCGAAGCACCGTTCAGATCCACAACTCGTACTTTGACTTGGACAGCATTCGCGACGCCGTCGATCAGTGCCGCGATCGGAATTGGCACTGGCGCAAAGTATCGTGCAAGCCTCGGGAGTGCGTGGTCGAGCGGAAAACTGGCAAGGTTTCCTTGGAGTTGAGCCTTGCCGAAGATGCCGCCACCTTCGAACCGATCAAAGGCGGATGGAAGAAAGATCATTGCTCAGTCTGTGGCCGGGAGCTGTTCGAATCGGAGAACGATCACGGAACTGGTTACACCAACGGGCGCGACTGGCTCTGCACGGGCTACGACAAATTCTGGGATCGTCCGAATTTCATCTCGGGCTCGTACTCGGACATAACATAGCGTCAGAATTTTCGCCTTGCCGACGGCGCCCCTCAGTGTTATTCCTCTTCTTTTCCCTCACGCGAGACTGATCGCGGGACACACCATTGGCCGATTCCATCCCGAAGCAGCAGGCGGACAAGCTCAAGTTTCTCTCGCCCGGCGTCTCCATCGCCGAAGCGGAAGACCCCAATCGTCCGCGGCAGGTCATGGGATTCCGCGACCTGGTTCTGTTCTACGTGATCACCGGCATCAGCCTCCGCTGGATCGCAACCGCCGCAGCCGCCGGGCCGAGTTCCATCGTTATCTGGGTCGGAGCATGGCTCTGCTTCTACACACCGCTCGCGCTCTCGGTGCTGGAACTTTCTTCGCGCTATCCCGATGAAGGGGGACTCTATGTCTGGAGCAAGCGGGCGTTCGGCGATTTTTCCGGCTTCATGTCGGCGTGGACTTACTGGACCAGCAATCTGCCCTACTTCCCTGCCGTGCTTTACTTCGCCGCCAGTAACGTGCTCTTCATGCGCGAAGCGAACTGGCAACATCTGTCGTCGAATGCGACGTTCTACATCGTGTTCGCTCTACTGACTCTGAGCGCCGCAACACTGCTGAACATCGTTGGGCTCGACGTCGGCAAGTGGCTGCACAACATAGGCGCGATCGCGATGTGGATTCCCGTTGGAATCGTGATTGTCATGGGATTCATCGCGTGGCATCGCTACGGCTCAGCGACGTCGTTCACGCTGCATTCCATGATCCCAAGCACGCACCTGAATGACCTGATCTTCTGGTCGGTGCTTACCTTCGCTTTTGGCGGATGCGAGACGGCCTCCTTCATGGGAGAAGAAATCAAGAACGCGCGCCGCACGATTCCTTTCGCTCTGCTCTCCGGCGGCATCACGGTGACGATCTGCTACATCCTCGGCACGGTCTGCGTGCTGCTCGCGCTGCCTTCGACCGAGGTAAACAGTCTGCAGGGACTCGTGCAGGCCGTCTCGAGAACCGCGTCCCGCGTGGGATATCCTGGAGTGTTGCCGCTCGCGGCATTTCTGATCGCGTTGAGCAACATCGGCGCGGCCGGAGCGTACCTCGCGGCTGTAGCGCGCCTTCCCTTCGTCGCGGGAATCGATCGCTTCCTGCCGCCGGCCTTCGGCGCCCTGCATCCTAAATGGAAAACACCATGGGTAGCGTTGCTCACGCAGTTTGTCCTCGGAGTGGTGTTTATTTTTCTGGGACAAGCGGGGACTAGCGTGAAGGGCGCCTACGACGTGCTCGTCAGCATGGGTGTGATCACATATTTCATCCCGTATTTGTATTTGTTCGCGGCGATGATCAAATTGCAGCGAGAACCTGCCGGCCCGGACGTGATCCGCGTCCCGGGTGGAACGCGGACGGCGAAGCTGGTCGCGACCGTCGGATTCTTCACAACCGCGTTAACCATCGCCCTGTCGTTAATCCCGCAGCCCGATGAACCGAACAAGCCACTCGCGCTGTTCAAAGTTGTCGGTGGATGCGGCGCGCTCGTGCTGATTGGCGTGTGGCTGTACTGGTCGGGGAAGCGGCGGGCGAGAAAAAGTAAGCTCGGCGGCGGCGGGAACACTTGATCAAGAATTTTGTGGGGACTAGCCGCCCTCGGCTGTCCGCCAGGCGAAGCCCGCCTGTTTTTCTTCGACCTTGCGATTATTCGACCTGCAAAAGAAAGCGAGCTTCGCTCGCTGGACAGCCGAGGGCGGCTGTCCCCACAGGATGCTTATGCGGGAGTCGCGGTCTTCCGTGCTGGATTGAAGAACGGCAGGTTCGCTACTTTCACGTTCGTCTTGAGGCGCATCGCCTCGATCGTGATCTCCATTTGCAATGACGTTCCCGGCTTTGAGTGTTCGGTCTCGATGCTGGCAATCGCGATCATCTTCTTCAAAACTGGCGACCAACTTGTGGTGGTTGCCTTGCCAACTTGCTTCTCGCCTGAATACACGGGGACAGCAACGCGAGACGCCTGCGTCGGAGCCGCGGGAGTCAAACCATAGCGCTCGAAGAGCTGTTCGACGTCGGTCCAGTCGATTTCCAGGCCTACGAGTTGCCGGGAAACGCCGTTCTTTGCGTCTTGCTCTAGGGCGCGCTTGCCGATGAAATTCTCTTTCTCGAGATGGACCATCTTCGCGAAGCCCAGTTCGTACGGAGAGAACTTCTGCGACGGGATCAGGGCCTTCTTGGAACTTGTGTAGTCGACTTCGATGAGCAGCAGGCCGGCCTCTACGCGGGCGACATCGAGCGCAAGCATGCCTGCGGCGTGCAGATCGAACTGCTTTCCCGCCTCGGAGAGGGCATCCCAGACTCTTACTGCGTCATTCCAAGGGATCCAGACTTCGTATCCCAGATCTCCGGTATAGCCAGTGCGCGAAATATCCACCGGGACGCCTGCGATCTTGCCGCGCGTGACGCGGAAGTACTTCAGGTTGGCGATGTCGGCCTCGGCGACGGCCTTCAGCAACTTTGCTGACGTTGGACCCTGCAGGGCCAGGGCTGCAACTTTTTCGGAAATATCTTCGACCTGCACGTCCATGTTCAGGCCGTTTTGGCGGAACCAGCGCAGGCTGGGATCCGCAGCGGTCCAGCGATAGACGTTTTCTTCGAGACGGGAGATGGTGCCATCGTCGATGACCTTGCCCTCTTCGTTGCACCAGCAGCAATACATGACCTGGCCGACTTTGACCTTATTGATGTCGCGCGTGATCACACGATTGACGAGACGCGTGGCATCCTTGCCGGTGATCAGATACTTGTAGAGCGGCGAAATGTCGATGAGCGCAGCCGCGTTGCGAATGGCGTTGTATTCGTGCTCGTGATGAACTTCATACACGCTCACGGTGTAGTAGCCGGACCACTCGCGGTAGTTCAGGCTGTGGCAGAGTGGAAAGGTGCGCTCGTGAAATGCAGTTCCGATCGGCAAGGGATGGCCTCGATAATGTCCTGGGGTTTCCTTCGTGAACCTTCGTGTCCTTCCTGGTTAGCGATTTTAGTTCTTTAACCACAAAGGACACGAAGGTCCACGAAGGAAATCGTCGACGTTGGATTATATGCAGCAGCACGCCTGCGCGGCAACCGCCCGCATGGGTGACTTGCAGTCAGGCGTTTCGCAAGCATGCAGACAAAACGCGCCCTTCCCGATAGAATAACGATTCAACTACGGGCCACTATGCGCACAATCCTACCATCGCTGTGCAGTATCCTCAGAAGCTGGACCGTTCTTCCTAGCGGGCTCTGATCTCGACTACTCCCTGCTCTCCTTCGCGAGTATTATTGCGTTTTCTGAAATCGAAGCATTCACGCTAGCGGCTAGAAGCTAGCAGCTAGGAGCTTAGGCGAATGGCTGGTTCCAATTCATACGACGTAATCGTGATCGGCGGCGGCCACAATGGCCTGGTTAACGCCGCGTATTTGCAGCGCGCGGGAAAGCAAGTGCTGGTGCTTGAACGACGCCACGTACTGGGCGGAGCCGCATGCACGGAAGAGATTGTTCCGGGGTTCAAGTTCTCCGTTTGCTCGTACGTAGTATCGTTGCTCCGACCCGAGATAATCCGCGATCTCGATCTTCCTCGCCACGGCCTGGAGATTCTTCCCCTCGACGGCACGTTTACGCCGATGCCCAGCGGCGATTACCTGTGGCGCGTGAACGACCATGGCAAGACGCACCGCGAAATCGCCCGCCACTCGCGGGTCGACGCCGAAGCCTACGACGAATTCGGCAAGGCCATGCAGGCTATGTGCCGGTTCGTGAAACCAATCTTGAGCATGGTGCCGCCCGATCCCACGACGCTGAATCCGCGCGAACTGATGAAGCTTTTGTTCATTGGACGCCGCTTCCAGGGCATGTCGAGCTACGACAAGTACAACCAGGTTCAGCTCATGACCATGAGCGCGATTGATTTCCTCGATCAATGGTTCGAGACCGACGTGCTGAAAGCGACCATGTCGGCGTCAGGGATCATCGGGACGTTTCTGGGCGTGCGCTCTCCCGGCACGGCCTACGTCCTGCTCCATCACTACATGGGTGAGATTGACGGTGCGTTCCGCGCATGGGGATTTGCACGCGGCGGCACAGGGGCCATTTCGAATGCGATTGCTGACGCGGCTCGCGAGGCCGGTGTCGAGATCCGCACGCAGTCAGGGATTTCGCAGATCATCGTGAAGAACGGCAAGGCCAAGGGCGTGGTTCTCGCGAATGGCGATGAGGTTTACGCGGACGTGATTTCCTCCAGCGTGGACCCGCGGCTGACATTTACGAAGTTCATCGAGTCCAAGGATCTGCCGGGCGATTTTCTCGAAGACGTGAATCGATTCAAGTTTCGCGGCTCTTCCGGCAAAGTCAACATGGCGTTGGATGCCCTGCCGAACTTCCAGTGCATGCCCGGGCCGGGCGCGCATTTGCGCGGCGCGATTTCGATTTCGCCTTCGGTTGAGTACATGGAGCGGGCATACGACGACGCGAAGTACGGCAACTTCTCGCGTAAACCGTATATCGACATGGTGATTCCGTCGTTGACCGACCCTTCGGTCGCGCCTCCGGGCAAGCATGTATTGTCTTGCTTTGTGCAGTACGCGCCCTACAAGCTGCGGCCCGGCCTAAACTGGGACGACCAGAAAGAAGCCTTCGGCGATACCGTGGTGAACACGATTGCTGAGTACGCACCGAACATCAAAGACATCATTATTCAGAAGCAGGTCGTCACGCCGCTCGATCTGGAGCGCGAGTGGGGTCTGAGCGAGGGCAACATCTTTCAGGGCGAGCTTTCGCTGGAGCAGCTCTTCTTCCTGCGTCCCGTGCCGGGCTGGGCGCAATACCGGACCCCCATCAAGAACCTCTACATGTGCGGATCGGCGACGCATCCGGGCGGCGGCATCATGGGCGCGAACGGGCGGCTCGCCGCGCTCGAAATTCTGAAAGACATCAAGGGAGCGGCATAGCCATGGCCTCTCAACGCGACGTTGTCATCATCGGCGGCGGTCACAATGGGTTGATCACCGCCTTCTATCTGGCCAAGGCGGGATTCAAGCCGCTCGTGCTCGAACGCAGTGCACAGGTTGGCGGCGCGGCGGTCACCGATGAATTTCATCCCGGCTTCCGTTGTTCGACGTTGGCGCACACGGCCGGTCCCATTCGTCCGGATGTCCTTCGCGACATGCAACTGGAGAAGCACGGGCTGAAGCTGATCACTCCAGAAGTTTGTGTAACGGCGTTTTCGCCCGATGGACGGGCGCTTTCGCTCTATCAGGATGCGCGCAGGTCGGCGCAGGAGATTGCGGCGTTCTCGCAGAAGGATGCGCTGAAGTATCCGGAGTTTCAGCAGTCGCTGGCGAAGATCAGCAAAGTAATTGGAGAGGCGCTCGCAACTACGCCTCCCGACATCGACAACCCCAGCAACGGCGACCTGTGGAGCATGTTGAAGACGGGGCGCGCCATCCGCAAGCTAGGCAAGCGAGATATGTTCCGGCTGCTGCGCTGGGGACCCATGGCCGTGGCCGATCTGGCTTCGGAATATTTTGAGACGGAGCTTCTGCGGGCGGTGATCGCGGCCCGTGGAGTATTCGGAACATTTCTTGGTCCGTGGTCGGCGGGAAGCGCGTTGGTGTTGCTGATTCGCGCGGCGGCCGACCCTCATCCCGCGGGCTCAGCATCGTTCGCAGCCGGCGGCATGGGTTCGCTCACGCAGGCGATGGCATCCGCGGCAAAGGCGGCGGGAGCCGAGATTCGGAACAGCGCCGAAGTCATTGAGATTCGTGTGCAGAACGGCGTCGCTACGGGCGTGCTGCTCTCGACAGGCGAAGAAATTCTCGCCAATGCGGTGATCTCGAATGCTGATCCGAAGCGCACGCTGTTGAAGTTGACCGATCCCACACACCTTTCACCGGACTTCGTGCAGAAGCTGCAGCACTACCGCGGAAACGGCACGGTTGCGAAGGTGAACCTGGCGCTATCCGGTCTGCCGAAGTTCACGGCGCTCAAGAACGGCGATGCCAGCGCGCTCAAAGGACGCATTCACATTGGCAACGAGATCGACTACCTAGAGCGGGCGTTCGACGAATCCAAGTACGGCAACTTCTCCCGCCAGCCCTATCTTGAAGCGGCGATTCCGTCGCTGACCGACCCGACCCTCGCGCCCGAAGGCAAGCATGTGATGTCGATCTACATGCAGTACGCGCCTTACAAGCTCAGGGGCGATTGGGAAGACCAGCGCAAAGCGCTTGGCCAGACGGTCGTTCAGACGCTCGCGCAATATTGTCCGAACCTGCCCGAGCTCATCCTGACGCACAAGATCATCACTCCCCACGATCTCGAAGAGAAATACGGGATGAGCGGCGGACAGATCTTCCACGGAGAACTCGCACTGGACCAGTTCTTCACCATGCGTCCGCTGCTCGATTGGGCGCGGTACCGCACGCCGATTCAGAGTCTCTATCTTTGCGGCAGCGGCACGCATCCCGGGGCGGGTCTGACTGGCGGGTCGGGGGCGAACGCCGCTAGGGAGATTCTCAAGGATATGAAAAATTAGCTACTCTGGGGTATAACGAGCGTGGTATTCCGGCAACTCCAAGGGAAGATCTGGTTTCTCTTCTTTCATAAATTGCTCAGCGTAAGCACGGGAGCGACCAGGTTGCTTTAGATATGTCGTCACTTGTTCCCTGCTTACATAACTATTTGCACCTTCCATCAACATTGCAGCCGCATCGTACCAATTCTCGAACCCGGTCTCCAGGTTCTCCCCGAAATCTTGGTCGCGTCCCACTGGTAAACTCCGTTATCGCCTATGAAGAACTCCGCCATCCTGCTCATCTCGTGTCCCGACCGCAAGGGCGAAGTCGCGACCATCGCCGACTTCGTTTACCGGCACAATGGCAACATTCTTCATGCCGACGAACACGGCGACGAGGAATCCGGACTGTTCTTGATGCGAGTCGAGTTCGACGCCAGGGACTTCGATATTCCCTTATCCGACTTCGGCAAGCATTTCTCGCCTATCGCCGATTCGTTTGCCATGAAGTGGCGCCTGGCCCAGTCGTCTCAACGCCAGCGCATGATTATTCTGGTTTCGAAGTACGACCACTGCCTGGTCGATCTGCTCTACCGTCACAAGAGCGGCGAGCTGGCGTGTGAGATTCCGCTGATCATTTCAAACCACGCTGACAACCAGACGATCGCCGACTTCTACAAGATTCCCTACGCGATCGTGCCGGTCACGAAAGACAACAAGGGTCAGGCTGAAACGCGACTTCATGAACTGATTGATCAGCACCAGCCGGATTTCATGGTGCTGGCGCGCTACATGCAAATTCTCTCGAACGATTTCGTGAATCGCTATCCCCAGCGAATTATCAACATTCACCACTCCTTCCTGCCAGCGTTTGTGGGTGCGCGCCCCTATCATCAGGCGTTCGAGCGCGGAGTAAAACTGATCGGCGCCACCAGCCATTACGTCACCGAAGTGCTCGACGATGGGCCGATCATCGAGCAGGATGTGGTCCGGGTCTCGCACCGCGATGCCGTCGAAGACTTGATTCGCAAGGGCCGCGACCTCGAGAAGGTCGTGCTCTCACGCGCCGTCCGCTGGCACGTGGAGAACCGGGTTCTGCTGTACGGAAACAAAACCGTAGTGTTCTAAGAATCCCTCATAGCAAATAAGAAGGCGTCATTCCGAAGGCCCGCGCTTTCACCAGCGGGCCGCGGAATCTCGCCTGCGGAGACTCTTACCGCCGCGGTTTTACCTGCGCAAAAGTCCATGTACCACTGGGGAGAACCTTCTTCCACCCCATGGAGAGTAGCGCTCCGGAGGTAACTTGCACCGAAAGTAACTTTTCGTCTTTACTTAGGACATTAGTAAAGTTTCAGGGAGTAATCTCTCTCGGGGGCACTTTTGGCCGAAGATCTTCGGTTTGAACTAGCCATTCTGGCGACCGTCCAGGGCTTCTATCAGAAGCTCATGGTGGCGTCGCTGGGTGGAGAAGTGCCCGTCCCCCGCGGCCTTGACGAGGACGCGCTTCGCCATTCCGAGCGCGAGTTACCCAACACCCTTACGCGAATGTACCGTTGGCTGCATCTGCTCGATATGGCGATCACGCCAGCGATGCTGCGCCAGGCGCTGACCCCAGACACAGATTCGGAAGTCGCGGAAGCGCTGCTGCGCTATTTTGTGCGGCGCCGCGAACCCAGCGACGTGAACCGCGACAAGACCGACCTAATCGCGACCTTTTTGTACCGCCATCCGCGTGTACCCGGCCAATGGGAGCAGAGTGGATATGGGCTCGACGGCGCGCTTCCGCTGTCGCCTTTCGAGATTGCACTGATTGAAATTCTGGCGGACACCGATGTGCCCTCGCTGCCCGAAGAGCACGTGCAGTTGCTGCGGCGCTTCGATCCCCTGCGCGACGAGATTGCACGCTTCCGCGACTTCAACACCTTGATCGATTCCGGCATCATCGGTCGCGTGCGCGAGTTGAAGCAGTGGCTGGACGCTTCGTTCTATCACCCAGGAGTGCTGGCGACCGTTTCGGCTTACAACGCGACCTTCGGCAAGAAGTTCGACGAGCTATTCACCAAGGCCCTCACCGAGATCAAGACCTTCGGGCAGGCGCTCGAAGACATGGGTGGCACGATTCTAACCACGGTCGATGGAGTGGAAGTCACCGTCGAACATGTGGCGGCGATCCAGGAAAAGCAGATGCTGCAGGCCGACTACGGCAGCACATTCGAAAAATTTCGCCGGGTTTCAAAACTGAAGAAGGAACTGGACCGGCGTCCTCCGATTCGGCGGTCGCTGCTGACGCCGGCGGGACGGACTTCCCGGCCCAGTGGCGGCGCGGCTGCGGCACCCAAGGCAGCCAAGGTGGCCGCTGCGAAGACGCCCGCGGCGCTTCCGGTGTTTCAGCCTCCTACCGTTACCGCGCAACAGCTTTCGGCGGAGGAGGGCAAACTCCGGCGCGTCGAGGAATCGATTCGCGTGTTTGTGCGCGTCGCCGACCCGAAGTATCGCCAGGTTGTCCCCATGCGCTTTTTCAACCTCACCCTAACGTCGCCGGAAGCCGACGCATACAATGCGTCGTTCCTCGAGGAAAAGAGTTTGCGTGCCGACGTGGCGCGCACGTTGATCCGGCTGGTATCGATTTCGGCGCGCATCAGCACCGAACTGGAAGAACTGAAGCGCAGCCAGAAGATGTCATCACTGTGGAAGCTGCACGCTGACGCCGTCGTTGTCCTGCTGGATATGGCCAGCACTTCCACCGAGGACGCGGGCAGCATTGCCAAGTCGGCTGAGGAAAGCGGTTCGATCGCCGCAGGCCGAGGGATTCACGAGTCCGTGCAGAAGCTGCGCAACCAGGCGGATGTCGCGGTGAAGACGCTCGCGAACGTCAGCTAGCTACGGCCTTCGGACCCTCCTGGCTACTTCCTCGCCCAGTCTGGTGAAATGCGCCGTGTTCCATGTATAGAGCACGTCCACTCTCGCCTTTAGGGCACAAGTTGCGATTAATCCGTCGTACAATCCTGCGCCAATAATTCCCATCGTCGCAAACTTGTGGATCGCCGCAACATATTCCGGTATGTCGAGTGCCACAATCGTTAAGCGGTCTTGAATCATTTCCAACGCGAGCAGGCCCTGTTCTGCGCTTAAGCGATCCTTGCCTGGATAGCGAGTTAGAGTGGCATACACCTCCGCCAAGTTGTGCGCGCCGCAGAATGCAGAGGACCGGTCGGCTGCGGAAAACAGCGGGAAGCTTCGTTGGTGATGTTCATGACTCTCCAGCACCGCAGCCACCAGCACGTTAGAATCGAAGAAGGACTTCACCGGGATTGCCTGTTCTTACGCTGCTTGCGTCCCAGAGGACTAACGGCAGAATCGCCACGCTCCTCGCGCAACTGGCGAATCGTTTCATTGACCGAGTCCGCGGTAATTGGTTGACCGGTGTGAAAAACCCAAATGCCCTCTTTCTTTCGCATCTGGGCAGTTCTCCGAATCGGCCGCAGGAGTATTTCACCTTCCGAACTCTCCAGTTCGAGCGAGTCCCCTGCGTTGAGTTGAAGCTTGTCCCTAATCGTCTTAGGCAGGACCACGCGCCCAGCTTTGTCTACTGTGAGAATGGCATTCATAATGGTATTTTACCATATGAAATGCCATTCCACTCGCCTTTGCTCGGGTCGTCCCCAAAACGCCCGCAGACGAAAATGCTGCCGCAAGAGCTTGAGTGCCCAAAAGAAAAGACGGGCGATTTCCGCCCGTCCTGGTTGTCTTTGGCTAGAAGCTAGGAGTTAGCAGCTCAGTTAATATCGAACTGCTGCTGATGCACCGCCGGGTCGCTCTTCACGATGATGGTGCGCTTGGTCATCTCCTCCATTTCATTCAGCAGGCGGCCGTTGTTCGATTTCAATTCCTTGGCCACATCGGGATGCACGCGCAGCATTACGTCTTCATGCTCCAGGTGCTTGGCAATCTTTCGCATCTCCACGTAAATCTCGTTGCACACCGTCGTCACCGACTTCACGTATCCGGTCGACTCGCAATACGGGCAAGGCGCGCCGATGGTGCGTTCGAGCGACTGCTTCACGCGCTTGCGGGTGATGGCGACCAGGCCGAAATCGTTGAACTGCAGCGTCTTTGACGGAGCACGGTCGTGGCGGAGTTCCTCTTCCAGAGCCTGCATCACGCGCTGGCGGTTTCGGCGTTCATCCATATCGATGAAGTCGATAATGATGATGCCGCCCAGATCGCGCAGCCGGATCTGGCGGACGATCTCCTTGATCGCGTCCACGTTGGTTTTGACGATTGTGTCTTCGAGGCGCGAGGTCTTGCCGACGTACTTGCCGGTGTTAATGTCGATCGCGACCAGCGCTTCGGTCTGGTTGATCACGATGTATCCGCCGCTCTTCAGCCAGACTTTCGACTTGAGCGCCTTATTCATCTCCTCGGCGAGGCCGAATTGTTCGAACAATGGCGTCTCTTTGGTGTAGAGCTTTACGCGCTTCACCAGCGCAGGCTGGAATCGGTTGAAGAAGCGCAGCACACGCTCGTACTCGGGCTCAGTGTCGACCCAGATTACGGAAAAGTCCGACGTTACCTGGTCGCGCAGCACGCGCTCCACCACGTTGAGATCGTGATAGATCAAGGCAGGCGGCTTGGAGTTTTCCGAACGCGTCTTAATGTCCTGCCACAATCCCTTCAGGAAGCGGATGTCGGCTCGAAGTTCTTCTTCACTCGCACTCTGCGCGGCCGTGCGGACGATAAAGCCTCCGTGGCCGTTCTCGCGCTCGCTGAGGATGATGCGTTTCAAACGCTGGCGCTCTTCCTCGGAGGAAATTTTGCGAGACACGCCCGTGTGGTTCACCGTAGGCATGTAGACCAGGAATCGTCCGGGCAACGCGATGTGGCTGGTGATGCGGGCGCCCTTCTTGCCGATGGGTTCTTTGGCGATTTGAACCAGGATCTCCTGCCCTTCTTTGAGCAGATCGCTGATCAGGGGAACAGGCGCCGATTCGCGGCGGCGGAAGCGGTTTCGGCCACCACCACGGCGTCCGCGATCTCCTCCCCGGCGCTCATATCCTGGGCGATCGGGACGTGGGCGCTGCGTACGCTGCGTATAGCCCGCGGTCGCCGCCGGAGCGCGAACCTCCACCCGGGCATCGAGCGTGCCATTGCCGCGGGCTTCCGCGTCGAGCATCGCCTCGGCTTCGGCCTGAGCCTCTTCGAGTTCCATCTCTTCGCTGTCTTCCTCGGCTTCGGCATGAGCTGCTTCGGCCGGATGCGCCTCGGCAGACTCCGCTAAAGACGACTGATGAATCTCTGCGACCGTCTCGCGAGCGTCGCCGTTCAGGTGCCCGCCGGCGGCCTGGGTCTCTTCTTCGAACTCGTCGTAGCCTTCATCCGAGGAAGCCTCGTAGCGGATCGTGTCCGCTTCTTCTTCGTCGATGGTTTCTTCTTCCATGGTGCCCGGAGCAGCAAACGCCGGCCTCTGCTCTTCGCGCGGGGAAGCCGCGACGTCATCGGCGCGCTCGGACGCAGACCTCGCATGCTCTTCCTCGCTTACTTCGCCGAGTTCGACTGCCGCGGTCGCCTCGCCCGGCCAACCGAGAGTCGGAATGCCCGCCTCTTCGGGACGGCGGAATTCCTGATTCCAGTCGGTCGAAATCGAAGCTGATTCGACAGGCTCTTCCTGCACCGCATGGAGGTCTTCGTGCTCCTCGTCTCCATGCTCTTCGTGGAGCGGTTCTGCCACCGATTCGCTCGCCGCAAAAATAGGCTCATCGTCGGGGAAGGTTGCCGCGATAGGGGACGCCGGCTGGGCAGGAGTTTCCTCTAGTTCCGTGATCGACGATTGAACGGGCGGCTGAGGAACAGGCGCTTGCTGCGCATAGCGCTGGTACTTCGAAATCGACTCCCCCGGCAGCAGGATCGGCGTGTATCCCGGAGGCGGGCCCGAGGGCTGGCTTCTGCTGAATTCCTGAGGGCGTGCGGGGATGCTCTCTGAGGCCGGACGCGCGAAACGCGACTCCGAGCTACGATCCGACGGCGCACGATCTACGCTTCGTTCTGAACCTCGATCCGATCTGCGATCTTGACCTCGTTCGGATCCCCGGTCGCGACCGTCTCCCCGGCCGTCCCGACGTCCGCCTCGACGCCGACGGCGCCCGCGGAAACCTCCGCGGTCTCGATTCTGGGAATCTCCGCCGGTGGAGGGTTCGATCGCATTACCCGCTGAAACCGACGGCTGAGCATCGGCCAAGTTCTCGGCTTCAAACGTTCCTTCGTCCGTATCGGCTTGCAAAACGGGTTCGGCGTCTGATGCCTCTGTAGCTTCTGCTAGGCTCGGAACAGCCTCGGTGCGCACTTGCTGCGGACGCAAGTCCTGCACGCCACGATTGGCCGGAACCACGTCGGTCAGATCGTCGTCATGCTCTTCCAACTCCATAAAGTCGGAAACGTACAGGAAGGCATCGCGCTCCAAGCCAATGTCGACAAACGCCGACTGCATGCCGGGCAGAACGCGCGTAACGCGGCCTTTATAGATGGATCCGGCTAAGGTGTATTCGTTCTCGCGTTCGAGGTAAATCTCCGCGAGCAGATCGTCTTCCACCAGCCCCACCTTGGTTTCGTGAGGCGTGGAAGAGACAAACAATTCTTTGTTCATGCAACACTCCGGTCCCGCCGACAAACGGTCGGCCGGGCTTCACCGGTGTGGAGTCAGAAAGGGTACGGGTGGATTGAGTTGAACTGACAACTGAACCGAAAAAGACAGTCGCGATGCTGCCCCGACGAGGGGACGGCTGGGGCTTGGGAGTTTCCTCCCTAACCTAGTCCGTTGCACAAGCTTGGGAATCTTTTGCACTTAATCGCTTTAGCTTCTGCCGGGGTTTGTGACCGCACTCTCAGACCCGTATTGGGTCGGGGGGCCGTTCCCTGCCCGGCTGACTTTCTCAGCTTCAATCCTGCCCAGCCCTTCGTCTACTCGACTGGCCGGTGAAATGCCCCCTTTACGCGAGGGCGATCGATATTTTTTTGGGCTACGCCTGCGAGCGCAGCAACCGCTTCCTGCCGTCTTCCCTTGCTCTTGAAGCCGCCGTTCCTGAACCCTGTTCGCCTAACCAGCTCACCCTGGTTAGTTTACGAAGCGGCGCATACGAACATTCATTACCATCCCCAGCGCCAGGAACATGAACAACACGGAAGACCCACCATAACTCATCAACGGCAGGGGTATTCCAGTGACCGGCATAAAGCCAACCACCATGCCGACATTGACCAGGATATGGAAGCTAAGCACAGCCACCACACCCATCACCACGAACGTGCCAGCGCGGTCGGGCGCTGTCTGCGCGTTCTGGGTCAAACGCATCAGCACAATGAAGTATAGCAGTAGAACCCCGAGAGCGCCTACGAATCCATGTTCCTCGGAAAACGCCGCGAAAATGAAATCCGTTTGCGGAATAGGCAGGAACGCCCCGTGTGTTTGCGAGCCTTTCCCACCCCAAAGACCTCCAGAACCGACCGCGATCATGGATTGCTTAACTTGGTACCCCGAGCCCTGCGGATCGGAATCCGGATCCTGATAGCTGGTCAACCGCTGTTTCTGATACGACTTGAGAATGTGTACCTGGGGAACGTAAAAAGCCACTCCGATTCCCACCACAGCCAGCAGGGCCACCGACAGCCCCTGCCTCCACTGCATCCCACCCAAAAACATCCCCATGCCCGCAATCGGCAGGTACGTCAGGGCCGTCCCCAAGTCGGGCTGCTTCAGAACCATCAGCATGGGAATGCCGACGATCGCCCCAGCCTTGAAAAAATCAGGCCAGGTCAGTTCCCGATCGCGCATGTCGGCAAAATACTTGGCCACAGCGAGGATGAGAATTAGTTTGACCCACTCCGATGGCTGGAAGTGATTGCCGCCAGGCATCTTGATCCAACGTCGCGCTCCCAGGTATTTCTGCCCGAAGAGCAGTACGGCCATCAACGAACCAACGGCCGCAATGTAAAACCAGTGAATCTGGTCGAGCAGCGCCTGGTAGTTCACCAGACTGACCAGAAACATCGCGCCCACACCCGCCAGAACCCAGTAGACCTGCCGGACGTGTGCACCGGCAAACTTGGTGTGCATGGTGGCGCTATGGATCTCCGTTACACCTAGGCTGCAGATGATGAGCACAAAGCCCAGCAGCACCCAGTCGAAATCGCGGTATGAGACGTAACGTGCCATAAAGCAGCTTCTAGCTCTTAGCTCTTAGCTTGTCGAGTGTCACTGAGAGATACCAGGCGCAACGGTGGCCAACGGCACCGAGTTCTTCGTCACATCCATGAAGAAGTGCCCAGCCTGCAATTTCTCTTTGTCTCCGTCAGTACCGGGCGTCGTCCACACTGCGCCGATCTCCACTTTGCCGTCCGGCTTTGGCTTATCTGCCATCTTTGCAGGCTGCCGTCTCTGCTTTTCTACAAAAGCCTTGATGACTTGGGCCACCACACGCGCGGTCTTGTCGCCGTGCTCACCTTCCTCATACAGGCCGCAGACCACGATCTCCGGATTTCGCCGCGGCTCTACTCCAACGAACCAGCCGTTATCCTTGTGCAGCGCCTTCTCGGCGGCGCTCATCTTCGCTTTGAGCATGTTGCTGATCGTCTGGGCGCTGCCTGTCTTTCCGGCCATATCCACACCCTTGATCTGCGACAGCGCCGCCGTGCCGACCGGGCTTACCACCTGTGCCATGGCGTCGGTGACGATTTCCCAATTCTTCGGATCGATCGGAATCGTGACCGCATCCGGCACATCCGAAGCCTGAATCACCCCGGGAGGCAGGTCGGAAGGGTTGGTAACGTGCGGCCGCACCATCTTCCCGCCGCTGGCAATCGCCGCAAACGCGCGCGCCATCTGGATCGGCGTTACGGCCACGGCTCCCTGCCCAATGCCCACGGAAATCGTTTCCCCCGCAAACCACTTCTGCTTGAAGTTGCGGATCTTCCACTCTTCCGAAGGCATCACCCCGCTGGCTTCCTGCGGCAGATCGATGCCGGTCTTCTGTCCCAATCCCAGCATGGTCGCGTACTTCGCAATGCGGTCGATACCGAGCTTCTCGGCCAAGGTATAAAAGAAGACGTCGCACGACTGGTAGACACCTTTGTAAATATCCACAACGCCGTGCGACTGGTGACGCGCCGAAATCCAGCACTTGAAGTAGCGGCCGTAGAACTCCCCGCCCCCGTTGCAGACCACATGCATGTCCTGCGCGATGTTTTCCTGCAATCCCGCGGTGGCCATGATGATCTTGAACGTCGACCCGGGCGCGAGCTGCGCCTGAATGGCTTTGTTCAGCAGCGGCTTGTCAGGATCGGTGACCAACTTGTTCCATTGATCGCGTGAAACGTGCACCGCAAAGTCATTGGGATCGAACGTGGGACCGCTCACCATGGCGAGGATCTCGCCGGTGCGCGGGTCCATGGCGACGATGGCGCCATTCTTCCCTTCCAGAGCTTCTTCGGCCGCAATTTGCAAATCGATGTCAACCGTCAGCTTGAGTTGCTTGCCGGGCTCGGCCTCGGTTTCGCCCAACCGGCCAACTTCGCGGCCGTGGCTGTCGACGAGCGCCTGGCGCGAACCGTTTTTGCCCATCAGCATCGAGTTGTATTGCCGCTCGACCCCGGAGATACCGACCACGTCGCCTGCGTTGAACAAGTCAAACTGCGACTGGTTCAGCATGTCTTCACTGACTTCGCCTACGTAGCCGATCAGGTGCGCCATGAATCCGTTGCGCGGATAAAGGCGCCGGTGCGACATGATCGTGTCCAGTTCCGGCAACTCGTTGCGGTGCGCTTCGATGAATTGCAATTCGTCGGGAGTGATGTCTTCCTTCAGGAAAATTGGCTGGTACTGCGGCATCGCCGCAAAGCGCCGGATGCGAGCTCTCACTTCCTTGGGATCCAGATGCAGGCCTTGAGCAATCAAATCGGCATCAGCCGTCAGGTCGCGGGAGGAATCGCGCAGGAGCAGCGCAGAGAACGACGGATAGTTGTCGACGATCGTGCGCCCTTCGCGATCGAGAATCTTGCCGCGCGGCGCGAGCACGGGCACATTGCGAAGGCGATTTTTTTCCGCAGCCAGCGAGTAATAGTCGCTCTGCATCACCTGCAGGCGCCACAGCCCATAGGCAAGCACAAGGAAGATGCCCAGGATCATGTACTGCGCCGCCGTCAGGCGGATGGCTGATACTTTTTCGTCGCGGCCGAACATCGGAAATCAGTTCTCAGTTCTCGGTTCTCAGTTCTCAGCTATTGCACGACTGGCAGCGGTCTTGAAGAAAGCAGTCGCCCACAGGTTGAGAATCGTGTAACACAATTCTATCTCTTCTGACAGTGCTGGTAATAGAACTGGTGGGCAGGGAGTAACGTAAGTCACAACCGGTGCCAACTGAGAACTGAGAACTGCCTTCACGTCCTTTGCTTGAACTTGTCCAGCACCCAATACAGCATCACTCCAAGCACGGCATTGGCCAAGCCGGCCAGCATGCCGTGGAGCCAACTCCAGGGCTGCGTCATGTTCACCAGCAGGCGAGCGACCATGAAATAGACGGCGGAATGCACCAGATAGAACCCGAGCGTCACCAGCAGGCGGGCTCCGGCGTTCTCCACGTCGAGCTTCACGCCCAGCGACGAGGCTCCGTAGCCCACCACCGTCTTGGCGATGCCGTAAATTCCGATCAGATTGTGGCCCAGCATGTCCTGCGCCAGCCCGATGACGGCCCCGGTGAACAGGCCCGCGATGGGATTGCGACGCGCCATGGAAAAAAAGATGGTCAGCAGCAGCGGCAAGTCAAAGTACACCGCAAACCACGGAAACTTCACCGGGATAAACGCCTGCAGAAACAGCGCCAGCAAAGGAACGCCAATCGTTACCGGGATACTGAACCGGTAGACCTCAACCTGTTCCCCTGATGTGTATGTGATGGGCACGCTATTGTGGGCTGCCGTCATCTCCGGGCAGCTTGGTATTGGGCTGCTTCGCGGGCGGCGCTGGGTCATCCGTTGCGTGAACCGGTGGCCCCTTCACGGGCGGAGCGCTTGCCGGCTTGGTTTGGCTGGCTGCCGGTTTCGACACGGGAGTTGATGCTCCAGACGCTCCGGATGCCCCCGCCGCCTTCTGCACAGCCGGAGTCAGATTTGCAGGTCTTGCCGGCTGTCCTGCGACGGGCGCACTGTGAACATTCGCTGTGCCGGACGGATTCTTCGGGGTCTGCGGAGTCGATGTCGTCCCTGCGGGCTTCGGAGGCGCGCTCGCGGCGGCGGGGTTGGCCGAACCTTCTGTGGCATTGGCGCTCGCGGCCGGTTTGTCAGGCACCGACGGCAAGCGCTGCGCCAGAATATCGACCGCTCGCACGCGAACTGAATCCTCCGCCATTGGCTGGCGTTCCTGTTTCTCAACCAGCACCAGCACTTCTTCCAGCTTGCTCAGGTTCGCGGCCGGTTTCACTCGGATGTTTAAGAACAGATCCTTGCCATTGCCGACTTTAGCCACGGTTCCAACCGGCAGGCCCTTGGGAAAAATCTGATCGCCGCCGCTGGTCAGCACGGTTTCTCCGACGGGAACCTGCTCATCGCTCATCACGCGTTCAAGCACGACCTCGCCATTGGCTGTTCCGCGCAGCACGCCTTGCAGCCGTGTTTTCTCCAGAATCGCACCGACGCCGCTCGTTTGGTCGTTGATCAGGAGCACCTGCGAAACGGCTGGGTTCTTGTAAACCTGCAGAATCTTTCCCACGATACCGTCTGCCGTGATCACGGCCATGTCGCGCTTCAGGCCCGCATTCTCGCCCTTATCGATGTACACGATGCGCGATAAATCACTGCCGCTCGAACCGATCACCTGCGCCGCCACCGTGCGCGAGATGAACTGTTCTTTGAAGGCCAGCAGGGTTTGCAGGCGGCGTGCCTGAGCTGCGTCTTCGCTGAGGCGAACTTGTTCGAGCCGCATCTGCTCGATCTGCTCCCGCAGCTGGCGGTTCTCCGCGCGTACGCCACGAAGATAGAAATAGTTGTGCCAGAGGTTGCCCGTGCTGTTCTGCACCCAGACCAGCCCGCGCTCGAATGGAGTCACCGCTCCCACCACCCAGATGCGGATCAGGCGTGTGTTTTCTGTGTCGTTCGCGTTGCGCTTGACCTGGGTCGCCAGTCCAAGCACCTGCAGAAACAACACACCCACCAAAATGATCAGGTTGCGGTAACGGCCGAATACAGATTCCATACAATACCAGTTTCAAAGTTTCCAGGTTTCAAGGTTTCAAAGTCGCAAGGTCTGAATCACGTTCGGCTGCCCGTTGCGCGCCCACTCGACGTGAAACCTTGAAACTCTGAAACCTTGAAACCTGCACTCTTGAAACCTTACTCAATTGAAATTTTTCTTAACAGCTTGAAGTCCGACAACATCTTGCCCGTGCCCAGCACCACGCTGCACAGCGGATCGTCGGCGATGGAAACCGGAAGCCCGGTTTCTTCACGGATACGCTTGTCGAGATTCTTCAGCAGCGCGCCACCTCCGGTCAGCACAATGCCACGATCGCTGATGTCGGCTGAGAGCTCAGGTGGCGTCCGCTCAAGCGCAACGCGAATCGCATTCATGATGGTCGAAACGCACTCGCTCAACGCCTCGCGGATTTCGCCGTCGTCGACCGTTATCGTCTTGGGCACGCCCTCGATCAGGTTGCGGCCTTTGATCTCCATCGTCATCGGCTTGTCGAGTTGATGGGCCGAGCCGATTTCCATCTTGATCTGTTCCGCAGTGCGCTCGCCGATCAGCAGGTTGTACTTCCGCTTCAGATAGTTCATGACGGCTTCGTCCATCTGGTTGCCGGCCATGCGTACGGAACGCGAATACACGATGCCGCTCAACGAAATGACTGCGATGTCCGTGGTACCGCCGCCAATGTCGACGACCATGTTCCCGCTGGGTTCGGTGATGGGAAGACCGGCTCCGATCGCCGCCACCATCGCCTGTTCGACCAGATGCACTTCGCTCGCCTTGGCGCGATA
>DASRRV010000053.1:0-4063 GCA_035695545.1 Candidatus Sulfotelmatobacter sp. | reverse complement strand
ACCAGTATGAAATTTTCGAGTGAAGTGCTGAATTCGATGTCTGCATCTAGCGGGTGCAACATCACGGGTAGCTAATCTGGACTGGGATAAGATGGAACTCAACCAAAGGAAAACCAATGGTCTGGGAACTCAGCAGTCCAGCCCGGAGCGGTCAACGGGTCTTCCGCCTGCTCTGTGGAGTGGCGGGCCAGAGGCCATAGGCCGGAGCTTAGAATCGGCCGGCTTGCAGGCAATACACTATCGATCGGCCGACTTGCAGGCGATACACTATCGCGATAACGACACCAATGAAATCCGCATCGGTGCACTTTCTCAGCATCTACTCTTCTTGTTCACCAAACCACCTCCGGAGATGAGGATCCGATGCGACGTAGTGAAAAGAGATTTACCACCGCCGGTTGGTTCGATTGCGCTGGTGCCGGCCGGGGCCGTTGCGGACGTCAGTTGGAGAGGAAAAAAAGACTGTCTGCAAATTTGCGTCCAGCCAGACTTAGTTGAGCGGGTAGCGGCTGGATCGTTCGACCGAGATTTGTCGGGCTCAAGCATCCCTCCGCTCGAGCCTGCCATTGTACCTGACCTCCGTTCTGCCATGCTGGCCGTAGAGGTTGAGTTGAATGCCGGGGCTGCTGGCGGACCGTTGGTTATCGAGTCGTTGGCTAACATCATGACGGTTCACCTGATCCGCCACGTATTCGGACGACGCCGGACGGCAACTCGTGCAAGTGTAGTGCTGCCCCGCCGAAAGCTGGCGATGATTGTCGACTACATCATGGCGAAGCTGGACGGCAGACCGACCCTGGAAGAAATGGCCGCACAAGTCCATCTCGGCCCTGATCATTTCGCGCGCCAATTCAAAGCGGCCACTGGATTGGCGCCCCACCAATTTGTGATTGCCCGACGAATTGAGCGAGCGCAACAACTCCTCGAAAGGCGGCAAGAAGTCAGCTTGGCCGAAGTGGCGATATCTGCCGGTTTCTCAGACCAAAGCCAGCTCTGTTTTCATTTCAAACGGATCGTCGGTGTCACACCGGGACAATTCCGCGCCTCGAAAACCGCCTAAAAATCTGGCGGGGTTCCGCCAATAAGAGAGCGGTTTTCACCAATACACTGGGCAGTGCTCCCGTTAGTGTTCTTCGCAAAGTAGGTGCGGCCCTAGCGTCCGCATCCATGTTAACAATCCAGTTAAATTAACCAGGGGCGAGTTTAGGCCCATTTACGCGACTAACGTGTAGGTCTTGCTTTGAATGTAGCAGCGCTCCGCACTGAAGTATCAAAACTGCCGACGACCGATGGGTGCAAACCTCACGAACAACGAGGGCGATCGACGATCGCAAAACGAACGGCATTCACCAACAGAAAGCCTCATAGGAGAAGCGCTCATCGCCTACGAAGTCGCTGGCGACGGCAGCTCGTTCCGCATGACCTTCAACTGCGCGAACGGCAAACCAGGTTCTCTCAGCCTGCCAACGGAGTGTCTCCACGCACTGATTATGACGCTTCCAAGGATGATGACACAGGCGCTTTCGGCCCAATACGGTGACGATAGTCTTCGCCTCGTCTACCCGGCCGAGACAGTGCGCATCGAAAGGTCTCCGGATCCGAATATTTTCATTACGACATTGGTGACACCGGACGGGTTTGCAGTTTCGTTTTCCTTAAGCGGGCAGCAGCTGCGTGCGTTGAGCGAATCAGGCATGAATGCTCTTAGCCCGCAGGTTCACGGTCCTTCCGGCACACAATGGGTTAAGTGAATGTCTCCGGGAGAATGCAGACTTATGAAAACCAGTCGGACAAAGAATACGACGACTGGAGCAAAGAGGGGCGGGACTTTCAGGTCCTGGCATTTATTACCACTAAAGCCCCGGTGAGGCGAACCGAATTAGGATTCTGCCATAGCTATCGGTGTCGCTAGAGGACGCAAAGGATTATGACGACGACAAGAACTTCTTATTATCGAACCGAAACCGCGTTGGAAAGAGTTACACGATGTGCGGCATAGCTGGCTGGGTTTGCTATGATGGTGATATCAGGTCGCACCAGGATGTCATTACAACGATGACAAAAACGATGGCGCGTCGCGGTCCGGATGCAGGCGGCGTCTGGATCGATCGGCATGTCGGATTAGGGCATCGCCGCCTTGCTGTCATCGACCTCGCCGGCGGCGTGCAGCCGATGCAGGCAGAGGAATTGGGACATACAACCGTCTCCCTCATCTATACCGGCGAGGTCTACAACTTCGTGGAGTTGCGTGAAGAACTGAAACAGCTCGGCCACCAGTTCAAGACCCGCAGCGACACCGAAGTCGTGCTCCGCGGATACTTGGAATGGGGCGACAAGGTTGTCGAACGTCTCAATGGGATGTTCGCCTTCGCTATCTGGGATGTTCGAACCGAAGAGTTGTTTCTGATTCGCGATCGTATGGGTGTAAAACCGCTTTTCTACTACCCTACAGAGGATGGCGTGCTGTTCGGCTCAGAGCCGAAAGCGATTCTTGCGCATCCTACTGTGCAGCCGCGTGTGAACCAGGATGGCTTTCGCGAGCTGCTGGTGCTCGCGAAGAATCCCCAACGCACAATTTATGCCGGCATGTGCGAGGTGCAGCCGGGACAGGTCGTTCGCGTGAACCGCAACGGGTTAACGAAACGGCGCTACTGGATGCTCACTGCGCATGAGCATAACGACGATCTGCCGCGGACGATCACGACAGTCGCCGAGTTACTCGAAGACACTGTCCAGCGGCAGGTCGTTGCCGACGTACCGCTGTGCAGTCTGCTCTCCGGTGGGCTCGACTCCTCGGCGGTAACGGCGATGGCGCACCGGGCGATCGCCGTCCAGCAACGAGGGCGGATACGCTCGTTCTCCGTTGACTTCGCCGACTATGGCGCGGCTTTCGTCGCCAGTACCGACTTCCACAAGTCCTCTGATACACCATTCGTGCGGGATTTTGTGGCCCATGTTGGCTGCGATCACACGGAAGTCGTCCTGGACAGCCGGGAGCTTGCCGATCGGGATCTGAGCCGCGCCGTCCTTCAGGCAGCCGATTTTCCGTCCAGCGGTTCAGGGGACATGTACTCCTCGCTTTACCGGCTTTTCCAAGCCGTTCGGGCTGAATCAACCGTGGCGCTATCGGGTGAATCAGCAGACGAGGTCTTCGGTGGTTACTCTTGGTTCCATGATCCCAAGACGGTCAACGCGGCGACGTTCCCCTGGCTCGCCGCCCCCACCTTCGCTCGCTTCTTAGACGGCACGCAAGTTCTTGATGCCGACCTTTTGGAGCGGTTGAATCTCCCCGAGTTTCAGGCCGACAGCTACGTTCAGGCGATTGCCGAGACCCCAGTCCAGAAAGGCGAGGATGCCTTTGAGCGGCGCATGCGAGAAATCAGCTATCTTCACCTGACGCGCTTCGTCCAGTTTCTTCTCGATCGCAAGGACCGCATGAGCATGGCTGTAGGACTAGAGGTTCGGGTGCCATTCTGCGATCATCGCCTGGTGGACTACGTATTCAACATCCCCTGGCATTTAAAGACTTTCGACGGACGGGAGAAGAGTATTCTACGTGCTGCGACGCGTAAGCTGTTACCTAACTCCATAGTCGAACGGCAGAAGAATCCATATCCCTCGACGCAAGATCCCGCCTACGAGAAAGCGCTTCGCGCCGAGGTTGCCGAGATTCTCGAGGACCGATCCCATCCTGCGACATCCTTGCTGAACAGGAAGGTGATTGAGAATCTGCTTACACGCCCAATTGGAACGACCAGCGCACTCCACGAACGTGCCGGCCTCGAGCGTGCGCGCTGGATCAGTGCCTGGGTGAAGGACTACGGCGTTGTGCTGGACCTGTAGGGGAGCCGTGACGCATACAGGTGATTGAAATCCAGCTTGCTTGCGCACGTCAGATCACGCCGAGCAAGGAATGCGGGCAGCGTCAGTCATAAGTAATTCGTAATAAGACGCCCCTGATCATTTCGCGCGCCAATTCAAAGCGGCCACTGGATTGGCGCCCCACCAATTTGTGATTGCCCGACGAATTGAGCGAGCGCAACAACTCCTCGAAAGGCGGCAA
>DASRRV010000052.1:0-3356 GCA_035695545.1 Candidatus Sulfotelmatobacter sp. | reverse complement strand
TGCAGGCAGCGTGGCGAGCCTCGCAGTATTTCCGATTCCACTTAAGCAAAAACCTCTCCACGGATCCAGAGAAGCGCATGAGCGAGTGCGCGAACAAGCGCGAGTCCAGGTAGATGGGCGTGTACGCAGCAAGGCTGTTCATGAATTGCTCGCGATCGCAGAAAACACTGGTTTTTGCAGATTGCCGGTCCCCTCGCCCGGAGACATGTTCGTCGACCTCGAAGGCGATCCGTTTGTGGGCACCTGCGGGCAAGAATACTTGTTCGGTTTTGTGGCACGCGCGGAAGGTCAGGGCCTCACCTACGAGAAACGCTGGGCACTCAACCCCGAACAGGAAAAAACCGGTTTCGAATGGCTGGTGGACGAAATGATTCGCCGTTGGAATGCGGATCCCGGAATGCACGTCTACCATTTTGGATCCTACGAAACAGCGGCCTTCAAACGCCTGATGGGCGCCTATACCACCCGCGAAGATGAAATCGATCGCATGCTCCGCGCCAGAATCTTCGTTGACCTCCACACCATATTCAAACAAGCAGTTCGAGCCAGCGTCGAAGAGTATTCGCTCAAAGCCCTGGAGAGTCTCACCCAGTTCGCCAGGCACACGCCGTTGTCAGAATCGCGCGCGGCGATGAGGTACGTGGAGCATGGCCTCGAACTCGGCCGCACGCACGAAGTTCCCGACGAATTCAAACTCTCGCTCGAAGGTTATAACTCCGAAGACTGCTATTCCACGGCCTCGCTGCGCGATTGGCTGGAATGCGAGCGCCAAAAACTGGTGGATGGCGGGCAGACGATTCCAAGGCCGGAGCTTGGCGACGGCGCGCCGTCCGAAGAACTCGACGAGCGGCAGAAGAAAGTTGCTGCCCTGGTTGCTCAGCTCACCGCGGACATCCCGTTCGACTCAGCGGCAAGATCAGACGAGCAGTCTGCCCGCTGGGTGCTCGCCCAACTCCTCGATTGGCATCGACGCGAAAACAAGGCGAGTTGGTGGGAAGGCTATCGCCTCGCGGATCTCGACGACGAAGATTTAATGGAAGAAAGGGCAGGGCTCGCAGGACTGCGTTTCGTGAAACGGATCGGCGCCGAGCGCGGAATTCCAGTAGACCGCTACACATTCGAAAAGCAGGAAACAGAAGTCCGCGCCGGCAAGGACCTTTATCGCGAAAATCAAAAATTTGGGGAGACTGTCGCGGTCGATGTTTTAGCGAGAACGATCGACATCAAGAAAACACGCAAGACCGCAGACGTTCATCCGCGCGCATTGTACGTCTGGGACCGGCCGATGAAGGTAGATGCCCATGCAGATTCCTTATTCGAGCTGGGCGAGTGGGTAAGAGATAACGGAATGGATACGGACAACGATGCGCCCGGCCGATGTAGGGCGGCCCGAGATCTATTGCTACGAAAACCGCCTCGGCTCTTGCGAGGAGAAACCATCGCAGCGAAGTTGGGAGAGGAGCCCAAGGACACGGCTAGCAGAATTGCCTGCGCTCTCGACGAATCCGTGTTCGCGATCCAAGGGCCTCCTGGCGCCGGGAAGACCTATACCGGTGCGCGCATGATTTGCGAGCTCGTCAAACGTGGAAAGAAAATCGGAATCACAGCGCTTAGTCACAAGGTCATTCGCAAATTGTTGGATGAAGTCGTCGAAGCCGGACGAGAACAAAAGCTTCAGGGACTAAAGTGTCTCCAGAAAGTTAAGGATGAAGAACTTTGCGACGACAACGGCGAAGTCGCAATCACAACCGACAACGACGCTCCTCTAAGCGCGTTAATTTCCGGCGCGGCCAACGTGGTCGGAGGCACATCGTGGCTTTGGACGCGGCCGGAGTATTCGAATGCCGTAGATGTGCTGTTCATTGACGAAGCAGGGCAGATGGCCTTGGCGGACGTCGTGGCGGTAAGCAGGTCAGCTAAGAATATTGTCTTGATTGGCGACCCTCAGCAACTCGACCGGCCGCTGAAAGGAAGCCATCCGCCAGGCGCTGAAAAATCAGCTTTGCAACACCTATTGGGCGACCACCAAACGATTCCCGACTTCATGGGACTGCTGCTACCGGAAACGTGGAGACTTCACCCAAATATCTGCACATTCACTTCCGATCTTTTCTACGAAGGACGCCTGAGTTCCCGGGGTTTTACCCGGAACCGCGAAATCTCCGGCCACTCCTGGTTGAACGGAGCCGGCTTGTGGTTCGTCCCGGTAGATCATCAGGGAAATCGCAATTCGTCAGCCGAGGAAATCGATGTGATTGCTCGTGTTGTTGAAAGTCTGTTGCAGCCGGAGGTGAAGTGGAGCCGCAGCGAAGGAAATCTTCGGCGCCTCACCGCAAACGACATCCTGATCGTCGCCCCATTCAATGCGCAAGTTGCCGATCTCATCTCGCGTATGCCTGATGTACAAATCGGAACGGTCGATAAATTTCAGGGACAAGAAGCCCCGGTCGTCATTTATTCGCTCACCACATCGTCGCCCGAAGATGCCCCGCGCGGAATGGAATTCCTCTACAGCCTCAATCGATTGAATGTTGCCACCTCAAGGGCGATGTCCAACGTAATACTGGTTGGAAGTCCGAGACTGTTCGAGCCCGAGTGCAGGAATCCCAGGCAAATGAAATTGGCAAACGCGTTGTGCCGCTATCTGGAATTGGCCAAGGTTGTTGACGTTACCAGAGTCGCCGAACCCCAGCCGCAACTGAAACTGCCGTTGTGAGAGCTAACGCCCACAGTGATTTGCGGTGGCGCTCGCTCATCGCCGGCCATTCTGCGTCTGCGGATAGCGCGGCAGATTCGGCGGGATCCCCAGATGCTCCGTTCCCCATTTGCACAGCACGCTCATAGGCTCGATTAATTCTTCGCCGGCGCTCGTCAACGAATACGTAACTTGCGGCGGTGACGCCCGCTTCACCTGTCGCCCCACGATTCCGTCCGACTCGAGTTCGCGCAGTTGTGTTGTCAGAACCTTCTCGCTGATGCCAGGCAGCAGCTTTCGTAGCTCGGCAAATCGCTTCGGCCCGAATCCCAGATGCCAGATCGCCAGCACTTTCCACTTGCCGGCCAGCACGTTGATCGTCCCCTGCACAGGACACCCAAAATTACTTTTCATGGTCTCTTCTTCGTGGCCACCAGACTTACAAATTTGTGCGTACTTCCGGCAGCCCCTCCCACGGTTATACCATCGTGAAGTACCGATGAAAAATTCGAACCGGCAATTTTCAACAAATCCTAAGAAGGAGATGCAGCCATGATCCTCATCACAGGCGCCAGCGGAACAGTAGGAAAAGCAGTTCTACGCGAAGTCGCAAAGACAGGAGCCGCACACCGCGCGATGTACCGCTCGAAAGACGAAGCCG
>DASRRV010000051.1:0-3356 GCA_035695545.1 Candidatus Sulfotelmatobacter sp. | reverse complement strand
GCACACCTGGAATGCGTCCCCTGCAAGCACCGGCATGGCACGACCAATCACAACCGCCTGGGGAGATAGTGGGCGAATCTCCGGCGGTAAGTACTGGTGCACAAGATTCTGCTTGTCGAGGACGTCACCCACCACGCACGTAAAAAGCTGCTTTTCCGCAAGCGAAAAGAGCTCTTCATCTGAATGCCAAACCCGCATTGTCTCCCCCTGACGACTGCTTGCCGTCTCAATGCCCCCGCGCAACCACGCCGGTTCCGTCCGTTGTGACGCGCACAGTTACGATTTCATGTGGATGGATCGTAACCGTGAACTCATTACCGTCTTTGATAGGCAGCTGATCACGATTTCTCTCCACAGCATCGGTCTGCCAGGCCCCTAACAGCCGAAAGGATGGAACACTCACGGTCATCGACCGGGTCTGACCTCCAAGATCCAGAAACCGAAGGATTGTCCCATCGTGATCTTCCGCGGGCTTCCAGGTGTCAAGAAGCACGTTGGGATCCTGAATTTCAGCAAAGCTCCCTTGGCCGCCCTCCAGTAGTTTCGGTTGGTTCAGAGCCTTATCCTGACTAGTGATCGAATCGATCTCCAATGGCGTGACTTCCTCCCATCCCAGTCGACTCAATTGGCCTTCGTTTGTCGATGGCGCGCTCGTGACGACGTACCGGAATCGAAACCTGCCCCCTTGACTTCCCACGTAGTTGTCTTCCCAGTAATTGTTCATCGCGAAGGAAAAGATCGTGGCTCTTCTGTCGCCAAATGTGTCCAGCCACTGTCCGCGGTCTATATCACCGAGCGTCGCGAGCGGAACATCGAGCGGCAATAGTGATGCAGAGACACCGTTCGCCTGTACCGACACCCAATGCTGGACGGAGAACCATTCATGGCCGGCGCCAGGGTACATATCCTTCGCAGGATCCATGGACGTCGTCTGAAGTTCGTATCGGAACTGGGGGTGGTTGACAGCAAATGGGAAGGCGAAATAGACCGCTTCTTTGTTTGATACGTTGTTCTTTTCGACGTCCTCGACAAATTCTAGCTTTTTCTCGTGTTCGAATAGGCGAATGCTCGCCACGATTCTGGGAGTATCTGTAGCCGTGCTCTCCATCTGGGCTTCCCAGCCGTAAGGTGTGCGCGTGACGGAAAGAAGCTTCCCGTTGTGGGCAGGATGGATCTGCAGATCTAGTTTCCCGCGATACCAGGTCATGTGCTGATTGTTGGCAGGGTTCGCATCCGTAACATACAGATACTGCCCCAGCCTGTACGCACTCTGCTGGTCAACCAGCTCTCGCCGTAAATCCTTGTCATATATGCTCCGCACTGCGCCACTGAACGGGTCAAGTTCAACCTTGTAGTAGGCACTTTCCAGCGACTTGAATGGAACGGTTGGACGCGGAGACGATACCGGCGCAGCAGCTTTCCGAAGCCGATAAGCTTTGTATCCCAGGGCTGGAACGTCCTGAGCCACAAAACGGACACGATTGAAGTCATTTCCTGTGCGAATGGCCTGTATCGGAACCATTGAGCCTGACGACGGATCGAACAGCTCTTGCCCTTTTCTCAAGTCGAGATCGACCAGGCCGCTCCGAGGCCAGTTGAGTGTATTGAACACGATAACGCTGTTCGCCCCGGCTGAGATTGAATCCGCTATCGCTGCCGTGGCGCTTTTCATCAAAGAATCAACCGAAGCATGGGCGCGACTCGCAAACGAGTCCTTTATCGCGAGTTGCTCCGTAGCCTCACTGCTGGTCGGATCGCTGACACTATCGCTGGAACCCCACGTGTGCTCGTCCATGAGAATCATGTCGGTCCACATGTCGTTGAGCGCCTTCTTATCGACTGCGATCCGCGGATCGATCAACGATGCAATCGTTGAGAGCTTCTCCGCGGACGGGCCACGGCTCTCGTTCTCCCGTTCCATGGCCACGTTGTATGCGTCCGATCCGAGACCAAGCTCCCAGTAGGGCCCGCCGTCGCCGCTGTAGGTTGGGATGTTGTCGCCAGACTGACTGCGTACGGTCTCTAGTGCGGCATTGAAACCGGAGTATTCAATCCTCGGATATGCCCATTTGTTGTTCCATTTGGCGGCCAACTCCGCCTGCCCTGGAAACAGGTCGTAATTTTCAGCCTGTGTTCCGTAAACAATGACGGATGACGCTCGGTAGTCCGGATGGTCATACTGCTGTAGAAACAGAGGGACCATGTCCTCGCCTGCTGCAAGGACCGGAGGCATGCCAAAGAGATAGTCCATCTGAAGGTAGGTGAAGGAGTACCAGGCAAGAATCTTTTGCCCGTCAGGCGCGACCCACCAAAACGGCGAGTGATGATTGAGTTGTCCATGCCTCAGCACCGGCGCGCGATGGTTATTGGCGGCGGCGGCAAAGTTCTTTATGCCTGCGGCGGCCAGGATGGAAGCATAGGACCATGAGTATGAGGGAACGTCCGTAATGTTGGCGTAATTGAAGGGCGTGTTGTGTTCGCGGCTGAAATTTGCGCTCGGATAAAGCGAGCGAATGAGCGTTTCCGCCGTCGGAAATCCCGTAAGAAGATTTGCATACTGGGCAGGAACATAGAGCTGCCCTTTCTGTATCGCCGAAATAGCTCGCTGTTGTTCGTCGGCGCTGCGAGTTTTCAGGAACTGTTCCAGCGGCCAAAACCCGTCGACACTGAAGCGAAAATCGGGATACTTTGCAACGAAGTCCAGGGCTTCATCGAGCACACGCGCCTGGACAACCGAGACCTTCGGCTGGTAATCGGTGAAACCGATGTCGAGATGGATGTGGGGGACGATCAGGAACGTCCACTTTTTCTGGGGTTTCACCACTTGCTCGACGTGAATGTCGTTTTCCCCGGCATGCCAATCGACTTTGGCAACGGATTGAGGCGGGAATTCGCTTACATCGAACGAGATCCTTGCCTCACCAAAATCCCGGCCAACTCCAATCTGCTTTTTATACGTTTTGCCGCCGAGGTCCAGCGAAACACAGTCAGCTGGTTCAATCTTCTGCGCTCCGCGAACCGTCACATTGACGAGCTCCGTGGTCCCGCCGGGCTGGCCCCGGAAAAAGACCGTAGGCTCGATTCGGACAGAGGGAGCGGGGCCAGGCGGTCTCGCATCCACACTGTCCAATTCGATTGCGTCGTATCGGAAGCCGACGCCCGGCACGCTTTCGTCCGCTTCGTCTATGGCTTGCAGAGTAATTGTGTTCAACCCCGCATGCAGGAAGGACCCCGGAAACGCGAACGTGACATCGGCGTTCGAATAGACAGGATCAAAAGAACCGCTCGTGTCCCCCATGCGATCGTCAAGCTTCGGTTCCGGATAGAACGTGCCAGACTTTCCATTGATTGCGACG
>DASRRV010000050.1:0-3205 GCA_035695545.1 Candidatus Sulfotelmatobacter sp. | reverse complement strand
ATCAGCACCCGGACGAATACGAACGAGATCCCGCAGGGGCATTCTGGTGCTATAGCGGCCGGTTCTGCGGGACTGAAGAGGACAACCGTTGGATCACGGCCCTCGAAATCAAGATGCCTCCGCTGGTTGACGGTTGGCGGTCTGCGTAAGCAGCCTCCTCCCGCTAACCCGCCCGCTCCGCCTCCTTCCAGAAGGTCGCGACGATCGTCGCCATGACGGCGCGCGATTTTCGACGGTTACGTGTTCGATCAACTGGAGTGATGCCCGTACGACGATGTACCCTCCTGCCGCCCCGTGGCCGGACGCGCTCTCGTGGCATGAGCCTACGTGGCGTGAAGGGAACAGCCCAGCGCGCCGTATGTAGTTTGCCCAAAATCGTGTAGTGGGCTTTTGGGCGGGCTCTCATCGATACGATGATCGTCCCGTCCTAGGGAATAATCTGCAACTTCGTCGCACTCTGAGATAAGTGCCGATAATGCCTGTGCCTGTTGAAAAACTCGCTTCCGAAAAATCCGCAAAAATTAAAATGCGTCAGGAAGCTCTACAAACAATTTTCTTCAACGACCTAGACATTTTCTATCCCAGAATTTCGACCTATTCTGGGAAAAAGGGAGTTTTTCAACAGCAACGCCTGTTCGCAACACCTATCGGAAACGAATTAAGTCTCTGATTAATGCGTTTACGGGACAGGCGACACACGCGGAAGAATCGCTACTTGGTACCAATAACCATCGAGTCGGGGCCGATCAAATGCTCTACTCGGGTTTCGCGAAATCCTGCTTCCTTCATCCATCCGGAGCAGTCAGCGCCCGTATAGTCGAAGCCGTCGGCGGTTTCAACCAGCATGTTCAGGCTCATCAACAATCCAAATGAGTTTTCAGAACGGTCGTCGTCGATGATGCTTTCGTAAACGATATATGCGCCGCCATTCGGTAGAGCTTCGTATGCCTTGCGCACCAGCATGCGCTTCGTCTCGAGACCCCAGTCGTGCAGGATGTGGCCCATCATCACGACGTCGGCTTTGGGTAACGCTCGCTCCATGAAGCTGCCGGGCGAAAATTTCACCCGCCCTGAAATCCCGTTCGCTTCTACGTATTCTTCGAAGATGGGCCCTACCTCCGGCAGATCAAAACCGGTCCCTTCAATGTGGGGATTGGCCAACGCCACCTGCGTAACCAGGTCGCCCTGTGCGGTTCCCACATCCACGACGGTTCGGTACTTGCTCCACGGGAATTTGCGAGCGATGGCGAGGTTGGCGCCGTGGCTCACGCCGCTCATAGCTTTCAGGAACTGCTTGAGCCGGGCCGGATCGGCGTAAAGGGCGATAAAAGGGTTGGGGCTGCCGTCTCTCGTTTCGTTTTGCGGCAGTCCCGTTCGGAGCGCCGTTGTGAGACCGCTCCAAAACGGATACAGCCGGCTGTTGGCCATTTCGAGAATACCGCCGATATAGGATGACTTGCGCTTGTCGAGGAAAAACTCCGTACTGGGCGTGTTGTAGTAGCGGCCATCGCGCCGTTCGAGAAATTTCAGCGACACGAGCGCATCGAGAAAATCGCGGGCCGATCTCGGATGCAGGTTGAGCCGCGCCCGCAAGGTTTCAAGATCCTCTGGGTGCTTGGCAAGTTCTGTGAAGAGTTCCATCTCGACGGCGCTCAAGAGCGCCTTGGAAGCCCAAAATCCCAAGCCCACTTGCAAGATGCGATCGGGCTGCGGCTCGTTCATTGCGTTTCAGCCTCCGGATGATCGGGCAGTATAGCAAGTCTGAATGGGCGGTGGCCGGCAACTCAGGAGTAATCGTCGGTCTGCCCGGCAGATTCACAGTAACTCGGGTTGCTTGTGATAACACCTGTTAACAACAGTCATCGCTTGCCCAGGTCACGCGAACTGGTGTTTGATAGCCTCGAAGTCGGCTCGGTAACTACCTGTCGGTCGGGTTCAGTGCCTTGAAAGCGCCCGCAGCCAAAGCACCGCCGGCAAAATTGGCCACGAGATAGATCCAGAGATTGGACCAGGACGAGAGTCCCATGATCGAGATGCCCACGGCAACCGCTGGGTTGAACGCTCCACCGGAAATGTTGCCCACGGAAAACGCTCCCACCATCACTGTAAAACCGATGGCAAGGCCATAGAAAGAATTGCCCGAGGTACCCTTTGCAGTTGCAGTGTTAAGAACGACGTAGACAAGAGCAAAGGTGAAAAGAAACTCTGCAAAGAGGGCAGGTAGCATCGTCAGTTGGATTGGTGTAACAGCAGCGGAACCCTTTAAAAACTTGACGGTGAGCGCCGCCAGCAGAGCCCCAAAAATCTGAGAACCCATGTATGGCGCTACATCTTTGGCGTCGCACTTTCCGCGCATACACACGCCGAGCGTTACGGCCGGATTGAAGTGACCTCCAGAAATATGACCGCCCGCAAAAATCATCACCATGAGTGCGGAACCGATCGCCAACGGGGCGAATGCACCTGCCCCGCTACCCACGACGGTGCATCCAATAGTCAAAACAAGGAAAAACGTCCCGATGAATTCTGTGACGTACTTGTTCACGGTCTACCTCCCTTTTGAAGCAATCCTTGGAAGAGTGGCGGAATTTTAGGGCCGGATTGTACTATTACACTCTCCGAACTGCCTCTTAACCTTTTCTTCCATTCGTTTCGCAACGCTTTGATGGACGCCAAGAACCGAACACCTTCGTTTGCCGTCAGGTTTGGGATTTCAGAAGGATTGGGCACCTCTCCGCTTTCAGTCCTGTCCTAGACTATCTAGACTGGCGACAAAGCTCCCTGAGCCAGGCGATGAAGGCCATCTGCGCAGGCGGAACGTGCCTTCGGCGAATCCGTGCGTAGCCGATGCGACGAGATGGGCCTCCCGCGATGGGAATGTGCCGGCACCCGGCTGCTTCTGGGATCGCCATCCGAGGTGCAACGGTAATTCCAAATCCACCGGCGACGAGCGCAAAAATGCTAGAAAATTGGTCGCTCTCAAAAACCGTACCGCGCTCGCGAAGTCCGCGACGGCAGGCAGCCAAGGCATCCTCGCGGAAACAGTGGCCCTCGCGCAGAACGAGCAGATGTTCTCCCGCCAGTTTGCGAGGCTCGATATGTGCCAAACCTGCAAGAGGATGAGTGTTCGGGAGTACAAACAGCAGTTCCTCACGGAACAATTCGCTGCAAACTACATCGGAGGCTCTGACCGGCAAGCTGATGA
>DASRRV010000049.1:0-56529 GCA_035695545.1 Candidatus Sulfotelmatobacter sp. | reverse complement strand
CGCCGCGGAGGCCGGGTGTCAGCAGTGCGGCCGGCGGCAAAAGCTAGTCAATTTGGAGTGGCTTGAAGCGGCCCATTCTGCGGTAACTGTTGTAACCAGGCGTGGGTGTTGAAAAAGTCACGTCGATTGGCAGGATGAGATTCAGCGAAGCATGTTAGAAGGAAGCATTCGCATATGCTCTGTTTGATTCTGATCGTCGGAGGCCTGCTGATCATGATGGGGCAACACGACCGCTCTGAAGCGCTGTTCTACTACTTCCGCCTGGAAGATCAGGTTCCTGAGAGTCATCTGCTGCGGTTGATCGACCAGCACATCAGTTTCGAGTTTGTGCGGCAGCGGCTGAAAGATAGCTACAGTGAGACCGGTCGGCCCTCGATTGATCCTGAGCTGCTGCTGCGCATTCTGTTGATCGGGTATCTGTACGGCATCACCAGCGAGCGCAAACTGGTGGAAGAACTGCGCATGCATCTGGCTTGGCGCTGGTTCACTGGTCTGGGTTTCGATCAGGAGATTCCGCATCACTCCACGTTCTCCAAGAACCGGCATGGACGATTTCTAGAATCGAAGTTGTTCGAGCAGTTGTTTGAGCAGATCGTGCGCCAGTGTGTGGAAGTGGGGTTGGTGCAAGGAAAACATCTGTCTGTTTCTCGTGAACAGGCCATTTCACAAGCGTGCGCTTTTCCTTCGCCTTTTTGCGTGTCAATGAGCGCTACGGCGATTTTGCAACACTCACGAATGACGCTGCGTTGCATTTGGGAAAAGCTCGAAGGCTTTTTACACCAAACCGAATCAAGACCAGCCCCCATATGCCGTAAAGCGAGACGTTCAGTAGCCCGAGGACGCTGACGATTCTGATCTTAAATGCTGTCTCTGGAAACGCTGCTTCTGGCAGCCAGGCAATGCAGAGGTACAGAAGAATCGCTCCCCAGAGTAAAGCAGCAATCGAATTCTGTCGGCCCAAAAAGTCGAGATTGCCGTCACGGTTGTCTGAGCAACGCTCAAGACGATTGGCAGTTTTCGGTGCGGCACAACTCCCCCAGGAGTAAGTAGACACCACGCCAGCGGGAGAAGTTTGCTTACGTTGGTGTAGTGTAACGTCGAAACCAGGCGATTTCGCTCGTTGACCTCGGCGCACAGCGCACGCTGTTCCCGCGTTTAGTCAAGCTGTCAGTCGGGTTTCTCCGCGAAGGGACATTGCGGACGCCAATGCGGTTTTTTAGCAGTCTGCTAGTTCAGAAAATACTGCCGGTACAACGTATCCCGCTGCGCTGGACGGAATCCCGCATCCCGGATAATCCGCCGCAATTCTTCTTCGGTCGTGCAATTGGTCACGCCCGCCGCCCGCACCACGTTCTCTTCCAGCATCACCGAGCCCACGTCGTTGCCGCCGAAGCGCAGTCCCATCTGGCAGACTTTCAATCCCTGCGTCACCCAGCTCGATTGCACATTGAGAAAGTTCGAAAGATACAGCCGCGAGATCGCCAGCACTTTCAAATAGTCGACGGCCGTAGCTTCGTCCCAATGCCGCCCACCCAGCGCCGTATTCTGGGGCTGAAAGCTCCACGGGATAAACGCCGTGAACCCGCCCGTCTCTTCCTGCAATTCGTAGAGCCGCTGAAAATGGTTGACCAGGTTTTCGTAGTTCTCGCCTACGCCAAACATCATGGTTGCGGTCGTCCGCATCCCGATCTGATGCGCCGTGCGATGCACGTTGAGCCAGTCATCCGTCAGGCACTTGAGCCGCGCAATCTTGTACCGCACCTCGTCATCCAGCACTTCCGCTCCGCCGCCCGGAATCGAATCCAGCCCGGCATCCCGCAGCCGCAAAATCGTGTCGCGAATCGAGAGCGCGCTGTACTCCGCAATCGCAATAATCTCCGACGCCGAATAGCAATGCAGATGCACCTGCGGAAAGCGCTCCTTGATTCCGCGCAACATCTTCTCGTGCCAGTCAATCTTCAAATCCGGATGCAATCCGCCCTGCATCAGCACACCAGTTCCACCGAGCTCCACCGTCTCGCGAATCTTCGCGTAAATCGTTTCGAAGTCGAGAATGTACCCTTCCTTCGCCGCCGGCCCTTTCAGCGGCCGATAGAACGCGCAGAAGGTGCAATACTCCGTGCAGAAGTTCGTGTAGTTAATATTGCGGTCGATGATGTAAGTGACCACGCCCTCAGGATGAAGCTTGCGTCGCACCGCATCCGCTTCCATCCCGATGCCGATCAGATCATCGGATTCAAACATCTCCAGCGCCTGCTGTTTGGTTAAAGACATAGAAGATTCACAGAACCGTTTTCATTTTACCGGAGCGAGAATAAACCCTCAAAACCAGTCTCTGCCCCGGCGGGCGGGACTTGGCGATCAACGCCGCACACCGACCTGATGGGTTATCCTGTATAGCATGGATCATCTGGAAGTTCTTCGGGAGAAAATCGAGCGCCTGCGGGCTGAGATTGCTGACATTCAAGAGTTGAATCGACAATATCGTCTAGCAGGCGCGAACGCGGCCGATGCCCAGGTCGCTCACGGTCAGAGGCACGAACGTTTGCAGGAGATTCAGGAGGAACTTGTCCGCCTCTCGAGCCTTGGTAACAAAGTCATTTCGATGGAGCAGATGAGAGAAAAGCACCGCTCCCGATTGCATCTAGTCAAGAAGGTTTCGTAGTCCCGGGCGCTCCATCCTTCGCGTATTTGCGCAAGGCCGCGGGAGTCCACGAACGTCTACCTCTTGGACACGTTTCTGGACCGCAGCACACAGTGGCAACTTCCGCAGAATCAGTTTTTATAGGTCAGAGCCCGAAAAAAAGTATCTCGTGGTCAGCCCTCACAAGTCGCATCAACAAACATGTTTGAACGTGTTCAATTTTTCCCTTGACGGCTCCCCGGGCCAGGCCTATATTGATTTTGAACACGTTCAACTTAACGGGGAGGGACAAAATGAACACGGCCAACAACATCATCGTCGTCACGTACTTAACCTACCTACTCATCAGCGTCAGCCTGACCATCTGGGTCGCCCGCACCCTGTACAAGCGGGGCGGCATCTTCCTGATCGACGCCTTTCACGGCAACGCCGAACTCGCCGACTCCGTGAACCACCTGCTGGTAGTGGGCTTCTACCTCATCAACATCGGTTTCGTCTCTCTCGCGCTGAAGACCGCGGCGAACATCGACACGTCGCGCGCCGCGATCGAGTTGCTAAGCGACAAGATGGGAATGGTCCTGCTGATTCTCGGCGGCATGCACTTCTTCAACCTCTACGTTTTCTCCCGCATCCGCAGAAGCGCACAGGGACCACGCCGTCCCGTCGCGCCACCCCCACCAGTCGCTCCGAATGCCGTTCTCAATGTTGCCATTCCCCGTTAAAAACGGGGCGTCCGGCTTCCGCCTTCCGGGGGGCTGTTCGATTCAAGAGGCGCCGGAAGCCGAAAGCCGGAAGCCCAGCAGGAGGTTGCCATGGAAAAACTCTACGTGCTCTACGATCCGAAATGCGAGATCTGCTGCCGCTTGAAGAACTGGATTCTCGTCCAGCGTTCGTGGATCGGCATCGCGGTGCTGGAAGCGGGTTCAGAAAAGGCCAAGCGGCTGTTTCCGGAACTCGAGCAGATCGCCAGTGAAGATGATCTGGCCGTCATCAGCGACGAAGGCGCCGTTTATTTGAACGACCGCGCCTGGATCATGGTTCTCTACGCGATGGTCGAATACCGCGACTGGGCGGCCCGTCTCACGCATCCGATCTTGATGCCTCTGGCCCGACAAGCTTTTGCCGCGTTGTCGAAGAACCGCCATACTCTTTCGCGTCTGCTGACTGCGGAAGATCCGGAAGACATTGCCGGCGAGTTGCGCAAGGTTGAACTCGAGCCTTGCGCCTTGCCCGCCGGCAACGCGCCGGTCTCGCAGGTTCGTGAATTTCTACAGTGACCGAAGCAATAATGACCCACACGAAAATGATCGAAGTGAAAATGACCGACCCAAACACACCCAACCCACAAGCGCCCACCGCGAAGGCGCCCAACCGCGGCTTGAAGAGCAAAGGCACCCCCCGCGCCGAAGACGCCCGCCGCAAGATCTATGACGCCGCGATGGAGTTGTTCCGGGAAAAGGGTTTCGATGAGACCAGCATGCGCGACATCGCCGCAAAAGCCGGCGTCGCTCTCGGCGGCGCCTACTATTACTTCGCCTCCAAAGACTCCTTCGTGCTCGCTTTCTACAGTGAGATGCAGGAGAACAGCCACCAGCCGGTTCTCCAGGCTCTCGTCAGCGAGAAGAAGATCAAAGAGCGGATTCGCTGCGTCTTCGAAAAGCGGCTGGAACTTCTCGAACCGAACCGCAAGTTCTGCGCCGCGCTCTTCCGTCACGCGCCCGACGGCGCCGACCCGCTCTCCCCTTTCAGCGAAGAGACGAGCCTCATCCGCAATGCCGCGATCGAGCAAATGCGCATCGCAGCCGAAGACAGCGACGCCAAGATTCCGCCCGACCTGAAGCCGCGCTTGCCCTACCTGCTTTGGCTTTATCAGATGGCCTTGATCATGTTCTGGCTCTACGACCGCTCCCCCAACCAGCAGCGAACGAAGAAGCTGCTTGATAAGAGTCTGAGCCTCATCGTGAGCCTGCTGCGCATCTCCGCGCTGCCGCTGATGAAGCCGCTGCGGAAGGCCGTCCTCGACTTGGTGGAAGCCAATTGACAGTGTTCCCCCGCGTTACCTAGACTGCCAGAGTACGCTTTCCGCGAGGGCTTCAGAGCGAGGACTATTCATGGGCTGGCTGCAAAATAAATTCGAAAAGAATTTCATGATCACCACGGTGGACTACGTCTTCAACTGGGCCCGCAAGTCTGCGGTCTGGCCGATGACGTTTGGCCTGGCCTGTTGCGCGATCGAGATGATCGCGTCCTCCACCTCGCGCTTCGATATCGCGCGCTTCGGCTCCGAAGTGTTCCGTCCCAGCCCACGCCAGAGCGACCTGATGATCGTCGCCGGCACCGTCACGCTGAAGATGGCTCCGGTTGTGAAGCGCATTTACGACCAGATGCCCGACCCGAAGTGGGTCATCTCGATGGGTGCGTGCTCGTCGGTCGGTGGTCCGTTCAATACATACGCAGTCCTGCAGGGCGTCGACAAGATCACTCCAGTCGACGTCTACGTCACCGGATGCCCGCCTCGCCCGGAGAATCTCTTCTACGCGCTGCTCAAACTGCAAGACAAAATCGACACCATGACGCTGGCCAAGAAGCCCACGGAAGTGCGTCTCGATCCGAACATGGTCGAGAACTTCAAGCGCCAGGTGATGATCGCGCAGACGCTGCAGCCGAAGTGACCGCAAGCAAAATCGTGGGCCTCGGTGACCTAGTCGCCATGCCAGAGGGCATGCTGCTGGCCGCGACCTGGGCATGGGTGCTCCGCTCCAAGCGAAGCTGGTCCGGATGGCGCGAGAGAGCAGCTCTCGGAGGATTTCTCTGTGCGACCTTCGCGATCGTGGCTGACCTGGTCCTCGCGGTCGTCATGCACTTTCGAGGTGGAAGTGATTCTGCAGGAATGCTCTTCGTGGGTACGGTTGCCGCGGGAATGCTTTTGGGATGTGCCGGGCTTGTGCTTGGGTCGATGAGCAAAGGATCTCCTAAGATCGCAGGCTTGGTATGGTCCTTTGTAGTTTTGCTCTCCGCGGCAGCTACGGTTCTTCAAACACTGTTCTTAAAACGATGATTGCCACGACACACTAGCACGGGACCGCCTATGCACAGTTGCACGCAACGAAACCGCCTCTCCCGCGCCGATTGAACATATGCCTACCCTTGTCAGAATTGCCGCACAAGCCGACCTCCCCGCCGCCGACGAAGCCAAAGAATTCCCTTGCGGCGACAAGACGATCTGCGTCGCCAATGTCAACGGCGCTTACAGCGCGATGGACAACGTCTGCCTGCATCGCGGCGGACCGCTCGGTCAGGGGATGATCGAGAACGGCAAAGTTGTCTGTCCCTGGCACGGCTGGGCGTGGGATCCGAAGACCGGCGAGGCTTCGCACAACGCAAGCGCTAAGGTGACGGTCTATGCTCTCAAGATCGAAAACGGCGATGTGCTCGTTGAGATTGAACAATAAATAACGCACCCCCACAATAAAACGCTACGAACCCCGTCTACATTTGTAGCCGCCACCGAGCGATGGGGAGAATTGTGATGTCGGTATCCAAGCCAGTGAACAGACTCCTCTGGTTTGCCGTGGTGTTTCTGGTCGTAATTGGCATTGCCGCCGTCACGCGCCGCACATTGGTTTTATTGTGGCCTGAGCAATTCGCTGGAACATCTTCGCCGGCTGCAGCGCTCGATGCGGGATTCGCGCGGCACATGGCGCTCACTCTGATACACATCCTGCCCGGCGCGCTGTTCCTGGTTTTGACGCCCCTGCAGTTCGTGGCAGGTATTCGCGAGAAGCATCTTGAAGTTCATCGCTGGATGGGCAGGGTTTTGGTTGTGTCGGGCCTGATCATCGGCGTGTCAGCGCTGGTGATGAGCTACACGATGAACATCGGCGGGCCGAATGAAACCGCAGCGACCACGCTGTTCGCCATGCTGTTTCTATTTTGTCTGATCAAGGCTTACCGGCATATTCGACGCAGGGAGGTAGCGCGGCATCGTGAGTGGATGATTCGCGCCTTCGGCATCGGTCTCGGGGTAGCGACGACGCGACCGATTGTCGGTATGTTCTTCGCCTTCCGCCGGCTCACGCCTCATGAGTTCTTCGGAATTGCGTTCTGGCTTGGTTTTACGATTACGCTGACTGCGGCGGAAGGATGGGTCGAATACACGCGGCACCGCGTGAGCCAAGATATGAAGTCGGGCGAGGCGGTCCGGGCCAGATCCTTCGCAGCGTGAAGCGCGGGCCTTACCCCAAGAACCGCAGGAACTTGTTCGGTTGGTTCTCATACCCGGGAAAGACAGCAGCCAGATCCTTGTTCCCCATGTGACGAGCAACTGCTTCTCCAATCACTTGGCGGAAGTCGGTGGTGAGCGCGAGGTCGCGGCCTTCGTAGAGTTGCGACTGATCGAGTCCGGGCCAGCGGCCGTAGACCTTGCCGCCTTTCACTGGACCGCCCAGCACGAACATCACATTGGCGTGGCCGTGGTCGGTGCCGCGGTTGCCGTTTTCACGGGCGGTGCGTCCGAATTCCGACATGGTGACGACGACCGTGTCTTCGCTGAGATCGCCGAGATCGGTCCAGAACGCGGCGAGCGCCTGCGAGAAGTCGCCAAGCACATTGGCGAGCTGGCCCTCGGTCGATCCTTCGTTGACGTGGTTATCCCAACCGCCGATATCGGCAAAGGCGACTTGCACGCCGAGATTGGCTTTGATCAGTTGCGCAAGTTGCCGCAGGCTTTCGCCGAAGCGTCCCTTGGGATAGTTGGCGCCGGGAGCAGGCGTGTACTTTCCGGGATCGGCGGCCTTCAGCATCTTCACGGCGCCGAAGGTTTCTTCTCCGGTGCCGTGGAGCACGGTGTCCGAGGAGTGATCGTACATGGCCTCGAAGGCATTCGCAGCCGGCGAAGGTTTCTGGCTGCGGCCTCCGACGGAGAAGTCGTTGATGTTGTTCATTGCGACGGCGGGCTCGGATCCGCTCAGGATTCGCGGCAGCGATGGCCCGAGCGCGATTGCACGGAACGGGGATTGTTGCGGAATTTCGTGCAGCGAGCGGTTGAGCCATCCGTCCTGTGTGGCTTTCACGCCGGGAGTGCCGGTCTCCATGAAATCCTGCGCGTCGAAGTGCGAGCGTGTTGTGTCAGGCGATCCGGCGGCGTGAACGATGGCCAGGTGACGCTGCTGCCAGAGCGGTTGAAACGCCGAGAGCGACGGATGAAGACCGAAGTGGCCGTCGAGGTCGAGCACCGATTTGCGTGGGATGTTGATGCTGGGACGCATCGCATAGTACTGAGCGTCAGAGTGAGGAACGACGATGTTCAACCCGTCCGCAGCCCCGCGTTGAAAAATGACGACCAGCCGCTTGGTGCGTCCGCCGGAGTCGACGGCGCCGAACGCGGCGCGCGTGAGAAAACTCGGCACCGCGGTGGTGCCGACGACGGCGAGTGCGCTGTTGCGAAGGAAGACGCGACGGGTGATTGGCATAAGACAGCTCCTAGCTTCTAGCTCCTTAGCTTCTAGCTTCTAGCTTCTAGCTTCTAGCTCCTAGATACTAGCTTCTAGCTTTTTCGCTCCTTGCTTCCAGCAAACTGGGCCTGCTCGCTTCTTCTTCGTTCTCTCGCCGCGAACGCAAACCTACATTGTGCTCCTAGGTTCGATAGCGGCTAGGAGCTAGCAGCTAGTAGCTCACCTTCTCTGAAACTCTGGCGAGCCTAGCAGTAGGCCCGCGATCATGCTTGCGTCTGGCGGACGCGGTGCTGCTACTGGTTTGCCTGATGGTTTCTTATCTGGCTGGTCGGGCTCGGATTTCTTCGGGTGCGCTGCGAGCTGCGCCGTAATCGAGTCGTGCGTCTGCTGCGAGACGTCGGCCGCGAGCAGCTTCGCTTCCATGGCCGAGAGCGTGAGGCTTGCATCCGTTGGCGGAGGCGGACCTCCCGCCAACTGCACGGCATCGACCTTAGCGCCGCGGACTTTGCCTGCCGTCAGGGCGAGCGCGAAATTCATCCGGTTCAGCAGAGCAGAGGAACTCACCCAAGTGTCCGCCTTCATCGAGTAGCCCGTTGGCGGCTGCGCTCCGTAGAGAGGCATGCCCATGTTGTTGAGTTGGCGCGCCAGAGGCATGGCGTCATCGACATCGGCTCCGGTGGCGCGTGCGGCGGAAACCACGAATTCGAGCGGCGTTTTCACTTTCGCGCGGTAAGCACCGTCGGCCCAGAACTCGGGCGAGTGAAAAAGAGTGGCCAGGACCTCGCGGATGTCGCCTTTCTTTTTCTCGAACGTCTTCGCCATGCGGTCGACCAACGCCGGCGGCGGATCATCCGAAACGAAACGCTGCGCGAGCTTCAGAGAGATGAAGTGCGCCGTTTGCGGGCTGGTCGCCAGGCGGTGCAGCACTTCCCTGCCCTCGTCTTCGCCTTTGGGTTTGATGTGATGTCCGAGGACAAACTTGGGACCGGGCTCGTGCATGCGCGGCTCGAACTTGAATGTACCACCGTCGAAAGGTTTTTCGATCGTCCATCCGGTGAAAACTTTGGCGACTTCGGTGACGTCGCGCTGCGAATAGCCGCCGTTCACACTAAGCGTGTGCAGTTCGAGTAACTCGCGTCCGTAGTTTTCGTTGAGGCCGCTGGTTTTTTTGCGTTTCTCATTCGCATTCGGATTCCGCCCGGGATAGCGCGGCGGATAGCGGTACGGTCCTCGCGGTCCGGGCCGTGCCGGCCTGCCAACGGCCTGCATGGAATTTGGCCCGATGCTCAACCAGTTGTCGAGGTAGAACAACATCGCCGGACTCTGGGCGGTGGCCACCAGCAAATCTTCAAATTTGCCCATGGCGTGGGGGCGGATTACGTCCTGCTCGTAGTTGGTGAGCAGCATGCGGTCGGCGCCCTTGTTTGCGAATACGTTGAAATGGTTGAACCAGAAATCAGTCATCACCTCTTCGAGCTGGCGCTCGCTGTAGATAGCCCGCAGAAGCTTGGCCTGCACGAGTTCGTCGACGACCACGGCTTGCGGATTATTCATGGCCTGCAGAGTTTCTTTCTGCTTGGGGTCGAGACCTTCGAGAAACTCCTGCCCCTTACCACCGCGCAAAGCGTCGGCGAAGGCCAACTGCTCGCCGGCTGACATCGTCATAACGGTCTTATAACGCTGGGCGGGAGGAAGATCGACGAGTCCCTGAACTTTCAAGTCGGCGTAGAGACGGTCTTCACGACGGCGCGCTTCGGGATCATCGACGGGAGTGGACTTCGCTTCCGCTTCAGAGGGCGGAGCCATCGAGGTGTCGCTGGCCGGACCATTGCTTGCCGGAACATCATTTGCCGATGCGTTGTTCGCCGGAGCTTCATTCGCAGGCGGGTTGCCCGCCGGTTCATTGTTCGACGATTCACTATTCGCCGTTTCGTTGCTCAGGGGCGCCAGACCATTGGACGATCCCATGCCGCTCATAGAGCCGTCCGCATCAGGGCTGGCTTTGGCCTCGGCTGCCAGCTCCTCGGCTGTCTTCGCAGAGCCGGCGGCATCTCCCGGGTTCGTTGCAGCGACCGCGGGTTCGTCAGTCACTTTCGCCAAATCGGTCGCTGGTGCGGAGGTGGGAGCAGGTGCGGGCACGAGAGCCGCGGCTACTTCCTTCCGATCTTTTTTCAATTCTTTTACTTCCTTCTTCTTCTGCATGCGCGCAATCTGCACTTGAAACACGGCGCGCTTTGCGGGATCGGAAGGCATGGACTTCTTGCCGTCCATGACCTGGCGGATGAGTTGATTGTCGGGGAATTCTTCGGCGATTTCTTTCGAACTCATGCGCAGCGTGCGGAAGGGAGCAAGGCGGGACTCGACAGCAGCGTCTGCAATTTTTTCCGGATGCAGTTGCTGATCAAGCCAGGCATCGACGCCCACGGCCATGACCTGCTGCACATCGCCGGGCCGCGGACCGAACGTGAGGCGATTGAGCGCGTGCACGGCCCGCTTCTGTTCGTTGGGACCGGACTCGGCAGCCTTCTCTTTTTTCTTGGCGAGTAATTGCGGGACCGCGCAGGCGAGGCTCAGACCTAGAAGAAATAGGGCCAGCTTACCGAGGCTCGATCGCATGAAGACTCCCGGAAGGAAGCAACTCTCCCCAGTATGAACCCTGGCGCGGGAAAAAGTTGCTGCCGCGCATGGTTCCTGAGGCTTGGAAGTGATTGCAGGAGAGGGATTTCGGAGCAGACGAAAATTAGTTATTGGATCGGTGTCAGCACTCAGGAGCCGAGTTCCTTGGTCACGTATGCCCGGTTGCGCGAGACTTTGTGCTGCAAAGTAGCAGCCAGATGATCGATATCGCTGGCGGCAATATTCACCGCCATGCCATCGAGCAGCGGAGACCGATTGCTGCCCACCGCATCGCGCCGCACTTGAATCAGCAGAGCCTGCACCACGTTAGGATCAAACTTTTGCGGAGCCATCCGCACGAGATCGCTCAGCGCACTGCCTACCGAGAACGGCGCGCGATACGGACGAATGGTGGTCATGGCGTCGAAAGAATCTGCGAGGCCCACGATGCGAACAGACATCGGAACCTCATCCTGGCCGAGCTTGTCTGGATAGCCGGAACCGTCGCTGCGCTCGTGATGCCAGCGGACCGCCTCGGGAATCTTGGGCCATGGAAACTGCACGCTGCTGACGATCTGGTGGCCAACGGTGGTGTGGTCGGCCATTTCGCGGAACTCATCGGGATCGAGCGCTCCAGGCTTGCTGAACAGACGGCGGTCGACGGCAACCTTCCCGATGTCGTGGAGATATCCGGCGCTGCGCAACGCCGCGACTTCGCCAGGGTCCATGCCCATGGCCTCGCCGATGGCGGCAGCGTAGCGCCCGACGCGCAGAGAGTGGCCATGAATGTTCACGTGCTTCACGTCGATGGCGGTGGCAAAGGCTTCGAGTGCGTTGTCGTAGAAACCATGCAGCGAGGCCATGAGCCGCAGATTTTCTGAAACGCGCTGCGCGATGGTTTGCGTCAGAGCATGATTCTGCACCGCGAGCGCGATGTAGCTGCACAACAGTTCGAGAGCGTCGAGTTCGCTATCTTCATAGAGCGCGTCGCCGGGACGGCGGCCGAGGGCAACGACTCCAGCCAGGCGGCCTCCAGCTTTGAGAGGGGCGAGGCACTTGAAAAGTTCCGGGGCGACATTGCCGTTAGAACTGAGAAACACGGAGTACGTCGAAGAATTGAGAACGATAGGACCACGCGCCGCATTGAGCGCGTGTACATGCTTGGGGAGGAGAGGAATGAAGGCCGGGTCGGGCATCAGGGCAAATCCCTGAGCCGTGGCGGAAGTCAGCATGGCAGGCTTGTCGTTGTACAGAAGCAGAGCGCCTTCGCGCGCGCCCGCCGCTTCCATGATGGCAGACAGCATGAGGCGCGCTGTCTCCGAGAACTCGCGCTCCGCTGACAGCGCGGGCCCGAGCTCAGAGAGCGCCTCCACCGTGTGCAACAGCCGCCGTAAATTGTTGGTCTGTATCGCCACAGACGAAGTGCGAGCCAGATTCGCGAGAGCAGAATGAGCGTAACATGCGGGAAATGCGAGGCGCGATAGGCGGTTGTTGGTTAGTTTGATGCGGTGACGAAGTTGAAAACACGGTGACGGAGATGATTCCGCCACGAGAGGGCCATGGACGCAGACAAGAACAATACGGTGTTGGTGACGGGCGGCCGCGGATTCATTGGACGAACCGTGGGAAAACTTTTACAGCGTGCAGGCTACCGGGTGCTTTTGTTGGACCGGCGCGCGTCGAATGCTGCCGCGGATGACCAGAAGTCAGGTGCTGAAATTGTGTGCGATATTGCCGACGCTTCGCAACTCCAGCGTGTGTTTGATGCGAAGCGCATCGACGGGATCATCCATCTGGCGGCGACTTTGCCGACGGCGGCACAGCGCGATCCACTGCGGGCAACCCAGGTCAACGTCGAGGGTAGTGCCCATCTGCTGGAAATGGCGCGTCAGGTCGGGGTTCGGCGATTCGTGTTCGGAAGCTCGCTCAGCGTTTATGGAACCTGTACGGCGGATCAGGCTGTGTCCGAGACAGACCGGGCCGCGCCAGAAGATCTCTACGGAGCGGCCAAGCTCTATGTGGAGCGACTCGGAGAAGCGTATCGCGATTGCCACGGTTTGGAATTCGTCAGCTTGAGGATTGGGCGTGTATTGGGACCTGGCTCGCAATCGGTCTCGTCGGCATGGAGAAGCCAGATCTTTGAGCTTCTCGGTACAAACGATCCGGCTGAAATCGCCTTGCCGTATGTAGAGTCGGAGAGACTTCTTCTGGTGCACGTTGACGATGTGGCTGCGATGCTGGTGACGGTTCTGGGCGCGTCACGCCCGGAGTTTGGGATCTATAACGCGCTTTGCGAGTCGGTCGCGGTGGCTGATTTGAAACACGCGGTGGAAGGCTTGAACTCGCGAATCAGTATCCGGCTGGGCGAGAGGTATGCGGCGGGAAATCCGCGATTGCTGGACAGTTCCCGTTTCGCACGGGAATTTGGATTTCGTACAACATCGATCTTCGGGCAACTGAGGCGCGCGGCGGGCAAGTGAAGCTCTAGAAATGCTCGCGCAGTTCCGCGAAACGTCCCACGATTAGCAGCTTCTGTCCCGATGGTGCGGGATTCACTTCCTCGTGCTCCAGAATCCAGGTATCGCCGTGAGGCACGAAAACGGCGTGCAGACCGGCGGCGAGCGCGGGATTAATGTCGGACTTGGGGCTGTTGCCGACCATCCATGTGGCGTCGCGGGCGAGCGCATATTTGTCGACCAGACGCGCGTACGCTGCCGGATCTTTCTCGGCCAGGATCTCCACGGCGGTGAAATATTTCTTAAGTCCTGAACGCTCGACTTTCCCCGTCTGCTCGACGAGCGCTCCCTTGGTCACCAGGATCAGGCGATGGCGCTGCGACAAATGCCCGAGGGTCTCTGGCACCCGGGGCAGCATCTCGATGGGATGATCGGTAATTGTATTCGCGAAGCTCTGAATTTGAGCATGAGACTCGGGCGTTACCGGTTCGACGCTCAGCCGCTCAAACGTCTTGACCAGGGCGTGCGCAAAACTGTGCAGGCCATAGCCGTGCGTCACAATGCACTCGCGCTCCACATCGTTGAGCACTTCGCGCACTTGCTCGGGAGAGAACTCATGATGATTCAGAAACGAAATGAAGCTGGCGATGGCCCGCTCGAAGTAGATGTTGTTCTCCCAGAGCGTGTCGTCGGCGTCGATGAGGAGAGTTTGGGGTGGCAAGCTTCTAGCTCCTAGCTGCAAGCTTCTAGCGAAAAAAGAATCTGCCGATCAGCAAGTCTCTGCTCAGCGAGCGCAACACACCAGGGGTGAGCGTGGAAAAGCTAGTAGCTAGGAGCTAGAAGCTTCGTTACACCCAATCCACGCGGGCTTCCGGCCCGATGATGCCCGCTTTGTGGCCCATGTCGAGCAGGCGGCGGACGGCTTCGCGGCCGTCGGGACCGTAGTCGAGCGTGCGTTCGTTCACGTACATGCCGATGAACTTGTCCGCCGACTGCGTGTCGAGATCGCGGGCAAATTGCATGGCGTACGAGAGCGCTTCTTCGCGGTGATCGAGCCCGTACTGGATGCTTTCGCGCAGAGCCGCGGTCACCGCCGGCATCAGTTCTGGACCGAGCGCGCGGCGAATGGCGTTGCCTCCCAAGGGTAGAGGCAGGCCAGTCACTTTCTGCCACCACTTTCCGAGATCGACAATGCGGTGCAGTCCAGATTTGTCGTAGGTCAGCTGGCCTTCGTGGATGATGAGTCCAGCTTCGTACTTGCCCTCGAGCACTTGCGGAATGATCTGATCGAACGGAACAACCTCGGTTTCGACTCCAGGAGCGAAAAGATGCAACGCGAGATACGCTGTGGTCAGCGTGCCCGGGACCGCGATTTTCTTCGTTTTGATCTCGCTTGGAGTGAACGGGCGCGGCGAGACGATCATCGGTCCGTAGCCTTCACCAACGCTGCCCCCGCAGGTCATGAGCGCGTACTTGTCTTGAACGTAGGGATACGCGTGGAAAGAAATCGCGCTTACGTCGTAAACGCCTTCGCGCGCCTTCTGATTCAAAGTTTCGATATCGCACAGCGTATGGCTGAACCGCAGGCCCGGCGTGCGGACCTTGTTCGTGGCCAAGCCATAAAACATGAAAGCGTCGTCGGAATCGGGGCTGTGTGCCACGGTGATCGCGCGGACCTCGCCCGATGCGGTGCTGCCGGTCGCTTTTGCGGTTTCGGATACTGCGGTCATCTTGTGAACTCCAATGAAACTTCAAACGAAGCCAGCCCGTCCAGAGGCTAAAGCCAGTTTCGCTGCTCCACGCCTAACGCGGCCCTAAAGGGCCGCTCTTTCACGCTCGCGATTTGTCGCGCTGCCAGCGAGTCGCGATGGCGGCGGCGAACATTACTTTCATGACTTCAGCGGCGATGAACCAATAGAGGCCCAGGTACGCCGCTTTTGCCAGCGAATGAGTGATCGCGTAGAGCCAGGTCAGTCCTCCAGCGAAAAGCAGGAACTCGGCCAGGAGTCCGGCGACCGCTGCGCGCGCGAAGCTCTTCGCGCCACGCTCAAAAATGTAGCCAGCAAGGAAGGCGACGAACGGGTAGACCATGAGAAATCCGCCGGTGGGGCCAAGCAATTGTGCGATTCCGCCAACGCCCAAAGGATTGAATACCGGCAGTCCGACGACGCCTTCCGCCAGATACAGAGTGAGGGCGGCGAAGCCGCGACGGCTGCCGAGCAACAGGCCAACCAGCAGCACTCCAAGATTCTGTACGGTGAGTGGAACCGGCGTAAGAGGCAGCAACGGAATGGTGACGCGGGCACACAAAGCCACGAACAGGCTCGCACCCACCACGAGTGCGACTTGACGCGAAGCTTCAAGAGCTCGGTCTTGCGGACTGCTTAGAGTTTGAATTGCCGACTTTGCCATGATCGGACCTCCATTCACAAAACAAATTCAGTGTTCGATGCTGTTCGGCTGGCGCTCGCGTTCCACTTCACTCAAAGGCCCTTCGTGCGCAGCGTGGGTCCTCTGCAGATGCCGACGCAAGCGCATGTACAGGGCGATGGCTACGCACACTACGACCAGTGTGCTTACGCCTAGGATCAGGAACCACCAGATCATCCGCACAGCCGACTAGGATAACAGAAGAGCAGCTTCTAGCTGCTAGCTTGAAGCTTCTAGCTCCTAGCTTCCAGCGAAGACAAGTTCGGAGTCGGACGAAGGATCGGACGTACCCAAACAGAAAATGGGCGCCCGCATTTTGCCGGCGCCCGGGACTTGTGTGGCTAGAAGCTAGTAGCTAGGAGCTAGCAGCTGCACGCTAGGAGCTTGCCTTCCTCTGGCGCATCATTTCCACGCGCTTGATCATGAATTGCAGGCGATTCCTTCCCCACTTCGTGCGCGTGACTGTCTTTTCCAGATTGAGAAACGCTTCGGGGTCGTTAAGCTTCTCGCGTATTTCTTTGACGAACGGATGAAACTTGGCGTAGATCAGAAACAGTTCGCCGCTGAAGCCGGGCTGTAGAAACAAATCTTCATTCAGGACGCCATTCAAAACAAATGACGTAACAATTCCCCAGTAGCCGAGCACTTGGCGCAGCCAGTTGTTCTCCTGCGTATTCATCGCCCATGCAACCTTGATGAAGTCGTCCGCATTCTGAGGGAAAAACTCCGCCGCCCACCAGGTGCGGGCTTTTCGCATCTCCGCCTCGCGGCGAAGATCGTAAAGTTGCAGAATCAGTTGGGCATCGGCTGTCGTCGGCTTCTTCGGCATCACATCCTCCGTTGGGTTGGATACTTCCGGCACAGTTAAACGATTTGAATCGCGGGAAGAATCAAAAAGATTTGTCAGGACGGATTCGCCGGTGCCGCAGCGCTCGCCGCCGCTTCAGGCGGAGGCGCAGGCCGCTCGTAGTCGCATTCCTTGTTGGGGCATGCGATCACCGGTCCGGCCTTCAGATTCTTCTCGACCAGATATTCGTTGCCGCAACTCGGACACTTCTCGGCAATCGGCTTATGCGCCGAAGTGAATTTGCACGTCGGATAATTGCCGCAGCCATAGAATGTGTTGCCCTTGCGCGCGCGCTTTTCGACGAGATCACCATCCTTACACTCGGGGCACTTCACGCCGATGTAGTTCTGCTTGACGTACTTGCACTCCGGATATCCGCTGCAGGCGGTGAACTCGCCATAACGGCCGTGGCGGATCATCATGTTGCGCCCGCACTTCGGGCACAGTTCATCGATCGGGATATCTGGAACTTTCTTGCCTTGATCGAGACGCCGCGTTGTCTTGCAGTCGGGATAGCCCGTGCAAGCCATGAACTGACCGAAGCGTCCGCGCTTCAACACCATCACGCGGCCGCAGTTTTCGCAGTACTCCTCTGCCGCGCCCGTCTCCTGCACGTCCGCTGAGTCTAGGTCGGGCAGATTGATCGGGTTTTCTTTCGTGAACTTGCAGGTATTCGGGTCGTCCTTGTCGTAGGTGCTGCAGGCATAGAAGGATCCGTGCTTTCCCCACTTGATCACCAGCGGTGACTGACAGAGTTCGCACTTCTCGTCTGTCGGCTTCTCCATCCGCTTGATGTTCTCCATATGCTTTTCGGCATATTTGAGATCCTTCTGGAATTTCTTGTAGAAGTCGCCCAGAGCGTCCTGCCACTTCTCCTTGCCCTCTTCAATTTCGTCGAGCTCTTCTTCCAGCCGGGCGGTGTACTGCAGGTCAAAAATGTCGCGGAAGTTTTCCACGAGCAGATCCGTGACCACCAAACCGATTTCGGTTGGCGTAAATTTGCCCCCAATCTTCTGCACGTACTGCCGTTCCTGAATGGTGGTAAGAATCGCGGCGTAGGTCGACGGGCGCCCAATGCCACGCTCTTCCAGTTCCTTCACCAGCGACGCTTCGTTGTAGCGTGGGGGCGGCTCGGTGAAGTGCTGTTCCGGCTTCAATTCTTTGAGCGTGAGCTTCTGCCCGGCTTCCAGCGCAGGCAGCTTATGCTTGAGTTCCTCGTCTTCTTCGTCCTTACCTTCTTTCGACTCCTCGTAGACTCTGAGGAAGCCGTCGAATTTGAGCACCGACCCGGTCACGCGGAACCAGAAGACTTCGTTGCCATTTTTCGCGTCGATATCGACCGTGGTCTGATCGAAGACCGCGGGATTGATCTGCGACGCGACGAACCGCTGCCAGATCAGCTTGTACACCTTGAACTCATCCTCTTTTAAGTACTGCTTGACCTGGTCGGGATGGCGCATCGCCGAGGTGGGGCGGATGGCTTCGTGCGCGCCCTGAGACTCTTTCTTCTCCTTATATGTATTGGGCGTCTCGGGCAGGTACGTCGGCCCGTATTCCGTGCCCACATACTCGCGCACTTCCTGAATTGCTTCGGGCGCGACCCGGGTCGAATCGGTACGCATGTAGGTAATCAAACCGACAGAGCCCTCTTCCCCGAGTTCGACGCCTTCATACAGGCGCTGGGCGATCATCATGGTGCGCTTCACGCTGAAACGAAGCTTGCGCGAAGAATCCTGTTGCAGCTTGCTGGTGGTGAAGGGTGGCGCGGCGTTGCGGCGGCGCTCTTTCTTGTCGACCGACCGCACGACCCAATCAGATTTTTCCAGGGCAGCGCGGATCTTTTCCGCGTCTTCGCCGTTCGTGACCTCAATCTTCTCTTCGCCCTTGCCCACGAACCGCGCGTAGAATGCCGGAGGCTTGCTGGCGGCGAGGTTGGCGTCGATGGTCCAGTATTCTTTTTTCTCGAATGCCTTGATTTCGCGTTCGCGCTCGACGATCAGACGGAGCGCAACAGTTTGCACGCGTCCGGCAGACAAGCCGCGACGAACTTTGTCCCAAAGGAGCGGGGAAACCTGATATCCCACAAGCCGGTCGAGTACGCGGCGGGCCTGCTGCGCGTCGACCAGGTTCTGATCGATCGCCCGCGGATGTTCAAACGCAGCCTGCACGGCACGCTTGGTAATTTCGTTGAAGGTAACGCGCTGAATGCGCGGAGGAGCCTCAGGCTCGCCCTTTTTCGCCTTCTTCGCTTTTGCTTTCTTCTTTTTTCCGCCGTCCTCGTCAAGTTCAAACGCCAGATGGGCGGCGATGGCTTCGCCTTCGCGGTCCGGGTCAGGCGCGAGGTAAATCGAATCTGCCGACGACGCCAGCTTCTTCAGCTTGGCCACAACCTTTTCTTTGCCGGGGATAACGATGTAATCGGTCTCGAATCCGTTCGAGGTATCGACGCCCAGAGTACTTTTGGGCAGATCTTTGACGTGACCGAGGGAAGCCTCGACCGTGAAGCCTTTGCCAAGATATTTCTGAATGGTCTTCGCCTTGGCCGGCGATTCGACAATGACTAAACCTTTAGACAATGTATCCTCAATTTCCTTGGAGTCCGGTTTGAAGCTAGCACGAATGGGCGGAAAGCAACAAGTTACCGGGAGAAAGCTGCTAGCTTCTAGCTGCTAGCTCCTAGCTAGAGCCGGGCGCTGTAAGCGCTGGACCAGAGCCGCCAGCATTCGCTGAACTTCCATGATCAGTGATTGCATTTCCTCGAACTCGTCGTTCGTGAGGAATTGAAGATCCTTAGCAAGCAGCACGTGGTATTCAAGCTCCGATGCCGATCCACGAGCGATCTGCAGCAATCGCCTCATCTCCGGATCGGACCTGCGACCACACCCTTCAGCAATGTTAGCGCCGATTGAACCCGCAGCCCGGCGCATTTGACTCGTAAGCCCATAGATTTCATCCTTCGGAAACATTCGAGTCCGCTGGTAAATGCTTAGCGTCAAACGGAAGCCTTGCTCCAAACTTTCAATTTTTTGAAATCTTCCATTCGTTCACCTCTCAGCGTCTAGCCAGAAGCTAGGAGCTAGCAGCTAGAAGCTCTTTACAAAATTCTTCCCCGGCATTTGCCGCACTTTGCCGGTTAGCTCCAGTTCGAATAACGCGGCGAAGATTTCGGAGGATGAGAGTTCTGTCTCCAGCTTCTCCACGATTTCGCCGATGTGCGTGGCTTCGTCGGCTTTCAGCAGGCTCAGAATTCTTTTTTCGTGAGGAGGGCGCCCTTCGTTCGGGAATAGAGATGCGGAGGAGCCGTCTTGGGATTCAGGCGCGGTGGCGGGTATCAACGTAAGTCGTACTTCTGTCGGGAGATCTTCCCACACGTCTTCCCAGGTCGCGACCAGCTTGGCGCCCTGTTTGATGAGTGTGTTCGGTCCCCAGGAATTTTTGTTGGTGACGTTGCCGGGTACGGCAAAGACGTCGCGATTTTGTTCGAGCGCACAGCGCGCGGTGATGCGCGTGCCGGAATATTCCGCGGCCTCGACCACGAGCACTCCGACCGACATTCCACTGAGAATGCGGTTGCGGATGGGAAAGTTCTGCGGGGCGGGAAAGGTTCCCATAGGAAATTCCGAAATGAGTGTGCCTCCCAGCGCCAGGATTTGCTCCGAGAGACGCGAATTTTCTTTGGGATAGATCACGTCTACGCCCGTGCCAAACACTGCCACAGTCTTACCTTTGGCAGAAACTGCGCCGCGATGGCTGGCCGTATCGGCGCCTCGCGCCATGCCACTAATAATGACGAGTCCCTGGGAGGCGAGGTCGCTCGCGAGCCGTTCGGCCATGCCGGAACCATACGGCGTGGGATGCCGCGTGCCGACCATGGCAATGCCGGGCTTCGTCAGGATTTCAGGATTGCCGCGCACATAAAGGATGAGTGGCGAATCGTAGATTTCCTTCAGGCGCGGCGGGTATGAGGGGTCGTCCAGCGAGAGCACGGTTGCGCCGGCGGCCGCGGCGCGTGCGATCTCCTCCCGAGCAAGTTCCGCCGACTTCCCCGTGGCCAGCGACTGGGCGGAAACGGCCTGGATACCAGTGCTTTCGAGTTCGGTCAGGGACGCGCGAAAAACAGTTGCGGCGGACCCGAAGTGTTCAACCAGCTTACGCGACTTTGTGGGGCCAAGGCCTGGCGTGAGAGAAATGGCCAGCCAGTCCAAAACATTGGTGGGGGCTGGGGATACCGCAACGTTAGACACAATGCACTCCGAGCGGACTTTACTGAGCGCCGAAGAAGGGTGTCAAGGTTAGACGTCACAATGGGTTTGTTAATATTGTGGAAAGATTCCCAATTTAGAATGAGACGTTTACGCATTTCGGCTATCTCCTACCTGAATACCGCTCCCTTGATGTGGGATTTTGAGCACGGCGACTCCGGCCGCGACTTCGACATCTCGTATACGCTGCCGTCAGGTTGCGCGCGCGCACTCGAGGAGGGGACGGCTGACATCGGCATCATTCCGGCGGCGGCTTATGCGCAGATTCCCGGACTGCAAGTGCTTCCCGATGTTGCGATTGCATCGCGGCGGGCGGTGCGATCCATCCTGCTGGTGAGCAAGGTTCCGATCGAAGAAGTTCGAACGGTCGCACTGGATACTTCTTCAATGACCTCGGTCGGGCTGACGAGGATTCTGTTTGAAAAATGGTTGGGTGGCGGGCGGTCATTCACGCCGATGGCGCCTGATATCGACGCAATGCTGGCCGAGCACGACGCGGGGCTGGTTATCGGAGACCCCGCCCTGAAAATTGATCGCTCCCGCTACCGGACACTCGATTTGGCGGAGGAATGGATTCGCCACACTGGTAAACCGTTTGTATTCGCATTCTGGGCGGTGCGCAGCGATGCTCTGGGTGAAACGGCACCCTCGATCGATCTGGCCGCAGTGTTTCGGAATTCGCGCGATCACGGCCTTGAGCCTTCCAGTCTCAACCAGATAGCCCACGAATGGGCGCCTCGACTGGACATCAGCGAGGTCGAAGTTCGTTCCTATTTGACTGAAAACATTCACTACCAGCTCGATGCGGGCTGTGTGGAAGGCTTACAGATGTTCTATCGGTATGCGACGGAAATTGGTGTTTTGCCCGCAGCACCGGAACTCCAGTTCACAGAATACCGTCGCGAAGTCCTGCGATAGGCGATGTACGTACTTTTTTGTATTGCTACTTCTGGGCACACGGGCGACCGGAAACTGAAAGCTGTTTTGGGGCTCGCCTCTTCACCTAGAATGCCCTTTGCGGGGACGGAAATGGCCCTACCGTCGACGATCGCGAGCCCGGACGGGGAATGATTCATCCGCGTAAAATTCCTTCGTCCAGCAGCCCCCTAGGGCCGTTCTACGAATTTTCAATCACTTACACGAAGCGTCAATGACTTACGAAGATTTCAGTGATGCGACACTGCTTGGAGGGCGGCTTTCCCGCCCGCTGGCTCTATGAGTTAAGCTGATCAGGCCGCTTCCAGCGGAGTTGCTGATGAGCCTTTTCCAACCCATCCCGAACGCGGGTAGCTCGGCAGACACCACACGCCCGCTGGCGGATCGCATGCGTCCGCGGACGCTCGACGAGTACGTCGGCCAGGAACATCTGATCGGCCCGAGCAAGCCGCTGCGCGCGCAGGTGGACCGCGACGACACGGGCTCGCTGATTTTTTGGGGACCCCCCGGTACGGGCAAGACCACGCTCGCGAAAATCATTGCGACGCTGACCAAGGCGGAGTTCATCGAATTTTCCGCGGTGCTCGCCGGAATCAAAGAGATCAAACAGGTCATGGCGGACGCGGAGCGCGCACGCCAGTACGGCACACGGACGATTGTCTTCATCGACGAGATTCATCGCTTCAACAAGGCGCAGCAGGATGCGTTTCTGCCTCACGTGGAGAAGGGCAACATCCGGCTGATCGGCGCGACTACCGAGAATCCGTCGTTCGAGATCAACTCAGCGTTGCTTTCTCGCTGCCGCGTCTACGTCTTGAAGCCGCTCACAGAAGACCAGATCGTGCTGCTGCTCAAGCGAGCTATCGCCGATCGCGAGCGCGGCCTCGGCGAAATGAATCTGAGCGCCTCCGACGACGTTCTCAAGAAGATTGCCAGCTACACGAGCGGCGATGCGCGGAGCGCCTACAACGTTCTCGAAGTGGCCGCAGGACTGGCAATCCCACTTCTCGCGAAAGAGACGAGAAGCGGAGCGCCCGCGTCGCGCGAGATCACCGACGAGATTGTCCGCGACGCCTTGCAGAAGCGCATTCTGCTCTATGACAAGACGGGCGAAGAGCACTACAACCTGATTTCGGCCCTGCACAAGTCGGTGCGCAATAGCGACCCGGATGCGGCCCTGTACTGGCTGGGGCGAATGCTCGAAGCCGGAGAGGATCCGCTCTATGTTGCGCGCCGTGTGGTGCGAATGGCGGTGGAGGACATCGGCCTCGCCGATCCCAACGCTCTCTCGCTGTGCATGGCGGCGCGCGACGCGGTTGACTTCATCGGCATGCCCGAAGGAAATCTGGCGCTGGCGCAGGCAGTGGTCTATCTCTCGGTCGCGCCTAAATCAAATGCCTTGTATACGGCGTATAGCGACGTTCTGCAGGATGTTGAGCAGACGGCGGCCGATGCGGTTCCACTGCACCTGCGGAATGCTCCCACGAGTTTGATGAAGGGACTGGGCTACGGGAAGGGATACCAGTACGCGCACGACGTAGAGGGCAAAATCGCCGATATGGAGTGCCTTCCCGACAATCTGCGAGGCCGGGTCTATTACCAGCCAACGAATGAAGGCATTGAAAAACGCATTCGCGAACGCATGCAGGAAATACGACGGGTCCGCGCGAAAGGGTCAACAGAGGAAGCTTCGCGGTCCGACTAGCGAAGCGGCTTGACAGACGTCGTAACGATCACCGAAATCGAATCAGCCCACGATCGTGTACGGTGGATTGAAATTGCTGTCTCCTCGCCGCCCCACAATCCAGCGCAGCGCGTAGACAATTTCTGGATTCGTGAGTCCTCCCGTAAAGAAGTTCGGGATCGCCTCGAGCAGGGTGTGCGCGATCAGATTCTTGTAGTAGTCGATGTCAGGCTCGACCACCACACAATCTACGCCATTGATGGTCCGCGTATCCCCTTCATGAAAGGTGAGCTGCAGGTTCGCCTCGTCGAACTGTAGCTGTTTCCAGCTCGCCGTGGCGCCCGGATGGTACAACCCCGGGTTCAGTTCGGGGGCAAACCGGCCCTTCGCGGCTGCAGCGCGCACCTGGTCAATCAGTTTCGCGTCACAGTAGGCAAAGAAGCGGTCTTGCGCAAAGCTGTCGTCCCACTTGATGACCTTGAGATAGTCCAACGGAGTGCTTCCGTCGTCGAACGGAATCTGCGCCATGGAAGTGGTGATGTTCAAGAGCGACGCCAGCGACTTGGGCTTGTCCTCCATGAGGTCGATGTAGCGCTCGCGGCCGGTGGCGTCATCGACGTCTCTGCCGAGGAAAGGCAGTTTCATCTTGATGTTGTCCCACAGCGCTGGAACGAAGTTCAGTCCTGGCCGCTTGGGAATCAGCATCAGGTCCAGCGTTGCCGGCGTTTCAGGCGAAAGCGGGATCGGGGTGTACCCGGCCTGCCGAAAGCCGTCGGCGAAAGCAATCACACGATAGTTGTCGCCCAGGTTGTCGTCGAACGGAACGTGGAATTGAATGGACGAAATTGGCTTCTCCGGAGATGCGACTTCCTTCTGGTTGCCGTCGAAGATGCGGTAGAGAATGTTCGTCCCGGCGGGAAAGGGTTGCCGTGATCCATCGACGACGTTAACCGTCAGAGTAGATTCATCTGGGAGGGGTACTGCGCGCAGTGCCATAACAAACTCCAGTCTGCGACGAGGGGGATTCAAATGTTAGCACAGGTGCATCGACACAGATGCATCGACCCTCGAAGAAATTAAAGAATCACCCTAGGGAGATGGAACATCTCATTCCTAAGTTGAAGACCCTGGGGCTAATCACAGATGGCGACCGCTATCACGACCGATTTAATCGATTTTGCGCCGGTCCGAGCGTCTCTCGGCGACCAACTGGATGACCTGCTGCGCGTACAGAAAGCCGCGCAGAAGATTTCCTCCATTCTTGATCTCGACGAACTGATCGACAGCGTCGTCAATGAAGTGAGTCGCTCCTTCGGCTGCCTGGAAGCCGGCATCTACCTGCACGACGAAGAGCGCAGCGAGATGGTGCTTGCGGGGGTGCAAGGGTGCAGTCTGCATTGCAAAGGGCATCGGCTGAAAATCGGCCAGGACGGGATGGTTGGATACGTCGCCTCCACTGGCCAGATGCGCTACGCGCCCGACGTTCGGGAAGACAAGTACTACATTGCCTGCGAGCACTCGACGCTCTCTGAGGTAGCGATTCCCCTTCGCGTAGGGGAGCGATTGGTTGGCGTCTTCACGGCGTCTCATCCTGAAGTGGATGGGTTCCCTCGACAACAGCTTAGAATCCTTCAGGCGTTGAGCGATCACGTGGCCGTGGCTATTAACAACGCGCGGCGTCTTCAGTCGGAGCGTGCGGAGCGTGCTGCTCTGGATCGCGAGGCCGAGGAAGCGCGGTCGATTCAGCAGGCGCTGCTGCCAAAAAGTTCTCCGTACATTCCCGGTTTTGTGATTTCCGGTCGCAGCGTGCCGGCGCGCGCTGTCGGCGGCGATTGGTACGACTTCATTCCCTTCCCTGACGGGCGCTGGGGACTTGTTCTGGCCGACGTTTCGGGGAAAGGCACGGCCGCGGCTCTGCTCATGTCGGCAACGCGCGGCGTGTTTCGCTCCCTGGCGGAGGCATGCTGCACTCCAAGTGAAGTACTCACCAAGTTGAACCGGTTGCTGGTGGAAGATTTCCCCGCAGGAAAGTTCGTCACCATGGTGTATGCGGTTCTGGACCCTGCAACCCGCACCGTAGTTTTTGCCAACGCCGGGCACTTGCGCCCTCTGTTCATCGACAACGAGGGGGAGCACTTTCTGGACACGGAGCGCGGATTGCCTCTCGGTCTCAGCTGCGGAGACTATTCGGAGACGAGCATCCAGCTCTCAGAGGGTTCGAGGCTCGTCTTCTACAGTGACGGCATCACTGAGGCTGAGAATGTGAACGGCGAAGAGTATGGAGCAAGCCGCCTTGCGGAACATGCCGTGAAACCAGGGGCCTCTGCCGTGAGCATTGTCGATGACGTGCATTCCTACGCCAACGCGTCAGGTCTGAAGGATGATGCCAGCGTAGTCTTCGTTGGCCTAGGGCACTAAGCTCATCTCATCCGCGCGCGGTGTTCCAGCAGGATACAGCGATCCATCACAACGAAGATTCCTGCCTTGCGTGCCTTCTCCGCGGCCTTCTCGTGAATCACTTCTTCCTGCATCCAGATGGCTGGGACTTTGAGCTGGATGGCCTGATCGACAACTTCTTCGACAAATTCCGGACGACGGAAAATATTCACGATGTCGATCTTCTCCGGCACATCGAGCAGCGAGGGGTAAGCCTTCTCACCCAGACATTCTTCGATCCGCGGGTTTACAGGAATGATGCGATACCCGTGACTCTGCATATAGGCCGAGACGCCGTGGCTGGCGCGCAAGGGGTTGGAGGAGAGGCCGACCACTGCGATTGTTTTAGATCGCTTCAGAAGCTCGGCGATGGGATCGGATTGCGGTTGGGAAGCCAAAGGGCCCTCCGGTTTTATTTCTTGGCGGCTGCGTCCAATTTCTGCTTGTACATCTTCAGAGCCAGCTTGCGAACCGTTTCTGAAACATCCTTGTTGCCGGAAATGTTTTTCAGGTCGGTAGGCAGCAGGTGTTTCATCAAGCCGAGGCCGAGATCGAGCGGGGTACGCGGATTTGCCACCAGATTTCGTACCACGATGTAGTTCTTCATGAAGCGGCGTTTTAGCGGGATCTGCCGCAAAACCGCTTCCAACACGTTTTTCTGACTGGCGAACTTTTCCACTTCGCCGTCAGAGAGCTTGGGAGCTTCAAGCACCGCCAGCGCAACGACCTTTGTGCCATCGCGAATCAGAAGCGAACGCTCTTCTTTGTTGCCCTTCAAGGCCAACTGAATGCGGCCTTTGACGTCGAGATGGCTGATCTTCTGAAGCGCGTTTTCGCGCTTGGCCGGGACCGGGGGTTGGGGCTTCTTGGGTGCAACCGCCGGTACTGGTTTCTCGGGCGCCGTCTCAGATGGGGCGGGCGCGGCAGGGGCAGGCGCATCCGCAGATTCGATCACCGGAAAGTAATCTTGTCCCAACAGCTCAACCACTCCGCCAATGGACTGGAAGGGCTTCTCGCCCTCAGCTGCGATATCAGCGGCGTGTTCGTTGATATAGGCCGTAACAGTTTCGTCGCCCGCAGGGTCGTGAACAACCTCGGCACCCACTGCGCCTTCGGGCGCTTCCGCGGCGGTCTCTGCCTCCTTGACAACAGGCGCAACTTGCTCGACGGCTAGCGGCGGTACGCTGGCACTCGACGTCTTGAGCAGATCTTCGGCCTCTTCCCTCTTCAAGTAGGGATTCGCACTGAGAGCTTCCACAATGCCGCTAGAGGCGCGAACCCGCTTGCTCTTGAGCATCACATCAAGGTTTTCGCGCAAAGCGGCAATCGCAAGCTTCGCCAACTCGCTCTCAGGCACGGAAGGGTTCTCGAGCAAAGCCGGCAACAGCGCCGGACGCAGGTTGTCATGCGAAATCAAGTAATTCAAAACTTCGGGCGGGGTTTCAGGATTGGAGGCGGCGGCAATGGACGCTTTCACGTCCCACCCGGCCAAGGTCATGCGAGCCAGATCGCCAAACACCTTGTTGTGCCGGGCGAGATAGACGAGGATTTCGATATTCTCGGCTGACGACACTTGCAGAGCGCCGCGGGCGGCGAACTGCATCATGTTGGAAGGCAGTTTCGAAGCGCGGATTTGATCGATCATGCGCGCCATAGCGTTATGCCTCGACGGCGGGTACTCCGGCCAGAGATTCGAGTTCGTTCACGACCAATTCCAGCTCCGTGGTGAGGCGATTGCGCTTGTGGTGCAGAAATACATCCCGCAAAGTCCGATAGTACCAAAGAGTGCCCTCGCGTCCGCCCTTGAACCGTGACCAGACAGATTCGCCGATCGCGCGGTAATCGCTGACGATGGAGCGCACGTTGTGCAGTTTGTCGGCTGCGGAAACCAGGCGAGTACCGGCGTCGGCCGTTTTCAGATGCCGGATGTATGTTTCTTTGCGCTCGCGCCAGGGAGCTTTGGGAAAGGTATCTGCGTCGGTGCAACCATCCACGACCTTCGCGACGCGGCTGCCAAACCTGCGGCGGACTTCTTTCAGCATGGGTGCACCGCCGCAATCCTCCACCACGTCGTGCAGCAGCGCAGCAATCGCGAGGTCCTCGTCGCCGCCCGCCTCAAGCACTAACGACGCGACTCCCATCAGGTGCGCGATGTAGGGTATCGTCGAGGCCTTGCGCGTTTGGCCCGCGTGCTTCTCTGCCGCGAACTGGAAAGCCCGCAGGAAGCGGGGACCGAGCTTTATGGTCTTGAGGGCTTTCCTTCGTGAGCCGAAGCCTGCTTTGTGGTTGAAGGTTTGCCTTTCCGCTTTCACGACTTCTCTCCCCGCCGCGCCAGCAGATACGCGCGAATGAACGGCTGCAAGTCTCCGTCGATCACGCGATCTACGTCTCCGACTTCGGTCTTGGTTCGGTGATCTTTAATCATGCGGTAAGGCTGCAGCACGTAGGAACGAATCTGCGATCCGAATTCGATGTCGAGCTTGGAGTCTTCAATCTTCTTGGTCGCGGCGCGTTTCTTCTCCATTTCGAATTCATAGAGTTTCGAGCGCAGCATGCTCATGGCACGCTCTTTGTTCTTGTGCTGGGAGCGCTCATTCTGGCAGTTCGCGACCAGGCCGGTGGCAATGTGCGTGATGCGCACGGCGGAGTCTGTCGTGTTCACGTGTTGCCCGCCCTTGCCGCTGGAGCGGTAGGTGTCGATGCGGATATCTTCCGGCTTGATGACGATCTCGATGCTGTCGTCGATTTCCGGAGAGACAAAGACGCTGGCAAACGAGGTATGACGCCGCTTGGCCTGATCGAAGGGAGAAATGCGGACGAGGCGGTGCACGCCGATTTCACCTTGCAGAAGGCCAAAAGCGTATTCGCCATTCACGGCAAAGGTTGCCGACTTCAGCCCGGCTTCTTCGCCCGGCTGGTAGTCGTAGAGGATCGTTTCGAAGCCCTGACGCTCGGCCCAGCGTAAGTACATTCGCAAAAGCATGTCGGCCCAATCCTGGGATTCGGTGCCGCCCGCGCCGGGATGGATGGTCACGATCGCGTTGCGGGCATCGTTCTCGCCAGAAAGGAGCGTTTCGGTTTCAAGCTTGTCGAGCAGTTCGCGCAGCGAGCCGATTTCGCGCTGCAGGTCGGCGTCAACGCTCTCGCCTTCTTTGGCCAGATCGAAGTAGGCCGTGATGTCTTCGGTGCGGCGCGCGAGATCGGCGTCGGTTGAGAGCACGTGCTCCAGCCGCTTCTTTTCGCGCATCACCTGCTGGGATCGTTGCGGATTCGACCACAGATTCGGGTCGGCGGCCTGCTTGTCAATTTCGGCTAGCTGCGGACGGACTTTCTCCGCGTCAAAGATACTCCCGAAGTTCGTGGACCTTCTTGTTGAGTTTTTCGTACTCCAGCACCAACTCTTGATTCATGAGGGCGGTTCAGCCTTTTGCTTTTCGCGGTTTTTGGAAGCGAAGCGCGACAACAGCGCTCCGATAGAAATTATCGCACACACATACGCGAACCAGTCGCCGCGGCGCGTGTAGAACGTGGTTACGGAGGTGAGGGCATAAGGCGCTACCAATACCGAGCGCTCCTTGCGAGGAATGCGCGCCGCGACGCGTCCCCAGGGATCGATTGACGCCGTGACCCCAGTGTCGGTCGCGCTTAAAAGCCAACGATCATTTTCGATAGCGCGCATGCGCGTCTGATTCAAATGTTGCGCGTAGGCCCCGCTGTCTCCGTACCATCCGTCGTTCGAGATGTTCACGAAGACTTGGGCGCCTTGGTTTGCGAACTGGCGCACATCATCGGGAAAAACAGATTCGTAGCAGATGAAGACGCCGATTGGCATGTCGCCCGCGTTCAGAGGCCGGCGCGATGTGCCCCGCCCGAACTCGCCAACTTCCTTGGTCAGTCCTCCCGCGAACGAGAACAGGCTGGGAAAGGGCAGGAACTCGCCGAAGGGCACGAGGTGGACCTTGTCGTAGCGTGCGGTCCATTCTCCGGTGGGACTGATCAGAGCTGCCGAGTTGAACTCGGTTGGCGCTGTGAGGTTCGAGGGCGCAGTTCCGATGGCTCCGGCCACAATCCAGACTTTGGTCGCGCGCGCCATCTCGCTGACGGGATCGCGAAATCGCCTTTCGTTGGTGAAAAATGGCGCCGGCGACTCCGGCCACACAATCAGATCGACATTCGCCGCGGAATTGCCGGCTACTGATTTCACGCTCAGTTCAGTTAGTTCCTGGAGCGTTTGCTGAAAGTAGCCGGGCTGACTCCAATTCGCCGAGACTGGAACATTTTCCTGCACCAACACAGCGGAGCGGTCGGCCTTCGCGGGCGGAGCCTCGATCAGCCTTCCGGCCTGAAGGACCGCTGCGGCTGCCAGAGCTGCCACCAGCATGGAGCCGCGCTTCTGGCGTGGGATCAGAAACGCCGCCGCCAGCGCGACGTTCACCAGCACAATCTCAAACGAGATCCCGTACACGCCGGTCCATCCGGCGATGCGGCACAGAGCTACGTTGTCCACTTGTGCGATGCCGAGCAGGTTCCAGGGAAATCCCGTCACCCGTGTGCGTGCCAGTTCCACCGCAACCCAGAGAAAGGGCGCCGCCACCAGGGCTCGTCGATCGTTCACTCGGCGATCGTTGCGGGAAGGCCCCGCCAGCAGGCTGATGAGCAGACCGCACAATCCGTGATACAGACCGAGATAGCAGCAGAACAGAAACAGAGCCAGCACAGCCATCGGCGCACTGAGGCCGCCGTACTGGCGCATGGTGTCGTAGATCCAGTAGCACGTTCCCGCATACCAGAGAATCCCGCAGATGTAGGCCAGCAAGAATCCTTGTCCCGGCGTCGCGGGCGCCAGATTCAGGGAGCCGGCGATCTCAAGTTCACCCACGGGACGCGTGCGTAGAAGAGCCACAATCAAGGGCGCCAGCGCGAGCCAGGAGAGGACATGCACACCCGGCAGAGGAAAGATGATTATCTGTAGAAGGGCCGACAGCAACGTCAACAGCCAGGCGCTGGAATGAATTTGCCGCACGCGCAAGGATAGCAAAACGGCCGTCAGCTCTCAGCTGTCAGCTCTCAGCTTCAATTCTTCGGGAGCTTGTTTGGTTAGGCTCGAGCGGACGAATTCGACGACTTCTTGAGTCACGAACGGTGGTGGTGTTATGCGAAAGATTGGGCGATCTGCTACCGGCTTCAGAGAGACGGACTGCCATTGGGGGCCACCGGACGCCTGGTGCAAGATCACGGCGTCGGCGCGATCCAGGAACGCCCGGGCTGAATTCTTGAAATCGGCAGTCGAGGGATCGAGCACAGTGACATACAAATCAGGGCGGAGAAACTTCAATATGCTGTTCGACTCCATGATCACGTTGCCCGCAGCTTCTATTTTCGCGCGCAAGGTGGGCATCGCCTCGGCGAGACGACCTTGTTCCGTCCGCACCCATAGGGCGCGCACAGCACCGGCGACCAGGAACCGCGAAGTGTCGGATTCGCCGGAGCGATCGCGCTCTTCGGAAATCGCCCAAGAGTGATCATCGTTCGCGCAATCGCACGCTTCGCCATTGGCTGAGCAAATTCCGTGCCCGTATTGCGTAATCTTCACGGCCGTCCATGCGAATTCGGGCAACGCAGAGATCAGCCCAGCGACTACGCTGGTTTTACCGACGCTGCGAGAGTGTCCGCCAATGACGACGATTGCCATCGAAAAAGGGCTTCTGCTTTCCGGCGTCCGGCGGCCGCCTCAGGGCTGCGATTTGGAAGCCGGCGGCCGGATGCCGGCACTTTTATTTCTTCGCCAACCTTGCGAGAGTTGCCAGCTGTTTCAGATACTCGCGCAGCGGCTGCGCGGGGGTTCCCCAGAACGCCGCACCCTTCCCGCGTAAGACTTTGTTCGGAAGAACTCCGCCCTGCCCACCGAGCATGACTCCCTCTCCGATGCGGGCGTGCTCGCCTATGCCCACCTGCCCGCCGAGCACCACGCCATTCTCGATCACGATGCTTCCAGAAAGTCCGGTCTGCGCCGCAATGACGACGTCTTCCCCGATGTCGCAGTTGTGGCCGATATGCACCAGATTGTCGACCTTGGTCCCGCGCCGGATGCGCGTTTCATCGAGCGCTCCGCGATCGATGGTTGCATTCGCGCCGATCTCGACGTCGTCTTCGACGACTAGCCGTCCTACCTGCGGGAATTTCTCGTAGCGTCCGTTCGTGCGGTCGCGCACGTAGCCGAAGCCATCGCTGCCGAGCACCGCGCCGGCATGGACGATCACGCGATCGCCGAGCGTCGTTGACGGATAAATCGTCACGTTAGGGTAGATTTCGCATTCGCGGCCAATCTTGACACCAGCACCCAGTGCGCTGCCCGCTCCGATCCGCGTTCCCTCGCCGACTTGCGCGCGTTCGCTGACCACGGCCCGCTCTTCCACGTAGACGCCTGGTCCGAGCATCACCGAAGGGTGAATGACCGCGGTCGGGTGCACACTGTTTTCCCGCGAGGCAGTATCCGGCGCGGATACGTCCCGGAGGGCGCGCGCGGCCCGCGCGAAACTGAGCTTGGGATGATCGCTGATCAGCAACGGCCGGTCACACGGGACCGTGGCCGCGAATTCCCCTGCAATCACCGCTCCTGCCCGGGACCGCAACGCCGCCGCTAGATGCTTTTCATCCTCAACAAAAACCAGATCCTCGGGCGACGCCGATTCAATGCTAGCCACGCCACTCACATCGACGGCGCCATCTCCAAGCAGGCGAGCTTCTACGGCCTCAGCAACTTGTTGTAGCGAGCGCTTCATGGCTTCCCACTTTATAGCAGGAGGACAGGATGGGAAAGGATCGAGACCGAAAAGCCGAGGAACAATCCCAGGAGCGGCCGGCTAGTTCTTGCTACGGAACGGTGCAGGTATTGGTGCCCTGGCACATGAGGAAATCGCCCGTGCCCGAGCAGCTGGCGTCGCCCTGGCCGCCGGTCAATTGCCAGGTGCCCACGACCACTCCATTGGTCAGTGTCCCGGTGGTACTGGTCGTTCCGTTCGAGTTGCCGGTGAGGTTTCCAGTCAGCGAGAGGTTATTGCCACCCGAGGATTGGACGTTGTAGGTCATTGTACCAGTCACCGCGCCCGTGGAATCGGTAGTAAAGGTGGCCGAGCCGGATTGGGTTTCCGCATTCAGGGTGGTCGAAAAGCAGGGCCCATCATTGATGAAGCCAAAGCCCGTAATACTGAGAGGCCCGCTGTTGGTCACCGAGAATGCGGTCACGAAGTTCAGTTGACTCGCACCGCCCGTGCCGCCGGTAAGCTGCGCTTCCCAATTCCCGCTGGTCGACGTGCTGACTGTGTTCGATGGCTTACTATTGCCGCAGCCGCACACCGCGATTTCCAGCGCCAGCAGGGTCAGGATTGCAAGCTTCTTCATGTACCGTCCTTAAAAAGGGATATAACTGAGAATAGAGAGATGCGGGCAGGCGCGTCAATGGATGTAAGGGGCCTGACGGATCTTGCTGCTGGGACGCCCAAGCCCCCGATTCAACGATTGTGCAGGTCGGGATGCACGCCGCAACTACATTTTCGTCATCGTGAATGCGCCCGTCCCCGTGCAGCCGGAGCCAGTTAGGGTCCACATACCCGAGATCGTGTTCCCATTCGCGGTACCCGACAGCGTGAGCATATTGCCCGCCGGAATTCCAGACTGCACCGTGAACCCGAAGGCACCGGTCACGTTCCCGTTAAAGTTTCCGCTCAGAGTGAATGAACCGGTCTCGGTCTCGCCAGAAACGAAGCACGGCGAGGCCGTGGTGAACTGGAAGTTGCTGATGCTCAACGAGCCATCGCCGTTCACGGTCAGCGACGTGCCGAAAGTGAATACACTCGCATTATTTGAATCGGTCAGCGTCGCGTTCCATGTGCCATTGATATTGCCGGAGTTGTGCGCGTTCGAACCACAGCCAACCAGGGTCAATCCAACCACCAGAAGAAGTGCAACCACAAAGTGCTTCATAGAATGGATTCCTCGATTTGAAATAGAGGAAGTGGGCGCTGAGTAGATGCCAATTTCGCGGTCGATGGATGTCGCCGCCGGCGATCGTATTGCTTGGTGATTCAAACCCGATGCGTTAGGAATTTGTTGTGGACCATCCATAAGTCGTTGAATACGCACATCTGAATAAGCGGGCGGGCGGGTGTTTTGCCGAATCGCCCTACGCCGCATTTGGTGATCGCCCCCCCATCGACTGACGGGTCGATAATTTTTCTGATATATATCTTGATAGATATCATGTGATATACTGCGGTATCGACCAAGGGAGGAACCGCCGTGCCCCAGACCGCCAAACTATTTCGGAATGGCCGCAGCCAGGCTGTTCGCCTGCCAGCCGACTTTCGCTTCGCAGGTTCGGAGGTCTATGTGCGGCGCGATCCAGCTACAGGCGACGTCATTCTTTCCCGCCGGCCGGACTCGTGGCAGGAGTTCTTCGACTTGGCCGATACGCTCGATATCCCAGAAGATTTTCTGTCGAACCGGCCTGACACGCCGCCGCAGAAACGAAAGCTCTTTTGATGAGCGTCCGCTACCTGCTCGACACGAACATGGCCAGCTATGTGATCAAGGGCAACGTGCCCAGGATCAGGGAGAGGCTGTTGAGGCTACCGATGGCGGAGGTGGGCATCTCGGTGATTACCGAGGCCGAGTTGCGATTCGGGGTCGCCCGCAGGCCTGAGGCAGCGCGACTTAAGCTGGCGGTTGACGAATTCCTGTTGCGCGTCGAAATCCTGCCTTGGGACTCACAGGCCGCACGGCAGTATGCAGCGCTCCGTACCGTCCTCGAAGACTCGGGCACGCCCATGGGCAATATGGACATGATGATCGCCTCTCAGGCTCTTGCCGCAGGCGCCATACTGGTCACGCATGACCGAGTGTTTCACCGGGTGAAACATTTGAAGACGGAAGACTGGACGAAGCCTTCGCACTCATCCTGAAATCCGACGCGACCGCCGCCCGAGCCCTAGAATCAGCAGAGCGATCGAGATCCCCATCAGAAAGCCGCCGGCAAAATGGGCAAGGTTGCCGTGAGTGAAATGTTGCAAGCCAATGCCGGCAACCAACGCAAACGAACCGGCGGCGGTGAAGTAGTTACGCCGAATCACACTGCCTCCTTTGGGCCTCGACTGTCGAACCCACTGCCAGAAGGGAGTAGTTCGCACAGACTTTGCGCGGGCAGAGTCCACTCCTGATTTTGTTCAGGGCAAGGCCCGCGCCACAGGCTGCGCTAAGCTCCGCGTTTCGTTTTCAACTCGGCCAGCAACTGCTCGATGCGGTCTTCTTTCTCGAGAGCGGCCAGGCGGTCATCGATGTTGTCGCCGGCGATTTCCGACTTCGCATGGCTCACGGCTTCCGAGTGCGCGACCTTGCGCTTCATGCGATCGAATGCCGCGGCCTTCGAGCCGTCGCCCGAGGCCATGCGAGCGTCGCTAGCCTTGCCCACAGCGCGGGCGCGGCGATGCTGCGCAATCAGAACGTCGGCCTTGGCTTGCGCCTCGGTCAACTTCTGCTCCAGTTGGCGCAACGCGGACTTCAGGTTCTCCACCTGCGCCTTCTGATCGGCGACCTGCTGCGTGAAGTTCTCGCTGAGTTCGCGATAGCTCTCAACGCGCAGCAGGGATGCACGAGCCAGGTCGTCTTCTTTCTTGTCGACGGCAAGCTCGGCCTTGCGCATCCACTCCGCCACCTTTTCTTCGTTTTCTTTCTGCTTTTTCTCGAGCAGGTGCTGGTCGGCGATCGCAATCGCGACCTGCGTCTTGACCTGCAGAAGCTGGTTCTGCATGTCGAGAATGACCTGCTTGATCATCTTTTCCGGCTCCTCGGCCTTGTCGATCAGGTCGTTGAGGTTAGCCCGAACCAGTGTAGAAACGCGCTCCAGTAGTGCCATGGTGAACCCCCTTCTTAGCTTCTAGCTACTAGCCACCCTTTTGGGAATGGCATCGTCAATTTTTCTTGGCTGACTCTGGCGCGGTCGAAAAGAATCCCCGCGCCACTCCTGTTCCGATCACGATTCCAATGACTGCGATGCCGATTGATATCGGAATGCTGACATGGCCGGCCGTGAAACCAACGACCGATCCCGTCGCCGCGAGAATCGCGATCATGGCTCCCTTTCTTCCCTTTGACATTGGCGTCATGCTTGCCTCCGCACTTCATGGGCCCGGTGGATCTCCGCGCAGTCTGGACAGTCCGTTCCCTTCCGCCGGAACGATGCTCCGAGTACCATGCCGATCGCGACGCCCAATGCCAGCCAAACACCAATGTTTCCGGCCATCACCCCCACAGCCGTGCCGAGACCCGCACCCAGCGACAAGCCCCATGCAGTGTAGTTCGGTTTCTTCTTCATAAATCCTCCGTCAGCCAACGTTGCTCCGGCTTACGCCTCGCTTCGCTCGGGGCAGGGTCGCGAGGCGCCCATCCCTACACGAACTGTTTGAACATTGGGCGGGAACGGGCCCCGGCCCGTTCCCGCACCCCTCGTTAGGCCTTCGGCCCATCGCCCGGTTTCGGGGCCTTGTCGCCGATCAGCCGTATCTTGCCCATCAACTCTGCAAGCGGCATGCCCGAGAGCGTTTCGAACAGGGCCGGCACCTGTGCCGCCATCTTGGTGATGTCGCCGGTGATCTTGTTCATCCCCGACGCTTCGCCATTTCCGGTGGACACGATGGTGATCTTGTCGACGTTGGCCAGCGGAGCGGCCAGCGCCTTCACCACTTCAGGCATGCTCGCGAACAAGCGGTCGATCACGGCCGCCTGGTTGTACTCCTGGAAGGCTTCGGCTTTCACGTTCATGGCTCGGGCCTCGGCATCACCCTTCTTGAAGATGATCTCAGCTTCGGCTTCGCCTTGTGCGCGAATCGACGACGCCTGGCCTTCCGCTTCGGCGATCAGCCGCTGCTTCTCGGCCGCGGCGAGTGTCTCAATCCGCTGGCGTTCGATCTCGGCGCCTTTCAACACGGTCGCAATCAGTTCCTTCTCGCGGCGATTGATTTCCGCTTCCTGCACCTTGACCTGCTGCTCTTTCTCGATCTGCTGCACCTTCACCTGCTCAGCAATGACTTGCTGCTGCATGATGTTGGTCTGGATGTCGTACGCCTTGTCGGCTTGCGCCTGCTGGCGCTTGGTGACTTCCAGGTACTGCGCCTTTTTCACTTCCAGGTCGCGCTGCGACTCTGCCTGCTTGGCCAACGACAAAGTTTCCGCCAGCACCCGTTCCTGATCGGCTTGAGCCTTGGCCACAGCGGACTCCCGTTGTGCCAGCGCGCGCTTGATCGCGGTATCGCGATCGGCTTCCGCGGCAGCCACGTCGGCGTCGCGCTTGATGCGGGCAACGTCAGGACGGCCCATGTTGGTGATGTATTCGTTCTTGTCGCGGACTTCCTTGATGGTGAAGGAAATAACTTCGAGTCCCATCTTGTTCATATCGTCGGCGCAGGTGCCGCGCATGCGGTCGGAAACCATTTCCGGCTGCTTGACGATCTCTTCCACCGTGAGTTGGCCGATAATCCCGCGCAGGTGGCCTTCCATCACGAGACGGATCAAGCCTTCGCGCTCCTGATCGGTCTTGGTCAGGAATTGCTCGGCCGCGGTGCGAATCGATTCATCGTCGGACTTCACCTTGATCTGCGCCACCGCCTCCACCGTCACCGCCACGCCCTGCTTGGTATAGAGATCCTGCTGCGGAGCCACGTCGAACGACATGAGCTCCAGCGACAATCCGCGGCAAACCTGCACCATGGGAAACACCAGTGTGCCCCGGCCCTTTACCACGTGGGTTCCGCCCAGACCGTACACGATGAGTGCTTCGTGCGGCCCCGCTTTGCGATATAGCCTGGCCATTCCGCTCATCAGGAACAGAAGGACCATCACTCCCAGCACTGCGAAAATCCAAATCGTCGCCACTGTTGACAGCCCGAACATAGCGCCTCCTGTTACAAATGCGTTTCAACAACGTTTGCATCGGTCGAAACATAGTTGGAAATATGGGGAAGCTTTGCGCGCATCAGCACTGCGTGCGGCGGCTGATCGTTGGCAGGCAGGTTGCGTTGCACAATCCAGTTATTCGCAAACCAGCAAAGGCCAAGCGAAATGTAGAGCATGATCAGGATGGGCAACGCCGCGCTGGGCCTGTTCACTCTCACGGCATGGGCCGCGACCGTAAACACCACCAGCAAAAATGCGGTGATTCCGAGCGCGAGCATCAAAGATCCTTCGCGCGACGTGTAGCCGTTCGGATGCCAGTTCGCATCGAAATGAACCGCCATGCGCAGGGGCAACTGATCCCAGGCGCGCCAGTAGTTCAGTGCGGTGAGGGGCAGGGCGATCCACATCAGCCAAATCGCCGGTTTGTACCAAGCTCGATCCATAGAGTCTCCGAGTTATAAGCAGTGAACTACTGGTCGCCTGACATGTCGCTCCACAGGCGAACATAGGCGATTCCCTTGTCATAGCGCGTGACCACCACTTCTGCCCCCTTGGCAATGGCGCCGCCGTCCTCGCTGCGCACGCCGCAAACCCGTCGAGTTCCAACCTGCGAGTAGATAAGCTCGCCTGTACCGCCTTCGCGGATGGGCATGCAGATGCGGCCGAGGACCCCTACCATCTCGTAGTCCGCGGGATCCAGGTACGCCTGGTCTGACATCAGCACCCGGCTCAGGAACAGAAAAATGATCCCTCCGCCAACCAGCCCGCCGATGATCGAGAAAAACAGTCCCATGCCGACCCACACTGACGAGAAGCGCGTGAGCAGATAGCCCGTGCCCCCAAACCACGCCAGGAAGGCCGTCAAGGTCACGAAGTTGAACGGCGAGGCACTGTTGTGCGTGCCCGTAGGCGCGACATGATTCGCGCTGGACTCGTCTGCCGCCATCCCGTGGCTCGCAGCGGGCGCGTGAGCACCTGCCGGAGCATGTCCCGTTGCGCCATGTCCAACTGGCCCGTGCGCGGTCGGAAAATGCGCGCTGGCGTGCCCGTGAAAGTGCGGCAGATGCAGATGTCCAAGGCGCGAACTGCCGAACACGAACGAAAAGAAACTGAAGCAGAAACCGACTGCGAAACAGATCAAGTAGAAATCAGACCACGTCATCGGATTCGCCTCCCCTCTGCATTCGCAGCCCGGCGATGGTTGCCATTGCTGGCCGCGAGTTCGGGCCGCAGCGCCTCCAACAGGCGGTCGGCCAGTCCCGGCGTGTCGAGAATCGCGCCCAACAACAGAAAGCAACGGCGCGTATCTTTCTCGCGCGCGGCCTTGATCAGCACATGGCTGACTTCAGAGTCGCTCGCAAATTTCTCCGACCCTTGCAGCAACCAGACGTCGAGCTGGCCTTCGGTCGTGCGCAGGTCCGAGGTCAACTCCGCGTGGTAGCCCTCAGGGTCATCCACCAGAAAGCCGGGATGCACCTTGAAGAACTTGGCCAGCAGCGCGCGCGAAGACTGCGTCATGTGCGGGCGGGCGCCGTTTTCGATCTGCGACAGGTAGGACTGGCTGATGCTGCTGCCCTTCCCCAGCTCTTCGCGGATGGCGCGCACCAACTCAAGCTGTGTCATGGGACGCCCCAGACCGCGCAGCGACCCCTCCACCTCGCGCAGGTACCGAATTTTCTCGCCCAGCTTCACCGGCCACGCTCCTGAGGTGTATTCCAATTCGAGATATTTATATTGCAATTTGCGATTATTGTCAAGAAATGTATAGCCCGTATTTTCAGAGGCTTGGAGTCAGAGCACGGCAGCGGTGGCGGAGCGGAGACGGAGACGGAAAAACGCCCCCGGGTAGTCCGAGGGCGTTTGGCGAAGTCCTTGCTTGCTTATCGCAACTCTAGTCTGTCCCAACCGGCGAACTGTCTTACTGATGACGGTTGTTGTGCTTGTCGCGGTAGATCTTCTTCGACTCGCGATTTTGCTGGCGGTTGACCTGCGCTTTCTCCTGCGGAGTCAGCTTTCCACCGTTGGCGGCGCGGTCGTTGCGCACTTCTCTGTTGATCTTCGCTTCGTTGTTTTCAAGATGGGCGGCTTCGCCGGCGGTCAACTGTCCGCTCTTGACGCCTTGCGCAATGCGGTCCTGCTGGTTCTCTGCTCGCTGGCCAACTTCGCTCTTGGGATTCGTATTCTGCACCGCGGTGTTGTGCTTGTCCTTGTGGATCTGGTTCGAAAGCTGGTTCTGCTGCTGGTTCAGAGTGGCCTTGTCAGCGGAAGTCAGATGGCCATTGTCCAGTTTGCGCATGTCGCGCTCTTCCTGATTCAGGCTCGACTCTTTCTTTTCGAGGTTTGTGGTTTCGCTGGCGTTGAGCTCACCGCTCTTCACGCCGTTGGCGATGCGGTCTTGCTGATTTTCTTTGCGATCTTGAATGCTTTCTCCGGTTACCGGGGCGGCAGGCGTGGTCTGTGTGGTCTGCGCGACAACTGGCAGCGCGAATACCGCCAGGGCCGCGCTCATCAAGGTCAATTTAATTCGGTTCTGCATGGGTGTCTCTCCTCTGTGCGCTGCTTTTTTTGGTGTTTCGCGGCTGTTGCCGCTCAGGGAAATGAAACCCAGAGTGTCAAGAAATGTTGCGGGGATTTTATGTCTTTCGGCATCAAGTACTTACAGCCCGGAATGCCGCAACTGGCGCGACTTGCTTTCGGCCTGAAGCTCTTATCCGTACATGCCGGAAGCCGAGAGCCGGAAGCCGGATTTGTCACAGTCCCGCTTCGATGCGAGATCGCGGATCGAGATAATCCCGCAGAGCATCGCCGATGAAGTTGAAGCTGAGCACAGCCAGCATCACGGCGAGCGCAGGAAATAATACGAGATGTGGAGCGTCGAACAGATGGGCGCGGCCATCATTGAGCATGGATCCCCAGCTGGCAGTAGGCGGAGGAACACCCAGGCCGAGAAAGCTCATGGTGGCTTCAGCGAGGATGGCCCCAGCCATGCCAATCGCAGCCTGCACAACCACAGGCTGAATGATGTTCGGCAGAATGTGGCGGACGATGATGCGCAGATCGCTCGCGCCGAGAGCGCGGGCGGCTTCGACAAATTCGCGTTCGCGCGCGGCGAGCACTTGTCCGCGGACCAAGCGCGCGTAGCCGACCCATCCTCCGAGCGAGAGCGCGAGAACGAGATTGAAAATGCCGGGACCGCGAAAGGCGACGAAAGCGATGGCCAGCAGGATTCCCGGGAATGAAAGGAACGCGTTCATCAGGACGACGTTGACGAAGCGGTCGATGGCGCCTCCGTAATAGCCGGCGATGGAGCCGATGATGAGTCCGAGCGCAAGCGAAGTGAGAACAACGCAAGTGCCAACCAGCATGGAGATGCGCGCGCCGTAAATGGTGCGAGAGAGAATATCGCGGCCAAGTTCGTCGGAGCCGAACCAGTGCGCATACGACGGAGAATCAAGACGCGTGGGCAGATGAATCGCGGCGGGATCTTGCGGAGAGATCCATGGCGCGAACAACGCGAGTATCACGAACCCGACGACAAGCACCGCGCCAGTAGCAGCCAGCGGATTATGGCGGGCGTTTCCTGCAACCCGGCGGCGGAACGAGATGGCGGCGATCGACATACTGGAATATTAAATCGCCCAGAGGCCTTGAGCTCACTCCTGAATTATGTTTTCATAACAGAATATCGAGACCGCGTGCCCGCTCCGCATGCGCGCCGTAACCTTCCACCTTCAGCCTACATTCTAAGGAGAAAACATCATGAGTAAAGTCTCGTACATTCCCAAGGACTACAACACAATTACACCGTACCTGATTGTGAAGGACGCTGCCCGAGCCATCGATTACTACAAGAAAGTGTTCGGCGCCACCGAGCTCTTTCGCATGAATGGGCCCGACGGTAAGGTCGGTCATGCCGAACTAAAAATCGGCAACTCGCACGTCATGCTGGCAGACGAGAATCCGAAGATGGGGCAGGGGCACACCAGCGCGGCCACGATCGGCGCGAGCCCGGTGAGCCTCTATGTGTATCTTCCGGACGTGGATTCCGTGGTCAAACGTGCGGCGGCCGAGGGAGGAAAGATCCTGAAGCCGGTCGAAGACCAGTTCTACGGAGACCGCTCCGGATTCCTGCAAGATCCGTTTGGCCATCTTTGGGGAATTGCCACGCACATCGAAGATGTGTCGCCCAAGGACATGGAAGAACGGATGAAGAAAGTAGTGCAGGCAGCGTAGTTTGTTTGGATAACGAGGCGGGTCGTTTCGCGCCCCGCCTCGGCATTTTCGATCGTTCTGTTCCCCGACATCAGAATTGCAGCTTCAGCGCGAACTGAATCTGACGCGACGAACCGAAATCTCCTGTGGGAAAACGGGTTGCGGTGATCCTTCCGAAGCTGCTGTTTCCAGCCGTTAGATTGGGGTTGCCGAAGTTCGCGTGGTGGAACAGGTCAAAGACCTCTGCACGAAACTGCAGGTTCATGCGCTCTGTGAGTTTGGTGTTCTTGACGACCGAGAAGTCCGTATTCATGAACCCCGGACCTACCATGGAATTGCGTCCCAGATCGCCGAAGTGACAGGTTGTCGGATCGGACGCCGTCGTGCACGGGACCTGGAAGTTAGCTATGTTGCTGAACCACTGTGCGGGGCGGCCGGTGGTGGAGACCGAGCCCACAATATCAGGACGGAGAGCGCCCAGCCCTGTCGTCCCCGTGAAGCCTGCGATTGAAGTCAGAACGTTCAACGGATTCCCGGTCTGCATCTGGTTGATCAAACCGAGCTGCCACCCCTCCACCAAACGATTCTTGTGGAAAGGCAGTTCATAGAACCCGCTGATGACGAACCGGTGGCGAACGTCGAAGTCGGAGAGGCCGCGGTTGTTGTCTACATCGAGGCTATTTTGCAGAACCGCTCCTTGCGAATTGAGCGAGTTGTTGTCTATCGACTTAGAGTAGGTGTACGACGCCAGAAACTGCAGGCCGTGGGCAAGGTGCTTGTTCAGCGTCACCCACAGACCGTTGTAGCTGGATTACCGGAACTATCGACTTCCGTGATGTTCCCCAGCAGGGAACCTGGACTGAAGTCGCTGGATGCCGACAGCGCAGGGAACGGCCGCACCAGCGCGCCTCCGACCAATTCGAGCTGGTTCATATTGCGTGCGATCCGAAGATGTGTCCCCTTGGAGCCGACGTAGGCCACAGTTAAGCCCAGGCTCGGAGTAATTTGTTGCTCGACATTCAGGTTCCACGATTGGACGTAGGGATTATCAAAGGCAGGGTTGATCGTAGCCGGTGCGAGGCCAGACGGGCCGGCCAGGGTGATCGCGTTCATCAGAGATAGCCCAGCCGCGGTCGAGGTCAGCGGAGTTGAGAACGGCGGATTGGAGTTCAGTCCGGTGACAATGCCCGTAACCGGCTGCTCCGTGAGGATCGCGTACCCCCCTCGCACGACCGTCTTGCCGGTTTTGAATGGATCCCATACGAAACCGAGACGCGGTTGAAAGTTCTTGTTGTTGGTGTGGAAAGGCTGTCCAAATCCCGGAGTTCCAATCTGATTGAGGGTCACGGTTGCAGGATCAAAGACCACGAAGCGATTGCTTGCCTCGCTGGGCGTCGAGTTCCAATCATAGCGCAGGCCAATTTGCAGAGTCAGATTTGGCTTCCACTTGAAGCTGTCTTCGACGAAGGCGCCATACGCAGGATAGAGAATCCGATCTGAGCTTGTGCCCACATACGTGAACGACGTGGCAGCGTCATTGATAAAGCTCGTGATGTCGGCAAATCGAAATATCGTCGTGTCGAGGGAGAAGTTATTGTTGTAAGCGCGCCGGATCTCGCCCCCCATGGTCCACGAATGCCGCCCGTGCAAGTAGTTGAATGCATCGCTGAGAACGGCGGTGGTATCTCCGCGTCCCTGAGGAAAACCGCTGGGGCCGCCAAAGTCGAGCGCAAAGCCGCCCACGTCGATTTGCGCCAGTCCGATGGGAGCATCGATCCCGTTATTGATACCAAAATCCGCGGAGTTGAGCTCTCGATCCGGCTGGAACGTGATGTGGATACGGTTGTATCCGAGGCGAATCGAGTTCGTCATGCTCGAGGAGAACACATGCTCCTCGTTGACCGTCATGATTTGCCGGCGCGACTGCCGGGTATCGCCCCATCCCGGTAGCGTGTTGCCTTGCAAGGTCGGTTCCTGTCGCAGATCCTGCTGCAGCGCGAAGTAACCATGCAGGCGGTCACTGTTGGTCAGGCTTACATCGATGTCGGCCGTGCCCTGATCAATATTCACCGGAGCCGTGGCCGAACTGACAAAAAAACTGCCCGTCGAATCATTGGCCGCCGGGATAAATGCCGCCAGGCCCTGAATCGTGGTGTCGCTCGTCGCCGCAACCTGTGCCCGCTGAATCTGTGAAAACCAGACTGTTGGTGTTGGGACCCTGGCGCTGGCGAAGCCCCTCGTAACTGAGAAAGAAATGGGCACGATCTTTCTTGATCGGACCACCGATAGCGGCGCCAAAGTTGTTGCGCTTAAACGGCGCCTTCGTCAGGGCAAAGTAGTTGCGAGCATCCAACTTCTCATTGCGCAGCCACTCGAACACTTCGCCATGGAACTCATTGGTGCCGGAGCGAGTCGCGATGTTGACGATGGAACCGGAATTTCGGCCGTAACTGCGCACTGTAGGTTGAATTGTCCACTTTGAATTCCGATACGATGTTGATCGAGGGCTGGAATGTGATCTGGTTCTGAACGATATCGTTCAGGTTGATGCCATTGATCATGAAATTTACGGTGTCTTCGCGCTGTCCCGCAGTAACGAACGAGAACGATCCCTGACCGCGCAGTGGAGCTGTCAGAAAACCGTTAGCGGGCGGAGTCACGGTGCCGGTTGTAAGCAGGCTCAGATCCACGAAATGCCGGCCGTTGAGCGGAATCTCTTGCGTTGTCTGCTGTCGATGAGCTGCCCTACTTCAATCGTGCTGGTATCGATCACTGGGGCTTCGCCCGAGACGCTAATCGTTGTGGTTGTGGAACCGACGGTCAAGCTGACGTCTCTACGGACATTTTCGCCCACTTGCAGCACGAGATCACTGATGGTCTGGGTTTGCATTCCATGGGCTCGCACCTCGACGCGATAGGCGCCGACTTGCAGGGAGGCCAGTTGATAGATCCCGGCCTCATTGGTTTTGGCCGTGTATTCAGAACCGGTTGCCTGGTTATGCACAGAGACATCTGCCCCGGCGAGCACCGCTCCCGAGGGATCCGTAACTATGCCCCACAGGCGGGCGTTCGATTGAGCAACCCCTGAACTCACCAGAAATGCACCGCAGAACAGGGCGCAAAAAAAACGTGCGGCGTGCAATCTTTCTTAACATTTTCGAAGTCTCCAATCTGAGGAAAAATCACTCGGGTACGGTTGCGCGAGCTCGCCACCGCGACGGCGCAAAATGACCAGGGATTCATCTTGGACGCAGACACAGCGTCAAATGGCCAGACCGAGGGTATGACTTGAAGAGTCTTTCAAAACCCACTCAAGTTCGGGAACGAGGTCGCGGGACCCCTTTTTGCAAACTAGTGGCGTGAGCACGCCGTTGGGATGATCCAGGCACATGACTCGCCAAAACCCGCAGCTGTGTTTTCAAGTACTTTTGGAGAACGAGTAGATGTGATGTTCAGAATTCCGGAACATCAATACAGTTTTCTGAAGCACCTTAAGTAGAAGACTGTAGGCAGGAAGGCTCTAGTGCTCGTCTTAATTTGGGCGCGAGAAAAGCTTTGATTTGCGCTAGGAGAGTGAGTGTTCGCTTCCGAGTGATACTGCTCCGTGTTATTGCCTGATTCGCGGATTCGCCACAGAGTACAGCACGTCCGTCAGGAAATTCACTGCGACGTAAGTCAATCCAATCGCGAGAATGCACCCCTGAACCAAATAGTAGTCGCGGCCGGAGATGGCTTGGATCGTGAGGCGGCCGATGCCGGGCCACGCGAATATGGTTTCGGTGACGATGGCGCCAGCCAGCAATGCTCCGAACTGCAGGCCCAGCACCGTGATTACCGGGATCATGGCGTTGCGCAGGGCATGGCGGTAGACCACCGTGCGCTCGGGGAGTCCTTTAGCGCGGGCGGTGCGTATGTAGTCCTGGCTGAGTTCTTCGAGCATCGAGGTGCGCACCATGCGGGTGAGGATTGCTGCCAGAGCGCTGCCCATGGTGAGCGCGGGCAGCACGAGATTCGCGAACGAGCCTGCGCCTGAGACGGGGAGCCATCCAAGTTTGATCGCGAAGAGCAGGATCAGAATTGGTCCCAGCGCGAAATTCGGGAACGACAGACCGAAGAGGCTGATTATGGAGAGCAGGCGGTCGTCCCATCGGTTGCGACGACGAGCGGAGTGGACTCCAGCGGGAATGGAGAGAAGGATTGCTACGAACAACGATGCCAGCGTGAGGCGCAGCGTGTAGGGATAGCGCTGCGCAACCAGGCGCGTCACACTTTGGTTGTAGCGGAACGATGGCCCGAGGTCGCCGTGCAGCACGCCTTTCCAGTAGTGGAGGTATTGCTGACCCAGCGGTGCGTCGAGACCATACAAATGGCGTGTCGCGGCAATGTCAGCCGGCGGTGCGCCTTCGCCAAGCATCTGCTGGATGGGATCTCCGGGGACGAGGTGGATCAGCAGAAAGACCAGGCTGACGACGAGCCAGATGACCGGCAAGGTGTAGAGGACGCGTTGGAGGATGCGGGTTAACACCAGTTCTCAGTTCTCAGTCAAGAGCGGCGTTCCAGAATCCAGCGGACTCCCAGGTCTTCGCCTTCAAAGTACGCCAATCTTCCCGGAATGCACGAAAGAAACGTGCCCATCTGACAGCCGACTACCTTTCGCAGAGCCTCCACAAGAGGCATATCCTTTCCATCGAGCTCGGGATCCGCAGAGGTGATCCAGCACGATTGTGGCGCACCTTTCTTCGTGAGAATTTCGGCTATCTGTTCTGGAAATAGCTTCTTTGGCTCCGTTGGAATTACATACCGCGGATCCAGTGAATAGAAATGATCTAATTCGCCAAGAAATTTTGGGCGCTTCTTGGGGTTGGAGATCATCTCGACGTAGCGTTCACGTTTCGTGCGAACGAAGAAAAGTGGGAGCAACTTTTCATGAACCGAAGTCACGCTCTTCAATCTCCCGCCCCCCTTGCGGCTTCGGCTTCGCCTTCGGCTTTCGCGATCTTCTCGATTCTTACTCTCGCGATGCGGTGGCCTTCGAGTTCTTCTACGGTGAAACGGCGGCCTTCGTATTCGAAGGAGTCGCGGAGGTTCGGGATTCTCTGAAGGCGCGCGAGGATAAATCCTGCCAGCGTCTCGAACCCCGCGTCATGGGGCAACGTCAGGCCGTACTCAGCCGCCAGGTCGCGTATATTGACGGCGCCTTCGAGCACCAGCACCGACTCGTCTTCCAGCGCAGGTTCGCTCGGCGATACGTCGAATTCATCTTCGATGTTGCCGACGAGTTGCTCGAGGATGTCTTCTACGGTGATCACTCCCGCGGTCGATCCAAACTCATCGACCACGACGGCGAGATGGCGGCGGCGCTCTTTGAATTCGGCGAGGAGCTCTGCCAGAACCTTGGTCTCAGGCACGACCAGCACATCGTGCATGATCTGGCTGATTTGAATTTTCGCAATGCGAGTCGCTGTCGATTGCCCGAGGTTGCTCAGGCGCAGGCGCATCCAGCGCATGAGGTCTTTGTAATAGAGCACGCCGACAATGTGTTCGGGGCCGCGCTGGGGATCGTAGACCGGAACACGCGAATGCTGGCCTTCGACGACGCGGGCCAAGGACTCGTCGAGCATCAGGTCCGAAGGCAGGGAAAAAATATCGGGGCGCGCGACCATGACCTCCCGGACAGTAATGCTGTCGAGTTCGATGGCACTGTGGATCATTTCTTCCTGGAACTCAGGAATCTGTCCGAACTGGCGGCTGGCGGTCACGATGAGCTTGAGTTCGTCCGGGGAATGGACAGCGCCGCCGCGGCGGGCCGGTTGGGCGCCAAACATTCGCAGAACGAGGCCTCCGGAGCGGCGCATGAAAAAGAGGATGGGACGCGTGAGGGTGAGGAAGGCCTCCATGGGCGCAGCCACGGCTAAGGCAATCTGCTCAGCGCGCTGCAATGCCAGGGTCTTCGGGACCAGTTCACCCAGAATCACGTGCATGTAGGTAATCAGGCTGAATGCGATGGCAATGGCAATCGTGTGGGCGTAGACGGCGGCATGCGGAACCTCGTGGACGAAGCGCATGTTCTCGACCAGGCGGGCGACCATCGGCTCGCCGATCCAACCGAGGGTAAGACTGACCATGGTAATGCCGAGCTGAACGCCGTTCACGACTTCATCGAGATGCTGATGGAGGCGCTGAACGATGCGGGCTCCGATGCGTCCCTGGGCGATGAGCTGCTGGATGCGGGTGTCGCGAACGCTCACCAACGAGAATTCGGCCGCCGCGAAGAAGGCGTTGGCTGCCACCAGAAGAAGGATCAGAAAGACCCGTAGCAGCACAAAGGCGATCATGGAATGGTAATTCTAACATTTGAAAGGCAGTTGCCAGCGACCGGTCCCGGCCAACCAAAAGCACGACTCAATGATTTATCATTGAGGGTAACCCTCGCTGCGGGTCTCGCATCCGACTCAGAAACCAGTGAGCCGGGTCACAAAAATCAATCCCACGATCCGCTATCCTTTTAGTGGAACACTGGTCTAACTGGCAGGCGGCAGATGGGTTAGCGGTAACCGCCGGTCTCGCTCGATATCAAGTCGGCATTCATAGTCTGTAAAACCAGGCTGTAAAAACCAGGAACAAAAGCAAGTCGAACCGCGTAATAGAGCTATGAGGGCGGCGGAATGGCTCCCAATCTCCACTTGGCGGTATATACAGGAGGCGTTGTGAACGGTAACGGCAATGGTAAGAAGAAGCGTCGCAAATTGATTATCTGGGGCAGCGTTGTCGGCGTCATTGTTCTGCTGATCGCGGGGGGAGTCTTCGCGGCGACGCGTGGCGGCACCAAGATTGATCCGTCGAAACTCGCCAAGGTGGAAAAGGGAGACCTGGCCAAGAGCGTGGTCGCGACCGGCAAGGTCACGCCGATCACCAAAGTCGAAGTGAAGTCCAAGGCCAGCGGCATCGTGAAGAAGCTCCTGGTGGACTACGGAGATCACGTCAAGAAAGGCCAGCTCCTGGCCCAGCTCGACAAGGTCGAGATCGAGGCCCAGGTGGAACAGTCGCACGCAGCTTTGGAAGCGGCGCAGGCCAACCTGAAGAGTTCGCAGGCCGACTTCGAGCGCGCCAAGGTGGATGCGGAAGGTCCGGATGTGCCCGTGCTGAAGCGTGCCTATGACCGCGCCATCGGCATGGCGAAAGACGGAGTTGTTTCCGCCTCCGCGCTCGATGACGCCCAGAAGAATTACGAAATGGCCCTGAACAAGCAGAATGTGTCGAAGGCACAGGTCACCGTGCTGAAGGCGAAGATTGCACAGGCCCAGGCGAACGTCGCGCAGGATCAAGCCAATCTGAAGCAACTCGAAGAGCAGCTCAGCTACACCGACATCGTCTCGCCAATTGATGGCATTGTGCTCTCGCGCGATGTACAGATGGGCGACGCCGTCAGCTCCATCCTGGTGCTGGGTTCTTCGGCCACTCTGGTCATGAACCTGGGCGACACCAGCGAAGTTTACGTAAAGGGCAAAGTGGACGAGAGCGACATCGGGAAGGTGTATCTCGGCCAGCGGGCTCGCATTAAAGTAGAGTCGTTCAAAGACAAGACCTTCGACGGCAAGGTGACGAAGATTTCTCCGATGGGCGTGGAGAAGGATAACGTCACGACGTTTGAAGTCCGCGTCTCCATCCAGAATCCAGGCGGAGAGCTGAAGGCTGAAATGACCGCCAACGCGGAAATCATTCTGGAAGAGCACAAGAACGTGCTGCAGATTCCAGAAGGCGCGATCCTCTACGACAAGGACAAGAAGGCTTCGGTGGAAGTGCCCGACCCGAAAGGCAAGGAAGGCAAGAACAAAGTTGCCGTCAACATCGGGATCTCGAACGGCGCCAAGACCGAAGTGCTCAGCGGGCTGAAGGAAGGCGATCAGGTAGTACTGCAGTAAAAGCAAGTTGCCAAGGTTTCAAGGTTTCAGAGTTTCGAGGGATTTTGTAACTGGGCCCTTGAAACCTTGCAACTTTGAAACCTTGAAACTTTAGAACTCAGGACTCGCGACTCTGGACTCGCAACTCCTATGACTCTCACCGAAATCCTGCGCCAGGCGTTCGCCACATTCCGGGCCCACAAGATGCGGACGTTCCTCACGATGTTTGGAATCGTGTGGGGAATCGCTTCGGTGATCATCCTGGTGGGACTGGGACGCGGGTTCAGCGTCGACCAGAAGAAACACATGCAGAGCCTGGGCAAGGATCTGGTCATCATGTGGGGCGGACGAACCAGTTCCCAAGTCGGCGGCCGGGCAGCAGGAAGAGAGATTCATCTCAGCGTCGACGATGCGGAGTTGATTCGCTCCGAGTGCTATCTGGTCAAAAATGTGAGCCCGGAGCTGCGGCGGACCATTCCTGAAGTCAGCCAGTACAATCTGGCGAATCGCGGAGTCGTCGGGATGTGGCCCTCGTACCAGGAATTCCGGGCGCTGCAGATTTCCGAAGGCCGTCTGATTACCGACGATGATGAGCGCGAAGGGCGGCGCGTGCTGGTGCTGGGATCGAAGGCCTACCGGCAGCTGTTCCCCGGCCAGCCTGCGATTGGCGCGAGCGTACTGGTTCAGAGCATACCGTATTCGGTGGTGGGCATTCTGCAAGAAAAGAAGCAGAACGCGAATTACAGCGGTCCCGACAACGACTACTTGTTCGCTCCGTACTCGGCCGTCTCACGCGATTTCCCCCCGCCGACCAAGCCCGGAGCCGGCATCACGCGCGGGTATTTGGACGACATCGTCTTCGAAGTGGGCGATCCCGAAGAACATGAGGCCGCGGTATTACAGGTGCGGCGTACGCTGGCGCGCGTGCATCACTTCGACGCCGCCGACAAGGACGCTCTCTTCATCTGGGACACGATGGAAGGGGCCAAGCTGCTGGATAAGATCTTCGGCGTCGTCACCATCTTTTTCGGATGCGTGGCAATTGTCACGCTGTGCCTCGGCGGGATTGGCGTAATGAATATCATGCTGGTTTCGGTGACGGAACGTACGCGCGAGATCGGCACCCGCAAGGCCATGGGAGCGACCAAGCGTGATATCCTGCGCCAGTTTTTCGCCGAGTCCGCCATGTTAACCATCACTAGCGGCGTGCTGGGTCTGAGCGTCGGAATGGGGATATGCGCCGCGTTGGAATCATTGCCGTTGCCCGACTTCGTCCCGCACCCGATCGTTTCGTGGATTTCAATTATTGCTTCGATCGTGACACTTTCGTTGATCACCGTGACGGCGGGCATGTATCCAGCCCAGCGCGCCGCGGATATGACACCTGTGGAGTCACTACGCTATGAATAGAGATCACACTCTCCGCTCAGCTCTCGTGTCCGGCCGGTCTGTCTTTGCGATCGCGCTGGTCGTTCTTTTCGCAACCACGGTTGTCTTCGCTTCAACCCCGCAGGGAACGTTCGATCGCACGCTCGCCGTAACCGGGCCCGTAGACCTGGAAGTGCTCACGCATTCCGGCGACGTCACCGTGCGGACGGGCTCGTCGAGCTCCGTCATAATTCACGGCAAAATCTTTGTGGGCGACCGCTGGCTGAGGGGCAGCCGGCAATCCGACGTCAACGAGATCCAGCAGCATCCTCCGATCCGTCAGGAAGGCAACGGCATTCACATCGACTATCTGAACATGCGCGACATCGCGGTGGACTATGAGATCACCGTGCCCCCCGACACTACAGTCCGCACGCGCAGCGGTTCGGGCGATCAGATCATTGAAGGCACGCGCGGCAATGTCGACATACAGACGGGATCGGGAGATGTAAAGCTCAAGAGCCTGACGGGCGAAGTTCGCCTGCAGACTGGATCGGGCGACGTGCGCGCCCATGAGATCGCCGGGCCAGTAAGGGGCGGCACGGGCAGCGGCGATGTCGAGATCGAGGAGACAGGATCGGGTCAGCTCGACCTGCACACCGGCTCCGGAAACATTAACGTGCGCGGCATCCAAGGCGCATTCCATGGTGAAGCCGGCAGCGGCGACATTACTGCCGAAGGAACACAGAGCGGCAATTGGGAGATTCGCACAGGCTCGGGCAACGTTCACGTGCGCCTGCCATCGAACGCCGCGTTTGACGCCGACATCTCCACCAGCTCAGGCACGGTGGATGTGGATTCTCCGATCGAGATGACCGTGCAGGGGCGCATTCAGGAAGCGCGGAAGACGATTCGCGGCAAGGTTCGTGGCGGAGGACCTCTGCTGTCGGTACGGACAGGATCGGGCGACGTGCATATTCAGTAGAAGGCAAAGTTTCAAGGTTTCAAAGTTTCAGAGTTTCAAAGTTAGAACCTCAGAAACTCTCGACTTTGGCACCTTGGGACTCCAAGCACTTTGAAACCTTGAAACTTTGAAACCTTGAGATTTTTGAAACATGTTCTTAAGAGAGCTCATCGCGCAAGGCTGGCAGGCGCTGATGCGCGATCGACTGCGCTCCGGTCTGACGATGCTAGGCGTCGTGTGGGGCCTGACGTCGGTGGTGCTGCTGCTGGCCTATGGGCAGGGGCTTGGTGGGTGTGTGCTGCACGCCTTTCTGAACATGGGCAACAACGTCATCGTCATTTGGCCCGGTCAGACCAGCATGCAGGCCGGCGGACAGCGCGCCGGCAAGAAGGTGGCCTACGAACTCGAGGACGTGGAGGCGATCCGCGATGAAGTGCCCATCGTCCGCGCGGTGAGCGGGGAGATCGACCGTGACCTCGGGTTCAAGATCGGCACGCGCGTGGTGTCGCTCCAAGTGCGCGGCGTGGACATGCCCTACGGCCAGATGCGCAAACTGGAACTGGCAGACGGCCGCTACTTCAACGAAAATGATTTTGCCGACCACCACCGCGTTGTCATTCTTGGATACAGCGCGGCGAAGAAAGTCTTTCAGGGAGCTCCCGGCGTAGGGCAGCACGTTGAGATTGGCGGCCTCGACTTCGAAGTGATCGGCACCCTGCGCAACAAAATCCAGGACTCGATGTACCAGGGTCCAGACAACGAGAACGGATTCATTCCGTTCGCGCTGATGCGCGATCTGAAGAACATTCGAGATCCCGACGAGATCATCATCCAGCCCACAGCTCCGGAGCTCAACAAGAAGGCTCTAATGGCGGTGCGCGAGGTGATTGCGCGGCGTCACCACTTCGATCCCAAAGACGACAAGGCCACGCCCGAGTGGGACACCATCGAAGACCGGGCCATGATCAATGCCTTCTCCTACGGGCTGCAGGCCGTGCTGGGAATTATCGGCGTCTGCACTCTCGCTGTGGGCGGCATTGGCGTAATGAACATCATGCTGGTTTCGGTCACGGAGCGCACGCGGGAGATCGGGCTGCGGAAGGCGATTGGCGCGCGACCCCGGCACATTCTGGTGCAGTTCCTGCTTGAGGCTCTCGTTCTGACGTTTGTCGGCGGGCTGATCGGAATGGCGTTCGCTGAGTTACTGACCTGGGCAATTCCGCCCATGCCGTTGTACGACGAGTTCTACAAGACCGCCGACCACGAAGGCGCGATCTTCCTGCACGCGTCGATGAGCGTGATGGTCATATCGTTCATCATTCTCTCGATGGTGGGCATCGTGTCGGGATTCTTCCCTGCCCTGAAGGCGTCGCGGCTCAATCCGATTGAAGCGCTAAGGTACGAATAAGGGCGCCCGGAGGAGCGCGTCCCCGGCTCGATTAGTGCTGTGGCCTGTTCTGAACAGTTGACGCGAGAAGTCGTACGGTTTGGCTGCGGAGTCGTTGCATGAGGAATTCTAGTCAATGATAGTGCTGATCGTTCTGTTCGGCTCTTGGCTGATCCTGAGAGGTATCGGCGCGCTTGGTGTCACAGCCCTAGTCACGTGGCACGATTCGGTCCGATATGCGCTTGCTGTCATGTTCGTTTTCACCGGTGGAGCGCATTTCAACAAGATGCGACGCGATATCGTGCAGATGATCCCATCGTTTTTCCCGGAGCCGATGAGCATCGTTTACATCACCGGAGTTGCTGAATTTCTTGGCGCGACCGGTCTGCTGATCCCGAGATTCCGCGCTCTAGCGGGAGTTTACTGCGAGTTGAGTAAACGAGATTGTAAGCAGATATTTGTGAGGGAGTTAGCAGCATTGCGTCGTCTTACCCACGTTGGGTACTACGAAGCCATCGCAGCAAGGCCCAGAGTCTTGACCAAGGCTTGTTGAGCGAGAGACTGCTGCGAGAGCACATAGGCAGTGCGGGGCGGTCCCTTCTCGCCCTGGGGCGGATAGAGCAGCACGAACTGTTGGATCTGCTCCAGTTCCTCGAGCAGTTGCTCGACCGACAGATCCGCCCAGGCGGTTTTGGCCTGCTGGTGCACATATTGCAACAGTGAGATGCCCAACATGCAGTAGAAGGCGTGGATGCGAATCTTGCGGTCGGTCCAGTGATACATGGGATCCCAGCCCAACCACTCGCCATGTTTCAAGCCGCGGAATACGCGCTCGATGCATTGTTGACCGCCGTAGCCAGCCACGACTTGTTCCGCGCTCCAGTCCATGCGGTTGGTCAGTAGCACAGTGCGCCCCAGACGCTGATTGAGTAGCTGCGGAAGAGCCGCGGAGTCGAAGTCAAACTGCAACTGCCAGCCACCGTCCTGCTCTTGCAGTTGATAGCGAACGAGCTCGGCCAAGAACGGAGCCGACAACCAGCGTCGTATCTTGCGCTCAATCTGCTCCTGCTTCCAGCGCGCTTTCGGTTTCTTCAGTTCCATGGTCAAACGGCGCAGCGACTGCAATATTCGGCTGAGGCTGGTGGTCAGACTGTGCAGTTGCTCGCCGGCAAAGGAAGCCGAGTATTTCACCACGCACAGATACTCGCGTCCATGGACCAGAGTCTTTTCGGCGACCGCGCGCACTCCGGGTTGGGCACTGCTGCAGGCGGGTAGTTCTTCCGTGGCTCGACTGCGCAACTCCGCCGGCGCTTGATTCCAGGGTAAGGCCGAGATCCAGCCCACACCCGCTTCCTCCAAGGCCACCGTGTTGGCCAGCGCCGCCGAACCTTTATCCAACACCAGCGTTACCGTCTCGCGCCCGATCTGATTTTGATCCAGCATGCGCGTGATGCGCGTCAACACCGTGGAAAACTCTTCCACGTCGGCTACGTTTCCGGGATACACGTGATGCCAGAGGCTCAAACCATGCTCGCCATCGAGCACGTAGCTCAGACCGACTTGCCGCAGGTTATGGCGGCCCTGCTTGTTGTGTCCCCGCTGCGCCAGTTGATTCCGGCCGTTGCTACTGGCGATGTAGGTATAGAAGTTGGTGGTGTCGTAGGCCAGCAGACGACGACTCACCTGTTGTTTCTCTTTCCACAGTCCCAGCAAACGCACCTGAGCTTGCTCCAAGGGATCGTCGGCCGGGGAGAGCGCCTCGTCTCCTTCCGGCAAGATTTGTTCAAAGGCATCCCAGAAAGCTTGCGAAGTAAAGCGTTCGGGAGGAAACTCCCAGAGCGTCGACAGGATGGAGGAGCGATACCAATCGGGAACTTCGGTTTTGGGGCCGGGCTGGCAGATGCGGTGGATGGCCGCCAGCAAGAGGTAGTGAGCGGGCGAGGGTCCGGAACGTGGCGTGGACCAGAGCGCTTGCAGCAAGTCCCAGACGCCGGTTTGCTGCGCGGCGACCCAGAGGGCGGCGGGCAAACCAAACTCGCGGGTGGTGGCGGCCAAGGGGACGGGGGCGGTGCGATCGCGGACCATCTCGGCGAGTTTCTCGGCGGTACCGAGATAAGCCTGATGAACGATGCGGGGCTTGCCGTCGACGCGGGCACTTTCGACGACGTAGTAGTAGAGTTTGTTGCCTTTTTTCTTGGCGACGAGGCTTGCCATACAGGGTAATACAATATAACGAACTCTGTCCATTGTCAAGCAACAAATGCGTACATACGCGCAGGAATCTACTTAATACAGGGTAATACATGGGATGGGCAGGAGGAACTTGCAGAACTACTGTGCCGGAAAAAGCTTAGCGGCGCTTCTTGGACTTCAACACGAGGGCTCGCAGTAAACTCCCGCTAGCCGGATCTGCCTCATCTTGCTGTTTCTTAAAATGTTCACCGCCAACGTGAACGCTGCGCTGAAGGGAGTGAGGTTAAACGGAAAGCCCGTGACCCCGCTCTGGCTGCGCACACCGATGCAAATCTTATTTATCGGTCTGATCTGGTGGGCTACTCGTCGGCCAGGGTTTTGAGGTGAAGTCGAGGGGTGGCGCGACGGTTTAGGCGCGGCCTAGCCGAGCCCGGCCCTTTCGGTGTGGCGCTTGCCTTCACCCGCCGTCCTGCGGCTGACTTCGGCCACAGGCACCTCCGAGGTCTCCCGGTTCTCGTGCCTGAAGTTTCTAGGCGTGCCCTGGGGTCTTCGACCACGCCGCACTGTGCAGGAACTCGCGTTATCGCTCCCACCCAGGTTGCCTTCCGCGCATTTTTACCGCGTCGGCGTCCGGGTTGTATGTTTTCGCGGCTCACTCCATACCCACCCCGCCTATCCTCTATCTACGCTGCGCTGGGTCCCTCACGGTAGCAGCGCAAGACTCGAGGCCACGTGGATCGCTACTCCTTTCTTGTAAGGCTTCTTCCTCCTCTGCTTCATGCCGGTTTATCCCG
>DASRRV010000048.1:0-4957 GCA_035695545.1 Candidatus Sulfotelmatobacter sp. | reverse complement strand
TTGCCGCAAGGCGGCAGCCTTTCAGGGGTGGCACGAGCCGGATGAATCGAGAGATTCACGTCCGGCTCTGTGAGCGGCTCGGGGCGAAATTCCCCGGGCCGACTCGGCGGAGGCGGGGCGACCCGTCCCCCTATGCCGATCTTCTCGCTTTTTTCTTAACTTCGCAAAAGGGGGCGGGTCAGGCAGGTGGGGCCGCCGCTGCCGTTGATGCAGAGTTCGCTGCCGGGGAAGGTGCGGACGTCGAATCCGGCATGGCGGAGGCGGCTGTTGGTGCTGCGATTTTCTTCGATGGCGAGCAGGCGCTTGCCGCCCAATGCGAGCACGTTGCAGGCTAGGGTGTCGCGCTCGGAATAATCGATCTCAATGAGCTTGAAGCCGCGTGACTGGAGGAGTTCTACCGTCTCAACCGCCAGCCACGGGAGGTCGACCAGCGCAGTCTGTGCATCGAGCACGCTAATGAGCGACATCAGGTGCAGGCAGGCGGACGGTCCGGGGCCGTAAGGGAGCGGCGCGGAAAGAACTTCGATTCCCTTGGGTGCCAGCAAGACTCGAATCTGGGCGATGCCAGCGGCGTTGGTGCGATAGCCGTGGCCGATGAGCAGAGTCTTGGAGTCGAGCCAGAGGATGTCTCCGGCTTCGGTGGTGCCGGGAGCGATGATCTTGGCCAGCGTCGGAATGCCGAGACGCGTGCAGAATGCGCCGTGGTTCGCGCCTTCAGTAAGGCGGTTTGGTTTGCCGGGGCGCATCACGATCAGGCCGAAGTCGGTGGCGAGGGAAGCGTCGTGGGTGTAGACGGCGTCGAGCGAGAGATCAAGCGCGGGAGCGAGTTCGATCACGTCTGCGCCTGCAGTTTCCAGTTCACGGCACAGGGCTTCATGCTGCGATTGGGCTAGGGCGAAGTCGGGGGAGTGGTGGAATCCGAGATCGGCCCAGCGAGCGGCGCGCTCGGGTTGGTTCCATCCGACAATGCGAGGCGAGCAGACCAGCACGCGTTGCAGCGGGCCGGCCATGGAGTGTCCGTTGAAAGCGAGGCCGGTTTGGGGAAGTGTAGACAGTGTATTACCTCTTCACGGCGAGAATGTGTCAGGTTGATTTTAAGACAAAGCGGGCGCGGGAGCGACGCGAAACGAGCGTTGCGACGATCATTTCTTAGTTACGTCTCTCAACCGCGTCGGCCATTCGCTTGCGGGATATCAGCGCCAATACCGCGAACAGCCCGGCAGGAAGCCAAATCCAAAGGAGTTCATTTTGGAGGACAGCATAGCCGCGCGGGCTGAAGAAGCGTCCGGCACCGATCGGTGAGACGAGAATGGGTCTCCAGGGCAAGAAGTAACGGGTATTGTCGAACGGCGAGAAGAATGCCACCCCAAGGCCGCCATTGGTCATGGCGTCGAGAACGCCGTGGCTGGCGGTCGCCAAGAACAGATACGCCAGCACAGGAAATCGGCCCAACGGACCGGCGCCGCGTCGAAACCCGACGATCACGACGGCCGCCGCGAGGAGAGCGGCGAAGAGAAGAGAGTGGGTGAATCCGCGATGTCCCCAGAAGTCGCCGTAGTGCATGCCGAAGTGAAATCCGATGACATCAAGGTCAGGAATCACGGAACACACTGCGCCAGCCACCCAAACGCGCTTCGGTATACCTGGCCGGTACAAAGAGGTGCCAAGGCTGAGCGCGGCGACGGCGTGCGAAAAGACGGTTGCCAAGATGGACCTCTCGCGGCAGGTGAGGCACTAGCTTAACTGGAAGGCCGGGGTTCGCAGTATTTGTTCGGCAGGTTCGCGGGTGAACCGTGGCAGCGGTAAAGGTCTGCATTGCGCGCTTGCGCGCAACCCCGGACGAATGCGTCCGGAGCTGCACAAACTTTCCTGGCTACGCAACATCTGCGGTTACAGTTACTCGGAGGCGGCGAAGGAGACGTGGGCGTCTGCGGGTGGTAGCAGGTCGCACACGTCGTGCTCTCGTTTGTGGCTTTCTTTAAGGTGAGCCTTGCGCTTGCTCAGCCATCGCTTAAGGTGCTTGCGGGCGGCGGGATGGAGTTTGGAAAAGAACAGTCCGGCGCGTCCCTGATCGCTGGCCCAGATGACGTCGGCGTGGCCGTCGAGCGTGATGTCGGTGCCCGGCAGCACGCAATGGAACGCCAGATTGGAAACCATGGGCACCGGTTCGGTGGCCTGCACCGCCAGGCCGTGCTCGCCGATGTCGATACTGATCCCGGAAAGAGTGCCGCCGTCGACATCGAGGTAGACCACCGTCTTCATCTCGTAGCGGGTGGACTTGCGCCGGGTTTGGGTGGCAGACTTGGCCTTCCCCTTCAAAGCGTCTCTTACCTGCTCTTTGTTGAGAGGCCGGTAGAGGATGCGGCTGGCGCCCGACTGGAAAGCCTGGCCGGTTCCGGGCCACGCGCGGCTAGCGACGGCAAGCAGCACGGGCTTTTGCGAGGGCGGCAGGAGAGCCGCCATGCTGACGACCTCTTCGGCGCCAGGCAGATCGAAGTCCACGATCAGCGTGGAGCAGCGGCCGCTCGTGACCAACTCCAGGGCTTTCTGCCGCGAGGCGCAGGCGATCAGGTCGATTCCGAGTTCCCCGAGGCAGGCCTTCAGGGTGTGAAGGGACGAATTATCAGGACACAGTACCGCGGCAGACTGGCGCATGATTAGAAAGTACGGGGAGGGGCGAGGCGGGTAAATGTCACAGCGGTAATCTGCTGGCTGGTTACCGAAGCACTCTATAAATGCCGGAAAATGAGAGTGTTAGCTCCAGTTGGCGGTGCGTCGGAGGCGCGCTGAGCCGGCGCTGTTATAATCAAAAATTGCGCTCATGACTACGAAGAGACTGATTCGATCGACGACGGTTTTGTCGGTGCGGCGAGGCGGGAGTGTCGTCCTGGCGGGCGACGGACAGGTCACGCTTGGAGAGTCGGTGATCAAGCACTCGGCTAAGAAGATCCGGCGACTTTATAACGACAAGATTGTGGCGGGATTTGCCGGGTCCACAGCGGACGCGTTTACCTTGTTCAGCCGGTTTGAGGCCAAGCTGGAGCAGTATCACGGCAATCTGGGGCGGGCGGCGGTCGAACTGGCGCGGGACTGGCGGACTGACAAATTCCTGCGTCATCTGGAAGCGTTGCTGCTGGTTTCCGACAAGGAACAGACATATCTCCTCAGCGGGCAGGGCGACGTGATCGAGCCGGACGGAGCCGTGGCAGCGATTGGCAGCGGTGGACCTTACGCGCAGGCTGCGGCGCAGGCGCTGGCGGAGCATACGGAACTCTCGGCCCGGCAGATCGCCGAAGAAGCAATGAAGATTGCGGGCAAGATGTGCATCTATACCAATGATCGGGTCACGATTGAAGAACTTTAAGGGCGGGCTTTCGGCGTCCGGCTATCGGCTGCCGTAGGGCGCGGTTTCGACTTCCAGGTTTCGCTGAAGCCCGACGCCTGGAGCCGGATTTTTTCTATGGCCATTTATCTACCTTCCTCCGCTGAAGAAGAACAGCTTGCGCTGGATGAACTGACTCCGCGCGAGATCGTGGTTGAACTCGACAAACATGTGATTGGCCAGAAGGACGCCAAGCGGGCGGTGGCCATTGCACTGCGCAACCGCATGCGACGGCAGAAGCTCACTCCTGAGCTCGCCGAAGAGATCATTCCCAAGAACATCATCATGATTGGTCCCACGGGCGTGGGGAAGACGGAGATTGCTCGGCGGTTGGCGAAGCTGGCGAATTCTCCTTTCCTGAAAGTGGAGGCTTCGAAGTTTACCGAGGTCGGATACGTTGGGCGCGATGTGGAGTCGATGGTGCGCGATCTGGTGGAGATCGCGATTGACAATGTGCGCGAGGAAAAGCTGGAGGATGTCGCCGACAAGGCTGAATTGAATGCGGAAGAGCGGTTGCTCGATATCCTGTTGCCGCCTACGCCGCCACCGCCGCGGCCGGACGCGGCTTCGACCCAGGGCGGCGTGGTCATCGACGGGAGCACGGCTCCGACGGAGTCGTCGAGCCGCACGCGGGAGAAACTGCGGCAGCAGCTGCGCGAAGGCAAGCTCGATGATCGCACGGTGGAAATCGATGTGCGCGAGCGCAACTTCCCTTCGTTTGAGATTCTGACGAACCAGGGCGTAGAGGAGATGGACGTCAACATCAAGGATATGTTGCCGAACATCTTCGGGCAGCGCACGAAGAAGCGGAAGATGAAGGTGAATGAGGCCTTCGAGTATCTGATTCAGGAAGAAGAGCAGCGGCTGATCGATATGGATCAGGTGACGCGGATGGCGATCGACCGGGTGGAGAATTCGGGGATCGTGTTCCTGGATGAGATCGACAAGATTGCGGGGCGTGAAGGCGGGCATGGGCCGGACGTTTCACGCGAAGGCGTGCAGCGCGACATTCTGCCGATCGTTGAGGGTACGACTGTCAATACGCGCTACGGCATGGTGCGGACCGACCACATTCTGTTTATTGCGGCGGGTGCGTTTCACGTGTCGAAGCCGAGCGACCTGATTCCGGAGTTGCAGGGGCGCTTTCCGATTCGGGTGGAGTTGCAGTCATTGACGATGGAGGATTTCGTGCGCATTTTGACGGAGCCGAAATCTTCTTTGGTGAAGCAGTACACTGCCCTGCTCGAAACCGAAGGCGTGAAGCTGGAGTTCACGCCGGAAGCGCTGGATGAGATTGCTCACTTTGCGTTTCGCGTGAACGAGAGCACGGAGAATATTGGAGCGCGGCGCCTGCATACGATCATGGAGCGAGTGCTTGACGAGTTGAGTTTTGACGCGCCGGAGAAAAAAGGTCAGCAGGTTACGGTGGATGCGGATTACGTGCGCAAGATGCTGACGGATATTGTGAAGGATCAGGATTTGTCGCGGTACATTCTCTAGGCGCTGATGGCGTCGCTGAGTTTCGGCCGTGGCTCCGGCTTTGTTTCTTGCCTTTCTTTCGCCCCATTCGGGGCT
>DASRRV010000047.1:0-4732 GCA_035695545.1 Candidatus Sulfotelmatobacter sp. | reverse complement strand
GGCCATCCGTGCGTCAGGATAATGGGAAGCGCGTTTGGATGACGTGATTTGACGTGGATGAAATGAATGTCGAGTCCATCAATCCGTGTTTTGAATTGCGGCCAGCGCGCCAGTTCCGATTCGCAACGGCGCCAGTCATAGTTGCTGCGCCAGTATTCGACGAGCGCACGCAAGGCGGCGAGCGGAACGCCTTGATCCCAGCCCGAACCGGTCTCCCGCTCGGGCCACCGCGGCTGATTGAGGCGGCGTTTCAGGTCCTGAATGGCCGCCTCGGAAGCGTGGTATTGAAAAGGAACGATCGACTCGTCGAGCGGTTGCGCACAGAACGCACAAGGCGGAGCAGCCATCGTCGCCACCGCACCGGCCAACAACTGACGTCTTGTAAACTTCGTTTCGAACCCCATTGTTCCGCTCCGTTCTCGATAGACATCTCAAGGGCGGGTGTGCCACCCTTCGCTACTTCGTCCCCGTGGTTGCCGCGTTGACGACATCCACCAGCCGAATTATACCTCGGTCAAATTACCGGGAAGTTGAAGGCGGGTGGCCCACCCCTCGAATTTCACCAGACGGAACATTCTGGATTTTCAGGGTGCCCCTCGATAAGAGCGAAGGCGTTGTCAAGGCGCAGTTTTCCGCATCAGTGCTTCGAGCACCGCTTCGTATCCAGAGAGGTTGAGGACCGAAGCCCTGGATCGTTCACGGTGAATCAGTTCTCGGTGGAATCGTTCCACCAACCATCGATACGGCCTAACTGCGACCATGATTCTTCTATCCGAATCCCGAATCTTTCTCGGGACGAGAGCGCCCAATCAATCCTTCGGTCTGGCGTTAGCCGACCAGGGGCACCCGCGAGCTGCTCTCGATACGAACGATCTCCGGATACCGCTTTTGTGTGCGCAGCATCCAGTAGAGTCGAATTGCTAACTTCCGCGCCGCTGCCACTTTCGCCACTCCCTTCGGCTTCGTGTGGCAGCGATGCAAATACTCATTCCGAAATTGCGGATCGCAACGCACCGCCACCTGCGCCGCTTCCACCAGCAGCATCCTCATAAACCGGTTCCCCTGCTTGATGATCGAACCGAGCCGCTGATGTCCGCCTGAACTGTACTCGCGCGGAATCAGCCCGAGATAACTGGCCACCTGCTTTCCGCGCGGAAAGCGAGTCACATCCCCCATCGTCAGCACGAACGCCAGCGAAGTGACCGGCCCCACACCCGGCTGCGTCATCAGCAATCGTGCCTTCTCATTCTCCCCCGCTGCTTTCTTCACGGCTTCATCCAGCAGCGCCACCTGTTCGTCCAGCATGGCCAGCAACTTCAACAGGTCTTCTCGCCGCCGGTCCGCCCATGGCTGCAACGGAATCTCCCGCAACACTTTTTGTCCCGCTTCACTCCACAACTTCCGTTTCTTCTGCACGCCCTGATTCAGCGCCAGGTGCTGGAGTTCGTTCTTCACCCGCGACCGCAGTCCCACCAGCTTGTGGCGATGAATCAGCAGTTGCCGCAGATCTTTCTGTTCACTCGAAGGCGTCCAGATTCGCGGAAACCGTCCTTCCAGCAATAGCTGCAACAGAAGCGCCGCGTCGCGCTTGTCATGCTTCTGCTGTCGCACGTCGCTGGCTCGAATCTGCGCCGCATCTCCGATCCACACATCGTGTCCCGCCGCCGCAGCCATCTCTACAAACCACTGACAGTTCCCCGTGGACTCCATACCGATTAAGGCCGGCGAGGAAAGTTGCTGATAAAACTTCTGCGCTTCTCCCCACGCATGCACCAGCTTCCTTTCTTCCGTTTCTCCCGTCTCCGTATCCACCCAAGCCACTTGCTGCCAACTGGGATGGAAATCGCAGCCTATAATGATCATCGAAGGCTCCTTCCTTTCCGGTGGCTTCGGTCCTCAACCCAAAGCTTACCCGGTCTGCGAACGGAGCCTTCGCTCTTATCCAATCAATCCTTCGCGCTCTTTGCGAATGGTGGGATGCTTTGGCTAAGCTGTCGGAGTCGAAAAACCTCAAACGCAGCTATCGATCATTATGCGTGCTACTTTTCACACGGTGTTGCTAGGATGTCGCCAGGGATCACCCGTAACGCCCTGGTTTATCGCTACTGAGAAGTTTGGCTGCATGGGCGCGAAGAGTGGCCACCCGAAGAATCTGAGGCCAGGTCGAAATTGAAAAGGTGGGCCACCCGCCCAATAAAATCTGTTTTGAGGAATCGACGGGTATAGGCTGTGTGGATGCGTTTCTCGTTTCACGCATTCAGGACAGCGGTGGCTGCTGGACTTTCTCTTTGGCTGGCCGCCTTAGCGTGTCTCGTAGGCTGCACGATTCCAATCCTCGCGAATTCGGAGTCGATCAACGCAGTTTCGATCCGCGAGAATTCACCCACACAGAGCGAGCCGGGCGTGATGGCAGGCATGGAAAATTGCCCTCACCATTCCGGTGGCAACGCTCCGGTGAAACCGGGTCCCGCGAAACCAAATGACCCGAAGAACGTTCCGGGCGGCGGGATGTCGTGCTGTCCGGTGGAAGTAACTGTCGCTTCGAAACCAGACACAGTAAGGCTGCAAATTGCTCCGGCGGGCAATTTCGTTCTGGCACCCGACTTTCGTTTGGCGCCCATTCGATTTTTTCATTCGGTGGAATTTGTTCCGCCGCCCTGGCACAGCGGCAGAGACACACTCCTCGAAACACATCTGCTTGGCATTTAGAAATCACTCCCCGACGTTTGCCCTGGTGGACCGCCGATGGCACTGCCAACGGCCGACAAAAACCACATTTGGTTTTTCCAAGGAGAAAATCCATGAAGAAGATCAGGGCAGTTGTGTTGATGGCAGTAATCGCGCTCGGGTTTGCGGGAGCGGTGAAAGCAGCAAACGCAGCATGTTGCGATTCTGCCGACTGTTGTGCCTCCTGCGAGGGGTGCTAGAAGTGGATAGTTGAATGAGGGAAGGCGCGAATCGTTTGGTTCGCGCCTTCTTTATGTGTCAAGAAGGTCGGCGATACGACCGTCGCGCCTCAAGACAGGAAGCCGTTAACCACAAAGGGATGGATGCGGGCTCTTCCCGAGGAGAATTTCAAATTTGAAATTTAAGATTGTAAGGCTAAGAGGAGCAGCGCGGAAAGCAACAAGCCGAAGACACCTACCTTTCGCGTCAGGAGTGCGCCCGCTGGCCATGCGGGCGCGAAGAGTGATGCGCTAGAAAAGTCTACAGCTAGTTTGGAATTCAAGGCGTTGCCAACCGACGTGAATTGACTTATCGTGAAGCGAACGCAGCATGTTCGCTGAAGGATTTCAGCGCTGTCTGCGTGCCTTACTTGTCGTGGTGACCGTAAAAATGAAAAGGGCAATCCCGCAGGTTGCCCTTCCCGGTTGTCTCTTGTTCTACTTGTTCTACTTCTTCGCTGGAGCGGCCGCGGCGATTGTGTATTCACCCGTGCAGGAATACTCACTGCCAGCATCGGCTGTGCCGGTTAACTTGCAGGTGCCCGAGCCATTGATGCCCTTCATTTTGCCGGTGCCGCCCGTGATTTGATATTTGTTCGACCCCGACATCGTCCCGTCACTGTTCGCGGTGAGAGTGGTTTCATAGTCGTAAAAAACCTTGTCTCCGCCTTCAAACGTTTCCACGTAAAGTCCCCAGCTCTTGGAGTGCTTGGCCGTACCGTCGCGGTGCTCCGCTGCCACGCCGTCCTTCCCCTCCGCGCCGTTCACGTTTCCTTTAGCTGTGCATTTCAGTTGCGCGATGGAAAAGGTATGGCCTTCCGCGTCACCGGCAGGAATACTTTGCTCGACGTCGGGCTTGCTGCACTTGCCGGAGAGGGACTGTTTCGTTTGAGCGGGAGTGGATGTAAGAGCAAATGCAAGAACGGCACACCCGCACAGGATTTTGTATTTCACGCGCTTCTCCTTTTTAGATTTGGCATTCCCGGGGTGGACGAAATGTATGCCAAACTACGTCTCAAGTCCATCTCCTGTTGAGAACCGAGATTATCACCACCTTGTTTCTCACCCCATGGGCTTACAATCCGCCGATGTACATCTTCAAAGCCCTCTTGGCAACTCTCGTCTTGGCGTGGTCCGTCGCCGCGCAGCAACAAGCATCCTTTCCGACCCAGGACGGAGGCATCGTCTACGCCGATATGTACGGAAAAGGGGAACGTGGCGTCGTGCTGGCGCATGGAGGCCGTTTCAACAAAGAGAGTTGGGCAAAACAAGCGCAGACCTTGGTGAAGGCCGGGTTCCGCGTGCTGGCTATCGACTTTCGAGGGCGCGGCCAGTCGCGCGGACCGGAATCTAAGTCCGGCGAAGACGGAGCCGAGTACGATGTGCTGGCTGCAGTACGCTACCTGCGCAAGACTGGTGCGAAGATCGTATCGGTTATCGGGGCAAGTTTTGGAGGCGAGGCGGCCGCCGATGCGTCGATCGACGCGGAGCCAGGAGAAATCGACCGACTGGTCTTGCTCGCAGCTTGGACGGACAGGTCGCCTCAAAAGATGAAGGGCCGCAAGCTGTTCATCGTGGCCCGTGACGACGCAAATGATGATGGGCTACGGCTGCCGAAGATTCGTGGGAATTACGAGGAGGCCACAGGTCCGAAAGAGTTGGTCATCCTCGATGGCTCCGCACACGCGCAGTTCCTGTTCGCGACCGATCAGGGAGAGCGGCTAATGCGCGAGATCGTACGATTTCTTTCTGAACCATAATCCCCTATCGATTGCGCAAATCGGAGT